>NZ_AFIE01000003.1 GCF_000214135.1 Acinetobacter sp. P8-3-8
GCGTTTTTTTATGAGAACTAATTACTGAACTTCGTTGATTAAATTTTCTAATGCATCACTTTCACGTTTTGGTGGTTTTTGATCCATTGCTGGTGGCGCAGTATTGCTTGGTTTAAGCGGTTGCTCTGTGTCATCAGGTAAGTCATCAAAATCACTCGATGGGTTACGAGTTGGTGCTACTGGTGTAGGTCTATACAGTGGACGTGCTAAAGGCGGGGAAGTGCGATACTCCTCAGTACTTTGCTCAGAGGCAGCTAATCCACGTTGCTCGCGAGAAATAGGGGCTTTGGCATTTTTATCAAAATGCACCCACGCTGATGGTGTACCATCTAAAGCTTTACCCATGAAGCTCGTCCAAACAGGTAGAGCTGCGATACCACCGTATTCTCGACGACCTAATGTCGTTGGTTGGTCAAAACCGACCCAAGCGATGGCAACTAACTTGCCGTTGAATCCTGCAAACCAAGCATCTTTTGCATCATTGGTGGTTCCTGTTTTACCACCAATATCATCACGACCGATTTTAAGAGCCGCACGACCAGTACCATGTACAATCACATCACGTAAAATATTTGCCATATCAAATGCAGATTGTGATTTGAGAATACGTTGAGCTTGACGATATTTACTTTGCTCTTCTTTGGTGAGTGTAGTATTTGGTTCGGGAACGTCTTGGGTTGCGCCTTCAATCACTTCATCATCTGGAGTAATAACTTCAGGATCGACATCAGTGTCTTTGGCATTAATACAAGGAATGCATGCATAATCTGGATTAGCTTCGTAAATCACTTTGCCATAGGCATCTTCAATACGACTGATAAAATGTGGTTGAACACGGTAACCACCATTTGCAATCGTTGCATAACCTGTAGCCATTTGCACAGGTAAGACTTGTGGTGTACCTAGGGCAATGGTGAAGTTACGAGGAATTTGATCTTCTTGCAGTCCAAAGTCCATCAATAATTGTCGAGCACGTTCAACACCTACGCTTTGCAATAATCGAACAGAAACGGTATTACGAGATAAATACAGGGCACGTCGTAAAGGAATCATCCCTAGATAACGCCCATCCGAGTTTTTAGGTGACCAACGACCAATCGTAATCGGACTATCATTCACCATCGAATACGGTGTCATGCCACGTTCAAGTGCCAAGGCATATATGAAAGGTTTAATGGTCGAACCTGGTTGACGCCAGCCTTGAATTGCACGGTTAAATTTAGATTGATAAAAATTATAACCACCAACAACAGCTTCAATTGAGCCATCATTTGGGTTGATTGCAATAAGCTGTCCTTGAACTCGAGGTGTTTGAACCAATGACCAAGCTGTTTTATTGTCATTCGGTCTTAGACGGATAATATCCTTTACTGTAACAATTTGAGATGCTCGACTAGGTGCTCCGCCTACAGCATTGGCATTGATATATTTTCTAGCCCATGACATGCCTGACCAAGGTACAGTGACTGTAGAGCCATCCTGTAACTTTGCGTCAAAGCTATTGTTGCCTACTTTTATAACTTCAGCAGGGTAAGTGTTTGCATAAGGGATGAAATCTTTTAAAGGTTTATCATGAGCTTCTGCACCACGCCAGCCGTGGCGTCGATCATAATCCTCTAAGCCTTTTTGGACAGCTTCCTCAGCATATTCCTGACGTTTACTGTCGATGGTTGTATAAACTTTATAACCTGAATCAATAGCAAGGTCGCCAAATTTATCGACAAGTTCAGAGCGAACCATTTCACCCACATAAGGGAATCTGTTGCTTAAACCTCGATCAGGCATACTGAGATTCACAGGTTCAGCAACGGCTTTTTCATATTCAGCTTGGTTGAGATAACCCAGTTGCAACATTCGCCCTAAAATCCAATTACGACGCTCTAAAGCACGTTCAGGATTCACTACAGGATTATATTTTGATGGCGCTTTTGGTAAACCTGCAATCATTGCCATTTGAGCAACACTGAGCTGGTCTAAATTCTTGTTATAGTAAATTTTTGCTGCCGCAGCGATACCATAAGCATTTTTACCTAGAAAGATTTTATTCACATACAAAGATAAAATTTCTTCTTTAGATAAATTTTGTTCTATTTTACGTGCCAAGAAGACTTCAGTAAGTTTGCGCTTTAGGGTTCGTTCAGGTGATAAGTAATAGTTTTTAGCGACCTGCATGGTGATGGTCGAACCACCAGTTTGGACATTTGATCCTGTAATGCTTTCACTCACAGCTCGTCCCAGGCCTTTAAAGCTAATGCCGCTATGTTCAAAAAAGGACGAATCTTCTGCTGCTAAAAATGCATGAATGAAATGCGGAGGGATCTGATTATATTCAACAGGAACAGAAAGTTTGCCTCCATATTCCGCAATCAGCTGATTATCAGCTGAATAAACTTGCATAGGTTTAAGCAATGGCGCCTTTTTTAAAGAGCTCATTTCTGGCAGTGACGGGGCAATATATAGATACATACCATAAAAGCCCATCGGAATTGCGACTAAAATAATAATAATCAGCAAAAAAAAGGGATGAATATGACCTGAACAAGATAGCTTTTTCATAACAAGTAAGTTTTAATAATAGCTAATGGCAAACTAATTGCTGGTCAGTATAGCTTTTCATTTGATAGATTGTTAGATGGGATATTGTATCTGTAAAAAATTAAGACCAATTGCAGTCGGTTTGTGTTATGTATTGGGGATAAAAAAATAATAGGAAATGTATCGTGCTTAGACTATATCGTAAGCCAAATAAGGGGTTAATAGGAGTAGATATTAGTTCTACTTCTGTAAAAATATTAGAACTCTCTGTTAAGAACGGTCGTTACTGGGTTGAAAGCTATGGATTAAGCCCCTTGCTTGATGGGAGTGTTGTTGAAAAAAACATTCTTAATCCAGAAGCAGTTGCTGATGCGTTGGAAAGAGCGGTGAACCTTGCCAATCCTCAATCGCAAAATGTAGCTGTTGCAGTTCCAACATCTATGGTGATTCATAAAGTCATAGAAATGGATGCTGATATGTCTGATGAAGAACGGGAAGTTCAGATTCGAATGGATGCAGAGCAATACATTCCATTTCCGTTGGATGAAGTGAGTCTAGATTTTGAGGTTCTGCAAGATAAATTAGCTGTTTCAAACCGTGTTAATGTTTTATTGGTTGCAACACGTACAGAAAATATCGATTCTCGTATTGAAGTCTTAGAAATTGCAGGTCTATCACCTAAAATTGCTGATGTAGAAAGTTATGCAATTGAGCGGGCTTTTGATGTGTTCTCAGATACATTGCCGATCGGTGCAAATATGGTGGGCGTTTTAGATATCGGTCACACCATGACGACACTTTCTGTTATGCAAAATGGCAAGATTATTTATACACGTGAACAAGTCTTTGGCGGAAAGCAGCTAACTCAAGATGTGCAAAATCGTTATGGCTTGTCTTATGAAGAAGCAGGTCGTGCAAAGAAAGATCGAACTTTACCTGATGATTTTGAAACAGAAGTGTTAATGCCATTTCTTGATGCCGTTGTTCAACAGGCTGCACGTTCATTGCAATTCTTCTTTTCATCATCTCAGTTTAATGAAATCGATCATATTTTGTTGGCTGGAGGAAATGCCAACATCCCTGGATTGGCAAAATTATTACAACAAAAACTAGGCTACCGCGTCACTATTGCAAATCCATTTTTGCAAATGGGGTTCTCTCCACAAATTGATTTAAACAAAATAGAGAATGATGCACCATCATTGATGGTTGCGTGTGGTTTGGCTTTGAGGAGTTTTGATTAATGGCAAAGATTAACCTACTCCCTTGGCGTGATGAGCTAAGAGAACAGCGAAAGAAACAATTTATTGCAATTTGTATCGGGGTCGCAATCATCGGGTTATTGAGTGTATTGCTGACGTGGTTCTATTTTGATCATCAACTCGAAGATCAAGAACAAGCCAATCAATTGATTACCAGTACCAATCAAAACCTAGATGCGCAATTAAAAACTTTAGATGGTTTGCAAGAACGTCGTAATGCAATTATTGAACGCATGAAATTGATTCAAGGCTTGCAAGGCCAACGTCCTGTAACAGTACGTTTAGTGGATGAATTGGTACGCGTGACACCTGCGCAAATGTATCTAACCAAATTCAGCCGAGTAGGAGATAAGTTTACCATTGAAGGTAAAGCAGAAAGCCCAAATACGGTTGCTGAGCTTCTTCGTGGATTAGAAGCTTCTGAATGGTATCGCAATGCATTTATGAACTCTTTCTTGGCTGCTGAAGAAAACAAAAATAAAACACCAACATCTGTCATTCCACGCGTTGAAGAGTCGTATGGAAGCTTTGTGGTTACGGTAGATTTAGGTGAAATTGCAGTATCTACTACACCAGATGAAAATACTGCGAATAAAACTGGGCAAGTTCCAGCTGCTGGGGGTGCGAAATGAATCGTGAAGACTTAGATAAAATAGATTCATCCGTAAAAGATGCGCCAAAGAAAAATAACATGACCGTTGAGAAGTTTTTTCAACAGTTTAATACCTTAGATATGAATAACTATGGGAGTTGGCCTTTATCCGTCAAGATCACTTGTTGGTTATTTTTATTCTTTGTTGTTTGTGCAATCGGCTATTTCTTGGCGATCAAGCCTAAATTAGATGCGATCGATCAAGCCCGCGCAGTTGAACAAAACTTGTTGAATGAATTTAAAGAGAAGGATTCTAAGCTTAGAAATTTGCAGCAATATCAAGCGCAATTACAGCAAATGGAAATGAACTTTACTCAACAGTTAGAGCAACTTCCGAAAGAAACTGAAATTCCAAGTTTAGTTGAAGATATCAACGTGACTGGGGTAAGTTCTGGTTTGAAATTTAAAAACATCAAATTAGAACCAGAAGTGAAGCAAGAGTTCTTTATTGAACAGCCAATTTCGATTGATGCAACAGGGGATTATCATTCATTTGGTAGTTTTGTGAGCAGTATTGCTGTGTTGCCACGTATTGTGACACTCCATGATTTTACTGTCACTGGCACGCCAAGCAGTGATAAAAAGTCTGATGTACCTGTAATTGATTATACGATTAAAGCAAAAACTTATCGTTATATAGGTACCGATGCGAATCAAACAGGCGCTCAAACAAATCAAGCTGCTGCTACAACGACGACACCACCGCAAGGAGGGAAGCCGCAATGAAAAAAACCTATAAAATAATTTGTGGAATCTCATTGGTAACTCTACTGGTCGGTTGTGATTCGCGAATCGATGCGGTCAATCAGCAAATGGCAAATATTAGAAATGAACAGCCATTACCAATTGAGCCTGCACCTGTGTTTACGCCTGTTCCGAGTTTTAACTATTCAGCGCAGCAGTTACGCAGCCCTTTTTTACCAAGTTCATTGGCAAATGAATTGAAAATTATGTCAGGTAAGCGTGTTTATCCTAACTTTTCTCGACAAGCCCAACCGCTTGAAAGCTATCCTTTAGAGTCTTTGACACTGAAAGGGAGTATGAAAGGGAATACGGGGCAGATTGTTGGGTTAATCCAAACACCTGATGGTGAAATCGAACGCGTACAACGTGGTAATTACATGGGGATGAATCAGGGACGAATCATCGAGATTACACCTACTCGTATTGATTTATTAGAAATAATACCCGATGGTCGGGACGGTTATATTGAGCGACCACGTAGTTTGGTTCTAATAGGTCCAGTGGATTAAAACTGAATTAAGGAATAAAAATGAAAAATAGTTTGAAAAGTATGTTTAGTGGGGATGGTCAGTTCATGAATAGTCACCTTCGTCAATTCACAATGGCGGCTGTATCGATCGCTGTAATGCAAGTTGCAACAGCACAAACAACGATGACCAATATCGTGCCAATGAAAATACCCGGGCAGGGGACCGAGATACGTGTCATGTTTAATGGTTTGCCTCCACAACCACAAGCATATCAATTGGATAATCCATCACGATTAATTTTGGATTTTGATAATGCAAAACAAAGTTTATCTCAGTCAACCATTCCAGTGGCAAGCGAAGAAGCTTCGTCTGTTGAAGTAAGTGCAGATGATCAGCGTTCCCGTTTAACTGTAAATTTAAAAAACAGTGGTCCTTTTACTACACGTGTTGAAGGCAATACATTCATTCTAAAAATGAATAATGTAACCCAAGCAGCGACTTTACCTACTTATTCAACACCTGTTAGCGCAAAACAAGCTCAACAGGGAATTGCTGATATTGGTTTCCAACGTGGTAATGTTGGTGAAGGCCAAGTTGTTGTAAATTTATCGGGAGCAAATACGCCTATTGATGTGCAACAACAAGGCAGTAAAGTTGTTATTCGTACATTGGGGAATAAAATTCCTGCGCATTTAATTCGACGTTTAAATGTCAATGATTTTGCAACGCCAGTTTCATCAGTTGATGTCTATAATGATGGCTCAAATGGTGTGATTACGATTCAGTCTTCGGGTAGCTATGAATATATGGCTTATCAGGCTGAAAATAAACTGACGGTAAGCTTAAAACGACCTGCTGAAAATAAGTTAGCTAGACCGAGTGCGGCCCAATCATATACCGGTAAAAAGATATCTTTAGATTTCCAAGATATTGAAGTGCGCCGTGTATTGCAATTGCTTGCAGATTTCACTGGGATCAATATGGTGGCTTCTGACAGTGTTCAAGGTAATATTACTTTGCGCTTAAAAGATGTACCGTGGGATCAGGCGCTAGATATAGTTTTAAAAACTAAAAACCTTGATAAACGTCGTAATGGTAATGTGATTTGGATTGCGCCAGTAACGGAATTGATCAAAGCTGAGGAAGATGAGGCAAAAGCCTTAGCGCAAAGTGTAAAATTAGCCCCTATTCAAACAGAGTATATCCAACTGAATTACGCTAAAGCGACAGATATTGAGAAATTGATTACTGAAGGGAAAAACTCTAAAAACAGTAACAACAATGGATCAAGTAATACAGGCTCAAATAATCAAGATTTAAGTAGTTTAGATCCTTATGGAAATAATGTTGGTAGTTTACTTAGCCCTCGAGGCACAGTAACAGTTGATGCTAGAACTAATACTTTAATTGTTACAGATACTGCGCAAAAAATTGATCAAATTCGGAAAATGGTTGATTTATTAGATGTTTCTGTGAAACAAGTGATGGTTGAAGCGCGTATAGTTCGTGCAAGTACTGATTTTACCAAAGAAATGGGGGTAAAATGGGGGATCTTATCTAAAGGTATTAATCAAAATAATGATCTATTGGTTGGTGGGAGTGATCGAACACTATGGGATTTAAAAACACCAGATACTAATGGTAAATATACGATTACACGACCTGATAACTTAAATGTAGATTTAGGTGTAGAAAATGCGGCCGGTAAAATCGCATTTGGTTTGATTAGTATGTCAGATTTTATGTTGGACTTAGAATTATCTGCGTTACAGGCGGATGGTTATGGTGAAGTGATTTCGACACCAAAAGTCATGACTGCTGATAAACAAAAGGCTAAAGTCGCTTCAGGTCAACAAATTCCATATCGATCAACGGATAATGATGGTAGAGCAACTACAGAGTTTAAAGATGCTTTATTGAGTTTGGATGTAACCCCAAGTATTACACCTGATGGAAAGGTGCAAATGCAACTTCTTATTACAAGTGATTCTCCTGGTCAAATCACTCCTGATGGAAACATTGCGATTAATAAGAATGAAATTACAACTAATGTTTTAGTTGATAATGGAGAAACAGTTGTTCTTGGTGGAATATTTGAACAAGAAACTAAGAATGATCAAACAAAAGTACCATTTTTGGGGGATATTCCATACCTAGGGCGGTTATTTAGAAAAGATATTAAATCTGATAATAAAAAAGAATTGCTAATCTTTGTGACACCTAGAATTGTTAATGACAGTCGCACTAGAAATCATTAATATACTTTCAATGAAAGCAATTCGATAGGTGACTCCTTGCCAAGCAAAGAGTTTGAAACCCTACCAAATATTTATTTGGTAGGGCCCATGGGAGCAGGAAAAACAACAGTCGGTCGGCATTTGGCAGAACTGTTAGGTCGTGAATTTTTAGACAGTGATCATGAAATAGAACGAAAAACAGGGGCATCAATCCCTTGGATTTTTGAAAAAGAAGGCGAACAAGGTTTCCGTACAAGAGAAACGATCGTTATTGATGATTTAACCTCTAAGAAAAATTTAGTTGTTGCTACTGGTGGTGGCGCTGTTACGCAAGTGATGAATCGTGAATATCTCAAGCATCGAGGGATAGTGATTTATTTATACACACCTGTAGAAATTCAATTGTTACGCACACATCGAGATAAAAATCGCCCTTTATTGCAAGTTGAGCATCCTGAGCAAAAGTTAAAAGATTTGCTGAAAATTCGTGATCCGCTTTACCGAGATGTAGCGCATTATATTATTGAAACCAATCAAGGTGCTGCACGAGATTTAGCATTAAAAATATTGCAGCTCATTGTTTCAAAAGAGATCGTTTAATTCATAAATTATCGTTAATCACTATTTGGCAGAACCATGCAAACTTTACATGTAGAACTGGGTGATCGTCGCTATCCAATTTTTATTGGTAGTCATTTGAATCCACAGCAATTACTTGAGCCTTATATTCATGGACGCCAAGTGATGATTGTCACTAATACGACAGTACAGCCTTTATATTTGTCGCATTATGTGGGCACTATTGAAAAACTCGGTAAACAAGTTGCAGTGTGTGTGTTGCCAGACGGTGAAAAGTATAAAAATATTGAACATTTAAACCTTATCTTTGATGCTTTGCTTGAAGCGGGTTTTAATCGTGATTGTACGGTATTGGCTTTAGGTGGTGGTGTGATTGGTGATATGGCAGGTTTTGCATCTGCATGTTTCCAACGTGGTGTATATTTTATACAAGTGCCAACAACTTTGCTGTCCCAAGTCGATTCAAGTGTGGGGGGGAAAACGGGGATTAATCATCCGTTGGGTAAAAACATGATTGGGGCTTTTCAGCAACCGCAAGTTGTTTTAGCTGATATGGCGCAATTGAACACTTTACCTGAGCGTGAATTATCCGCTGGTTTGGCTGAAGTGATTAAATATGCATTGCTCGGTGATGAAGCATTTCTAGTTTGGTTGGAAGCCAATATGGAAGGATTGGTTGCTCGAAATCCAGATTTGCTTGCTGAGGCAGTCTATCGCTCTTGTGCACATAAGGCACGTATTGTTGCGAATGATGAAAAAGAGCAAGGCGAACGTGCTTTACTTAACCTAGGTCATACCTTTGGTCATGCAATCGAATCATATTTAGGGTACGGGGTTTGGTTACATGGTGAGGCTGTGGCAACAGGTATGGTCATGGCTGCGGATTTATCTTGTCGAATGGGCTGGATTTCGCAAAGTGATGTAGAGCGTACAAAAAAAATCATACAACGTGCCCAATTGCCTGTAGCATGTCCTAAAATTCCACTCGATGAATTTTTAGCTTATATGTCGCATGATAAAAAGGTATTAAACGGACAACTTCGTTTGGTATTGATCAAGCAACTTGGTCAAGCAATCATCACAAAAGATTTTGACGTTGAGTTGATGAAACAAGCGATTTTAGCGAATCAAATATAGTAAAGGTGAGTTTTAAATGGTAGCAGTTCGTACAAATTGGCAAAATATTCGACAATATATTTGGTTAATTGGCGGACTGCTGTGCCTGCTTGCAGCATTAATTTTTTGGGCAATTACAGATACCAAAGAATTGGTTACAGTGGCGAATCCAATTGGAGAAACTCAAGTCCAGATTCAGCCAGAAAAAGTAGCAGCTTCTGCACATTTGGGTAGTTTGATGGACGAAGTACGTCCTTTGGAAATGACCACTCGAGTTGTTACTGCTGGGAACCATGCAACTGAATTTCGTGGAACTAAATTTCTTCAAGAAAATAAAAAGGCTTGGACTGTTGAGCTGTTTAAATCCACTGATGAAGATATTATTCGTAGTTTTTTAGAAAAACAGGCGGATCGTAAAAACTTTATCTATTTCCGTTTAAGTGGTGAAAATCAAACTGAGCAATATGTTCTCGTTTATGGTGTATTTAACAATGATAATCAAGCAAAAGCACAGTTAGACCAATTGAATTTTAAACTGCCGAACACAATACACCCACAAGCGATTCAATTTGAAAAATATGCAGCATTGGTGAATGATCTAGGTTCAGATGAAATGGTGGGAACCAATAAGCTGTATGAAGTAAAATTAAAATCTGCACCACTTCCAGTGATTGATGAATCTTTATTGGCACAGGCAAAGTCGGCACTTGCTGCAATTACAGGTTCAAATGCTGTGAACACAACACAAACGACAATTACTCGTCGTGATGAGTCTGGCAATGTAATCGATGTACAGAAATCACAATCGACGACTGCACAGCCTCAGAACAAGCCTAAAGAGCCAGTAGCAAATTTACCTGAGAAAAAGCCAACAGAGCATGAAATCAGTGATCCATTTAATTGATTTTAGCACCAATATGGAGCTAAATTGATTATTGAGTCTATTTTTGCACAATACTGGTGCTTAAAAAATAACTCATTATCTTTGTAATTTTTTAGCAAGGCTTTTATTTTAATATATTTGAGTAGTTTGGTGACCAAGAATAGTAATTGGCATATTTTTTGCTTTATTGTTGCGCTAATTGAGTTAATTGTCCCTATTTTGGCGCGAAATGATTCAATTGGTGTGCGATATTCGTCTATTTAAGTGCTTTAATTCAGTGCGAAAGTTGTAAAACAATTTTTCAATTAAAGTGAAAAGAGACTGGCGTTTGATCGCAACTCAGTGTTTTACTGAGCCTACGTGAATGCCTGAAAAGTTGTAATTTAAGGTTTGAATGTTTTTCGCCCTGATGGGCCTATGTAGAAAGAAGGGTACGCTATGCACATGCCATCGCCTAACACTGTAGCTCCCGCTCAAGGTTTATACCAACCGGATGAGTTTAAAGATAACTGTGGTTTCGGCTTAATCGCCCATATGCAAGGTGATGCAAGTCACGACTTGGTCAAGACCGCAATTCATAGCCTAAGTTGTATGACGCACCGTGGTGGTATTGCTGCAGATGGTAAGACCGGTGATGGTTGCGGATTGTTATTGGCTATGCCGAAAGCATTCTTCCGTGAAGAAGCAAAAAAAATTAGTGATATTACACTGAGTGAAATATTCGCTGTCGGTACTGTATTCTTAAATTTAGATCCAGCATTAGCCGTACATGCAAAACAGATTTTAACCAAAGAAATAGAAGAAGAAGGTTGTCGTGTTATTGGTTGGCGTGTTGTTCCAACCAATAATGATGCATTGGGTTCGATTGCAATGCAGTCTTTACCTGCATTTGAGCAAATTTTTGTCAATTGCCCAATGGGTGTGACAGAAGCAGAATTTAACCGTAAATTGTTTTTGGCACGTCGTCGTGCAGAACAGCAAATCACCAATGATCCATATTTCTACGTAACTACACTGTGTTCTACCGTGATTAGTTATAAAGGTTTGATGATGCCTGCATATATTGCAGAATTCTACACAGACCTTGCAGATGAGCGTTTGGATTCACATATTGTTGTGTTCCATCAACGTTTCTCAACCAATACATTGCCTCGTTGGCCATTGGCGCAACCATTCCGTTATTTAGCGCACAATGGTGAAATCAACACGATTACAGCAAACCGTAATTGGGCTGCTGCGCGTACACCTAAATTCGAAAACCCACTATTACCAGGTTTAACTGAGCTTAACCCGATCGTAAATCGTACAGGCTCAGATTCATCAAGTATGGATAATATGCTTGAAATCCTTGTGGGTGGTGGCATGGACTTGTTCCGTGCATTACGTATGCTCGTTCCACCAGCTTGGCAGAACGTAGAAACTTTAGATGCAGATTTACGTGCATTCTATGAGTTTAACTCTAAGCATATGGAAGCTTGGGATGGTCCTGCGGGCCTAGTAATCCAAGATGGTCGTCATGCGATTTGTATGTTGGATCGTAATGGTTTACGTCCAGCACGTTGGGTTATTACTAAAAATGGTTATATCACGCTTGCATCAGAAATTGGTGTATGGGGTTATGAGCCTGAAGATGTTGTGTCTAAAGGTCGCGTAGGTCCTGGTCAAATCCTTGTGGTTGATACATTCACTGGTAAAATGCTTGATACTAAAGATGTCAGCAACCATTTGAAAAAAATGCGTCCTTATCGTGAATGGTTACGTGAGCATTCAGTTCATTTGCAAGGTAGTCCTGAGCTTGAAGAATATTTGTGCGATCAAGGCTTAAAAGGTGATGACCTAAAAGCTGCTCAAAAAATGTTTATGGTGACATTTGAAGAGCGCGATCAATTATTGCGTCCTATCGCTGAAAGTGGTCAAGAAGCTGTAGGTTCAATGGGTGATGATACGCCAATGGCAGTATTGTCACGTCAAGTACGTCATTTGACGGATTACTTCCGCCAACAGTTTGCTCAGGTGACCAACCCACCTATCGATCCATTACGTGAATCAATTGTGATGTCATTGGAAACGTGTTTAGGTCGTGAGCAGAATGTATTTGAGCAAAGCCCAGAACACGCTGACCGCTTGATTATTTCAAGTCCTGTGCTTTCAAATTCGAAAATGCACCAAATTCGTACCATCGGTCGCAAAGGTTACGAAATTGCTGATATCGATGTGAACTATGCTGAAACTGAAGGTTTAGAAGCTGCGATTACACGTATTTGCGAAGAAGCTGCGCAAGCAATCCGTGATGGCAAAACTTTGTTGGTTCTTTCTGATAGAAAAATCCGTGAGGGTTATTTACCAGCGAACACTGCGATGGTGACTGGTGCAATTCACCATTACTTGATCAGCGTTGGTTTGCGTACCGATGCAAATATTATTGTAGAAACTGCGATTGCACGTGATCCGCATCAATTTGCTGTGATCTTGGGCTTTGGTGCAACTGCAATTTACCCATATTTAGCTTATGACGTGATTAATGATTTGATTGCTAAAGGTGAGTTATTGGGTGACCCAATTCATGCACAAGCAAACTTCCGTAAAGGGATTGAAAAAGGCTTATTAAAAGTACTTTCGAAAATGGGTATTTCTACCGTTGCTTCTTATCGTGGTGGTCAGTTGTTTGAAGCGGTGGGTCTGTCTGAAGAAGTGGTTAATAAATGCTTTACAGGGGTACCAAGCCGTATTAAAGGTGCAACTTTTGTTGACCTTGAAAATGATCAGAAAAAATTAGCAGAACTTGCTTGGAAAGCACGTAAGCCTATCGAGCAAGGCGGATTATTAAAATTCGTTTTCGATAAGGAATATCATGCATTCAATCCTGATGTAATCAATGCATTACATAAATCAGTACGTTCAGGTAACTATGCTGACTTTAAAGAATATGCTGAATTGGTGAATAATCGTCCGATTGCAACCATTCGTGATTTATTCAAGTTAAAAACAGACAATTCGATTCCATTAGAAGCGGTTGAATCTGTAGAACAAATTCTGCCTCGTTTTGACTCTGCGGGTATGTCTTTGGGTGCATTGTCACCAGAAGCGCACGAAGCAATTGCGATTGCAATGAACACCATTGGTGGTCGTTCAAACTCAGGTGAGGGCGGTGAAGATCCTGCACGTTACGGTACGATTCGTAACTCGAAAATCAAACAGATTGCTTCGGGTCGTTTCGGCGTGACACCTGCATATTTAACATCTGCGGAAGTGCTTCAGATTAAAGTTGCGCAAGGTGCAAAACCGGGTGAAGGTGGTCAGTTACCAGGTGGTAAAGTGAATGGCTTAATTGCACGTTTACGTTATTCAGTACCAGGTGTGACGCTGATTTCTCCGCCACCGCACCATGATATTTATTCAATTGAAGATTTATCACAATTGATCTTTGACTTGAAGCAAGTCAATCCTCAAGCCATGGTTTCAGTGAAGTTAGTATCTGAGCCGGGTGTGGGAACGATTGCAGCAGGTGTTGCAAAAGCATACGCTGATTTCATTACCATTTCAGGTTATGACGGTGGTACAGCGGCTTCTCCATTATCTTCAATTCATCATGCGGGTTCACCGTGGGAATTGGGTCTTTCAGAAGCGCATCAAGCACTTCGTGTGAATGATCTTCGTGGTAAAGTTCGTGTGCAAACGGATGGCGGTTTAAAAACGGGTCTTGATGTTGTTAAGGCAGCGATTTTGGGTGCAGAAAGCTTCGGTTTTGGTTCAACACCAATGATTGCTTTAGGTTGTAAATATCTGCGTATTTGCCACTTAAATAACTGTGCGACAGGTGTTGCAACGCAGCAAGATCATTTACGTCAAGAGCATTATATTGGCGAGCCAGAAATGCTCATCAACTTCTTCCACTTTATTGCGGAAGAAACACGTGAATGGTTAGCAGCTTTAGGTGTTGCATCACTCAAAGACTTGATTGGTCGTACAGATTTGCTAGAAGTGCTTCCGGGTGAAACTGAGAAACATGCTCACCTTGATTTAAGTGCATTGCTTGAATCGCATCCATCTGCTGAAGGTAAGGCACAATATTGTCAAGTTCAGGGCAATGCTCCATTTGATAAAGGTGTACTTGCAGAGAAAATGATTGGCGAAATGTTGCCTGCAATTGAAGCAGGGACAGGTGGCGAATATCATTTCACCGTTGGTAACTGTGACCGTTCAATCGGTGCGCGTATTTCAGGTGAGATTGCGAAGCGCTATGGTAACTTGAGTATGGAAGCGCATCCTGTGAAAGTGAATTTGACAGGTACTGCGGGTCAATCACTGGGTGTTTGGAATGCAGGTGGTCTACATATCAAACTTGAAGGTGATGCGAACGATTACGTAGGTAAAGGTATGGCAGGTGGTCGAGTATCGATCTTCCCACCAAAAGGTTCGCCATTCCAAACGCAAGAAACAGCAATCATTGGTAATACATGTTTATACGGTGCAACAGGTGGTAAACTGTTTGCTGCGGGTACTGCGGGTGAGCGTTTTGCTGTTCGTAACTCTGGCGCATTTGCCGTGATTGAAGGCGCTGGCGATCACTGTTGTGAATACATGACTGGTGGTATTGTGACTGTACTGGGTAAAGTAGGTCATAACTTCGGTGCAGGTATGACAGGTGGTTTTGCCTATGTGCTTGATTTGGATAATGACTTTGTAGATCATTATAACCATGAGCTGATTGAGTTAAACCGTATTTCTACAGAATCGATGGAAGAGCACAAAGCGTTCTTAGGTCGTATCTTAGATGAACATATTCAAGAAACAGGTAGTGCTTGGGCGTATAAGATCCGCAATGAGTTTGATTTCTACGGTCGTAAATTCTGGCTAGTAAAACCAAAAGCTGCCAATTTACAGACTTTGTTGAAAACAACTCAAGCTGATCCACAATAATTCCACTACTGTAGATATATAGGCAGGTGCAACTGATAAATAAACAGTTTGCACCTACCCACGGAGAGAGACATGGCAGAGCGCCTAAACAATGACTTTCAATTTCTGGATGTAGCACGCCAAGATCCAGAGAAAAAAGATCTAACTGTCCGCAAAGCTGAGTTTGTGGAAATTTATAAGCCTTTTACGGCTGAAGTGGCAGCAAACCAAACACATCGTTGTTTGGGTTGTGGTAATCCGTATTGTGAATGGAAATGTCCAGTACATAACTACATTCCAAACTGGTTAAAGTTGATTGCAGAAGGTCGTATTTTCCAAGCTGCAGAGCTTTGTCATCAGACCAATACATTGCCAGAAGTCTGTGGCCGTGTTTGTCCACAAGACCGTTTATGTGAAGGTGCTTGTACCTTAAATGATGGTTTTGGTGCAGTGACCATTGGTAATGCAGAGAAATATATTAACGATACAGCTTTTGCTTTAGGCTGGCGTCCAGATATGTCTTCTGTAAAGTGGACAAATAAGAAAGTTGCTATTATTGGTGCAGGCCCTGCGGGCTTAGGTTGTGCTGATATTTTAGTACGTAATGGGGTAAAACCTGTTGTATTTGATAAACGTCCTGAAATTGGTGGTTTATTAACATTCGGTATTCCAGAATTTAAAATGGAAAAAGACGTGATGAAGCGTCGCCGTGAAATTTTCACTGGCATGGGCGTGGAATTCCGCTTAAATACTGAAATTGGTACAGATATCACGATTGATCAATTACTTGCAGATTATGATGCTGTGTTCATGGGTATGGGTACTTATACTTACATGAAAGGTGGCTTTGCAGGTGAAGATTTTGAGGGTGTTTATGATGCACTTGATTTCTTGATTGCCAATGTCAATCGTACGCAAGGTTGGGAAAAAGACCCATCAGAATACATTAGTGTTGAAGGTAAAAAGGTGATTGTACTAGGTGGTGGTGACACTGCTATGGACTGTAACCGTACTTCAATCCGTCAAGGTGCTGAATCAGTCGTTTGTGCGTATCGTCGTGATGAAGAAAATATGCCAGGTTCACGTCGTGAAGTGAAAAATGCACGTGAAGAAGGTGTAGATTTTCAGTTTAATCGTCAACCAATTGAAATTATTGGCGAAAATGGCAAAGTAACTGGTGTTAAAGTTGTGACTACACAGCTTGGCGATCCAGATAGCCGTGGTCGTCGTAGCCCTGAGCCAATTCCAGGTTCTGAAGAAGTATTACCTGCAGATGCAGTATTACTTGCCTTCGGTTTCCGTACAAGCCCAGCAGATTGGTTTGCAGGTGCAAATATTGGTTTAGATGGTTCTGGTCGAGTGATTGCTGCTGAACAGCAAGAATTTAAATTCCAAACTTCTAATCCGAAAATCTTTGCAGGCGGTGACATGGTTCGTGGTTCTGACCTTGTTGTGACTGCAATTTGGGAAGGCCGTGAAGCGGCTGAAGGTATTTTAGATTACCTTGGTGTTTAATTCTAAAACCTAAATCTTCCAAACTTATTTTCAAAGCCTGCATATTTGCAGGCTTTGTTTTTCATCGGATATAAGAGGTTTTAGTGACAAAATGTGAATGATGTTAGGATTTTAAATACTGCTTTAACTCTATAATAATCATAAATTTTTAATTTAAAAATACTTGTAATTTTGCTTATACAAAATTGCTTTATAGACAATCTGAGCATTCTTGCCATTCTGAGATCTATTCTGCAATATACAAATGTATAGTTTCTGCCAATATAGATTTATATTCAGACAAATGTAGGATTAAACCTATGACAGTAGCTCAAGTGACGGCACAAAAATCATATTTAAATCGTCCAAAAGCCATTGGTATTAAAGTCCGTAAACCCAGCTTTAATCCTAAAGCGATCCGAAGGCATTTCTTTGCGAACTCGCCTGTAATGTCGCATTTATTAACCGCATTATCATCTACATTTCCAGTCGGTGAGCAATTTTTTGTACATAGTGTGCGCAATGTACGTGACAAAATCACCGATGAAAAGTTACAGGCGCAGATTGCTGCTTTTATTGGTCAAGAAGCCATGCATTCCAAAGCACATGCTGAGTTCAATGATGCATGGCGCCGTGATGATTATAACTTGGATAGCTTTCAAGCGTGGTTGGCTCGCCGTGATGCTTTCATTAAAAGTGTACATCCGAAATTGCAGTTAGCTGTGACTTGCGCCTTTGAACATTTCACTGCGTTATTAGGTGGTTATATCTTGCGTAACCCACAAGTGTTAAGCACTTTAGATGACGATGCAATCAAGCTTTGGGTGTGGCATGCAATTGAAGAAATTGAGCATCGTGCAGTGGCATTTGATGTGTATCAGGCGATTTATAAGGATGACCGAACTCGTCGTGCTGTGATGCGAAATGTCACGACTGGTTTTGCAAGCTTAACCTTCTATTCTGCAACACGTTTGTTTATGCAGGATTGGCGTAAGAGTGTGCCGAAAGTGATACAAAATGTGCATGGTATCTATATGATTTCAAAAATGTTGATTTCATTGGTTCCTGAATATTTGTCTTATTACAAAGCAGATTTTCATCCTGATGAAATTGATTACAGTAAAATCGTGGCGTATTGGAAAGAAAAGTTAGCAGATGAGTATGGTATGGAAAGTTTTCAAGAGGAAACACATCCAATACTTTATAGCTAAATAATCAGATAACGAAATGTTTGCATGATTGATAATATAAATAAATTGACGAAGTAAATAAAAAGCCAATGATATGCATTGGCTTTTTATTGCAGTGATTTTTATAAGGACTCAGTATGGTTATAATTTGTCATCTTTAAACTGTTTGATGACTTTTTGACGTTGCCATGGTAGTGGTCTGTCTAAGGCTTCAGGCACATCGCCAGAAGTAGAACGTAAACGTAAATGTATTGCCGCTTGTGCAATTAAATTTGCTGACACAGGTGCAGTAATGAAGGCCAGTAGAGTAATTAATAATTCAGCGAAGCCAAAACGATGATTAAATGCTGCATAGATCATTGCTGCGATTAAAAAGCTACCTAAACCCAAAGTGCTTGCTTTGGTTGGCGCATGCAAACGCATAAATAAGTCAGGAAGTTTCACGATGCCAATTCCGCCTACAAGGGTAAAGAAAGCACCAATGATTAAAAAGAAAGAAACAATCACTTCCATAATAAGTTGCATATTATTTTCCATTGACCTCTCCTTTTAATCGACGACATGACCAGTCGTGAAATAACGTGCTAAAGCAGCGGTTGATACGAAACCGAGCATAGCGACCAATAAAGCACCTTCAAACATAGATGTGCTCGCCCAGTAAATCCCGAGGATAACGATTAAACAGGTCGCATTTAAAAACAATGTATCTAAAGCCAATAATCGGTCAACCACAGATGGTCCTACAACTAAACGAATAAGGCATAGCAACATAGATATCGTTACGGCGATTAAGCAAATCCCCAAAGCATAAGGCAATATCATCATCATGACTCTCCTTGCTGAACTCGAAA
Organism: Acinetobacter sp. P8-3-8; assembly: GCF_000214135.1. Classification (GTDB taxonomy): domain Bacteria; phylum Pseudomonadota; class Gammaproteobacteria; order Pseudomonadales; family Moraxellaceae; genus Acinetobacter. The sequence continues at coordinate 18,913 of NZ_AFIE01000003.1, forward strand.
AATAGCCATTAAACGATATTCATAACGTGCTTTAATTTCTTGGATTTCAGCTTCTGGATCTTCAGAACTTAGAGCATGGACTAGAATATCACCTCGTTCTTGATCGATTCCCGCACTTACAGTACCCGGTGTGGTGGTAATAATCATCGCAAGTAATGAATTCACATGCTCATGGTCGGTATCTAAAGGAACACGAAACCATTTAGGATGCAAATTTTTGGTTGGTCCAAGCACTTGTTTTGCAACACGGACGTTCGAAACACAAATGTCCCAAAGCACAATAAAAAATAATTGGACTGCTGAACGCCAGTGGATATTCGGTGTATTGACAATAAAAGGTTGAATCAATTTAGGAATGATCAGACCAAGAATAACTGCCACCACAATATCAAATAATTCGGCACTGTGGTTCAACATTAGCCAGCACACAGCCACGATCACTGAAACAAATGGATGCGGTAAGCAGCGATCAAGTAAAGACATATTTTGCTTCATTTATTGCTCCATTGGTTTGAGTTTCGGGTTATCAGGCATATAGCTTTGTTTTACCTGTTGCTGAATTTGCTGTTGTTTATATTGTGAAATATGTTCACCGTCTAAGGTATCTTGATCAATCACATACGGAATATATTGCGCATTTTTATCTACAACTTCTCCGCCATATTTTGTTTCAGGGACATAGTTTGCATCATAAGGTTGTACGCTAATGATATTACCTTCTGAATCAGGCTTCAAAATCGCTTGTTCGTATGCTGAAGTATCGGCTACTTGTAATGCAGTTTGGTCAATATATTTTAATATTGGCGCTGCGCAGATTACGTACAGCATTAAGCCTGAAAGTAAGAGATAAATCGTCCTATCATTACGCGGTGGTGCTTTTTCAGGTAAGACTTGGTAAGCGGTAAATGCAGGTTTTCGAGCATCTGTTTCAGGTGTGGTCGCACGCCAAAACAGAATAAAACCCACTCGTGTAAACGCAATAATACTCAGTAAACTCACAATCAATACAATCGCAATCACCCAAGCTTGGTAAGGGAAATTTGCTGTCGATTGAAGCAAGAGCACTTTGCCCAAGAAGCCACTAAAAGGAGGTAAGCCAGCCATCATCAAAGCAATGATAAAGAATGTTGCTGCGACCAGTTTATCCTGTTTCATTCTTGGTGAAACTTTTAAATGATCTTTAAACTCACCACGTTGTGAAGTGATCCATCCACAAAGTAAATAAAATGCTGCGGCAATCAGCGTACTATGAACTAGATAATACAGTCCTGCTGCCCAAGCAGAGGTATTCATAATCGAAATTGCAATTAAGATCGTTCCAACAGATGACAACACCATGAAGCCAGCAAAACGTCTTAAACGATCTGCGCCCATAGCTGCAATCACACCGTATAAAGAAGTGATTAAGCCGATTGGCAATAACCAATAATTTAAATAGGTTTGGGCTAAATCATCATGAAACACAGTGCCATTGACACGTAAAATCGCATAAATACCCACTTTGGTCATGATGGTAAAAATCGCAGCAACAGGAGTCGCAGCAACAGCATAAGTTTTAGGTAACCAAAAGCCGACAGGAAGCATAGCTGCTTTAATGCCAAATACAGCAAATAAAAGCAATCCACCTGCAATGGCAAGTTTATGTTGATCATTTTCAAGTGTTGGCAATAAACGTGCAACATCCGCCATGTTCAAGCTACCGACTGAACCATAAATCATACCCAAGCCAATCAGGAAGAGAGCAGATGCAAGCAGATTGATGGTGACGTAATGAATACCGAGCTGAAAGCGGGCTTTGCCTTGTCCATGCAGAAGCAGTACATAGGACGCCATTAACAATATTTCAAAAAATACAAATAAGTTAAATAAGTCACCTGTTAAAAATGCACCACAAATTCCCATTAAAAGGAAATGGAACATGGTATGAAAATAACGACCACGTTCATCCCATTGCTTACTTGCAAACCATAATACAGGCACGGCAAGTACGTAGGTGAGGGCAACCATTAATGCAGATAAACGATCTAATACGAGGACGATACCAAAAGGTGCAGACCATTCACTGAGCTGATAAACAAAAATTTTCCCTGAACTGGCTTGAATTAAATAAGCAATCGCTGTTGCTAAGCCAAGCAGGACAGAGATTAAACTTAAACTACGACGCCATGGTTGACGCCAATCTCGTGCTAAAGAACCAGAACCAGGATTACCCAATAACACCAATAAAAATGCAGTAAAAGCAGGAATTAAAATACTTAAAATAGGCGTGTGAGCATGCCAAAAATCGAGGAAATTTATCATTAAGGCTCATCCTCACGCGAGTCAAAAGTATTTAATTCATCTTTAGAATCGACATGGTCTGTTCCAGATTCAAAACGACTGCGTAACGCCAATTGGACAATAAAAGCAGTTGTGGCAAAGCCAATCACGATGGCAGTTAAAACCAAAGCTTGTGGTAATGGGTCGGTGACTTTGGCTGCATCGGTTAAAATAGCAGGGGAACTGACTTGTAGGCGTCCCATGGCAAAGAGAAAAATATTCACCGCATAACCAATCATGGCCAAACCCAAAACAACAGGAAAAGTACGTGCACGGAGAATGAGATAAATCCCTGTCGAAACGAGTAATCCAATCGCAGATGCGACTAAAAATTCTAAACTGATCATGAGTTACTCCTTAGGTACAGGACCAGACATACTCGAATGTCGAGAATCGCCCAGTACAGAAATTAACAACATGGTTGCACCAACCACTGTGCCATACACACCTAGGTCAAACGCTGCCGCAGAAGCAAAGTGGAATTTCCCAAAAATTCCTGATTCAACATAAACATGCGCACTGGTGAGGAATGGTCGACCCCAAAGCCATGCTGCAATGCCCGTCAATCCTGCGATTATTAAACCAATCCCGATCCAAATTTCGTATAAACGACCTGATTTGGCTTTGAGCATGTTTTCTGCTTGGTCTTGTCCAAGCGCAATATATTGAATGACCAATGCTAGTGAGGTGATTAAACCTGCGATAAAGCCACCGCCTGGATAATTATGACCACGGAGGAAAATATAAAGGCTAACTACCAAGGCGATTGGTAATACCCATGAAGCCGTCATACGGAACATGAGTGGAGAAGGATTAAAGCGATAGCTCAAACCTTGGGTAATGGTTGTACCATGTGTACGCATGCCATCCATTAAACACAGTGCGCCAATTGCTGCGATACCCAATACGGTGATTTCACCGAAGGTATCAAATCCACGGAAGTCCACAAGGATAACATTCACAATATTCGAACCACCACCCAGCGGTAAAGCCTGCTGTACAAAGAACCATGAAATCGAATTGTGATCTCGGGTCATAATTAACCAAGCAATCCAACCAATACCTAGACCACCAACAATGGCGATGATGGCATCTCGCCAACGACGTGTTTGGCTTGATTCATACGGTGTGAGTTGCGGTAATAACGATAAACTCATCAATAACAGAACTGTAGTCACCACATCTACTGTGATTTGGGTCAATGCCAAATCAGGTGCAGACAAGGTAACAAAAATCATGGTAACCACTAAACCAACTGCGCCACTGATCAGCACGGCTTTAATGCGTTCATGGTGAAACCAAAGCATCATCCAGCAAGCTGAGAAGAGCAATAGCCAAAGTACGATTGCAACCAACGGAGCATGGGTTAATTCACGTGTGCCCGTGGTTAAGTTTTGATTGAGTAACGGTGTTGCAACCAAAGCAATACTGAATACGACGATCCACAATAAGTAGTTTTGTAATGAACCCGTTTCAGTTTTTAATTTAATTTTTCGTGAGAATAACAACAAATCTTTGAGGAAATTTTCAAAGATTAGTTTGCCCTGGAATCTGCCAATCATCGGATCAAGATCAATTTGTCGAATGCGATTGTCTTTGGCTAAGGCAAAATAGAAAGTAATACCACCAATCAGTGCAATCGCACTCATCAATAAAGGAAGGTTGAATCCATGCCAAAGTGCTAAATGGACACCTTCAAAGTTTGCAAGTTGTGTGCTGGCACGTGTACCTGCATTGATAATATTTTGAACCAATAACGCAGGTAGAATCCCAACCAAAATGCACAATGTCGCCAATAAAATGGCAGGTGCGCGCATACCTAAAGGTGGTTCATGTGCATCTTTGTTTGGAACACCTTTACCAACAGGGCCATCAAAGAACACGCCATGGACAAGCCGTACTGAATAAGCGACAGCAAATAAACCTGCCAGCGTTGCAATAATCGCGGCAACGACCACATAAGCACCAGATAAATTCGCCACTAACTCAGTAAAGAACATTTCTTTAGACAAGAAACCATTGGTGAGTGGTACACCAGCCATACTCGCAGCGGTAATCATAGTGAGTGTTGCGGTAAAAGGAAGGAGTTGCCACAACCCACTCAATTTTCTTAAATCACGTGTGCCAGACTCATGGTCGATGATGCCCGCAATCATGAATAATGCAGCTTTAAAGGTCGCATGGTTAATGATGTGGAAAATAGCTGCGGCTACAGCAAGCGGTGAACCAATGCCCAATAAGCACATGATTAAGCCTAAATGGCTAATCGTTGAATAGGCCAATAGGCCTTTTAGATCTTCTTTGAATATGGCAAAAAATGCAGCCATACAGAGGGTCAATAAACCAATGGTTGTAACGATATTATGATATAGCGCTGAGCCGACAAAAATTGGTAATAAGCGAGCCAATAGGAAAATACCTGCTTTGACCATCGTTGCCGAGTGCAAATATGCAGATACTGGCGTCGGTGCTGCCATGGCATTGGGTAGCCAAAAGTGGAACGGGAATTGCGCACTTTTAGTGAATGCACCCAATAGAATCAGCAATAAAGCAGGAATAAATAGCGGGCTACTTTGAATGGTTGTAGCCATCGTGGTGAGTTGGTCAATCTGGTATGTTCCTGTGATTTGTCCTAATAAGACGAAACCACCAAGCATAGCCAAACCACCCATTCCTGTGATGGTGAGCGCCATACGAGAGCCACGTTGTGCAGCATCATAATTGCTCCAATACCCCACCAATAAGAATGATGAAATACTGGTCAGCTCCCAAAATACCAACAGAATAATTAAATTATTAGACAGCGAAATTCCTAACATTGCTGTCATAAACATCATGAGCAATGCATAGAGTTTACTGAGAGAGTTTTTTGGATTTAAATAATAATAGGCATAAATATAGATCAGCGTGCCAATTCCACTGATTAATAAGGCAAAAATAAGGCTGAGCGCATCGAGGCGAAAGCTGAAATCGATACCAATTTGAGGTAACCATTGCCAATGTTCTAAAACAGCCTGACCATTGAATACTGATTTAGCTTGAGTCAGTAACAGAATAAAACTGCTTAGACTAACCCCTATTGCTCCTAAAGCTGTTAACCCGCGAGAGAATTGCTTCAGCCACAGGACAAGGGTTGTGCCAAGTATTAATGGTAACAATACAATAATCGGAAGCACACGCGTATCCATTGTCATGAATAGGTCGTAAAACCTATGTAAATCTTATCTTTCAAGGACTTGAGGAGCGCAAAGAGCAATCCAAGAACTTAAATCTTGAAAGCCGAATTAAATTAATAAGCAAAAACAAGTTGTGTTGCGCAACTTGATAAAACGATTAGAAGATCAATTTAGATTGATAAAATCGAATTTAAATCAATTTTTTCATCTTATTACATGATCGGAATAACATCAAATTATTTTGTCAGTTTTTGCGCAAACAATCGTAATTATACGCTTCATCTCACTTTGATAGTGTTTGAAAAGTATTCATCAACGTTATTCAGCCTTATTCAGTGATTTTGAGCATTTAAAATTTAAATCAAAAATAAAATGAACATCCAAAACAGATATTCATCTTATGAGAATGTAACGATTTCTCTATATATCTATATAAAAGCGCTATAGAGCGAAATTGATGATTCTCGCGATTTAAACTTGGTAAATTCAAAGCAGTGATGCATTCAAAGCAATGATGTATGTGGTGATAAGTCATCGCCTGCTTGAATTAATCGTTTTAACTCAATTTGTTGTTCTTCCGTTAAAGACTGAAACTGTTCATAGAGTTGCTGTGCATCGGGTGAATCGTTATTCGGTTCTAATAATTCATGTTCTGAATGTTCAGTTGTTTCTTTGAGTAAATTTTCATAAATATGTTGATATTCTTGCCATGCAGAATTGGGCTGTATCTCATGTAATTGTTTATTTTTTAGATGAAAACATTGGTATTCATCTGCTTGTTCAAGTAATTCTTCATGGCTACCTGTAACAATGATTTGTAGTAATGGAAAGGCTTGATGTAATCGATCTAAAATCACTTGAATGGAATATTGGTCTAAATCTACATCAATTTGATCAATGAGCAGAACACCATCACCCTCTAAACATGGATATAAACTTAAAGGATTAAGTAAGCACATACGGCGTACTAAATCACCGACTAAACCAATCCAGTTTTTGACTGTATTCGACAGTTGTTGATAGGACATGGTTTGGTTTTTATAGGTGACCATCAATTGTAATTTCGGTTGATATTCTAAAAAGATATCTGTGACCTCAGGAAGCACCGTTTTAAGTGTGCTTTTTAATGCTTGCAGGCTTGGTGCATGTAACTGCGAATGTGCTTGAAATAAGGTATTTTGAAAATCTTGAGTCGATTTATTTGATGTATCTTTATGTCTAAGAATATTTTGAAAAAGCTGCGCCGTTTGTGCATTTTCAATATCACTAATTTCTCTAAACCATTCAAAAAAACGTGCAAAAGTGGTGTAGGGAATAGCAACCAATTCATAAGCATTATATTGCTGTAAAACCAGTGGGTTGTTTTTACTGAGAATATTGACTTCATTGACAAAACGTTCAGCAGGATAATAAGCCAGTAATGGAAGCCCTTGAACGGGGCCTTTTTTTATGACTTGATTATACAAAGTGACGGCTTGTTCTAATTGCTCCAATTCAACTTTACTGATACCGACACCATTGGCATTCAATGTTTTGAATAACTGCCAACGACAACTTTGTGTATCTGTTTCAGTCGCACCGTCACTTTCTGGTAATGCTCCAAATTCAGTAGGGAAGTGTATTTCGACATCAATTTTTGCTTGAACTCGATCCATCATAATATCTTGATCAAGCATGACCACGCCTGGTGTACGTAGGTCTTTATAACGTGCAGGAAACCATGTTAAAGCTTGATAAATATTTTTAATAATCGCTGTTTTACCTGAAGCTTGATCGCCAACAATCACAGTGATTGGCTTGTTTGAATGGTTAAAATTTATTTTTAAATCGGCAAAATGATAAATATGTCGAAAATGAATGCTTTGTAGTTTCATGGGACACCTGTAAAGAAAAAACTACAGTGTTATGCAGTCGCTTTATTTTTGAATGGCACTTTTTGTTTAAGTTGTTGTACTAAATCATATATATGATGAATATTTAAACTGACTTTCGCTCGCGTACAAGCAACATATAAAAGTCTTAATTCTTCATCACTGATTTTATGCTCAAGACCATTGATCTTAAATTGGTAGTCATCTTCAATATGAACACGATTCCATTCTAAACCTTTGGCTTTATGTGCAGTGGATATCACATAATCAGCTTGCTCTATTGGTGTAATTTTAGCAAGTGCTTTTTTGAGCGGTTCAGTCCCGTGATCATCGACTAATTTGACTAAGGGTTTGATATCACTGCCATCGTTGGTTTCACAATACTCATGCACATCATGCCAAGAATTAAACCACGCCAACTCAGGTACATCTGTGACACGTTTACCTTGTTTAAGCAAACTGGCTGCATCGACAAAACGATTTAATTTGACGTGATCGGCTTGCAAGCTAACTTTATCGCCTTGTACTAAACCTGAAAGCAGTAATTCCATGGCACGTGCATTGGTACGACATAAAATTGCATCACGCATTTTGGTATGTGGTTTATTCACTACACTGGATTTCATATCGGGATTGCCTAACAACGGCACAGTTTCATCTAAAGCGCCAAGTAAGTGATTGGCAACATCTGCAATCGCATCACCAAAACGGAAAGACGTGGTTAAACGTGATTCAGGTAAAGGCATTTTTTGCATGGCATTGACCGCACCACGCCATGCGTAAATCTGTTGATGTGCATCACCGACATAAATCACTTGAGTGCTACGTTGGCGCAGTAAAATGCCGAGCATCAAAGGATCTGCATCCTGTGCTTCATCAAATAAAACATAATCCGCAGGAATATAAGGGTCTGATAATGCCCATAATTTTAAATAAATATCGTGACCTATGCCTGCTTGATGATTTGGGTCAATGGATTCCAACCAACGCTTTTCTACCGCAGGATAAAGATGTTTTTGTAAGGATTCCACATCGTCAGGATGTAGCCAACTCGGTGCTTGTATATGACGTGGTGCAGGGTATTGTGAACTGGTTGAACAATAATAACTCACTGCATTGGCCACCAAACTGGCTAGGCGACTTGGCATCAAGATATATTTTTCATAACGTCCACCCATCAATCGTCGCAAGGTAATCGGCTCAAGACGATATTCTTTGGCAATAAAACTTGGACTTAAACGGGGTAAGCGTAATTTATCAGTTACACCACGTGGCACACTTCTAAATGCTAATGAATGGAAGGTTCGACAATCGACATTATTATGAAATTTATTCTGTGCTTCAGTGGCAATGGCCTTATTAAAAGCCAAATACATGCCACGTCGATTCGGCATTGCATCGCTAATCAACTGTAAAGTCGTGGTTTTACCTGTGCCAGCATAGGCAATCACTTTAAAGGATTGTCCCTTTTTTGCTTCTGCAATTGCAAAACTTTGTTCTGTAGTTGGTGTAAAAGAATAAGGCACAGGGTTATGGAGTCTTATAAGTTGAGAATTTAATACAGCGCTGAGTATAGCAAAATTTGCTCAATACAAGGGGTAATTCTGCGGGATATTGCTCGGAGTATCTGTATGAGAAGTCACTAAGCGCTATCCCTATAATTTTTATCATAATATGAGTTTTTAAGTTTTTGTCTTTAAATTGACTTAAAAGTGAAATCGAACTGTCATGCTGTATTTCTAAAATCAAGCGAGGAAAAATTCTAAAATTAAATTGGAAATACTAGATGACAAACTCAGCCAACCAACACACACGTCGTGAAATTCTAAAATGGTTAGCCAGCGTACCTTTTCTTCCACTTGGGGCAATGGCGACTTCCGCAACACTTGCAGGATGTAACGATGACAACAATAATGATACAGTCGTTACGCCACCTGTAAATCCAGCTAAATTAAAATCAGCGACATTTACACCAATGGATGCACCAACATTGGCAAATGCAGCCGCGATGGCAACCACCACTGTGGCATCAGGTTTAGCTGTGACTTGGGATGATAATACCAAGACAGAATATAAACTTGCGTATAAAACCTTTTTCCAAACAGGCGATTTGGTAAGTGATGGAAAGGGCGGTAAGATTTTAGCGGGTGGTTATTATGATATTCATAATAAAGCCATTATGGATAAATCTGTCGCAGGCAAAGAACGTCAATTCTTTTCAGACTGTCCAGATGGTACGTCATTATTGACCGTGAAAGATGCCAAAGTTGAAGGTGTTAAAGGTAATCCTGTCTTTGCAGTTGTGCAATTTGAATATACCAGCCGTGATTTAGCAGGCAATGATATGTACGGTAAATTGCCATCTCCAATTGCAGTGATTTCGCTAGATCAAGATCCTAAAACGGGACATTTAACTTTAGTGAAATATCACAATGTTGATATGTCTAAGGCACATGGCTTATGGATTACCTGTGGTGCGAGTTTATCGCCGTGGGGAACACATCTTTCAAGCGAAGAATATGAGCCAGATGCATTTGGTCAAGGCTTAGGTACAGATATGGCAACCATGAAAGCCTACAGTAAAAATGTCTACGGTGATGAAACCTCTGCAAAACCATATAATTATGGACATTTACCTGAAATCACAGTGAATAAAGACGGCACAGGTTCTGCGAAAAAGCATTATTGCTTAGGTCGTATTTCACATGAATTGATTCAAGTCATGCCTGATAACCGTACAGCGTTAATGGGTGATGACTATACCAATGGTGGATTGTTCATGTTTGTTGCAGATAAAGAAAAAAATTTATCTGCAGGAACACTGTATGTGGCCAAGTATTTAAATGAATTGAATGAGACCTCAACGGCACAAATTCAATGGATTAAGTTAGGTCATGCGACCAGTCAAGAAATTGAAGATTTGGTGAATGTTAAAAATATTCAACCAACCGATATCATGGAAAGCTTGGATAAAGATCCACAAGATGCAAGTTTCACCAAGATCATTCTGCAAAAGAAAAGCATTTGGGTCAAAGTCAAACCGGGTATGGAAAAAGCAGCAGCATTCTTGGAAACACATCGCTATGCAGCTTTGATGGGCGCGAGTATGGCATTTACCAAGATGGAAGGTACAACGGTCAATGCTAAAGACAAAGTTGCCTATTCTGCTTTAGCCAATATTCAAGATTCGATGATTAAAGGCAATGCAGCTTGGACAGAAAGCAACAATGTTACATTTGCCAAGAAAATTTCAGCAGGTGGTATCGTCGCGCACGATCTTGCAGGTTCTAAAAATGATAAATCGGGTAGCCCAATTATCAGCGACTGGGTGCCTTATCAATCCCATATGCTTTTGATTGGTAAAGATATCGATGCTGCAACAGATCCACTCGGTATCGGTAATACAGCTGATCCAAACACGATGGCCAGTGCGGATAACCTAAAATTCTCTGAAACTTTCCGTACCTTATTCATTGGTGAAGACAGTGGTAACCATGTGAATAACTATTTATGGGCTTATAACGTTGATACTAAAAAGTTAGATCGCATTCTTTCTTGCCCAGCAGGCGCAGAATCTACAGGTCTACATGCGGTCGATTCAATCAATGGTTGGACATATATTATGAGTAATTTCCAGCATCCGGGGGATTGGGGTTCTTTGCACAGTAAAGTTCAAGCAACTTTAGATCCATTGATCCGTGCCAATTATAAAGATCGTTATGCAGCGGCTGTAGGTTATTTAACTGCTGATCCGATTGCGCCTTCTGTAGAGAAGAAGCCTGTTTAATTTGTTTTAAGAGATATATAAATTTTTGTTCTAATTTTTAAGAATCTCCCCCTCTTTTGCGAAAGGGGGGAGTTTAAGCCTTTAAACGATTTAGTGACTACGTTTAGCTTTCTCAACGAGACCTGAAAGCCCTTGGCGACGTGCCAATTCATTCAAAACCAACTGAATGTCTAAGTCGAAATAACCAAGCATGACAATCGTGTGGAACCACAAATCAGCGACTTCATAAATTAAATCATTCTTGTTGTCTGCATTGGCTTCTATATTGAAATCTTTAGCCGCGATGATGGTTTCAACACTTTCTTCACCAATTTTTTCTAAGATTTTATTCAAACCCTTTTGGTAAAGCGTTGCCACATAAGAAGAATCGGCATCTGCTGACTTACGTTGCGCCATCATTTTGCCTAAATAATCGAGCACTTCAACCTGTTCAGCTTGAGTATTTGAAGCATTCATTGCAATGGTATGTGGGTTTACAGATGCTTTTTCAGCATAAATAGAAGCAGGGTCTTTGAGTTGTGCATCGACAATTTCCCAACCGTTTGGTGTCAGTTTACGATAAAAGCAAGATTCACGTCCTGTATGGCACGCAATTCCGCCCTGTTGTTCAATTTGTAATACGATAACGTCTGCATCGCAGTCCAAACGAATTTCATAAACAGTTTGAAAATGACCTGATTCTTCGCCTTTAAACCAAAGTTTATTGCGTGAACGAGAGAAGTAGACTCCGCGGTTCTTTTCAGCGGTGAGTTGTAGTGCTTCACGGTTCATCCATGCCACCATCAAAATACGTCCTGTTTGATGATGCTGTGCAATAGCAGGAATAAGTCCTTGTTCGTTAAATTTTACTTCATCGAGCCATTGCAGATTGTTCATAGGATTTCACCAAGTTAATAAATTTTGAGAGCGCTACGCTGTCAACGTAGAGGTCTATAGTTTACGTGATTTAAACAAGATTGAGGAGAAACTTTCTACAGTTATCTAACCGAGTTTAAACAGAGGCATCTCGAAAATATAATTTAAAATACCAAATTCGAAAATGATGGTACTTATTTTATTGTGAATGATCCAATAAACGATATTGGTATGACTTCCGATTGGTTTGGTTTGAATAGATATTCAATACGCTTTTCAATATTGCTACGGTATTGTTTAAGCGTTATTTATCGCCATTTTGAGCAATATCCTCATATTTCATCTGACTCAACATACCTGATTTTAAACCTGAAACCGTGATTGCCATTTCTTTACGAAAATAGGGGATTCGATACATCCAAGCAAAGCTTAAATCTCGTAAACCACCTGCCCACCACAGATCAGATTGATAAAGTGGTGTGAGTAAACGACTTAAAAATTGATAGAATGCCGTCGAACTTTTACGGTGTTGATGATACGTGTGCCAGAGTTGAACATAATGAATGCTCTCATTTTTTCTTGTATTTTGAACAGCTTGCCCCAAAGCCCATGCATCTAAAAGCGCCATATTTGCACCTTGTCCAAGTTGCGGGCTCATCGCATGAGCAGCATCACCAATGACACCTATTCGTCCTTCTCCAAATTTAGACATGACGACATCACGATAATTTGCCGATAGCCATTGTTGTTTTTGTTCAGGCTGGGCAATGACTTGTTCTAACCAATCGGCAGCAGGTTTCCAGCGTTTAGACACTTCATTTAACCAGTCGGAACGGGCTTGTGAGTTGTGTAGAAAATGATTCAGTTGATGACTTGGAAGACTCCAAAATACACTCGTTAGTCTTTGGTTGGGTTCATGTGGAACTGTACCTGTCGGTAAGATTCCCATCATAATTTTAGATCGATCATGGAACTGATGTAAAATTTCTGTATCTAATTCAAGGCATTCAGGAACAATCGTCCATTTGGCTCCCCAAGGATAAGCTTGATCAACCTTTACCCATTCTTTAGGTCTTAAAAGGCTACGTGCGCCATTGGCAATGATCACAGCATCAAAAGCTTGATCAAATGATTCACCATCTTTACTACCCAAAACCCGAACTTGGTTTGATGTTTCTTCTAATTTTTGAATATCAACATTCATTTGCCATGTAATCAGTTCGGAATATTTACGGCATTTATTTTCTAAAACATGACATAACGTTGCTCGATGGATACCTACACCATAAAAATCAGGATGCGCTTGTTGATAATGGCTATTGACCAGTAAATTACCACTTGGCAACTGACCTTTGAGTCCAGTGACTTTTGCACCAAGTCTTAAAACTTCATCTAAAAGACCTAAATGTTCAAAAACAGCTAAGCCAGAAGGCTGTAGCAAAAGTCCTGCTCCGACAGGTTCAAGTGTTGCAACCTTTTCTAAAATGGTAACTTGAATATTTTGACGTGCCAGTAAAATCGCAGTGGCTAATCCTGCTGTTCCTGTACCGATGATGGCGAAGTGGGGTGGGCTTTTAGAATTCATAGATTGAATGATTTAACCATTTTCTAAAATAAATTCATAACGAATGTCATTCGGGCTCTTTAGCTGCTCGATGTTGATTTGAATGAAATCTTCTAAAGTGCTGGCTATCACATTTCTTTCCCAAGATTCATTTTGTAATTCAATAATTTGACCATATTGTCCTTGCTCGCTAGGATCAAGATCAATCATTAGATAATCACCATTTCTACCTTCCGCAAATGGTATCCAATTTAAATTGGTATAGTCATTTATTTTTATTCGAGCATCATAGTTTGGATAATTCGAATGATCGAGATTCTCTCCAGTATTGAGTGCGACATTATTTTGCCAATGTTCATAAATGTCTTCAAAAGGCAATAAATCATAATTCCAACTATTCACAAAAAAAGTAAATACTGCTGTAACAGCATTCCAATGAATGTTATGAACTTTATAAAAATTAATTAGAATTTCAGGCATATGCATTTCATTTTGCATTTGGATATCCTGAAGGTCTTTGTTTTGTATACCATGTTTTAAATTATAATATTCATTGTATTGAGGAACGATACAATGAATTGCATTGAGCCAATTTGACCATAGAATTTGAAAATGGGCATATTCTGGAGCTAATGGTAACGATTCAGGAATCTCAGGTTCAACATAAGCAGAGAAACTAATCCCATCGATTTGTTTTTTCTTTAGATCGCCGTGAAAGAATGCACAAATATGATGTGATACTAATGCGCTGTGTGAATCACCTTCAAAAGCAGGTTTTCTCAGTTCAGGATGCTCAAAAAATAAAGAAATAGCATCGTGTTGATGATAAATAATTTGCCCAGAAAATGGCTGTTTAGGTGAAGCATTAAAATCTTTATGTAGAAAAGATATTTCAATGCTTTGTATTAGATCATTTTGTTGCGCATATGCAGAGATGCCTAATTCATCCCAAACATAGATTGTATTTACTTCGTAGTTTAAAACGCGATGTTTAGAACCTAATATAGAAACTAATTTTTGTGTAGGAACAGGAAATTGAAGCACTTCTTGATTTAATAAAAATGCATTTTCACTTAAATTTATTGTTAGCATAGAAAATCATGTAATCTCGATTTTTATTGATTTTCAGATTAATCAAGATTACATCAATAAGCAAATTTTGTTTATAAATCATGCATGATTTCAGCAAAACCCTGCTTTTCAACCAATTCTAAAAACTCATCGCCCATACGCTGACTTTCTGCAACAGATTGCTTCCACAACTGAATTCGTTGCTTTTCATCTAAGCCTTTTAATACAAAATCTTTACGGTCAGGTAAACGTCCTAAAGGTAATGATTTTAAATAATCTTGAGATGGAGAGATTAACACAGTCCGAGCTTGATTTTCGGGATTAGCTTTGCGTGATTTAAACATTTTATCAAACCAGCCTGGGGTAATGCTGTCGGTAAAATGTGGATATAAAACAACACCTTTACTTTGAAATGGTAAATCAATATGGTAATCAATCAAACCACCATCTCGGTACGCACCTTGAGGTGCATCGGCAATATTTTTTACAGCAGGTGTAACCCCAGGAATTGAGCCAGAAGCCATGAGCCAATCAGTCACATTGTTCTGATTAAAATTGACGTAATGGGTTTTAAATGCATCTTCTTGAATTTTAAATTGTGGAAAATCAGCAGGCTGACAAATAATACGTTGCATAAATTTATTTAAATGATTACGTGAAATTGCATTACTACCGATAATGCCAAGTAGTGATCCATACAACGCAAGTTTTTGGTCGCTTTGAAATAAATGCTGAGCTTTAGCTGCAATGATCGTCAAATGATAATCAGGATGATCAATCAGCTTATGGGTTTGAGTGGTAAGGATTCCTGTGAGCATTTCTCTAGAAATTTTTTCAATTTCAGCAATTTTCATTCCTTTACGAAAAGGAAGATTGATATACAGTTCAGCCAGTTTTTCAGGTCCAATTTTTTCACCTTGTGTCACAATCCCCGCAAAGCGCCATGCACCAACAGATGAGCCAATTAAGAAACGGCGTTGTTTAGCTTGAGGGAGAAATTCACCAAAAATGGCTTGATCTAATCCTGTCAGCCCGATGCCTTTTGGACCACCTGCCGCACCTGGAATAGTATCGACTTGATGTGCATATAGACCTTCATTTTCAATGAGTTGTTTGGCGAGTGAGCCTACACGTAGGGTGATTGACGAAGGACGTTTTTGTAGAATTTGGGTCATGATTGTACTCACTCAAACTGATGTTTTATTTTAGATTGAGTGAATGACAGCGCAATGGCGAGAGGTTTCAGTGGGTGACTTTGGAGTCATTGTTATACAAAAAATAGCGACCTTTCAGCCGCTATTGTGCTTATTTATTTGATCTTACTTTGAATTATAGTTTCAACTGTTTTATTACTTTGCAATCCGCCAAAGCGCTAAAATACCAGCGAATACAATCAGAACAATGGAAACATACCATGGCGCAATAATCGCAATCGATAAGAAAATTGCCATGATGCTGCCAAAAATCCAACTCCGTTTTTGTTGATGTTCAACTTCTAAACGCATCATTTGTAATTCATGGAGCTGTTTGGCATGCCAAGCAGATTGGTTTTTTAAACCATTTAAACTGTCTACAATCAGCGTTGGGAAATCCTGCGCACCTAAAAGTAAATCAGGAATTTTTTGTCCCAATTCTTTTAAGTTTTTCTGCGGATTCATTTGTGCTTTAACCCATTCGGTCAGGATTGGCTTTGCCAGACTCCAAATGTCCAGTTCAGGATATAAATCTGTTCCTAAGCCTTCCACATGTACCAATGTTTTAAGTAATAGCATTAACTGTGGTGGAATTTCTAAATGGAAGCGACGGGCAATATCCATGACTTGCAGCAAAATCCCTGCAAAGTCTAATTCATGCATCGGTTTAGACACCATAGGCCCAACAGTACGACGCATTTCACGGGCTAGAGCATCTTGATCGGTTCCCGGTGGAATCCAACCAGCTTGATGCACAATCTGAATCAATTGCATAAAATCACTGTTCATCACTGCAAGCAGCATGCGAGCAACAGTCATCTGATCTTGCTTAGACAATTCCCCCATAATTGCACAATCCAATGCAATATAACGAGGGTGAGTCGGATTCAGCGTTTCAACAAAGACATTTCCAGGGTGCATATCTGCATGGAAAAAGTTGTCACGGAATACTTGGGTAAAGAAGATGGTTAAACCTTTTTCAGCAAGATCTTTACGATCCATGCCAAGTCTTTCAAAAGTTTCAATATCTGAAATTGGAACGCCAGTAATTCGTTCAGCCACCATGACATCTTTACTGTCCATATACACTTCAGGCACATACATCATGCTTGAACCTGTAAAGTAATGACGCATACGGCGAGTATTGTCTGCCTCTAAAGTCAAATCCAATTCATTTAAAATGACCTGACGATAGTTCTGGATAATTTCAGATAAATGTACAGCACGGGCAGCTTCTAAACGTTTTTCAAGATTCGCACCGAGCCATGTCAAAATTTCAAAATCTTCTAAGATTTGACTACGAATGTCGGGACGGGTGACTTTTACAACCACTTCTCGACCATCATGTAAGGCTGCTGTATGAACCTGTGCAATCGATGCCGCTGCTAGAGGTTGATCATCAAAACGAGCAAATAAAGTGCTGACATTGGCTTTTAATGACTCTTCAATTCGAGCTTTAGCGACCTTTGAATCAAAGGGTTTAACACGATCTTGTAATAACACCAATTGTTGTAAAATGTCAGGTGAAATCAAATCACGGCGAGTTGAAAGTAACTGCCCAAGTTTAATCGCCAAAGGCCCCATTTCTTCTAAAGCCAGTTTCAGCTTCAATGGATTTTTACGTTCTCTGCTCGACCAAGCAGCAGGGTGTAGACGAATCAAAGCCAAAGCATGTTTTGCTTTTTCTGGGAGTTCATCCGCAGGAACCAGTGTGTCGAGTCTATAGTGCGCGGCGATGCGCCAAAGTTCGAATAAACGGGTAATGTGCGGAATCATAAAATCAATCACCAAATTGTGTAGGAGTGAAAGCCATTTGAAGCTGTTTAATTTTTGCTTCTAGACGGTCAATATTTTGGTTAAGCTGGCGAGTATCTTGTTGTAGATCATCCATTTGCCAACGAGGTGCGAACAAGCCGCTATCTTCTTTTAGAAAATCTTCAGCAAAAAATAAATGGCTTTGTAATGAACGTTTTAAATGTTTGGGTGCCAATTGAATTTTTGCAATTTCATGAGCAAGTGCAGGGCCAATCCAAGGACTTAAGTGAGATGCTAAATCTGGCTCAGCCTGTTGGATGATCCGTTGAATATCCTGTAAAAGATGATAATCGCCTTGCAAAGGAATATTGCCAACATCATCAGACAATAACAGCTTTAATAATTCAACGATGTTCTTTACATGAAGTGTTGCGGTTGCTTCTGATATGGCAACTTTTTGATCAAATGGGCGTTGTTCAAAGATTGAGGAAACATCACTATGACCCGTCACTGTTGGTTCTAAGCGAACTTTATTTTCATCAAAATAAACATCAACCGAAAGCTGTGGCGTATCTATCACCACACGCAACATTTGAGATTGCAATGTATTTAACTGGATGCGAGTAATCGCATCCAAGTTTATGAATTGATTGATTAATCGTTCAACTGCACCGAGTGCCAGAATCGACCACATAGTTTACCTGATCCGTTGACTGTGAATGATTACAGTTTAAAACCACGATGAACTGCGACAATACCACCTGTAAGGTTGTGGTAATCACAATTCTGGAAGCCTGCATTTTCCATCATACTTTTCAGCGTACGTTGGTCAGGATGCATACGGATCGATTCTGCTAAATATTTATAACTTTCAGAATCATTGGCAATGATTTTGCCCATGATCGGAAGTGCTGTAAATGAATATAAATCATAGAGTTTTGAGAATGGCTCAAATACAGGTTTAGAGAATTCTAATACCAATAAACGACCACCTGGCTTAAGGACACGGTACATTGCAGCAAGTGCCGCATCTTTATCGGTCACGTTACGTAAACCAAAACTGATGGTCAAAAGATCAAAGCTATTGTCTTCAAAAGGTTCTAATGTTTCAGCATTTGCCAAAACAAAATCAACATTGGTACAGCCTGCATCGATTAAACGATCACGACCGACATTCAACATCGATTCATTAATATCAGACAATACAACATGACCTGTTGGGCCAACTTCACGGCTGAAAACTTTAGCTAAGTCGCCTGTTCCGCCTGCGATATCAAGTACACGCTGACCACGACGCACGCCAGACATATTGATCGCAAAGCGTTTCCATAGACGGTGAATACCAAATGACATCAAGTCATTCATAATGTCGTATTTACTTGCAACAGAATGGAAAACTTCGGCAACTTTTTGCGCTTTATCTTCGCTACTGACAGTTTTGTAGCCGAAATGCGTGGTTGCGCCCACGTTTCCAGTGTTTGCACCACGTGGCAAATTGTATTTAGGCACAGTGCCAGAAACTGGAGTATCTACCGACTGTTGTTGTAATGATTGTTGCTGACCTTGTGGTGTGCCTTGCGGTAATGGTTCACTTAGGAAAGGACTGACTTTGTCTGTATTTGTTGCCGACTCTGCTTGTGGGGTTGGCTTTTGGTTTTCATTCGACATTTAAGTCACTCCTGAACACAAAAATTAGAAATTTCGTCTTGCGATGCATAATGACAGATTCTGTAAAATTTTGCAGTGTTCATCATGCAATTGTTATGAATAATATACAGAAAAAGATTGTGAATAGCGTTAGAAATAAATGAAAAAGAGAGGCTAATGAATTGAAATCATTTAAAAACTATAACATTGCTCAATTTATTAATCAGCCTATACGAAGTGAACACCTTTTATCAGTTATTTAAGTGAAAATATCAAATAGTTGAATGAAAGCAATAGCTTAATTCTGTGTAAATATGCTATTGCTGAGCAAATATACTATTTATTGAGTGCACTAAAAGATTAAGCAAATGGATTTGCTTGCCCTGAATGCACTTTTTCAACGATTTCACGTTCTTTCACTGTAAATTCGTGAATGAACTTTGCCGCAGATTTCATTGGCTTCATCGCAACAAAACCCTCACCAATAAAGTCATACATCAATTCAAAGTGATACTTATTTGCTGTGCCCTTACACATTTTAAAAGCAGTATGCATGATGAATGAACGCATATATTTATCTAATGCTGTGCCTAAATCATCTAATAACAGTAATTGTTGATCACGGGCTTGCTGTTGATCGAGTTTAATCAGGGTTAAACGCATCATTTCATCATCAATGGCTTGATTCACTGGATAATCTTTGAGAAGTTGTGCTGCAACATCTTCATCTAATTGCATAGCCAAAACAGCTAAGCCAACCGATTTAAGTCCTGTTTTGATGGCATTTTCAGGAATGATTTTTTCAGCTTTATGGGCATATTTTAATAGGCGCTCAATTTGAACCGCCAAATCATCAAATTCTGGCCCACCATATAAACGATTAATAAAATATTTTGCCATCAACTGATTTTCAGGTTGATTAAACAATTCATGATGGGTGCGTTGAATGCGCATTTTTAACCAATCTTGTGCTTCATGTAAGCGTTTTTCTAAAACTGGGTCAGTATGGTAGCTAAATTGTTGGTATTGTTCTAAAAGCTGGTCTAGTTCTGCAAGTTTAGACATGTAAAAACTCTAAATATCATTTTTTAAAAGCATAAAGACAGTTTAACGCTATCTCTATGACAATTAAATCAAAAGAATGCATAAATAATGCCAGTCTATATGTTTAAGAGCATCAATTTTTTTATTTTCTATACATAAAATATATAAATTTCAATAAGTGAAGTGGTTATACTCAAATGAAATGACTCATTAAAATGTGAAGCTTATGTTAGAACAACAATTACAAATTTCTGTACGCAATGAAGAAGAATTATCGGTGGATTTGATTGAAGCACAATATGCTTTGAAAAATTCGCGAGATCAAAATAATGCAAAAAGCTTAGTGATTCTTGTCAGTGGTATTGAAATGGCAGGGAAAGGTGAGGCAGTAAAACAATTACGTGAATGGGTTGATCCTCGTTATCTGCGTGTGAAAGCTGATCCAGCACATTTATTTGAAAGTAAACAAACATTTTGGCAACCGTATGCACGTTTTATTCCTGCCGAAGGTCAAATTCAGGTGTTTTTTGGCAATTGGTACAGTGATTTATTGGCCACTGCTTTGCATGTATCGACGCCTTTGGATGACACACTATTTGACGCCTATGTCGAAAATATGCGTTCTTATGAACAAGATTTAAAAAATAATAATGTCGATGTTATTAAGGTTTGGTTTGATTTACCTTGGAAAAACTTACAAAAACGTATGGATGATATGGATGCTTCGCAACAGCGATGGCATAAATTATTCGGTTTGGATTGGCGTAATAAAAAGCAATATGACAATGTGCAAAAACTACGTCAGCGATTTACCGATGATTGGTATGTGATTGATTGTGAGGATGAAACAGTCCGTGATCAACAATTTGCACAATATATTTTGCATGCCTTAAAACAATTACCGAAACATAAAACCACAGTGCGTACTAAATGGCGTCAAGCGCCTATTCCAGAGGAGTTACTGAACCCTTCTACAGAGCAAATGAGTAAAGAAGATTACCAAGCGGAATTAAAAAAACTGACGAAGAAGGTCTCCGATGCCCTGCGCAATGATTCACGCAATATCATCATTACTTTTGAAGGGATGGATGCGGCAGGTAAAGGTGGGGCAATTAAACGAATTGTGAAAAAGCTTGATCCTCGTGAATACGAAATCCATACCATTGCAGCACCTGAAAAGTATGAGTTACGTCGTCCTTATTTATGGCGTTTTTGGACGAAGTTGACAGATAAGGGGGAAATTACGATTTTTGATCGCACTTGGTATGGACGAGTCTTGGTTGAACGGATTGAAGGGTTTGCTAAACCTGCTGAGTGGCAACGTGCTTACGATGAAATTAACCGTTATGAAAAAGATTTAACAGATAATCAAACGGTGATTATCAAATTTTGGTTGGCGATAACCAAGGATGAACAAGAGGCTCGTTTTAAAGCTCGTGAACAAACACCGCATAAGCGTTTTAAAATTACCCCTGATGATTGGCGCAATCGTGGGCATTGGGATGATTACTTGAATGCGGCTGCGGATATGTTTGCACGTACTAATACTTCGTATGCGCCGTGGCATATTGTTGCGACCAATGATAAATATTCAGCACGTATACAGGTTTTAAAAGCAATTTTAAAACAGTTAAAAACGGATTAGTTTAGTTAAAGCTCCTTCCTTTATCAAAGGTGAGGAGCGTGCTCCGCAAGGGGGGGATTTGTATTTTATAGTCCCTTTTTTCAAAAAAGGGAGGATTAAAAACCCTCTAGTATGTAAATCAAGCAGATTTAACCACACTGGCTTGTTGTTTCTGCTGAATGCTCTTGGCAAGTTTGTAGCAATCTTCAACGTGTGCTTCGGCAACTTTTTTCATCACAATATAGCCCAAGCTTGCTGCAATGATTGAACCACCTAAAGGAATAAACTTAGTCACTTGTTTGGTGATGACTTTGGCTGCAATATTATTTAAAGATGATTTTACTGCGGTACGTGCAACCACTAAACCTGAAAACTCAAAACCACGTTTGCGTAATTCATTCCAATGGATTTTTTTCGTTGCAGGGTCATAAACACTGATTTGATCAGGTGCTAAACCAAAACGAGCATTAATTTCAGGAATCAAAAAAGACAGCATTCCCACATCAATCACGACATCAAAGAAAGGTACAGGAACAACCGCTGCACCTGCCGATACATAAGAACGTTTTTTCACCAGTTCTAAACATTCTTCTCGAATTTGTTCTAGGTTTAAATTTGGGTCGATCGAGTCTGGAATTTTATCAATTTTCATAAAACAATTACCTTTGATTCAAGCTTTTTATCATATTTCTGGCGAAGCTGCTTTTAAGCTTGAAATTGTGAAGTTATTTCCAAATAATGCTTTAAAAATGCCATAGTATTATGCAGATGTATAGTGGCGAATGTTTATGTTTTTGTGCACTTATACAAATCATTGAATATTAACAGTTGAGGGATTATGGCAATTCATGTGATTCAAAGTCAAAGCATTGAAGTATTGGTGCAAGGTCTATTGCAAAATACAGTCAAGCCTTCCAAGAATCCGTTTGCTGTGCTCCAAACGCAACATTTTATTGTTCCAAGCCCTGCAGTTCAGGAATGGTTAACTCAAAAAATTGCAGAACAACAAGGTATTAGTGCCAATAGTCTGTTCCATCAACGCATTCGTGGGTTTCAATGGTTTGCCTATCAACAAGTTTTAGAAGATAAGGATAAAGTTCGTAAGGCCAATATTCCACGTTTGATTATGAAATGGCGGATTTATCAAACTTTAAAGGGCTTTATCGAAACGGCTGAAAATAGTCTTGCAGAAGATCATCCACTTTATTCAATTATTCAACGTATTTATGACTCTGCTTCACAGCTTGAAAATGGTTTAGAGAAACAACTTAAAAAACAAAGCATGCTGTATTGGGTATCTGAACAAGTCTCGAAATTGTTCAGTAACTATATGCAATATCGTGGTGATTGTTTACGTGGTTGCCAGCAGAATCAGGGTGATACTTGTACTTGTCCAAACAATTGGTTAGGGCAATGGGGGCAAGGTCGAGAACTGGATTTAGAACAACAATTTTTTAAGACCAATCAACAAGTTTCAGCATTTACTTTAAATCAAGCACAGCAATTAGAACGTTGGCAACGTTGGTTATGGCAACATACATTTCATGAAGATTTTATTGAAATGCAAAGTATTGATGCTGATTTTTGGCAAGTCATGGATGACCCTGAACGTCGTCAAAAAGCATTAAAAAAATTACCGAATCGTTTGATTGTTTTTACTTTATTGGATCTGCCACCGAGCCAATTACAATTTTTAAGACGCTTAGGACAATATTTGGATGTGGTGATTTTACATTACAACCCATCACAAGAATATTGGGCGGACAGTGTCGATCCAAACTGGAAAAAGCAATATGATTTAAGAGTTAAAGAGCGTTTTATTGCAAAACATCCTAAAGCGACTGATGAAGATATTCAAAAATTCTTTGATGAATTTACCTTAAATTTTAATGCTGAAATTCGTGAATCACGCCATCCATTGCTCACCCGTTTTGGTAAACAAGCCCGTGACCATTTCTCTATTTTATCCAACCTTTCATCAGGTGAAGAAGGGCAATGGGTGGATGCTTTTGTTGATGAAGAACCGACGCATTTATTGTCAAAGTTACAGTCCGATATTCTGTACTTGGTTGAACCAGAAGCACATGCGTATCGCATAGAAAAACAAGATGACTCAATCCAAATCCATGTTTGTCATTCTTCGCTTCGTCAACTGGAAGTATTAAAAGATCAATTGATTCACTGGTTAGCGCAAAGTAGTGCTGAAAATCCACATCGTCCAAGTGATGTATTGGTTTTAGTCCCTGATTTAAAACAGGTTGAACCGCTGATTCGAAGTGTATTTCCACATGTGCCTCATCAAGAGGGTGTTTATCTACCTGTTAAAATTGCAGGGGTGACACAACTGGATGCAGTCAATGCATGGCGTGCCGTTTTGGGGCGGATTCAGTTGGTGGAAGGTCGTTTCACCATTGAAGATTTTGCAGATTGGTTGAATTTAAGTGCAACCCAATTACGTTATGCGCTGAATATTCCAAATACTGAACGCATGATCGCACTATTGATCAGTGCAGGGTTTAAGCGTGGTTTGGATGATGCACATTTGCAACGCGGTTTAAGCGCAGATGATGAAGATTACCGTTTTAGTTTTAAATTTGCTTTAGATCGTTTGGTTTTGGGGGTGGCTATTCCAGAACATGCGATGTTTGAAAATACGCTCAGTTATGCACAAGTTTTACCTAGTGATTTTGAGTTAATCAGTAAACTCATTGAGATCTATCAGGATTTTGCAGAACGTCGCCATTGGATGACAGCACATGAGTTAGGTACAGAATCAGGCTTAAAATCGGATGCTGAAACATGGTTAAAATTACTGATGCAAGACATTCTCGAATTTGAGCAAGCAGGAGTTGAAGCGCTAAAATCAGTCCGTGAAATTGTCAAAAAACAAGAGCGTATGCTCACATTAGCCAGTTTTTACGATGAACAAGAAAATCCGATTCTTAAAAATATTCATTTGCCATTACCGTATTTACTTACCGAAATCCAAAACATTTTAGAAGGGCAAATTGATCAGGCTTTACCGACAGGGCAGATCACCTTTAGCCAAATTGGTTTGATTCGCCCATTACCGTATAAATTGATTGTGATGATGAATTTAGATGGTGGGAAATTTCCAAATAGAAGTTCACACTTACCTTTCGATTTGATGGAAATTCTTAAACCTCAATTGGGTGATCGTTCCCGTTTAGATGATGACCAAGGGGCATTTTTGGATGCTTTGCTTTTGGCGCAAGAAAACTTGTGGTTGTTTTATAATGGTTTTGATGTGAGTGATGGTGAAGTTCGTGATCCATCTAGTGTATTGCAAGAATTGATGAATCATATTGCTTTTATCAGCCAATCTGAATCAACGTTATCTGATCAAACCGATACGTTGGTTGAGCTAAACGGCATTGAAATTCCTGAACAAATTCAATCCCTATATCACATTCATAGCTTACAACCTTTTGACCCAAATGGTTTTGAATCAGCAGAAAATATTCGCTATCAAGATCAATGGTATCAAGTGGCTCAACAAATCCGCCAAGCCGATCGCTTATCGCACAGAGATGCATGGGCAAATACGCCGTATCCTGTTGTACAAGATGACGTTACTGTTTTAGATGCAGGGCAATGGATTCAGGATGTGACTTTTCCCGCACGGTTGTATCTAAAAACTCTAGGGGTTGAAAATTTGAGTGCGGAAGATATTCCAGCTCAAGTTGAACCTTTAGTTTTAGATGGTTTAGCACGTTATCAGATTCGGGATTTTTTACAAAAGCAGGATTTAGGCAAAGACAGTCTAGCCGATCAATCAGTCATTCATGGTACTGAGCACCTACAAAACCAGTTACAAAATCAGCTACAAGATCAATTGCCAATCGGTAAAGTTCAGCACAGTGCTTGGCAAATCAGTTTGGCTGAACAAGAGGCTTTGAATGCTCGTTTAAAACGCTATGCAACTGAAGTCACAGCAACCACACAACGCCAATGGCGAATTGAACCTCATCTAATTGTCAACATTATTGTACCTGTACATGCTATAAAAGATTGGGTCAGTTTAGATGCATCCAGTGGTCGTGCGAAACGTCGTGCCAAAGTGTGGCTAGAATATTTATTGTGGCTCAGTTATTTAGATTTAGATGATACTCAATCCAAAGCGTTGCGCCGTATCGCTTTGTTTAGTGATGTCACCATTATCAGTACAGGATTAAGTTCTAAACAAGCCAAAGCATACTTGCTCGAATGGTTTAAGGCCTATGCCTATGCTCAGTCACAACCTTTGGTTTTACCTGCGGCTTTATTATTAAAATTAGCAGAAAAAGACAAAGCATTAGAATGGTTTGAGAATGAATCTGGGCAAATGGTGACTGATAATCTGGGCGATCTATTAAAAGAGTGGAATGCCGATGGCGCACGTTTTAGTGCTTTTTCAGTGGAAGATAATGAAGCCACCCGCTTTCATCGAGATTGGCAATTTATCTTGCAAGAACAAGATGCTACGGCATTATTGAAACATGCATGCGATCAATTTGCACATGATTTGTATCAACCGATTTATCAGTATCAATATGTGGAGGAGGAATAATCATGAGTAATACGACTTCTCCGCAAACAACTGTTGAAACCTCAGCCATATCAAACATGAAAAAAGTGTCTATTCAGCCGATTTCAGATATGCAATTTTCAGGTTTACACTGGATTGAGGCATCTGCTGGAACAGGAAAAACTTATACTTTATCTAGTTTAATGGTGCGGATATTTTTAGAAAAATATTTACCCAAACAAGTCATTGCGACCACATTTACCCGTAAAGCTGCTGCTGAATTAAAAAGTCGTATTCGTTCTCGATTACAAGAAACATCTCGTTATTTTGAGGCTTGTCGTGAATTAACTGAACATGAAGTTTTAGCGAAAGCCAAACAAGAGTCTGATCCTTTATTTTCCAAGTTATTAGAAATTTTTGCCTCACGCATTGCCTATGCATGTGAGCGATTAAAATTGGTGATTGATCAGCTTGATGAATTGTTTGTTGGAACTTTAGATAGTTTTAGCCAAAAGCTCTTACGTGAATTTGCCTTTGAAAGTGGCAAGATTGAACGTGCTGAAATTACCGATGATGCGAAAAGTTATAGTCATCAATTGATCCATGACATTCTACGTGAATGGATTCAAAAACAACCGCAAGAAATCATCGATAGTTTGATGTTTTCAGGCGAATTACACGGTGTGGATTACTATGTTGCAACTGTTGAGCAAAGTTTAAATTTTGCTTCAGCAAACTTTATTGAACCGCAATTTTCCACCGTTGATTTTGAGCAGTTTCAAAGCGCGGTTGAGCAACTTAAACAGATTTCACAGGATCAATTGCAGTCTTTAGCAGCTTATTATTTATTGGACGGTGAGCATTACAAACAGATTAATGGGACCAAGTTTAGAAATGGTCGTTTTAATCGTATCTTTGCCAAAAGCTTGCCTCACATTATCGAAACATTACAGCGTTCGGGTGCAAAACATTATTTAAGTATTTCACTTACTACAGAGAAAGCAGACTTAGCGACGCTTATAAAAGTATTGCGTGAAGAACAGATTTTTAAAAAATCTGCTGCGGAAAGTGTACAGACGACGTTTTATCAACATCCTATCATTAAGCAGTTACTTGATATTTATCAACAGATTGAAAATTTTGAAGCACAATTGGTCGGAACAGATACGTTCTTAAAATATTATCTCGCTCAAGAAGTTAAAAAACGTTTACCACAAGTTTTACAACAAAAAGGTGAAACGACATTTTCACAACAAATTCGAACACTTGCCGAAGCGTTGCAAGGTGAGCAAGGGCAACGTTTTGCGACATTTGTACATGCTTCTTATCCGTTAATTCTCGTCGATGAATTTCAAGATACCAATCAAGATCAGGATGATATGTTGGCGCAAATTTGGCGTCATCCAAGTCGTGTCAAAAATGGTTGCATGATCATGGTAGGCGATCGCAAACAAGCGATTTACGGCTTCCGTGGTGGCGACATGCTGACTTTTCTCAAAGCACATCAAGATGTGTTTGGCAAAGAAGGGCATGAATACAACCTCATTTATAACCATCGTTCGGTGAAACCTTTGGTTGAAGTGGTTGATGCCTTATTTCAGCGACAAATAGATTTTGGCGAGCAAGTGCGCTATACCCCAGTGCAAGCGGGTTCAAGACCACATCCGGACTTAATCGATCAAGCTTCTGTAAATCCACAGCCTTTGCGTTGGATACAACTTGAAGATAAAAATAAAGAAGCTGAACAGGTGGCTTGGAAAATTCGTGATTTACTCAACCAAGGTATTCAAGGCAATTTATATTTTGCAGAAAAATCGGGGAATCGAGCACTGGATGAAAATGATATTGCGATTTTGTCGAAAAACCATGATGGCTTAGATAAAGCCCAATCCGCTTTAGAGTTTTTAGGGATTCGTACGAATCGTCCTTCGAAAAAAAGTGTTTTTGAAAGTCAGATTGCCAAGGACGTGGGGGCTGTGCTCGCAGCGATTATGCATCCCTATGATGAAGCCAAAATAAAGCGTGCTTTGCTCAGTCGCTTAATGGGCTTTCAACTGACACAACTGATTGAGTTGGAACAACATGCTGATGGGTTAAGTCATTATATTGAGCAGTTCGATCAGATTCGTGAGATGTGGTTGAATCAAGGTTTTTTAACCGCTTGGCAATATGCACTGACGCAGTTCCACGTATGGACAAAGTTGGTTGAAAAACAAAGTCGTGACAATGAGCGTGTGGTGGTGAATTTACGTCATTTAACCGAATTATTAAGTCAGCACAGTGAGCAATATCAAGGAGCACAAAATCTTTATCATTGGTATTTAAAACAACTGACTATGCCAATGGAGCGTGAATGGGAAATGGAACGCAAGCTGTCAAATGAGGCAGGGGTTCAATTGATGACCATTCACCAATCTAAAGGTTTAGAGTTTAAAGTCGTATTTTTATTGGGTGCAGATAAAGACTTTAAGGAAATGCACAAAACACTCAACTTTTCGACCATAGAGCAACTCAACGACAACACTGGGAAAGTTGAAATCCAACGTGTTGTTGCAGTAAATGACGCGAATACACTGAAAAAAGAAGACATTGCACAACATGATGAACGTGCATTGGCCGAGCATCATCGTTTATGGTACGTGGCATTAACCCGCGCCAGTTATCGGGTCTATGCCATGATGCAGGACAATGTTGGAAAATCAACAACAGGTTTGGCGTTTTGGCGAGGTCATCCTGTCACAGCATTTCAGCATGCAGGCAGTGCTCAAGAGGATTTATTGCTTGAACGACCAGTACGTTTAGAAGCAACAAAAGCAGAGATTCAGCAGCCTTTTGTCGCAGAAGTATTTCCAACCCAACGTTTTTATGCACGAGGCAAAACCAGTTTTAGTGCATTGGCACAGCATTTAACACGTCAACAAATCCAAGATGCCTTGGCTGTTGCTGAACAAGTGATAGAGAGTGCTGAGGATGAAATCCAACAGGTTATTGTTGAACCTATTGCAGATGAAAGTGAAGAAAAAGTCCAACCGATTGCTTGGATCAAAGCTAATTTTCCAAAAGGAACAGTGGCGGGGAATTTCTTACATGAAATCTTTGAACATATTGATTTTAAAGACCGACAATATTGGCAACTCGAAATTCATCGCCGATTTAAAAATGATTATTCATCATTGTGGTCTGAATTAATTGCCCAGTATCAATTGGCTTTTCCACAGGAAGCAAACCACGATAATCAAAAAGTTGAAGATGGGCAAAAGGTTGAAGAAACGTTATTGCAATGGGTTGCAGACTGGTTAAATGATGTATTAACAACACCAATTTTAGATCATTTTGAATTAGGACAGCTGGATATACATCAGTATTTATCTGAGTTTCCATTCTATTTGGCATTATCCGATCGAGTCTTGGCAACTAAACGAATCCATCAACTCTTTGATGAATATGATATTCATATGCCAGAATTTAAAGAAATGAATTCTGCTCGTTATTTAAATGGTTCAATTGACTTGGTATTTTTTGATGGTCAGCAATATCACATTGCCGATTATAAAAGTAATTTCTTAGGTTTAGAGCAACAAAATTATGCAACTCAAGCCATACAGGAAAGCATGTCACATGCCAGTTATTGGCTACAAGCATCTTTGTATTTGGTTGCTTTACATCGTTATTTGAGCGTACAACTTGAAAATTATCAAATCGAGCGTGATTTGGGTGGTGCAACTTATCTTTATTTACGTGGTATGAATGGTCAAGCTGAGCAAGGCTATCACTATTGGCGACCAAGCAGTGAATTTATTCTCAGGTTAGATGCGATTTTGGGATATTTTGCTGAGGATAAAATACTTAAAAATGCTGGATAAGTAGCTTTATTCTTTTATTAATATGTAGTTACCATGTGGATAACTATGTTTAAAACCTTGTAGATAACTCTGAGGATAACTGTGTGGAAAATAAACAAGATTTGGACATTCAAACACCGCAATGGATAGCAGTGTGGAGTCAGTATCTGTTACAGCAGTTTTCCACAGGCTCACATCAGCTCGATCAGGCGAAATCGCTGATTGAAAAAGTGCTAGAAGCAAATTTGCAAGGCGATAGTTGTATTGCACAACATGGGCAAAATATACAAAGCTTGGGGCATCTCGCTTTATCAGAGCTTGCCTTATCAGAGGATAGGACACAAAATCAGGTCGCGCCTTTTGTTTATGATGCACAATATCTTTACCTGTATCGTTATTGGAAATTAGAGCAACGATTAGCGACCCAAGTCATTCGGTTAAAACAACAAAAAATACAGTCTATCGATGTTGCCCCTTTTGCTGATCTTTTGACGGATGTACATCAAAAAGCGGCTTTAAATAGCGTTGCACAACATGCTTTTAATATCATTACAGGTGGGCCAGGGACGGGTAAAACATACACTTTGGCACGAATTATTGCGGTATTACATCATGCAATTCCAGATATTCGTATTGCTATGGCAGCACCAACAGGTAAGGCTGCGCAACGTATGGGTGAGGCATTACAAAAATCATTATTAGATCCTAAATTACAAAAATTTGGACTCCGTTTAGAGCAATTCAATCCTATTACGATTCATCGTTTATTGGGCTTAGGCCATCAACAATTGCCACGCTTTAATCAGCGACAACCCTTACCTTACGACGTGATTGTGATTGATGAAGCTTCGATGCTGGATTTAAATTTGGCGACTTTATTATTTGAAGCTGTTCCTGACCATTGTCGATTGATTTTATTGGGCGATGCCAATCAGCTTGCTTCGGTGGATGTCGGATCGGTTCTTGCAGATTTACAACAAGTTGCATCCTTACAAGAAAATCGTAGCCATTTATTGAACAGTCAGCGTTTTAAAGGTGATGCCCTGATTGGAAAAATGGCGCAATTTATTCAGGCGCAAAAACAGTCTGATATTGACCAAACAACATTACTCAACCGTTTTGAAACTGAAGTGGTACAGGCGTCTGAATTGAAGCCGATTCTTTTGCAAAAAGATATGCAAGATATCATTCAACTGGAATATCTACCTGAAGATATTCCCCAAGCAGATTTAGCTTCGTATTATCAGAAATTGAGTTGGGGATTTCAGCAGTATTTTCAAAGTTTAAAAGAATATCTCAACGCTGAAAATCCCAATGACTACATAGATTCAGTTACCCAAGCATTTGATCAATATCGAATACTGACCGCTGTACGACATGGTCAGTTTGGTTTGAATACTTTAAACCTAGAGATGGAAAGGGCTCTATTTGAAGCGCTTCCAACTTTATACCGTCAAGGCGATTGGTATGTCGGTCGCCCCGTGATGATGACTTATAACGATTATCAATTGGGACTATCCAATGGTGATATAGGAATCTGTTTTAAACACAGACAGCAAGCTGAACAATTTGAAGTATTTTTCCCAAGTTTAAATAAATGGATTTCTGCCACTCGACTGCCTAAAGCCATTCAAACGGCTTTTGTACTGACCATTCATAAGTCGCAAGGTTCAGAGTTTACCCATACTGCTGTGGTTTTGGATAAGGCTGCAACAAAACTTTTAAGCCAAGAACTGATTTACACAGCAATAACACGTGCAAAGTCTGTAGTGAGTTTACTGGTCGATCAAAATGCATTTAGACAATCTTTGAGCATTGCAACCATTAGAATGAGCGGATTGGTTAGTAAAATTAAATAAAAAAAATAATTGTTAATGAAATGTAACTAATTTACATCATGTACGAAATTGCTTACATGAATTCGAGATATTAGCGCATAGAGCTTCATAAGGCTTTCTGAGATGATGAGTCCATAAAGAGCTCAGCAAGGATCGTTGAGTAAAATCGCATAATAATAACGAGTTAAAGTCGAGAGACTGCGAACTTACATGATGTAAGTAATAAGAGGAAACTTACAGCCGCTAAGCCTTGTAGTTTTGGGAGAGACTACAGGGCTTTTTTATTCGCTACGATTTCATATTTCGGTTACTCAAAGTTTCAATCTATAGCACTGGTCATTTATAAAATATTAATAGTCTGCCTCGATTTAAACTCTCATTGTTTACCCAATGTGGGTTATTTCGTACAGGAAAAGGTGGAAAATGCGACTTTTGTTGGAAATTAAATCTGTCACAATACAAAACATAAGGAAATGCGAAAAATTAAGAACATGGACCGCATTAATAAAACGTGAATGGGCACGGAAAATAAAATAATAAATTAAAAAACAACAATGAAAAAATAAGAAATTACAGCGTAAATGGAAAAGCCCTAAGCGTAATCTTAGGGCTTTTTTATTAGAACGGTTTTAAAGTAAATATCTATATTAAAACAAATAATTACGTGATTTTAAATTAAACCAAATCCATTGTAGTGCGATCAGTACTGAATAAAGAACGGCGTTGCGCTTTTGGAATTTTTGGACATTGAGTAGAAATCTGCAATAACACATTTGCTAAAGATTTCAGATGCGTACCTACAACAGATTTTCCTGTATTTAGAATACTGACACTGATATCACGCTCAGGATCTGCCCAACACAGGATATTAGAAAAACCTAAATGTCCAAAAGCTTGTCCTGTGTGTGGACCAAAGATTCCGACTGGATTATTACCGAGCATTGGCCCCAGTGCATAACGCATCGGTGCTAAAAGTGTACGATCAATACTTGTTGCGGAAGTTGGTAAAGTTGCCCGGAAAACAGTTTGAGGACTCATAATCTGTGTACCATTGTATTCACCACCATTGAGCAACATTTCGAAGAAACGATTGGCTTGTTCAGCACTGGTATAAATATTTCCTGCTGGGCAAATGGTATCCATGAAACGATGGTCATTGGTTACATCTACGGCAAGTTCTAAACCACCACCTAAGACATGATCTAAATAAAAATCAGTGCCTAATTTTGGGTGAATCCCTGTTGCAGCACTCAACGCAACTTGATCACGGAACTCAGATTTTAGGCCGTAGTTGAAGTAATCCATTCCCATTGGTTTTTCAATGCGCTCATGTAGAAACTGACGAATGTCTTGTCCAGTCACGCGTTCAACCAGTTCTCCCAACACATAACCTGCGGTCACTGCATGGTAGGCAAGGTGTGTACCTGCGGGGAGTAACGGTTTTGCTGCAAAAAGATGATGTAAAATTTGCTCACGATCAAACAATAATTCAGGTGTAACTTCCATTTCAATGCGAGGAATTCCACCACGATGTGACAATAAATGAAAAATCGTGGCGCGACTTTTACCATTCTGAGCATATTCAGGGATGTAATGGCTAATCGGGTCAAGTAAATTGATTTCACCTGTTTCATCCAACATATGGATCAGCATGGCAGTCACAATTTTAGATGCTGAAAATAAACATACAGGTGAATCAGGAGTGGCAATAAGAGCATCTTTCGCTAAACCATTGGCAGTGTTGCCCTGTGCATAGCCTAGACTACGATTTAAAATCATTTGCCCTTTGCGTCTTATGCAAACACTAATTAACGGGTGATTCCCTGTTTTGTATAAAGACTCAATGCTGTGCCAAATTTTTTGTACTTGTGCATCAGTCATTCCCCCAAGTTCTGCGGCAACTTCATGCTTTGACTGTGTAACGGTGCTTAAATCCTTTGGCACGTAACAGGTATTGGTTGAAAATATTTTCACATTGTATTCCATCATTTTTTTTATATGTGCCAGTCTGCCTTTAGAACCTTTTATTGTCAGTGTCCTAATTGCCAAAGCTTAGTTATAAATTTGCAAGTAAGATTTTTAGATCAGCTTGAGCAAACCCTTCAATTGACCTGAGTTTTCTGACTTTTTATCCTAGTTTTTTCTACAAGGGAAATGTCGTGTTGATCAATAAAAGGGATTGGCTTTGAAGATATAAGACAAATATCACCACGATAATTTTGCAATCTTAGGGTAGTTCCTTTAAAATAGGCGACTGCTGTAGTGATGCACGGCAGTCAAAGTTAATGTTTTTCATTAAATTGATTTTTATCAAGTATATATAAGCATCTCGGAGAAATCGAATGGCTTTAACAAATACAGATCGCGCAGAGATCGTTGCGAAATTCGCTCGTGCTGAAAATGACACTGGTTCACCAGAAGTACAAGTTGCTTTATTGACTGCTCAAATCAATGATTTGCAAGGTCACTTTAAAGAACATAAACACGACCATCATAGCCGTCGTGGTTTGATTCGTATGGTTAACCAACGTCGTAAGCTTCTTGACTACCTTAAAGGTAAAGATGCTACTCGTTATAGCGATTTGATTGCTGCTTTAGGTTTACGTCGTTAATTCGATTTAAACTTTTATTTTCGGATTATTGCATGCTGAATGCTGTATTGATGAAAACTAAAGTCGATCTAGCTTTTGACTAGATCATTGGAAGGGGCGAATGTTTCGCTCCTTCTTTGTGTTTAAAATTAGTGTTTATTCTCTAGTGAGGTCGGCTTCTAAGCTTTGTCATTTATGTGGTTAAAATGAATGCCAAACCTTAGGGGTCTCCACTAGAATAACTGTTCAAAAGAACTAGGAAATAAAAATACATGTCAATGTTTAATGTTATTCGTAAAGAATTTCAATATGGCCAACACCAAGTTGTACTTGAAACAGGTCGTGTTGCACGTCAAGCAAATACTGTAATGATTACAATGGGTGGCGTAACAGTACTTGTTGCTGTTGTTGCTCAACCAAAAGCGAAAGCGGGTCAAGACTTCTTTCCATTAACAGTAAATTATCAAGAAAAACAATATGCTGCTGGTCGTATTCCAGGTGGTTATGGTAAACGTGAAGGTCGTGCTTCTGAAGCTGAAACTTTAATTTCACGTCTGATTGACCGTCCAATTCGTCCATTATTCCCAGAAGGTTTCTATAACGAAATCCAAGTAACAGCAACTGTTGTTTCTTCTGATAAAACGATGGATGCTGACATTGCTGCAATGTTAGGTACTTCAGCTGCAATGTCAATTGCAGGTGTTCCATTCCGTGGTCCAATTGCTGGCGCACGTGTGGGTTTGATCAACGGTGAATACGTTCTTAACCCAAATTTAGAACAACTTAAAGAAAGCGATCTTGACCTTGTTGTTGCAGGTACAGAGTCAGCAGTTCTCATGGTTGAATCTGAAGCGAAAGAACTTTCAGAAGATCAAATGTTAGGTGCTGTGCTTTTCGGTCATGACGAAATGCAAATCGCAATCCAAGCGATTAAAGAATTTGCTGCGGCAGCAGGTGCAACTGAGTCAACTTGGACTGCGCCAGCTAAAAACGAAGATCTTCGTGCAAAACTTAAAGAAGCTTTTGAAGCAAAAATCTCTGAGGCATACACCATTGCGGTTAAACATGACCGTTATGCTGCTTTAGATGCATTACAAGCTGAAGCTGTTGCTCAATTCGTTCCAGAAAATGACGAAACAGGCATTGCAGATGATTTAAATGAATTATTTGAAGACCTTAAATACCGTACAGTACGTGACAACATCTTGTCAGGTAAACCACGTATTGATGGTCGTGATACTAAAACTGTTCGTGGTTTAGACGTTCAAGTGGGTGTATTAGATCGTGCACACGGTTCTTCATTGTTTACTCGTGGTGAAACTCAAGCGTTGGTAACAACAACTTTGGGTAATACGCGTGATGCATTGATGGTGGATACACTTTCAGGTACGAAAACTGACAACTTCATGTTGCATTACAACTTCCCTGCATATTCAGTAGGTGAAACAGGTCGTGAATCTGGTCCTAAGCGTCGTGAAATTGGTCATGGTCGTTTAGCACGTCGTGGTGTACAAGCAGTTCTTCCTGCTGCTGATCGTTTCCCATACGTGATTCGTATCGTATCTGATATTACAGAGTCTAACGGTTCATCTTCTATGGCTTCTGTTTGTGGTGCTTCATTATCACTTATGGATGCAGGTGTTCCACTTAAAGCACCAGTTGCGGGTATCGCAATGGGTCTAGTGAAAGAAGGCGAGCGCTTCGCAGTTCTTTCTGACATCTTAGGTGATGAAGATCATCTTGGTGATATGGACTTTAAAGTAGCGGGTTCTGCTAACGGTATTACTGCACTTCAAATGGATATCAAGATCGAAGGTATCACTGAAGAAATCATGGAAGCTGCGTTGAATCAAGCATATGCGGGTCGTATGCATATTCTTAATGCAATGAACCAAGTGATTTCACGTGCACGTCCTGAAATTTCAATGCATGCGCCTACATTCCAAGTGATCAACATCAATCCAGATAAGATCCGTGATGTTATTGGTAAAGGTGGTGCGACGATTCGTGCAATCACTGAAGAAACTAAAGCAGCGATTGATATCGAAGACAATGGTACTGTTCGTGTATTTGGTGAAACTAAAGCGGCTGCTCAAGCTGCAATCGCTAAAATCCAAGCACTTACTGCTGAAGTTGAACCAGGTAAAATCTATGTTGGTAAAGTGATTCGTATCGTTGAATTCGGTGCGTTTGTAAACATTATGCCAGGTACAGATGGTTTACTTCATATCTCTCAAATTTCTAACGAACGTGTTGCAAACGTGTCTGACGTATTGGCTGAAGGTCAAGACGTTAAAGTACAAGTTGCAGATGTAGACAACCGCGGTCGTATTAAATTAACAATGAAAGATGTAGATCAAGCTTAATCTTTTGCCTATTCACATGAGCTTACTCATGTGAATTAAAATTGATTAAAAAGGCTCTGAGCTTTGTCAAAGTGATAACTTTGGCTTGCTCAGGGCTTTTTTTATGGCATGATGTAAATTAAGAAATGCCAACAATCATTGCGATTATGCAAACATTTTATTTTTTTCAACATCAAGATGAACACCATACCTGTGTACAGCGAGAAAATAGTTCTCAAGCAGAACAGCAATTTATTTGGATTGATTGTACCCGCGAAGATGTGGTGAATCGTGCTGACCAATGGCAAAAAGAAGTTTTGGATGCAACAGGTATTCATCTCAATGAATATCACATTCGAGATATTTTAAATATAGATCATCCTTGCGCATTTGATGCGATGGAAGAGTACGATTTACTCATTTTTCGTAAATTGATTACGCCTGATGACCAAATTGATAATGGTGAAAGTGCGACAGATCAGTATGAAAATGTCTATGGATTAGCGACTTCTCCGATTAGTTTTATCATAACTTCACAGGTTTTGATTACGGTACATGAAAAAGGTAATCATACTTTTGAGAGTTATTTGTCACGAATCAGCACGATCACGACTAAAAGTTTAGATGAACAAAATAAACCTCGTAAATTACCACTTACGCCCTTGGATTTAGCATTACGCTTGTTAAATATTATGATTGATGGCTATTTAGATTTACGTGGCCCATTATCAAAACGTGTTGAATTTTGGCAGCAAGAATTATTGCAAGGTAATCGTCGATTTTCCAAATGGCACCAGCTTTTTCAAGAGAATTTAGGCTTTCAACAAATCGAAAATTTGTGTGAAGAGCAAATTGATTCTTTACAAGAACTTAGAGATGAAATCGTAGAAAATTATTCTCATTTAAAAGGCAAGAAAAAGACTGAAAAACAAGACATGATGCTCGTTCGTGTGGATGATCTTGTTAGCCATGTTGAGCGGATTCAAAAATATACAGTGCGTTTGAGTAATGCAATACAATCTGCAATTGATCTGCATTTTTCAGCAATTGCCAATCAAACCAATGAAAATATGCGAATACTTGCCATCATTACGGCTGTATTTGCACCATTAACATTACTAACAGGTGTCTATGGGATGAATTTTGAATTTATTCCCGGACTGAAAAATCCTGTTGGTTTCTGGATGATGTTGATGGTGATGTTGTTCTGCACCGTAATTCTAATTGTCTATTTTTATCGCAGACATTTGGTTGGACGAGGGGAGAGAAGTGTCATTGATATGCTCGCTCAACAACACAGAAATCAACGTGTCGATCTGCTTTGGTTTTTAAATTATGAACCGATTAAGCAAACCATGAAAGAAGTCGAAAAAATCACAAAACTGAAATAATCAAAGGTTATTCTGTTTGAGGATTCATTTGAGCTGCTTTTTGTAGAATAAGATAAAGTTGATCTTTTAATTTTAATTTTTTGCGTTTCAGCAGCTCAATGTCCGCATGAATATGATTAATGGGATCCTGTTCAAGTTGGCTAATTTCACGATCTAGTTGATCATGATCTGTCAAAAGTTTAGCAAAATGTGGATCTTCTTGTTTTAAAGTACACATCAGCTCTCTGTGTTCAGGAAACATCAGTTTAAGCTTTTTATTCATTACCTTAGAGTTCATGGTAGCACGTCACCTCATGTAAAAGATTTTAATCGATTAACAAAAACAACTTAGCAAAACATAAAGAACAGGTTGCTGATCATGACAGGTTAAATATTAACCTGTCACTAGCTATTAACAATTTGAAATGAATTAGCGTTATTCAAAGTGAAAGTGTTTGACTTGTTTGCGTAATTGTTGAACTTCATCAATTAAATCCATCATCATTGCGACGGCGGAAAGACTGGCTTCAAAGTCACGTTGTAGACGATAAGCTCGGCGAGCACGTGAAATATCCTCTCCAAAGAATTGATGAATACGATCTTCAGGACGTGCAGGTAAAATTTCATATTCAAGCAATTGCAAAATCCAATCAGGACTTTGACCGCATGCTTGTGCAAAGCGTTTCAGATCTAAATTTAAGTTTTCGTCAACGATTTCTGCATCCTGATAACCGTCATAGACAATCTCACGATATTGAATAGTTGTCATGATTGCTCTCCTTTGACATTGTTAAT
This sequence comes from Acinetobacter sp. P8-3-8, assembly GCF_000214135.1. Taxonomy (GTDB): domain Bacteria; phylum Pseudomonadota; class Gammaproteobacteria; order Pseudomonadales; family Moraxellaceae; genus Acinetobacter. The sequence continues at coordinate 58,128 of NZ_AFIE01000003.1, forward strand.
TTGCATACAGGTTTATGAACGAGGATTAAAATGTGAAAAAGCATCAGCAAAGTCTTGATAAGCTTTTTGCTGGGTTTCTGTTTCTGCTTTTGGATATACAATATTAATCACCAAATATAAGTGTCCTGGTGTTTTATTTGGTATCCCTTTGTCTTTTAAACGTAATTGTTGATTGTTTTTGGCATTTTTAGGAACGGTGACTTTTACTTTCCCTGCGGGTGTACTGACTTCAATGCTTTGTCCGAGTGCAGCTTCCCAAGGTGTGACATCAACGGTGTAATACACATCGGCGCCTTCTACATGAATACGATCTGTATCTTGGTACTGAATTTCAATGTATAAATCACCATTTTCACCACCATTAATCCCAGCTTGACCTTGCTTAGAAAGACGAATTTGTTGGCCTTCTTTCATGCCTTTTGGAATTTTAACTTGTAAGGTTTTACGCTGAACCTCAGGTTCGCCATAAGCATTATAAGTCGGGATTTGTAGGGTAATGCTTTGCGTTGAGCCTTCATAGGCAACGTCAATCGGAACTTCTATACTGGCGTGTTGGTCTTCACCCTTATAGCTTCTTTGCTGTCTAGAACCACGTTGACCAAAATCATGCTGTTGACCACCGCCAAAACCACCACCAAAACGACCGAATAAATCTTCAAATCCGCTAAAGTCTTGTGCATTGCCTTGGTGACTTTGCTGATAATACTGTCCATCACCAAAACCACCTGAACCTTGCCCAAAGCCGCCAGAACCTTGTCCAAAGCCACCAAAACCTTGTGGATGTTCTAATTCAAAGTCGTATTGCTTTTTCTTTTCTGCATCACCAAGCGTGTCATAAGCCACATTGATGGCCTGCATTTTTTCTTCAGCGTCGGCTTCCTTGCTTACATCTGGATGGTATTTTCTCGCTAATTTACGATAAGCCTTTTTAATTTCGTCGGGTGTTGCTGTTTTAGCGACACCTAATTCCTCATAGAAGTTTTTTGCCATATTTAAAGTCATTATTTGTTTAGCTTTATTCTATTTTTATGCTTTTTTTAGACAAGATGGAAGAGGCGAATGGTGTTGTTATTGTTTCAAAAGTTATCTATAGGACAAATTGGATTGATTCTGTAAATTCAGAAATTTTATATATTTAAGCTTAAATAGAAAAGAAGTTGGGTATTGTGAATGGAATCCCGAAATAAGTTCAGTGAATAAACTTATTTCGGGTTAAATATTTGCTGCTTTACATTTAGCTTAAATTACTTAGCTTAAATGTTCACCGAAAAGATCCAATGCCTCTTTTGCTGTGAATTGATATTTCTTATTACAGAATTGGCAATCCATTTCAATCGGATTTTGGATTTCTAAGGTTTCTTTAACTGCTTCTAAGCCAATTTGAATCAAGGCATTTTTGCATTTATCACGAGAACATGTGCAGCTAAATTGAAGTTTTTCAACTTCAGGAAGACGCACTTCTTCTTCGTTATATAAACGATAAAGAATGTCTTGCGCAGGCAAATCTGTTAACTCTGCTGGCTTAAGCGTTTCAGTCAGCATGGTTAAACGAGGCCACAAGTCTTCATCTACACGCTGTTGTTCTTCTTCATTATTACGTGGTAATAATTGAATCAGTAAGCCGCCTGAACGTTGTGCAGAACTTGCGAGGACAATACGTGTTGGAATCTGTGCCGACAAATCATAATATTGCATTAAACAACCTGCTAAAGTCGGTTGATCTAAGGCAACAATCCCTTGATAACGCTCACCAAATTCAGGTTCAATATTGATAAATAAAACAGGTTTGACCAAAGCTGCAAGCACGGCACGGCTGTCTTCACCTTGCATAAAACGAGGATCTTCTTCGTAATCTGCCAAAGCTCGAACATCACCTAAGTGGTTACATTCAGCCATTGCCCATTTAAACGTACCTTGTGCCTGAATTTGTAAGCTGATACGTCCTTTGATTTTTAATGTACTTGCTAACAAAGCGGTTGCGCTGAGCATTTCACCTAATAAAATCTGTACAGCAGGTGCATAGCTTCGTTGAGCCAAAATTGTTTGTAGTGCTTCTTCTAGATGCACAACTTCACCACGCACAGGACTATCTTCAATATAAAAACGTTGACGTAAATCAGACATAAAATTCTCCAAATCCCTGCTTAGATGGTGACGATATCTTAAATCACAAGTTTCATCTTATTGAAAATTCATTTTATAAGGGAAAACTTGATCATTTATAAAGGTGAATTGTCATTATCTCGAGTGACATTGATTCGATCTTGCTCAGTATGTGAAACATCTACTCGTTCAAGTCCTGATTCATCCTGATTTGGATCATCTTTAAATTGAGCTGGGTCTTGAGTAGCAGCTTGCGTATCACTTTCAAATAAATGCTCAAGCTCCGATAGGAAATTTTTATAGCTTTCAAACACTTTTTGCTCATCAGCATAAATATGTTGTTGTCGAGCTAATAATTGCTCATCGTAGTTTCGAAATATTTCAATACTGTCGTAGGCTTTTTCTTTAGAAAGACCCAATTCACATAGCATGCGATAACCCATCCCTAAAGAAGTCAGATAGGTTTCACGCCAAATATGTTTTACACCTAAATCACGTAATAAATGCGTATGGTGACGATCGCGAGCGCGAGCTAATAAGGTGATATTTGGATAATTCAAACGAATATGCCGTGCAACGTTCATTGAATCTTCAACATCATCAATTGCTAAAACAAAAACTTTGGCATGCTCAATACCTGCTGAACGTAATAGGTCGGGTAAAGTCACATCACCATAATATAATGTTCCACCATAACGACGAACAAAATCGATTCTTTGTAAATTATTATCAATCGCTGTAAATTGAAAATGTTGTATACGCGCTAAACGGGCAACGATTTGTCCAACACGTCCAAACCCTGCAATGATTAAAGCAGGGTGTTGATTGGGAATATCATCATATTTCGGTTCAACACCTTTATTCAGCCACGGAACGATTTTATTGTTGACCAACCAGAAGAAAATCGGCGTCATCACCATAGAAAGTGTCACGATTAAGGTAATCGGTTCGATGATCGCTAGAGTAAGGACTTTTTCACTTTTGGCAACGTTAAGTACCACAAATGCAAATTCACCACCTTGAGCCAAACAGACAGCAACCATTAAGCTATTTGACCAACTCATTTTCTTCAGGCGTGCTATTGCGACCATCACCAAGGCTTTGATCAAAATTAAAGCCAGTGCGCCCCCAATGATCAGTAAAGGCATATCAACAATTAAAGACAATTGTGTAGTCATACCGACCGTCATAAAGAATAGACCGAGTAATAGCCCTTTAAATGGCGCAATACTGGCCTCTAATTCATGGCGAAACTCTGAATCAGCTAACAATACACCTGTAAGGAATGCGCCTAATGTGGTACTGATTCCGATAAAATCCATCAATAAAACAACGCCAAGAACGATAAAAAGTCCAACGGCAGTAATTAGCTCTGTTGCACCACTTTTTGCGACAAAGCGGAAAAAAGGACGCATCACATAACGACTAAACAAGAATAAGCCTGTGAATGTTGCAATGATTCCAGCAAAGTATGCGATCCCGTGATGAGTGGTTTCACCGCCTGCTAAAAGAGGAATGATTGCGAGTAATGGAATGGCGGCAATATCTTGAAAGAGCAAAATTGAGAAAGATTGTTGACCATGTGTGGTATTGAGTTGCTGTTTTTCAGCAAGTAATTGTAAGACGAATGCTGTAGAAGAAAGAGCGAGGGCAAAGCCAATCACGAAGCTTGCAGAAAGTGATTGTTGAAGAAGCAGATAAACTGTTCCCATCAATACAATCCCTGTCACAACAACTTGTAGTGTTCCCATGACAAAAATGGATTGGCGCATTTCCCAAAGCCGTTGCGGACGAAGTTCTAAACCAATCAAGAACATCAGTAGAATCACACCAAATTCGGCAAGATGCATGATTTCTTCTGGGTCATTGGCAATATTAAATACACTAGGGCCAAGGATGATTCCAGTGAATAAATAGCCGAGGACAGTGGCGATCCCGAGCTTTTTCCCTAAAGGTACCAGTAATAAAGCTGCACCGAGGAAAATAGTAATTTGTAATAACAATGACATCCCTGCGCCTTTTGTCTTTCTCTTTCTATGCGAATTGTAACTTGGTTTTGTGACTGATTTAACGGTATTTGTGTGGTAATTTTCTCTAAAATCTAGTTTTGAAAATAGTTGTTAAAAATGACCCTCGAAATAGCCTAATCTTGAGTCATTTCTATTCAGAAATACCTTTAACTCAATTCTTGCGGATCGACATCAATGGTGACTTTCATATTTGATGGTTTTTGATGTAATAGGTTTTGCCACCATTGGCGAATGTAGAAATGCATTTTTGCCCGATCTTGTGAAAGCAATACGACATGTGCCTGATAACGACCTGCCTTACGTTCCATCGGTGCGGGGATTGGCCCCCAAATATCAATTAAATTTTCTTCTGAATTTTGTCTGAGTAATTGTGCCATTTCAGTGAGAAATTTTAAATTTTCATCCTGATTTTTAGATTCACAGCGAATCAAAATGGCATAACGAGCGGGCGGGAGTAACGCGATCTGACGCTCTTTTAATGTCTGTTTGGCAAAAGCACGGTAATCTTTTTCGATCAATGTATTTAAGAGGGGGTGATCTGGACGCAAAGTCTGCAAATAGACTTCGCCTTTCTTTTCACCACGCCCCGCACGTCCTGCAACTTGAATGATTAACTGTGCCGTGCGCTCTGTTGCACGGAAATCAACACTCAATAAACCTGCATCAATATCTAAAATAGCCACCAAGGTTACATAAGGAAAATGATGTCCTTTGGCGAGCATTTGTGTCCCCAACAAAATGGTGGGTTCACTCTTTTGGATTTGATCATAAAGCCGTTGCCAACTTCCAATACGACTGGTCGAGTCACGATCAACTCGTAATACAGGAAAATTCGGAAAGAGTTCATTTAATGTTTCTTCAACTTTAGCTGTCCCTATGCCAATCGGTTTTAATTGAGTTTGATTGCACTTAGGGCATGCATCAGGTAAACGATTAATTGTGCCACAATGATGACAATGTAAATGCTGATAAGGTTTGAGATGCAAAGTAAAGTGCGCATCACAATGTGGACAATTGGCTTGCCAACCACAACTTTCACAAATTAAAACAGGTGCATAGCCACGTCGATTTAAGAAAATTAAAACCTGTTCTTTTTTTTCTAAACGTTTTTTGATCTCAGCAATTAAAATATCACTTAGCCCATTTTGTTTTTTAGCGACTTTTAAATCGATTAAATGCATTTTAGGCATGACTGCCGAACCTGCACGTTGATTTAATTCGATACGCGTGAGCTTTTCTTGACGTGCTAGATAATAGCTATCGATACTCGGTGTCGCAGAACCTAAAATAATTGGGCAATTTTCAAGGTGTGCACGATACATGGCAACATCTCGTGCGTGGTAGCGAAAACCTTCTTGTTGTTTGAATGAAAGATCATGTTCTTCATCTAAAATAATTAAGCCCAAATTAGGTAAAGGCGTATAAATTGCTGAACGTGTACCGAGAATGATAGAAGCTTTGCCTGTTTGAGCATGCTGCCAAGCTTGTAAGCGTTTAGTGTCGTTTAAACCTGAGTGGAGTAGGGCAATATTGCAATGAAAGCGTGATTGAAAACGGCTAATGGTTTGTGGGGTTAAACCAATTTCAGGTACTAAAACAAGCACTTGTTTGCCTTGCTTTAATACCTCATACATCACTTGCAAATAAACTTCTGTTTTACCACTGCCTGTTAAACCATCCAATAAAAACGCTTGGTATTTATTTTGCGATTTTAAAATGGTTTGAATGGCTTTCTTTTGATCTTCATTTGGCGTTAAGGGCATTTGTGCCAATTGTACGGGTTCAGGTTTTATATTTTGTTCTTCTAAATCGCAACGAACGATTTCTTTCTTCTCAAGTGCTTTTAAGGTTGCTGTTTCAACCCCACTCAAATTGAGAATATTTTCATGCGTACCTTGAGGGTGCAATTTTAGAATTTTATAGGCTTCTTGTTGCTTTTCAGAACGCTTTACTTTGCCTTCAGCATTTAAGTCCAAGACTTTCCAAATGCGTGCCAAAAGATTGTAGGGTTTACCTTGACGTAATAAGGTAGGTAACGCTGTTTGAATGACCTCGCCAATAGGGAATTGATAATATTGTGCAGACCATGTCAATAAACTTAAAACTTTACTGTCTAAAATTGCTTGATCATCTAAAAGTTCAGTAATGAATTTGAGTTTGAAATGTGAGTCAATAGGTTCATCAGGTGCAATTTTTTTAACAATGATGCCAACAAGGTTTTGTCTGCCAAATGAGACAGCTACACGTGCGCCAACTTCTGCTTGAGCATATTGTTCAGCGCTGACTTGATAGTCAAAACAGTCGTTCAAATAGACAGGAACAGCAACCTGAATACGGTGAATGTGTTGTGGCGTATCAATTGTGTTCGGCATATAGAATATTCAATGGCTCAGTGATGAAATTGTATCGTGTACAGATTCGGCTTATGTTAGAGTGTGATCATCATTTATAAACATAAATATGAATGATTTTTAGGGTTTGACGCAACAGCGTAATCAAAAAATTTTGGAAAACTAGAGCATAATAATGCCAGCATATCAGTTTACTGCGATAGACACTTCTGGAAAACAGCAAAAAGGTGTGTTAGAGGGAGATTCAGCACGCCAGATTCGCCAACAATTACGGGATAAAGAACTTATTCCTGTAACTGTCGATGCTGTGGAGCAAAAGGACAAAAACAAAACGTCTGGGTTATTTCAACGTAAATTCTCTGCCTATGATTTAGCTTTGATGACACGGCAACTTTCGGTTTTAGTTGCGGCAGCGATTCCTTTAGAAGAGGCTTTACGTGCTGTGGCGAAACAAAGTGAAAAAGTGCATGTGCAAAATTTATTACTCTCTGCACGCTCAAAAGTTTTGGAAGGACATTCCTTAGCACAAGCCATGCAACAAACAGGAAGCTTTCCAGATTTATATATTGCAACAGTAGCAGCCGGTGAACGTTCAGGACATTTGGATTTAATTTTAGATCAATTATCGGATTACACAGAAAATCGTTTTGCGATGCAAAAGAAAATTCAGGGTGCAATGATTTACCCGATTATTCTGATGTTTATGTCTTTCGCAATCGTCATGGGTTTGATGACCTATGTTGTTCCAGATATTGTCAAAACATTTGATCAGAGCAAACAGGCGTTGCCGTGGATTACTGTGGCTTTAATGAAGGCGAGTGAAATCATTCGTCAAGCTTGGCCATTCATGTTGGTTGCTAGCGTGGTTGGAATTTTTCTATTAATACGTTTCTTACGCACGACTGCTGGGCATTATGCCTTTGATCGTTTAACACTCAGATTGCCATTATTCGGTAAATTATCACGTGGTATAAATGCAGCACGATTCGCAAGTACCTTGTCTATTTTGACTCAGTCAGGTGTACCATTGGTGGATGCATTGAAAATCGGTGCAGCAGTCAGTAGTAATTGGGTGATTCGTGATGCGGTGAATATTGCTGCGGAAAGAGTGACGGAAGGTGGAAATCTAGCAACGCAACTTGAGCGTTGTGGTTACTTTCCACCGATGATGGTACAAATGATCAAGAGCGGTGAAGCTTCTGGTGAATTAGACCGAATGTTGAGTCGTGCATCGGATATGCAAGATCGTGAAGTATCTTCATTTATTTCAACCTTACTGGCTTTGTTAGAACCGTTGATGTTGGTTTTCATGGCAGGTATTGTTTTGGTGATTGTGATCGCTGTGATGTTGCCAATCGTCAATATGAACAATATGATCTAAGCGACCTATATTTTATTATTTTTATAACGAAATTTGAGAGAGATTTTGAATGCAACGCATGTTAAATAAAAGCAAACAGTCAGGTTTCACATTAATCGAAGTGATGGTTGTTATTGTGATTTTAGGTGTTTTAGCGGCGTTAATCGTACCCAATGTGATGGGTCGTGGTGAAAAGGCTAAAGTTGATACCACTAAAATTACGTTAAAAGGCGTTGCTGGCGCTTTAGATCAATATAAATTGGACAATGGACATTATCCAAATACTCAAGAAGGTGGTTTAGATGCATTGGTAAACCAACCTGCGACTGCAAAAAACTGGTTGCCTGGTGGTTATGTGAAAGGTGGTTATCCGAAAGACAGTTGGGAAAATGATATTCAATATGTGATCCCAGGTTCTGAAGGACGCAAATTCGATTTATATTCTTTCGGTGCTGATGGTAAAGAAGGTGGTGAAGGAAATGATGCGGATGTGTATTACCAACCTTAATTGAAGTTATTTAGAAAGCGATTTAGATTGTTTTTATAGGATTAATCACTTCACTTGATTGAGTTAATAAATATTGAGCGAAGTGATAATCTTTCTTATTTGATTAAAATAATATAACATATTGAAAATATTGAATTTTAAAATAACTTCTTGTTTGAGAGTTATAATAAGAATTATTCCCATATTTAATAGTTACAAGAAAGTTAAACTAAGGATAAAAATAGACTTTTTATTTAATAGAAAGCTTGCATAATAGATTCTAAGGTAATTTGAATTACCAAGGAGGATGAGATGAAAGCATTATTATTATCAGATGAAATCAGCCAGTTTCATTGGATGATGCTGAAATCTGTTCTTTTGATTCTGAGCTTATTACCCATTAGCCAATTTTTTATGAATATTTGGCAAGATGCAGATGCAAGCAGCCAAATCATGATTGGTTTTATGGCAATCAGCGTATTTAGTGCATTAACGATTTTAAGTTTTTATAGTGCTTTGAATATGACCGTTGTGCATTTAAAAACTGAATTCTCATCATTATTAGAACAATATGTGGTAAAGATTTACCGTTATATTCCAATGCTGTCTTTAGCCGCAATGGTGTCATATTTAGTGACGCAGATTTAAGCTATTATTGATCTGAAAAAACCGAGGATGTCCTCGGTTTTTTGTGTATGGTCATCATATCTTATTTAAAAATATCAATAGTTTCATTCCATGTTGGTAGATGCTCATAATCAGTAGAATCCAAGTAAATTTTTTCCCAATTGGCTTTTGAACTTAAACAAAAATTTAATTGTTGAGTCGGGTAAATTTCGCCGTCAATAAGTCCTAATGGAATCCAAATCAAATGGGTTTGTCCAATCTGGTTCGGTACAGGTGAGCCACATTTTTTACAAAATGATGAGGTAAAACCTGTGTCTTTTTTATATGTAGAAATATTGTCTTGTCCAACCAGCCATTCAAAGTCATTTGCTTGAACTATTGTTGCATGGTTGGCATGTGTACCAGATTGTTTACGGCATAAACTACAATGGCATTGGTATATTGTTTCAATTTTTTTATTGATCTGAAAATGTATTGAGGCGCATAAACATTGTCCTTTTTGCATGATCTTTTGTCCGTTTTGTGTGAAGTTGTTGTTATAAAATTTATTTAGAATAAATGTGAATGAACGATAAAAACACGAATGGTGAAGCGATGCAACAGATCGAATGGAATGATTTTTTAAAAGTAGAATTACGTGTAGGAAAAATTATTCAGGCTGAGGTTTTTGAAAAAGCGCGCAATCCTGCTTATATTTTACATGTCGATTTTGGTGAAGAGCTTGGTATTAAAAAATCCAGTGCGCAGATTACCAATCTTTATCAGCCCGAAAATTTGATTGGAAAACTGGTCGTTGCTGTGGTGAATTTTCCAAAAAAGCAAATTGGCTCGATTCAATCAGAATGTTTGGTGACAGGGTTTCATAATCAAGATGGACATGTGGCATTGTGTGTGCCTGATTTAGATGTGCCTTTGGGAACGAAATTACTTTAGTTTTTTATTTAATCTCAATTCTCGATCTATCCTCTCGCCTTTAAAAAAGGAGAGAGGATTAATGTGAATTAACGTCTAGATTTAAAGCTGACATCAACTTTTTTAGGGCGGTAAATCCATCCTAAAATCAGTAACAATAAAGAGAAGACTAGAATTGGCCAATCGCTTAAACGTGTATATAAAGTTTCACCTTGCATCGCAGGTAAGTCACCACGTAATACGGCTTTTTTATCCATAGGCGCTTGTTTGACAATATGACCATTTTGATCAATAAAAGCAGTTACACCTGTATTGGTTGCACGAATAAACCAACGCCCATTTTCTTTAGCGCGCATTTGAACCATTTGCAGATGCTGTAAAGGCCCTGCGGTACCAGTAAACCACGCATCGTTAGAAACAGTCACTAAGAAGTCACTATTGATTGCATTGCGTCGTGTCAGATTTGGATAAGCGACTTCATAGCAAATCGCCGCAGCCAGCTTGTGACCTTTAATGTTAAAAGGTTTCTGATCGCTTGAGCCACGAGAAAAACCACTCATAGACGGGTCATTTTGCAGGGCAGGAAGCACCCAGCTTAATAAGCCTGATAATGGGATATATTCACCAAAGGGCACAAGACGTTGTTTCTTATATAAACCTGATGAGTCAGCACCTGAAGCCATCATGCTGTTGTAATACATTGGGTAACCATTTTGCTGAGATTCTTTTAAATCCCAATATGGAATACCAGTCACCCATGCTGTGCCTGATGCTTTGGCTTGTTGATCCATGACATCCAAAAACTGTTCAATATCTGTTTGGAATAATGGTATTGAAGATTCTGGCCAGACGATTAAATCACGGCCCCATTCAGTACGACTCAGGTTGACATAAATTTCAAGAGTTTTAACTTGGTATTCAGTTAGCCATTTTAAATCTTGTGGAATATTGCCTTGTATGAGCGAAACTGAAAGTGGTTTTTCAGCTTTGGGTTGTACAAAAGTGATATAAGAAGCACCCCATGCACCAAGTAATAATACTGCTGAAGGGATAATCCAAATGAGTTTTCGATTGAGAATTTCGACCACTGCGCAGGCAAGAATAATCACCACAAAAGAAACTGCGAACACTCCAAAAAGTGGAGCATAACTATCTAAGAATCGTTCAGTAAAAGCGTAGCCTGCAAACAGCCACGGGAATCCTGTAAATACCCAAGTTTTTGACCATTCAAAAACAACCCAAAGAGGCGCAAATGTAAGTGGTGTTTCAGGAAAGAAACGACGATATACCCAAGTTTGGATTGCAGTAAAAAGCCCCATGACGATCGCCATAATGGCAATCATTAAAATACTTAAAACAGCATTGGTATCGCCATAAACATGGATAGAGGTGTACAGCCAAAAAGCACCGACAAACCATAGACCAAAACCATAACTCCAGCCGATGGCAAAAGCTTGCTTAGGTGAGCGACCTTTTAAACACGCATAGAGTAGGGCTGGCGATAAAATCGCTAACCACCACCAATAATAAGGTGCAAGCGCTAAACTAAACACTGCACCCGAAATGAGTGCAATCAATAGAGGGAAGATAAGGGGAAGCTGTGTTTGTTGTTGTGATGGATTTAGTCGTTTGTCGAAGAATGCTCTCATTTACGTACAGCTCGAATCAGATGAATAGTGCGGGCATCTGCTTCAATAATGGTGAATTGCCAATCATCAAGCTCAATCACTTGACCTTGTAGGTCGCTCACTAAACCAATTTCTTGAAGCAATAATCCGCCAACAGTTTCTACTTCATCATCAGAAAAATCAGCATCTAAAACATTGTTAAAGTGTTCAATTGGTGTAAGTGCTTGCACAATCCATGTATTGGGTGTGCTATGTGATTTGTCTGGAATAATAAATTGAGCTTCTTCATCGACATTATCATGTTCATCTTCAATTTCGCCGACAATTTCTTCAAGAATATCTTCTAAAGTCACTAAACCTGCTGTTGAACCATATTCATCAATCACAATCGCAATATGCGTTTGCGTATTTTTCAACATTCTCAACACTTGGTCAGAACGAGCACTTTCAGGAACAAATAAAGGTTGGCGCATTAAAGAATGTACATCAACAACAGATGAACGATCTGTTAAAAACGGCAAAAGATCTTTGGCTAATAAAATACCAACCACATTTTCAGGTTGATCTGATGAGAAAACAGGAAAGCGTGAATGTGCAGATTCGATCAGAACATGCAAAATATCCAATAATTGATCATCTTCTTGTAAGCTTACCATTGCAGTTCGTGGAGTCATGACTTCACGGATTTTGGTTGCAGGAAGGTCTAATACGCCTTCAAGCATCGCAACAGTATCAGGTTCTAAAAAACGACGTGAATCTTGTACTAATTTTAACAGTTCATCGCGGGTTTCGGGAGCAGTACCTAACCATTTGCGTAAACCACGCATTCCCCACGATGGGCCTGATTCCTCGTGCATGATCTTTCCTAAAGACTCTTAATATCTAATAAATGATTTTTTTATCATACCGAAGAAAATACAGATGTCTATCTCTTAAGTTAAGTAAATAAGTGAATGCATACGTCATATTACACAGTTATGACAAGTCTTATTCATAATTAGAGTTTGTGCTAAAATTGCAGATCGATTTATCTTTTTTGAGAATAGAAATGTCTGAGCAGTTGCCTACACCAAGCATTCAATTGAATACGCGTGGATTGCGCTGCCCTGAACCTGTGATGATGTTACATCAAGCCATTCGCAAGTCTAAATCTGGCGATGTCGTTGAAGTATTTGCAACAGATAATTCAACATCGTGGGATATTCCTAAGTTTTGTATGCATCTCGGGCATGAATTGGTTTTACAAGAAGAAGTTTTGGATGATGCTGGAAATAAGGAATTTCACTATTTAGTGAAGAAGGGTTAATCTTGGTGAAATAGATTAAAATTTATTAATGGATAATAAAAAAATCCCTTCGCTATGAAGGGATTTTTTATGAAAAGCCTTGATTCACAAGGCGATTCGAATTACATATTCGGATAGTTTGGTCCACCACCACCTTCAGGGGTTACCCAAATGATGTTTTGTGAAGGATCTTTAATATCACAAGTCTTACAATGAACACAGTTCGCAGCATTGATTTGGAAACGCTTAGAACCATCATCATTTTCCATAACTTCATAAACACCAGCAGGGCAATAACGTTGAGCAGGCTCATCCCATTTTGGTAAATTCACTCGGATTGGAATCGTAGGATCAATCAACTTCAAATGCGCAGGCTGATTTTCTTCATGCACTGTATTGGATACAAATACTGAAGACAAACGGTCAAAAGTTAATTTACCATCTGGTTTTGGATAATTTGGCTTGAATGTAGACACATCAACAGTTTTCAAGGCACTGAAATCAGGCACTAAATCATGCAAAGTGAATGGCACTCTAAAGATATTTTGATCTACAAAGTTAAATGCACCACCCATCCATAAACCAAACTTATGCATTGCAGGGCCAAAGTTACGCGTACGATATAACTCTTCTTTTAACCAGCTATTCTCAAATTTGTCTGTATAAGCCGTAACTTCTTTAACAAATAAATCTTCACCTTCAGTCACACGAGCAATGGCTAAATCACCACCTTTACCCACGCCAGATTGAATCGCTTCAAACACAGCTTCGCCACACAACATGCCTGACTTCATTGCGGTATGAGAGCCTTTGATTTTGGCAAAGTTTAAGAAGCCAGCATCATCACCAATCAAACAACCACCTGGGAAGGTCAATTTAGGTAAAGAATTTAAACCACCTTTCACCACAGCACGAGCGCCATAAGAAATACGCTTACCACCCTCAAGATACTGCTTGATTAAAGGATGCGTTTTCCAACGTTGCATTTCAGCAAATGGATACATATGTGGATTTTCATAAGATAAATCGACGATCATACCTAAAGTAACTTGATTGTTCTCAGCATGATATAACCACCAACCACCAGTAGAACCTGTTTCAGTTAAAGGCCAACCTGAACCATGCATGACTAAACCAGGTTTATGTTTTGCAGGGTCGATTTCCCAAAGCTCTTTAATCCCAATACCGTAATGTTGAGGATCAGCTTTTTCGTCAAGATTATATTTAGCAATTAGGCGCTTACCTAAATGACCACGGCAACCTTCAGCAAAGATGGTGTATTTGGCATGCAGTTCATAACCTGGAGTAAAGTTATGCGTAGGCTCGCCATCTTTACCAATGCCCATATCACCTGTCTGAATCCCTTTAACCGTACCATCTTCATGATAAAGAATTTCAGCAGCAGCAAAGCCTGGGAAAATAGACACTTCTAATTCTTCAGCTTTAGTTCCCAACCAACGAACGACATTGCCCAAAGAAATGACATAGTTACCGTCATTGTGCATGGTTTTAGGAACCATCCAATGCGGCGCTTCTTGCGACTTATCAGCAGACATTAAAAAATAAGTTTTGTCTTCAGTCACAGGCACATTTAAAGGCGCGCCTTCTTCTTTCCAATTTGGAAAGAGTTCATTCATTGCACGAGGTTCAAGTACAGCACCAGAAAGGATATGCGCACCAACTTCAGAGCCTTTTTCAACCACACAAACAGAAAGGTCTGGCAGGTTGTTTTCAATCGCTAATTGACGAATTTTAATCGCAGCAGAAAGACCAGCAGGGCCTGCACCTACGATGACTACGTCAAACTCCATCGATTCACGTTCGATGTGTTCCATGTAGGACTCCTCATATTTCAAAGGGTGGCAACCGTATACATTTATTGAAAATAATAAAGCGGTGCTGCCGTGAGTGTTCTAAAAATTCCGTGATACGAATTAAGGCTCGTATCGATAATATATTTTGCGTTAGTATAGTTTCAAACCTTGATCTAGCCAATTGGCTGAGTCGTCTTATTTTTTAGTCAGCAGGGTATAAACCATGGTAAATCAAAATAATTCAACATCAGGGATTCAAAATCAACCTAGTGCTGATGATAAAAACTTAATGAGTATTGCACAATACTTAAAAGATGCACAGTCGAGTCACAAAAGGTCAATCCCACCTCTAGAGCAGTGGCATCCAAAGCATTGTGGCAAAATGGATTTGAAGGTAAAAGCCAATGGCGAATGGTGGCACGAAGGTCAATTGATTAAACGCCAAGCGCTTTTAGATCTGTTTAGTACAGTGTTGTGGAAGGAAGATGGGAAGTTTTATTTAAAAACTCCAGTTGAGCAGATAGAAATAGACGTTGAAGATGAACCTTTATTGGTGAATCAAGTTGATCAAATTGAAATTGATGGGCAACACTATTTGCAACTGACCACAACCAATCAAGATATCGTGATTGTTGATCAAGCACATCCGATTTTCATGCGTGAATTCGAAGGTGATATGCGTCCTTATGTACATGTTCGTTTTGGAATAAATGCACTGATTCAAAGACATGCTTTTTTTCATTTGATTGAATATGGTGAATTGCTTGAAAATGAACAAGGCAACACCATTTTATCTTTACAAAGTGGCGATTTGCACTTGCAATTGGGCACTTGAAGTTTAAGCTAATTAATTATTTTTTGACTCATACAAATAGTGGATCAAATGAGCGCCATTCTCCCTTTATATCCGTTAGAAAACCCAATGCCGAAAGCCACGGCAGATGCACCTATTGGTATTTTTGACTCTGGAATAGGTGGTTTGTCGATTGCTCAAGAAATTGCCAACTATTTACCGAATGAACATATTGTCTATTATGCCGATACCGCCCACGTACCCTATGGACCACGCTCGGATCAGAATATTCGTGAATTAACAGCAAATGCAATCGAATGGTTATATCGCCAAGGTTGTAAAATTGCCGTGGTAGCTTGTAATACGGCATCAGCATTTAGTTTGGACTATTTACGAGAACACTATGGGGAAAACTTTCCGATCATTGGTTTAGTCCCTGCGTTGAAGCCCGCTGTTTTGCAAAGTAAAAGCAAAGTGGTTGCTGTTTTAGCGACACCTGCAACATTTAGGGGGCAATTAATCAAGGATGTGATTCAGCGTTTTGCAGAGCCTTCAGCGGTTGAAGTTCTGAATGTAACGTGTTTAGACCTTGTGCCTTATGTCGAAGAAGGTTTGTACAATAGCCATGAATGTAAAGAAAGCTTAAGAAAAGTACTGGATCCGATTGTCGAAAAAAATGCAGATCACTTGGTGTTAGGCTGTACGCATTACCCATTTTTAAAGTCAGCGATTCAATCTTTGTATGAAAATCAATTGACTTTGGTTGATTCAGGATCGGCAGTGGCACGACAAACGGCACGTATTTTACTTAAAAATGAGTTAATATTGAAAAATACCCCTGTTGATAAGACAAGATTACGTTGTTTTGTCAGTGGGCAAAATGCAAAAGAGTTAGAAATGGTTTTAAAACACCTAATTCAACCTGAAATAACATGGTCAATCGAAAATATTGTTGATAAACTGGGCTAATTCTTTCAATATTGAATAGATTTTTAAATTTTTTAATAAGTGTAGGATGTTACTCCGATAATAATTCATGGAAGAATTAAACGAGTAATGTGACAAGAATGGGTTAACCTATGCTCGATAAACGTTATCAAGTTTTTATTACAACATCTGGCAAAGATATGCAGCCAGAAAGAATGGTTGTGTCACAGACGCTCATTGGGATGGGGTTCTTTTCGTGGGGATTAGAACAACGTACGCCATTGAGTACAGCATTTGCACGTCGTCAAATTGATGATTGTGATTATGTGTTGTTACTTTTGGGCAGTCAGTATGGTGAGCAGTCTGTATCTGGTGTGGGCTATATGCACCTAGAATATATTTATGCTGTGACCAAACAAAAACCGATTATTGTCTTTATGCATGAAAATCCAGATGCGCGTGAAGCGCATTTGAAAGATGAAGCACCTATTTTAAAAGAAAAATTTAAAGATTTTAGGCATCAACTTCAAAAAGAAGTTGAGCAGGTTGTGACCTATCGTACGTTACGAGATTTAGAGTTAGCCGTTCGTTCTTATATGCCGCAAATGCTAGAACGTTATCCTGTTGTGGGTTGGGTAAGACCGCAAAATATTCAAGTTCTACAAGATGAAATTGATCGCTTAAAAGCTAAATTGGCGCAAGTCACGGCTGAGCAAGGCAAAAATGAGTCTGATCCGTTTTTGACATTACCCAAAGTTTCTTTGCATGAAGCATTTAGTTTCGAGTATCGAATGCATGCTTATCAAGATGGTAATTTTAAAGAATTATCTCCTGTGCGTGAAATGACTTGGGCTGAATTGTTAAAGATTTTATCGATTGAGTTTCGACGTCCGACACCCGAAGATTACTTTTCTAAAGTATTGAATGAATATTTGAATAATACAGGTTTAACCGATGCTCAGGTGGTCATGCCTAGAGCGCATGCAGTGTCTAGAGCGCAAATTAATATCCGTTCATTGCATACGATTAAACAGCAAATGCGCCAAAATGATTGGATTACACCAGTGGGGCGTGATGACCGTCAACGTATGTTGTGGCAGATGACTGAAAAATGCGTAAAGTTATTGGAAAGTTATCAACGAATTGGTCAACGCTCATCCACCTTTTAATCAAACACATAAAGATATTTGTGCTTCAGGAAATATCTGTAATTTTGTTTGGTCTAAGACTCTGCTAAGCTAAGGTGTGGATTTCGATCTTGTTCAAATTGAGTAAAAATGTCTATATCTAAACCTAAAGTTTTGATTATTTTAGCAAATCTTGGAACGCCAGATGCGCCAACCGTACCCGCAGTACGTGCTTTTTTAAAACAATTTTTATCTGATCAACGTGTGATTGAAATTCCCAAACTGCTTTGGGCATTGATACTTCATGCCTTCGTTTTGCCTTTTCGTCCGAAGCGTGTAGCGGAAGCTTATGCACAAGTCTGGTCAAATGATTCTCCAATGCGAGAAATTCTTTTTGAACAAGTTGCATTAGTGCAAAAACAATTGTTCGCAAACAATGCTGATTTAGACTTAGATATTGTTGCAGCCATGACCTATGGGCAACCGGGTATCGATACTGTGCTCAAAGATGCAGAACACAAACTTTATGATCACATTATTCTTTTGCCTTTATTTCCGCAGTATTCTGCAACTTCAACCGCACCTTTATATGATGCGATTGCACAATGGTTATTGAAACAGCGAAATATACCCGGTTTAAGTTTTATCCGTGATTACTATCAGCATCCGCTATATATTCAAGCACTTGCCAATAGTGTACGAGACTATCAACAGCAACATGGACAGGCTTCAAAATTATTAATGTCCTTTCATGGTATTCCTCAACCGTATGCAGATAAGGGCGATCCTTATGCAGATCGTTGTCGAATTACGGCTTTTAAAGTTGCACAAGCGCTAGGTTTGGCTGATGACCAATGGGCGATCAGCTTTCAATCTCGATTTGGTAAGCAAGAATGGGTAAAGCCTTATACTGATCAATTGTTGTTAGAATGGGCAGCGTCAGGTGTGGATTCTGTACAGGTGCTCAGCCCTGCATTTTCAGCAGATTGCTTAGAAACATTAGAAGAACTCGCTATTCAAAATGCTGAATTATTCTTGAGCAAAGGTGGTCAGTCTTATGCTTACATTCCTGCTTTAAATGCTCGTGCTGATCATATTCAGTTATTTGAAAGTCTGCTACAAACTCAGTTGGATGCTATTCGGTCTAATCTAGCGGTTTGATATTTTCAGAACTATTTTGAGGAAATTATTATGTTGCAAGTCAAAATTGTCCCAGTTACTGCATTTGCGCAAAATTGTTCGATCGTTTGGGATTCTGAAACTAAAGAAGCAGTTTTGATTGATGCAGGTGGCGAACCTGAAAAACTGAAACAAGAAGTTGAAGCATTAGGCTTGAAAGTTAAGGCATTGTGGTTGACACATGGTCATTTGGATCATGCAGGTGCGGTGGGTGCATTGGTGAATGAATGGCATGTTCCAGTGATTGGGCCACATAAAGAAGATCAGTTTTGGTTAGATATGATTCAAGACGTATCTGCACGTTACGGCTTTCCAGTTCCAGAACCTGTACAGGTCGATCAATGGCTTGAAGGTGGTGAAAAACTGAAGCTCGGTGAAGAAGAGTTTGAAGTACGTTTCGCACCAGGTCATACACCAGGTCATGTTATGTTTTATAACCCAAAATATGGCGTGCTGTGGACGGGGGATGTGTTGTTTAAAGGATCGATTGGACGTACAGATTTCCCAAAAGGCAATCATCAACAGCTTTTAGATTCAATTCAAAGAGAATGTTTTAGTTTGCCAGATGAAACACAATTTATTTCGGGTCATGGTCCAATGAGTACCATTGGTTTTGAAAAGCAACATAATCCTTTTGTTGCGAGTAAAGCAGGTTAAGTGTTCAACAGCCTTTAAGTTTGCTGTATCCATAAAAAAGGATTCCTATGCCAATTAAGCACAAGAATCCTTTTTTATTTTATGAATGTGGGGATAAGGCTCTGAGTTAGGCATTGAGGCATTCGGAATATGCAAATTTTAGACAAAAGGATCGAATAAATGATCTTTCATTTCTAATCTGAGAATAAAACTTGCGATCGCAAATAAGCAAGCAATCGAAATCAAAGCACTGTCTAAATGATAAACACCAAGCGCTAAGAACACAGTCCCAATAACCACAAATACACTCATTATTGTTTTAAAAGTTATGTATAGTTTCACTTTTAATACTCTCTTTTGATAAATAATTAACATTTTTATCTTTAAGTGAGTGATTATACATAAGTTAAATTTTTAAAACAATTGTATTAAGTTGGATTAAATAGTTGGTGTTTTAATGTCCTCTAAAGGGATTTGTCACCTTATTTTTAGTTTCCAAAGTAATCAATACTATAGAAATCGCAAATAAAATTCCTACAAAAATAAGCGATAAATCAAGTGCATAAATGCCAATGAAAGTGAAGAAGATGCACAATAAAGATAAGACAATACTAAATACTTTTAGACCTATATACATTTTATGACTCCTACGCCTGCGTATAATGGTGAAATTGCTATAATTAGCTTTATATTTGAAATGTGATAACAGGGTTGCATTGTCACATTTTTTTGATTTCTTTAAAGTAGCTATTTATTATGAATAGTATATGAATTATGTGTTTAATGAATACACAAAATGAACAAGGTTTAGCTTATGTAACGATAAGCTTATCGATAAAAACGCTAAGAAAATTATAAATCTTCTTCTTGCGGGGCATCCTCAGTGGGTAATTTATAATCTTCATTTGCCCATGCACCTAAATCTATGAGTTTGCAACGCTCTGAGCAAAAAGGTCGAAATTCATTATTTTCCCATGTGGTTGGTGTACCGCATCTTGGACATGGAAATGATTTAGTCATGTTGAAATCCTCATTTTAAAAGCAAAATTCGTGAAGAGTTGTTAAACTTGTACAGATTTTTCTTAGTTTGATCTGATTATGCCGATTCGTCAATTTCAAGCACAGCGTATGCATGCTCCTCGTGATTTTCAATCCATTGAAAATAGTCCAATTTGTGTCGAAATTGGTGCAGGTAAAGGTAAACATGCATTACTTTTTTCAGGACAGCATCCTGATTTGAAATTGATTGCAGTTGAAAGAACACGTGAAAAATTCATTGCTATGCAAAAGCAGCATCAACTTGAAGGGCAATTGAATTTAAAACCTTTACATGCGGATGCTATCCCTTGGGTGGTGCATGGATTGTATCCAAATCAAGTGCAGCAATTTTTCATTCTATATCCAAATCCTGAACCGCATAATCCTGCACAACGTTGGCTGAATATGCCTTTCTTTGAGTTTTTAATATCAAGATTGCAGATCAATGGTACGGTGACATTGGCCAGTAATATTCCTGAATACATTGACGAAGCTGAACAGCAGTTGAAAGAGATTTGGAAATTACCTTATGAAAAACAGGTTATTGCTAAAGATTCAGCACGCACACATTTTGAAATCAAATATTTAGAGCGTGGTGAATTATGTCAACAATTGATTATTCAAAAGCCTGAGCACTATTCAACACGGTTTGATGGGTTTCAACCATTACAAGGTAAAAATGTACAAGCTCCAATAGAGACAATAGATGCAGACTAAGAAAATTGCGATTGTTGGTGCAGGTCCTGCGGGGTTAATGGCTGCGGAAGTATTGAGCCAATATTCAAATCAATTTCCAAATCAAAGCTATGAAATCCATGTTTTTGAGCAAAAACCTTCTGCGGCACGTAAATTCTTGATGGCAGGGAAAACGGGTTTAAATATTTCTCATGCTGAACCCATTGAACAATTTATTCAGCGTTATGATCACGTTGACTGGCTTAGACCATGGGTCGAGCAATGGGATGCGCAATGGATTCAAAACTGGATGCAAGGTTTAGGTATTGACTCCTACATTGGCAGTTCAGGACGGATTTTTCCTATTGAAATGAAAGCTGCACCACTATTAAGAGCATGGTTAAAGCGTCTAGCTGAACGAAATGTGGAATTTCACTATCGCCATCAGATTTTAGATCTAAAAAAGCAAAAATTAACAATCAAAAATTTAAAAGACCAAGCGGTTTTTGAGCAAGAATTTGATGCGATTATTCTCGCTTGTGGTGCTATTTCATGGGCACGCTTAGGCAGTGATGGTGAATGGCAAAAATGGCTTCCTCAGCAAGAACTTGAGCCCTTTCAGCCCAGTAATGCAGGTGTACTAAAAACATGGTCTAAATTTATGCAACCTGTATTTGGACAACCTTTAAAGCGTGTTGAGGCATGGGTTGAACATTTAGATTCAGCCAAAACCCAAGGCGACATTGTGATTAGTCATTATGGTTTAGAAAGTGGTCTGATTTATAAACAAGGTCGTGCATTACGTGATCTGCAAAAAGAGTCTCAAAAGTTGCAAATCAATTTAGATTTATTGCCTGATCAAAGCTTAGAGCAATTGATTCAAAAATTACAGCCATCTAAAAAACAATCGACCAATAATATTTGGCGTAAAGCAGGATTGGATGCGGCAAAGTCCAACTTAATTCGAGAGTTAGTCGATAAATCACTATGGAACCATCCTGAAGAATTAGCTCGACAGATTAAACATTTAAAAGTAGAACTTGAAGGTTTTCGCCCAATTGATGAAGCGATTAGCTGTGCAGGTGGAGTCAAACAGCAGGGATTAACAGAACATTTACAGCTTAAATCCAATCCATATGTATTTTGTTGTGGTGAAATGTTGGATTGGGATGCACCGACGGGCGGTTATTTACTCACAGCATGTTTTGCAACAGGACGTGCGGCAGGTGAAGGTGTGCATCATTATCTTGAATCTTGAATCTTGAATCTTGAATCTTGAATCTTGAATCTTGAAATAGGGCAGTCTTGACACTGAGCATATACAAAAAGCCGAGATTAAGCCTCGATTAAAATTGGAAATTTATGCTAGTTTGAGCATATTTCAAATCAAGAGATCGATGTATGTCTACTGAAAAATTATATACAGGAAGTTGTTTGTGCGGTGGGATTCACTATGAAATTCATGGGGAAATTGGGGAGATTGTTGAATGCCATTGCCAACGTTGTCGTAAAGCCAATGGTACTGCTTTTGCAACCAATGCATTGATTCAAAGAGCTGATTTTAAAATAGTAAAAGGTGAGAACTTATTAAAGAAATTTGATTCTACACCGACCACACAGCGTTGTTTCTGTAGTGAATGTGGTTCACCGATTATCAGTATTAAACCAGAGTTGCCTGATCATTATCGTTTGCGAATTGGAACGTTAGATACAGCAATTGAAAGCAAACCAACCATGCATATTTTTGCTGCCTATAAAGCAGAGTGGGATACCATTTGCGATGGTATGCCGCAGTATGACGAACGTCCTTAATAGCTCTTAATATTTGAAATTGCGTGTAAAAGGGATCATTGAAATCCCTTTTTATTTGAGAATGAGATAGCAGAAAAAGCTTATTTATTTAAAAGCTTATTTAGTAATTAAAGCTTGTCCTTCAAATTGAATCCCATTCCAGCCATTTAGCATAAACTGGCGAATATTTTGATGGTCTGTAGCTTCTGGCGTTGCCAATACTGAGGCATAGTGTTCAGCAAATAAAGCTAAAGTCTGTTGTTGATCAAGTTCATTGAGTTGAGCAAAAGAAAATACTTTAGCACTGCCTTGATTTTCAGTTGCAGCATTGTGTTGTTGACCATTTTTAAACGCCGTAGGTGTATGCGTATAACGCGCTTCGATAAAGGCAATTACATCTGCAAATTTTGCATCACCAGTTTGAAGTTGTGCTAATAGTTGTTGAACCATGTCTTTTCCAAAATATTCCTAAAATCAAATGCGACTATATCATAGAGAAATCATAGCGAAAATTTGTCTAATCAACATCGTCTATGAATATGGATTATCCCCATTTTGGTGTACCCACATATTGGATGATCACGGTGTGGTTTTTATTGCATTAAATTGATGATTTTATTTGAAGAGAATAAAAGAAGTTGGTGAATTTTTGACATGTGGCTATTGAATATGATAAATAATTTGAATGAATTAAAAATGATTTTATCTTGAAAAATAAATGCTTGGGCAAAGCATTTTTGCATTATTACAAATACATTTATTCGCATGAGGATTTTCTGATGTATAAAAAATTATTTTTTATATTTTATGGACTAGGTTTCTTTTCTTTGTTGTTCTTTAGCTTAGACAACCCACAGCTTTTTACTCTTCCATTTGTAATGTTTCTTATCTGCTCATTTTTTGCTGGTCTTTTCTATATGAATAAGGTGAAGGAAAATCAAGCAAAGCTATCAAAATTTGAATCTATGCTTTACAAAATGTCTCCTGTTTTATTTCCCTCTTTACTGGTAATGGTTAAGGTTGTTGCAAATTAACTTTTATATTCTTCAGTGATTATAATAAAAAAAGGAATAAAAACAGGAATTAAAACTAGAATACTTCACAGAGTCTGTTGATAAAGTTTATCTTATCAACAGACTGGGTTATGTAATTATCATTGGAAGCTATAGATGAACCGCCATACTTATAAAAACCATCACAGTCACTGGCTTGAAAAAAGTATTGCTTTTATTGTTCATCTTGGCTTTTTGCTTAATCTCCGCCGTTTCGTGATGCTGTTTTTGCCTTTTTTTAAACTACAAAGCCGTGTTAAAAATATTGTGTATTTATCTTGGTTGGTTGATATCGATCAGGTTCGTTCACGTTATCCTGAATCGGTAAAATTATGCGAAAAGCAAAATAAAACCATCTTTACAATTTTGACCTACCAACATGAACATTTTGGTTTTTCATTTTTAGGATGGTTTCGAAAACTCATGCCATCTCCTAAGCAAAGTAATTGGAGATTTTATATTGATCCAATTCAACAAGAAAAAACCGTGATTTTTGAACAGGTGGTGGTTGATCAACTTTTATATGTTTTGAGTGGTCGCTTGGCAAGTGATGCAATGCCTGCTCAGTTTGCAAGACCCTTTGAACATTTATTTAAAGATCAAAAAATTCATACCAATTTTAAAATAGATCAGCAATATCAATTGCAAAGCTCAGTTCAGATAGATGCTGAAAAGCAACTATCTGAAGCATGGCAAACTTTATTCTCTTCTTGGGATGATGCAGTTCGGTATCTGGTCGATCAGGATCATGCATGGGTGGAGTGGGTAGATCAGCCCGAAAAGCTATCACAAGGCGATATTGAAATGCCTTTTGACTTTAGCCAAATTCAAGCTGCACAGGTTTTAGATATTCACTGTCCGCTGTTAAATGAATGGGGTGTGAATGAAAATGAAGTTTTCGCTTTTGTTGTTCCCGAGTTAGATTTTTACGTGAAAAATGAATATTCATTAAAATAGAATCTGCATGTTCCGTATGCAAGTCTGTGGATAAGTTTGTAGTTATACACATGATTTATATTTATACACATTAAATGTTTGAAGTATTGTGGAAATGAATTGGCTTCTTGTCGCATGTAGCGGCGTTATAGATACAAGTTTACGTTATGGAGCTAGATTCATTATCGCAAAACCATAGAATTTATTCCCTTGGACGATGTGGTCTGTCGATGTGATTTGTTTAGCAATAATAGGTTTTTATCTTTTTCAAATGATTCTATCTACAAAATAACTGCAAATTTTTGCATAAAAAAAGAAGTCTAAGCAGGAGGATATCGCTTAGACTTCAAACACAATTTCAATATAAAAGTACATTCTTAAATTAAGATTAACAATCCTTACTTAACGTTTAAAACGGGAAAAACGTTTATTAAAGCTTGCCACACGACCTTCATTGCTGGCTTGGCGAACCTCACCTGTATAGAACGGGTGTGATGCACTTGATATATCAAGTGTTACATAGGGATATGTTTTTCCTTGATATTCTTTGCTTTGTTTCGACTGAATGGTACTGCCAATAACAAAGTAAGCATCTGCATTGGTATCGTGGAATAAGACTTCTTGATATTGCGGATGAATATTCGCTCTCATTTTCTATACTCCAATATTTATGTAATGTTATAATATTACATTATTGATATTCATAATGTCAAATCGACATTTTCAATCTTTTTAAAAGCATTATTAGATGAGTATATATGCAGAGATTAAACAGTCATCTCTGCAAAAGAGTTTAATCAATGGATGGGACGAGTTCTTCAAATAGATCATTCAAATTGTCATTCACTTTTAAGTGAATTAAGTTCCAATATTGTCCTGAAATGGTTCGATTGACCATTAGCGTATCAGGAGAAGGTTTAAATACATCCCAATATTTCAGTGATTTTTTCACTAATTTCACACCATCGTGGTGTGCAGAATTTTCAGCAAAATCATAATGGGTCATCAGAGGGCGTAATAAAATTTCAAGCCATGCTGTATAGAGTTCTTCTGGAAATTTGTCTTTCTCCGCAAGCGCATCTAAGTCCATTAAGTGATTTTCAATCGTTGCAATGTCTTGTTGACGTGCGGCACGAACTAAACTTTTAAAATGAACAATAATTTCGTTGGATAATGTTTTGACTCCACCGAAATCATAAATGATCACACTGCCATCTTCACGGAATGCAAAATTGCCCGGATGAGGGTCGCAATGAAAACGCTTTAAGAAAAAGATTTCTTGTCCTAAGGCACGAATCAGTCGGCGACCAATATCATTGCGTACAGCCAAATCCCAAGTGCTTGCTGTTTCAATACTTTCACCTTTTTCAAGGCTGAGCGTTAAAATTCGACGGCTTGAATATTCTGTGTAGACTTTAGGGATAATAATTTTGCTATCCAACGCTTGATGGAAAGTCTTAAATACTTGTAAATTCTGCGCTTCAATTTCGTAATTGAGCTCTTCGTGTAAACTGTCTTGGATTTCTTTAAATAAGCGATCTTGAAGTTTCTTATCGACTTTTAATACACCCATGAGGCGTAAAGCTAAACGAACTTGTTTGAGATCACTTTCACATGCCTCATCAACCCCTGGATATTGAACTTTTACTACAACTTCTGTGCCATTCGGCAACGTTGCTTTATGTACCTGTCCAATCGAGGCTGCGGCAAAAGGTTGTTCTTCAAAGTGTCTAAAGGTTTGTTCTAGTGGTTTGCCAAGCTCTTTTTCTACTTGTTGTTTAATCTCAGCAAAAGGCATTGCAGGTGCTTGGCGTTGTAATTTAGCAATCGCTCGTGCAACTTCAGGTGGGAAAATATCTTTGTATTGCGATGCAATCTGTCCGACCTTCATCACCGCACCTTTCATTTCACCTAAGGTATCAGCAATTTGCACACCAATATCTTGAAACAGTTTGCTGCGAGACTCATTCTTTTGCTCTTCATCTGCATTAAAGTTACGAATTGAATTAGATACCGTTTTTGTCGCAATACTTGCCGTCATACTGGCCAGCTTCATAAAGCGACGACCGGGTGTACTGGTATTTTTAGACATTCGTGAGCATCCTTTAATGTGGATCATGCGTGTGATTGATTTTGATCATAGGCGACTATTCTTAAACTGCCTACTTTAAATTGTTAAATGTTTGTTTCTGTTTGGCTATTTTATGCCTTGGATTTTGATTTGGTTTTTATCCATTCAACTGCATAATTTTTGATTTAGAATACTGATAATATTCTTATTTATACATTCTTTTATGAAAGTTTATCGTTATTTGACAGGTAAAGATGATGTGCATTTTTGTGCAAGAGTAAGCAAAGCGTTGAATGATGGATATGAATTATATGGTGCTCCAACCATGACTTTTAATGGCACAGAGGTGATTGTTGGACAGGTGATTGTGAAAGATGAAGTGGACGAGTCTGAATTATCTGAACAGTTTCAGCGTGCATATCAGCTTCAGTTTGAGAAAAATTAAGTGAATTTGGATGTATATAAAAAATAATGCTGTCATCAACAGCATTATTTTGATTTTGAATATTTACTGATTAAGCCTGACTCAAGCGCTTATTGTTCATATATAAACGCATCAGTAATAATACGCAGGCGATACTTAATCCAACAATTAAACCGACCCAAACGCCCGCTGCGCCCATGTCTGTGTAACGTGCTAGATAAATGCCGACAGGGAATGCAATCACCCAATATGCAAGCATGGTGATCCACATTGGGCCTTTGGTGTCTTGCATACCACGTAAGCAACCTGCAGCGCTAACTTGCCATGCATCCATAAGCTGGTAAGCAATCGCAAATAAAATCAGATAAATCGCAACTTGTGATACATCATAATCACTGGTGTACGCAGACACGATCAATGGACGCAATAACCACATCAACAGCATAGTAATCAGTGCGAATAGTGTCCCAGTGATCAGTCCAATTTTTTGTACTTTACGCATTGCAATCCAATTCTTTTCACCATAATAGGTTCCAGTACGAATAGTCAGCGCGAGTGCCAAAGACATTGGAATCATAAACAATTGTGATGTGACAGAAATCGCAATTTGATGTGCGGCAACGGTCACTTCACCAAGCGGGCTGAGGATGATTGCCCCCGTACTAAAAATACTGACTTCAAAGAAAATAGCGAGACCAATTGGAAGCCCAAGCTTTAGGATGCGTTTGATTAACACGCTGTCCATCTTCTCAAAAACTTTTAAAGGTTGAGTCGCTTGATAACGTTTCGCCTTGAAGATGTATAAACTCAGAGTAATGAACATAATCCATTGCAAAATTGCTGTTGCAAAACCGCAGCCCGCACTACCCAAATGTGGAATTGGCCCAATGCCGTACATGAAAATAAAATTCAGCGGAATTTGTACAATCAGTGCCAATAAACTAATGAGCGTAATTGGACGAGGGTAGCCTAATGCTTCCGAATAGCCACGTAAAGTTGAATACATGGTGTATGCAGGCATACCAAAAGCAATGGCATGTAAAAATAAACTGGCTTTAGGCAATAAAGACTCAGGTACGCCAAGTAAAGGCAACAACAACGGCATGGTTTGTAAAATAAGCATGGCGATAATGCCAAGCAATAACGCAACCCATAAAGATTGGCGAACGATAGACGGAATTTTTTCAGGGGTACGTGCGCCGTTCGCTTCTGCAACCAAAGGTGTGGTCGCAATCATAATGCCACTAAAAAGTAATAAAACAGGAATCCATAAACCCACGCCGACCGCAATTGCAGCCAAATCTTCTGCGGACATATGTCCAGCCATGATGGTATCAATCAACCCGAAGCCCGCAGCAGCGAATTGGGTGATTAATATGGGGAACATCAAATGAAAAAGTTGCTTTAATTCAAAGCGGGTAGTTGTGACAGCAGTATTTGACACAAAATTTACTCGTTTTAAATGTGCTTAAATTAAAAAATGGTTAGCGTTGTAGAGTGAGAAGCACACCAAAAAAAATCACCACGCTACCTAAAAGACGTTGCCAGTTGATCGGTGTTTTTTCTACGCCTAACCACCCAAACTGATCCATTACCATCGACATGGAAATTTGACCAAAGATAATTAACCCAGAAAGTGTTAAAAATCCAAGTTTTGGTGCAGCGTAAATGCTGATACTAATCGCATAGACGCCTAAACAGCCACCTAACCATAGATACCATGGAATTTGAGCGAACTGTGCAAGTGATGGTTTCGGCTGTGATTGAAAAAACACAAATACGGCGAGCACTATTGTACCAACTAAAAAGGATAAAAGGGCAGCTTGTAGTGGTGAGTAGAGATATTCACGCAATTGAGCATTGATTGCTGTTTGAAAGGTCATAGCAATTCCAATTCCCATGGCTAAAGGCAAAAGCAGTAACAGTTGGCTCGATAGTTTTATCATTTTATTCACCTTTATTTTTAGCTTGTACATTTACATGAAGTAAATTGATGGCTCGTGCACATGCTCAGCTTCAAGTCATGTTAAAATCATAGGTATTCCATTTTGTTCTGAGCTTGTTCCTTGGCTGATTTAAATCCTCACGATGTGCCTTTGTCTTTATATATTCACATGCCTTGGTGTGTACGCAAATGTCCTTATTGTGACTTTAACTCACATGCCGTGCCTGATGGGAAATTATCATTAGATTTAGAGCAAGAATATTTACAGGCTTTGGTTGAAGACTTTAAAACTCAAATTGATTTTGCGCAAGGTCGTAAAATTCATAGTGTTTTTATTGGTGGGGGAACGCCATCATTAATTTCTGCCAAAGGTTATCAATGGTTATTTGGGCAATTAAAAAGCCTTTTAGCTTTTGAAGATGGCTGTGAAATTACCTTAGAAGCCAATCCTGGAACAGTTGAACATGATCCATTTTCAGGATATCTCGAAGCAGGTATTAACCGTTTATCTATTGGTGTACAAAGTTTTAATACCGACCATTTACAAAAATTAGGACGTATTCATTCAAATAATGATGCGATTTCTGCGATTCAACTTGCCAAAGAAGCAGGCTTTCAGCGGATCAATGTTGACTTGATGCATGGGCTGCCTGAACAGACTTTAGAACAAGCTTTATTGGATTTAAAATTGGCAGTGGAAAATGGCGCAACACATATCTCTTGGTATCAATTGACCATTGAACCGAATACCGTATTTTTCCGTACTCAACCGATTTTACCTTTGGATGATGTGCTTGAAACGATTCAAGAGCAAGGTGAAGCTTATTTACAAGCCAACGGTTTTATCAATTATGAAGTGTCTGCGTGGCGTAAGGAAAAACCATCTGCACATAATTTAAATTATTGGCAATTTGGTGATTATTTGGCGATTGGGGCAGGGGCACATGGCAAGGTAACGCAGCCAGATGGTGTGTATCGGTTCCAAAAAACACGCTTACCGAAAGATTATTTAGCCAAGGTCCCTGCTGAGCATGTGCAATATCATCGGATTGAAAATGATGAGATGCCTTTTGAATTTATGATGAATGCTTTGCGTTTAAATGAGGGTGTACACGCTAATACTTATCAACAACGGACTGGTTTAAAATTAGCTACTTTGGATAAAGCTGTGAGCTCATTGCGTGAACGCAAGTTGATGGTAGATGATCAAAACCGTTTGGCATGTACTGAGCAAGGGCATGTATTTCTAAATTCAGTATTAGAAGCGTTTATTTAGAATTTTAAATAGATAAGATATTTCATGATATAAAATATTATGAAATAAGAATTAAATGATTGATGTGGAGTTTTGCTAACAGCCTCTCACTAAGTGTACTTAAGAAGAAAGATGAACCTAAGGTTAAGATTTTAAGTGGAAAAGCTAATCATGGAAAACAAATATTTTTTAGAACAAAAGGATATTGATTTAAAGAAGAGTCAAATCATAAAAATAATGAAGGTGAGTATTTTTTTTGGGAAATGTGTTGGAATTGTTGTACTTGGTTTAGGTGTTTTCTTCTGTATTTCGATTATTTTAATACCTTTAGGATTACCTATGATTCCTATAGGATTAGCTATTTACGATCTACTACCAAAAGCTCTCACTCAAATTTTAAATAAAAAAATTGCAACGATTGATACAAGACAATTACGACTGGACAATCAAATACATGATAAAAGTGACTTTAATATGTGACTCTAAATTCTATAACATTTTATTTTGAAGATAATGAGCTATAAATAGTAAGGTGTTACCTTATGAGTTTAATCCCTGCTTTTGATCCAAGAAATCAAACAAAAAGAGCGCCTAAGCGCTCTTTCATCACATCAAAATTTTAAAACTTAGTAGTCAAAACTAAAATGATCAGCTTCTAAAGACATCATAGTTTTCGATGGATTAACCATAGATTCAGCATGACCTTGTGAACGAGGCAATAATTGTTCGAAGTAGAAATCAGCAACTTTGATTTTTGCTTTATAGAATTCAGGAACTTCAGCGCCTTCACCAGAAGCAAGTTTTTCTGACGCTACAGCGGCTTGTTGAGCCCAATAATACGCCATCATTGCATAACCAGAGAACATCAAGAAATCTACAGAAGCAGAAGAAACGATGTCACGGTCTTTACGTGCTGCAAGCATGATGCGAACAGTTAGAGCATTCCACTGTGCACAGATTTTTGTCAAATCCCATGCAAAACGACGCATATATTTGTTACGTGCATGTTGACCACAGAACTTCAAGATTTCAGCAGTGTATTCACGAACCACTTTACCTTTAGAAGAAAGTAGAACTTTACGACCAATCAAGTCGAGCGCTTGTACACCAGTTGTACCTTCGTACAATGTTGAAATACGTGCATCACGAGCGATCTGCTCCATGCCATGTTCTTTGATATAACCATGACCACCAAAAACTTGCATACCGTGGTTTGCAGCTTCCAAGCCCATTTCAGTTAAGAAGCCTTTGAGGATTGGTGTGTAGAAACCTAATTTATCATCATATTCATCAAATTTAGCTTGGTCGCCTTGAGCAAGGGCATCTGCCATTTTGTCAGCAAGTTGAGCAGCATGATAAATCATTGAACGGCCACCCTCAGCAATTGCTTTTTGGGTCAATAGCATACGACGTACATCTGCATGGTGAATAATGGCATCAGCAACACGATCTGGATCTTTTTTACCAGAAAGTGCGCGCATAGACATACGCTCTTTCGCATACGGTAAAGCACCTTGGAATGACAATTCCGCATGTGCAATACCTTGAACAGCCGTACCAATACGTGCAGTGTTCATAAATGTGAACATCGCATGTAAGCCTTTATTCACTTCACCAATGAGGTAACCTGTTGCAGCATCAAAATTAAGCACAGCAGTTGCATTCGCATGGATACCCATTTTGTGTTCAATCGAACCACACGTTACAGGGTTACGTTCACCTACACGACCATCTTCAGTTGGAATGAATTTTGGTACGATGAATAATGAAATACCACGTGTACCTGCAGGCGCATCTGGAAGACGTGCAAGTACGATATGAACGATATTTTCAGTTAAATCATGCTCACCCGCAGAGATGAAGATTTTAGTCCCTGTGATTGCATAAGTACCATCAGCTTTTGGTTCAGCTTTAGTTTTAACTTGACCTAAGTCTGTACCACATTGAGGTTCAGTTAAACAC
Source organism: Acinetobacter sp. P8-3-8 (assembly GCF_000214135.1). Taxonomy (GTDB): domain Bacteria; phylum Pseudomonadota; class Gammaproteobacteria; order Pseudomonadales; family Moraxellaceae; genus Acinetobacter. Next base: position 90,536 of record NZ_AFIE01000003.1, read on the forward strand.
ATTGTACCTGACCAAGTACCTGCAGTGAGGTGTGGCATATAGGTATTTTTTTGTTCATCGGTACCGAATTGCATGATGGTGTTCATACAGCCCATACTTAAACCTGGGTACATGGTGAAAGACCAGTTTGCAGTCCCCATCATTTCAGATTTCACCAAATTTAAAGACATTGGTAAGCCTTGACCACCAAACTCTTCTGGATAAGAAAGACCTTGCCATCCACCTTGTACGAATTGGGCATAAGCTTCTTTAAAGCCTTTAGGCGTTGTTACTTCGCCATCTTTAAAATGACAACCTTCCTGATCACCTGACTGATTTAAAGGAGAAAGTACGTTTTCACAGAAATCTGCTGCACTATCGATAATCATATCGACTGTATCTGCATCGGCATTTTCGCCAATCGACAGCGTTTTATAATGTGCTGGATAGTCAAAAACTTCGTTCATTAAAAAACGAATATCACGGACGGGAGCTTTATATGCTGGCATGGGTTTAATCCTAATTTAGAAATATTTTTTGATTCTTCGATCGATGATTTCATTATTCATAATCAAACTGAGAATGCATTGATAAGACATTCTAAAAAAACTGTCAGAAAGGCTAATTTGTAAGAAAAGATACAGGTAACTTTGATTATTTTTTGATAATGTTGGGAGTTTATTTTTAAATGTTTTATATTCATTTTATATGGTTATTATAAATATTAGGGTGAAAAGTATCTTATGCAATTATCAAAATTAACTTTATGTCTTTTGGGTTTGAGTTTATCTGCGTGTTCTACTCATATTGTAAAAAACAATACAAATCAGGATTCTGCACAACGTGCGGTACAAGGTTTAAACGCATTGTATGAATATCCAAGTTTTGATTATCGTGGGCAAGTACGTTTTCAGATTCATAAGACCAATCAAAATACGTTAAAAGATGATGCTCAACGTCAACTTGATCCAACGGTTGAAAAAAAGTTAGAGCAATATTTAAAGCAGCAAAAGATTCAATTGTCAGCAGCGCAGAAAAAAGAACTTTATCAAGACTTGGCACAACAAGATTCTCGTTCTGTGAATGATTTTTTGGGTAAAGGTGCAGATGTTGTACAAAGTATTTTGAATGATATGCAAATTCAGTATGACGGAACGGTGAATTATCGTCAGAAAATGGCTTCATTCAATCTCGAAACTAAATATAAGAAGCCGAATCTATCTGTTGAGATTCGTGTTCCAACTGTTATTGATTTCAATGATTATAAGTTTTATACGCAAATTTTCTCTTTGATGCCGTATTTGGCCAATCCACAAGATCAGAATAAATATGCGTACTATGATTTCTCAAAATATAAAGATGAAATTTCTAGAGTTGATGTAAAAGCGTTTATCGAATTTCTAAAACAATCTGGTGCAATCTCTTATGTTTTAGCACCGAAAGATCAAATTGAAACGCTGAAGCTTACGGCTGCCGAGCAACAGGCAGGCGTTGTTGAAAAAATTCGATTAAATACGTCCTTAGAAGAGTTATTTTTACAAGCGAATTTATATTCTTCAATTAACCGTCAATATTTTGTGAATTCTGTATTGGGGTTAAATCCAACCACATTATCCAAAATTATGGATGATCCTGACTTAAAAGCTTCTAAACCTGAGTCAAAAACCAAGTCTTCGGGTTTTGAAGATGGTTCAGAAGAAGCTTTAGATGCAATGTATCAACTTTCCGATGCAGTGAACCACGTCATTTATGATAGTCATAAAGATGATGATGCGCAGCAAGAAGAATCAGAAGCTGACGGGACAGAAGGTGTAAAAGCTTCGGCTGGTTCTGTTGATGAAGATAAGTATGCCGAAGATGAAGGTTCAAGTACTGCAAATGAAAACGATGATATCGATGTAGACGATGAGGAGTCACCAAAAGCAGAAAATATATTAACAGAGCAACAATGTAACGATTTGGCGAAAACCAAGACCAATGCACGTTTTGGTGATGTACGATATTGTCAATATTATTATGATATTGATGTATTCAATGCTAAACCAAAGCAAAATCCAGCTTTTGATATAAAACGTAGTAAAAAAGATGCAGCACTTGTAGAAAAGTTTTCCACTTTAGGGAAAAAAGACCAATTGGTTGATGCAAATCAATTCAAACAATTATGGGAACAATATCAAACAGATATTAATGCGAGTTTACCGCCTAAAGATCAGAGAAATCCAATGATTATTGATCTTGTGCTGGATGATAAAGGTCGTGCTATTCGAGCAGATTATGGTGTAGGAATGGATTTTGGCGAGTTAAATCGTAAATTAGACATTCAGTTTGATATGCAGTTCTTGAACTATGGGAATGCCACCAAAATAGATCGCCAAGCTTTAAGTGAAGCCAAATCTTTTCAAGACTCATTTGATGGAAGTTTCTTAGGAAAAGCGGTTGGTGGTTTTTCAGGAAAATCATCGGATCAATCTAAACAAGATCATCTAAGTTTAGATGAGCGTTTAGAAAAATTAGCAGAGCAAGTTTTTGTTCAAACAGGTTCTTATGAGCAAACTTACAAAACAGTATTTATCGCTAAATTAACTGCTAAAAATCCTGACTTGGTTAAACAATATTCAGCGCAAGATTTGCAAGAAATTGCGAGTGTATACGCTTATGCTTATTCGGATGAAGCGGTTTATAACCCTCAAGGTGATGCTTTAAAACGCATTGAAGCTTTAAAGACAAAACATCATTTAGAAGAGGATCAACAATATGATGATGCGCTTGGAAATAGCATTGATAGTATTGTGAATGAAGTTTGGAAAACGAAACAAACGGTTTTAGACGTTCAAAAATTGCAGAAGCAATATAAAACGACGGAAGCTGTATTTGCACAATATTATATGCAAAAGTTTGAAGCTGAAAATACAGTTGAAAAAGAGCAACGTGCGGAATATTTAAAGACCGTAAATGTTTTAGCTAAGTCTTATATCGCTTTGAAGAAAAACAAATTTAATGATCAATTGGTTGCGAGTCTAAATGAAGATTCAGTCGAATTTATTGATTATGCATTGTTTAAAAAAGCATATCAGGCTTTAAGTGATGCACAGTTGAAATAATACAGTGTGTTAAGTTTTTAGTATGAAGAAAAGAACCTCACATGAGGTTCTTTTTTATTATTGGACTTAGATTCGCATTTGAAGAGATGCGCATTTGAAGGTTAGCCCTTCAATTAAAGAAAATCTTTGAGCTTGGGACGCACGCCATTCCAAATATAAAAAGCTTCAATGGCTTGTCCGACCAACATTCCAAATCCCTCAGATGTCGGTACGCCACGTGCTTTAGCTTGATCAAGGAAACTTGATGGTTTGCCGTATGCCATTTCATAAGCATAGTTAAACTGTAGATTTTCAGGAAGAATGAGTGCATCACCACTTAAGCTCGCAGATGTTGCATTAATGACAATATCAAACTGACCTTGCAACTCATCTAAGCCACATGCAGATAACTCAGCATCTGGAACAGCAGTTTTTAAATCACTCACCAATTGTTCAGCACGGGCTAATGTACGATTGGCAATGACAATTTTTTGTGCACCTGCTTTCACTAAAGGATAGATGACGCCTCGTGTTGCACCGCCTGCACCAATGATGAGGATTGAACTCTTTGCTAAATTCCAATCTAAGGCTTGGATGGCATCGACTAAACCTTGGCCATCAGTGTTATCACCGTGTAGTACACCATCTTGCATCCATAAAGTATTGACTGCTTTGGCTATTTTGGCACGTTCAGTGAGTTGTTGGCATAAGGTAAAAGCTTGCTCTTTGAATGGAACAGTAACATTCATCCCAACGCCATTTTGTGCAAAGAATTCTTTGACACTGCTTTCGAAGCCATCTAAGGGCGCAAGGCGTTTGACATAATTTAGATCAAGACCTGTTTTGTCTGCAAATGCATGGTGTAATTCAGGTGAACGAGATTGCTCAATTGGGTTGCCAATGACTGCGAATTGTTTGCTCATGCCACATATCCATGTATTGATCTAGAAAGTGGCAACAATATACGTGAAAACAGGAAGAACGACAAAAATAACAGCGGAGTATGGGGGATAATGTTGACTGGGATTCTTATTTTTTTGTTTAAAATTATCAGTGAATCAGGGTGTTAATCTATTTATGGGTTGCAGATTGAATGAATGAAGTCTAAAAAAATCATTGCAAAAATGACTAAAAACCCAATAGAAAGTAAAACACTAGAGGTAATCGAAATACTATCAGAAAGCTGATTATTTGAAATAATAGTGACTGTAATTGAGCAGACTAAAAGGAAAAGAACACTAAACGATAGTATAATTTTATGATTTTCTAGTAAATTTTTCATTACTAAACCTCGGATGAAAGGAGAAAATTAATACTTTAAGAAATTAAAAAATATTAATTAAAAATTAAGCAAATTTTAAGTTTTGTATATTAAACAAATTCGCATTAAAACGAAATTAAAAAACACGCTTATTGTGAGTTATTCTCATTATTAATTGTGAGTAAATCTTTCGAAAAATTAAACAATGTAAAAAAGCTAACTTTATTAAAAAGTTAGCTTAGGTCATAAATTTGATCAAATATTGCGATCAATTGTATTTATTTAACCTGAACTCGAGATATGTATGTTCCCTACTATACGATACGCGGAAACGTCAGTCGCATTGTTTGAGGCCGGGCTACATTTGCAATGTACTGTTTTTGCAATACATTTGGTACTTGATAGTATCTGTCGAGTTGGCGACTGACAAATGGTTTTGCCTACTTTTCCCGAAAGAAAAGTAGGTCGAACCGAAGGTTAATTCTTGTATCTGACTTTAAATGGTAAGACTCCGTTGTGCCTGATCTATCTTTTCAATAACTTACATCAGAATTTATCCCGAACTGACGTTATTTAGATAGCCGTTCTTGAGATTGCTTATTTTAGCTTAGCGAGCCAATTTCTAGGTTTGAGATAATAATCTGTCAGTTTCTTTTCTGGACTATTTTCGTCCCATTCAGGACGATATGACCATGCAGCAAGTGGTGGCATACTGACGAGAATGGATTCAATGCGTCCACCTGTTTGTAGACCAAATAAAGTGCCACGATCATAAACCAAATTGTATTCAACATAGCGTCCACGGCGGTATAACTGGAAGTCACGTTGTGCTTCGGTATAAGGTTTATTCTGGTTTTTTTGCAAAATTGGGATGATTGCCTGTAAATAACCATTGCCAACAGCTTGCATGTATTCAAAACATTTTTCAAAGTCCCATTGATTCAGGTCATCAAAAAATAATCCACCTACACCACGTTGTTCATCTCGATGCTTTAAATAGAAATAATCATCACACCATTGTTTATGTTTTTCGTAAATTTCATCACCAAAAGGGGTCGAAAGGTCAAAGGCTGTTTGATGCCAAGCAGTGATATCTTCATCATCGGGGTAAAAAGGAGTGAGATCAAAACCACCGCCAAACCACCAAATCGGATCTTGCCCTTCACGCTCAGCAACAAATAAACGTACATTGGCATGTGAGGTTGGAACATTGGGGTTGCGAGGATGAATAACCAATGAAACGCCCATCGCTTGAGCTTTCGCACCTGCAATATCGGGATGTCGTTCAGTTGCTGAAGCAGGTAATTTAGAAATATTGATGTGAGAGAACATCACACCGCCTTTTTCAATCACGCTACCATTTTGCAAGACACGTGAGCGACCACCACCGCCTTCTGGACGTTGCCAATCATCGATTTCAAAGGTTGCAGTACCACCGCCTAATTCTTCTTGATGCTCTAGAGCCGAACAAATACGAGCTTGTAAATCGACAAGAAAGTCACGGACACGTTGAATATCCGCTGAAGTAGGGTTCTGCATGACAATCCTCAAAAGGGGAAGGGAAGACTGTCTACATCAAAACATAAATTGATTAAAAAATTAAGTGAATTACCCAAAAGTACGCATGTTCGCCACAAGAAATTGAAAAGCAATATGATTTTTTAGGCAATATTGTGGGAATTCCGATCAATTCACTAGGTTGAATTCAAACGCTAAGCTCAGCACAATAGACTTAACAAGGTTTCATTGATGTGATTCCTGATAAAAATTGATGTTAGTTGAGCCTTAAGTCATGAATATGAGTTGTTCCCTCATTCAGAAATACAACGTCGCTGGCCCTCGCTATACCAGTTACCCAACGGTTCCTTATTGGGAGGAAGCAGCATTTTCTTTGCAGCAATGGACGCAGAGTTTAAAGCGTTCTTTTGATGAATCGAATACGACAGAAGGCATCAGCTTATATATTCATTTACCTTTTTGTGAAAGCTTATGTACCTTTTGTGGTTGTCATAAAAAAGTCACCAAACGCCATGAGGTTGAGCAACCTTATATTCAGGCTGTATTAAAAGAGTGGGACTTATATTGTCAGTTATTGGGCGATATTCCCCAAATTAAAGAAATTCATTTGGGTGGTGGAACACCGACATTCTTTTCAGTTGAACATTTACAACAGTTGATTCATGGCATTTTAGCTAAAGCCACCTTTGCCGATGGGCATGAATTTAGTTTTGAAGGGCATCCAAACAATACGACAAAGGCACATTTACAAGCTTTGTATGATCTCGGTTTTCGCCGTGTCAGTTATGGTGTGCAGGATTATAATGAGAATGTTCAAAAAGCCATTCATCGCATTCAACCTTTTGAAAATGTAGAAAAAGTCACGAAGTGGGCGAGAGAGATTGGTTATGAATCCATTTCACATGATTTGGTTTTTGGGTTGCCATTTCAAAGCTTGGAAGATGTGTTAAAAACCATTGATTTAACCAATAGTTTGTTACCTGATCGTTTGGCTTTTTATAGCTATGCACATGTGCCTTGGATTAAGGGCAATGGTCAACGTGGTTTTAAAGACCATGATGTTCCAAAGGATGATGAAAAACGTACGTTGTATGAAGAAGGTAAAAATAAGCTTTTAGCACATGGCTACCATGAAATTGGTATGGATCATTTTGCTTTAAATCGTGATGGGATGTACCAATCATTTAAAGCAGGCACTTTACATCGCAATTTTATGGGCTATACCTCATCTAAAACTCAAGTGATGATTGGGCTTGGTGTGTCTTCGATTAGTGATAGTTGGTATAGCTTTGCGCAAAATGAAAAGGTTTTAGATGATTATTATGCACGTCTTGAAAAGAATGAAATTCCTGTATTTAAAGGGCATATGCTGAGTCCTGAAGATTTGAAAATTCGTAAGCATATTTTAAATTTGATGTGTACTTTTGAAACGTCTTGGAAAGAACCAAGTATGGATTTTCCTGAACGTGTTGATGTAATTCAGCAGTTGGTTGAGATGCAACAAGATGGTTTATTGCAGATTGAAAATGATCGCATCGTGATTACAGAACAGGGCAAACCTTTTGTTCGTAATATTTGTATGGCCTTTGATTTGCGTTTAAAGCGTAGAAAACCTGAAACACAGATTTTCTCGATGACGGTTTGATTGCTAAATTGATTACACAAGAGAGCTTTTTAGTTTTAGTCCAGTAAATGGATACACGAAAATGTCATCCGCAACGTGTTTGAGGCAGGACTACATAAAAAAATTAAAGTTTCTGCGATTTATTTTTCAAAAACTGGTAGTTGTCGAGTTTTGCGGTGAGGAGCAATGCTCCGCAAGGTGGTTTTCTTGCAAAGCTTCGCTTTTCATTTTCCCGAAAGAAAAGTAGGTCGAGCCGAAGGCTAACCCTAAATTTGAATTTTAATTGTGGAAAGACGCTGTTGTGAAACTGTTTATACAGCGCCGATTAGCAGTAGAATTTAAATTTTAGCGAGAATTCTTGATCAAAAATCATCTTTTTCATACATATGTGACATACGATCATGCTTGGTTTTTAAATAATCTTCATTGAATTTATTCAAACCTACAGTCAGTGGTACACGATCAACAACATCAATACCTAAATCCGTTAATGCTTTTAATTTTAAAGGATTATTGGTAATAAGTTTGACCTGTTTAACCTGTAACTGATCAAGCATGATGGTACACATATCATAAGTACGTGCATCGGCAGGCAGATTTAACAACAAATTAGCATCCACAGTATCATGCCCTTGATCTTGCAAGGCATAAGCACGGATTTTATTGGTCAAACCAATACCACGACCTTCCTGACGTAGATACAAAATCACACCTTGACCCGCTTCATTCATCATTTTCATGGTGTTGTGTAATTGTGGACCACAATCACATTTCAAAGAACCAAAGGCATCGCCTGTTAAGCACTCTGAATGAATACGAACCAAGACAGGTTCAGTGGGAGCAGTTTCCAAACCCTTGGAAAGAGCAACGTGTTCTTCACCTGTTTGAGGGTCTTGAAACACAGAAATCTTAAACTCACCATAAGCGGTCGGTAAATTTGAAGTGGCAACAAACTCTATTGACACAGAATCTTCCATTATTTGTTTAGAAATTGGTTAAAGTATAGCGTAATGCTCGGACATTGGTAGAATTGTAAAACAAGTTTTTAAGTATAAGTTTGCTTTAAAAATTTCTTTTTTGTATAAAGCAAACAATAATAGTTGATATATAGATAGATTATTCAGGATAATCTAAGTTACGAGCACACTTGCAGCATTCTATATCGTTCAGTGACGCATCGTTATAAATGTGGCTGATTGAATGTGATATGATTCGATTTCACGATCATGCTAACCCGTGTACCTAGCTTAGATTTGCCAGGCTTTAGAAGGCTTTGCCACATATGTTGTATACCGAAATACCTAGTCAACGTCCTGTTACGCCTTTGTTGGATGCAATTAATCATCCTCAACAATTACGTCAACTCGAGCAAAGCCAATTGGCACAAGTCGCAGACGAGTTGCGTCAATTTATTTTGTATGCTGCTGGACAAAGTGGTGGACATTTTGGTGCAAACCTTGGCGTTATCGAACTCACGGTCGCATTACACTATTGCTTTAATACGCCAAATGACCGTTTAGTTTGGGATGTGGGTCATCAAGCTTATCCGCATAAAGCCTTAACAGGTCGCCGTGAGCAATTGACCACAATTCGTTCGAAAAATGGTTTGGCTGCGTTTCCTGCACGAGAAGAATCTGAATTTGATACTTTTGGTGTTGGTCATTCATCTACTGCAATTTCAGCAGGTTTAGGCATGGCCTTGGCGCGTCGTTATCAACAAAACCCATGTGATGTGGTTGCAATCGTAGGCGATGGGGCAATGACGGCAGGCATGGCTTTTGAAGCGATGAATGATGCTGTTGCACATGATGCAGACTTGATTGTTGTTTTAAATGATAATGACATGTCAATTTCATGCAGTACAGGTGGTTTTGCCAAACACTTAGCTTCAATTTGGGAGCAAGGTCAGTTCGTCAATATTGATGAGCAAGGTCAGGCTTTTATTCAGGATCATCCTGAATGGAATTACACCTCACGCTTACATCAATCTGCAACCGATGCAGCGGATAATTTATTTAAAGCCATTGGTTTTGATTATTTTGGCCCATTTGATGGTCATGATGTTGAGCAGTTGGTACAAGTATTCAATGCGTTAAAAAAACGTAAAGGCCCTCGTCTGATTCATATTTATACAGTGAAAGGTAAAGGCTTTGCACCTGCTGAAGTCGATCAAATTAAATATCATGCGATTAGCAAATTAAATACAGCGCCTGCAAAAGCTGAACCTATCAAAACAGCACCTAAATATTCAGATGTATTTGGACAATGGCTTTGTGATGAAGCTGCGCAAGATGATAAGTTGATTGCGATTACGCCAGCCATGTGTGAAGGTTCGGGCATGGTGCAGTTTGCAAAACAATATCCTGAGCGCTATTTTGATGTCGCTATTGCAGAACAACATGCAGTGACCTTAGCAGCAGGTATGGCATGTGAAGGTTTAAAACCTGTAGTTGCGATTTATTCAACTTTCTTACAACGTGGTTATGATCAACTCATTCACGATGTAGCTTTACAAAATTTAGATGTGACATTTGGTATTGATCGTGCAGGTTTAGTCGGTGAAGATGGGCCAACGCATGCAGGTGCATACGATTATGCATTTATGCGTACTGTACCGAATATGGTGATTATGGCACCTAAAGACGAAAATGAATGTCGTCAAATGTTGCATACTGCATATGTATACAAAGGCCCAACGGCTGTACGTTACCCACGTGGTAATGGCTTAGGTGTTGAAATTCAAAAGCAATTGACTGAGCTTGAAATTGGTAAAGCTGAATTGTTGTTAGAGTTAAATACACAGCACGATGAAGGGATTAGCATTTTAGCCTTTGGTAGCCGTGTTCAGCCTGCATTAGACGTTGCAAAACAACTTGCATCACGACTTGATGTTGCAATTCGTGTGGTGAATATGCGTTTTGTAAAACCTTTAGATGAGCAAATCATTCGTGATTTAGCAGAACGAACCAGTTTGTTTGTAACAGTGGAAGAACACGCAGTCATGGCAGGTGCGGGTAGTGCGGTGAATGAATTCCTTGCACAGGCTCAAATTGTAAAACCAATTTTAAATTTGGGCTTACCTGATGAGTTTTTAGCACAAGCAAGCCATGCAGAAATGCTCACAGATTGCGGATTGGATGCAGATGGCATTCAAAAATTCATTGAACAAGCATGGTCGAAGCTTGTGCAACATGCTTAAAACAAAGCAAAAATTGCACAAACATTGAAAATGTAAAATTTTAGAAACAAAATTTCCCTAAAAGCCCCGATATTTGCTAAAATATTGGGGCTTTTATGCATTATTCTTTATCAGTATCTTCAAATTTGTAGTGGGTGTTCAATGGAACCTATGGTGGTGATGGCTGCGCGTGCGGCTCAATTAGTTGGTCTAGAGCTTTTAAAAGCGCATCAAAATCGTCATAAACTCGATCTGCAAGTCGAAGAAAAAGGTATTGATGGTCCAGTGACTCGTGTAGATCGTTACATCGAGCAACTCACGATTGATACACTTCGTAAAAGTTATAAAAATCACAGCTTCCTTGGTGAAGAATTTGGACTACAAGAAGGTAAAGGTCACGACGCCGATTGGTGTTGGGTGATTGATCCGCTTGATGGTACTTTAAACTTTATCAATGGTTTCCCTCATTTCTGTGTCTCTATTGCTGTTCAACATAAAGGTGTAACTCAACACGGTGTTATTTATGACCCTGTGAAAGATGAGCTATTCTCTGCAAGCCGTGGTCGTGGCGCAATGTTGAATCAACGCCGTATTCGTGTAAATGTAAAAGACAGTCTTGAAAATACGTTCATGGCTGTAGGCCATGCTTACCGTGCTAAACGTAACGGTGAAATTGTTTCTTATGCGAAAAATCATTTCGAATCATTGTTAAACGTTACTGAAGCGGGTGCACAATACCGTCGTTCAGGTTCGGCTGCATTGGATTTAGCGTATGTTGCAGCAGGTCGTTTTGATGCTTATTTTGAACTGGGTTTAAAACCTTGGGACATCGCTGCTGGCGAACTTATTGTAAAAGAAGCGGGCGGTACTGTGGTTGATGCACGTGGTGGAACAGATTCTATGGAAAATGGTCAAGTGATTGCATGTTCTATGAAAATGTTAAAACCATTGATGCAAGCTGTTGTTCCTGCTTGGGGTGAAGCTGCGAAGTAATTTATACTTCTGTAGATTGAGTTTTAAAAAGCCTTCATATTGATGAGGGCTTTTTTATGCCTATTTCATTTGTTGCGATGCAAGATAAATTTGAATGAGTTTAATATCGTGAAGGTCTTTTTCTCGTCCATAACTTTGTTTTAACTGCATTAATGTATGTAAATCAATAAACTGTATCTGATCGAAAATGTCTGCATTTTCGAAAAGCCATGCTGTACTTCTTTGAAAATCCGCTGTGTTTACATCAAGATAGACTTCAATAAAACCTTTATAGAGTTTCGGTTTGCCATTTGGTCGTACTTTATACGACCATTCATTACTAGTTTGTAGTTTTTCAAATAATTTAGGTGTCACAACAATATCAATATCATTGGTATTCCGAATACCTCGAATAGCCAATGAACCACCGCCGACAATAATATATTCTTTTTTAGGTAATTCTAATTGATGTATTTCTTTCAATAACTGTTGCTTATTCATTTTAATCTCAGCATTGTTATTTATAATGGAGGTGTTTTTATCGATAAGTAAATTAATAGGTCTTGTTTTAAGAAGCAAGTATCTGAATTTTTATATATAAAAGTTAATTTAGGCAATTAATTTTTAAAGTTGTTGTAAAAAACACTAAAACTTAGTGACATTATTAAAAATTCTGCTATACTCCGCCCACGCACTAAATTTCGTTCATTACCTGAACATTTCTCTTCTATATTGTGTATGCGCGTCCGGTCCAAAGAGAGGACATTATTTCGCGCCCCACCCAATCGCTTAAGCGATTCCTTCAGGTTGCGGCTGTAATCAAATGTGCGTTATACGCATCGTCGTTCTCGGATCGCCGCTGATTCTATATTTTCAGCGATTATTGCTGTGCCGCTTTTTGCCGATGTCCATCAGACCATATATTAATGGAGCACCCACATTAGGGTGAATATCTCTATGAGCAAAACTTTTGCTGAATTTTCTTTAGACGAATCACTACAGAAAGCACTTGAATCACTTGGCTTTACTACGCCTACTCCCGTTCAAGAACAATCTATTCCTGCGGCTTTAGAAGGTAAAGACCTTCTTGTATCAAGCCAAACAGGTTCTGGTAAAACTGCTGCATTCTTACTCCCAACGTTAAACGCTTTAGCTGGTCAAGAAACTTTCGTACCTTTTAAAGAACGTATGAAAGCAGTAACTCAACCAAACATTTTAGTTATTTCACCTACTCGTGAACTTGCACAACAAGTATGTCAAGATGCAATTGCATTTGTACGCCATATGAAAGGTGTACGTGTTGCTGCGATCATGGGTGGTATGCCTTTTGGTAAACAAATCCAACAATTAAAAGGTGCACAAGTTGTTGTTGCGACTCCAGGTCGTTTACTTGATCTTGTAAACCGTCGTCAAATCAAACTTGATTTAGTTGATGCTTTAATTGTCGATGAAGCTGACCGTATGCTTGATCTAGGTTTCTCTGAAGACTTAGAAGCAATCAGCGATTTAGCATTAAACCGCAAACAAACATTAATGTTCTCTGCAACATTTGCTCCACGTATTATTAATCTTGCTGAACGCATGATGAATGATCCACAACGTATTGCAATTGAAACAGGTCATTCTACAAATACTGACATTACCCAAACTTTACATTGGACTGATGGTTTTGAGCATAAGAAAAAATTGCTTACGCATTGGTTAAGTGAAGAAGATGTAGATCAGGCTGTTGTATTTGCTTCAACTCAAGAAGACACAGATATGCTTGCTGAAGAGCTTGCAGAAGCGGGTCTTTCAGTTGTAGCGCTTCATGGTGCTATGCCACAAACTGTACGTAACCGTCGTTTACGTAGCATTCGTGAAGGTCGTGCAAAAATCCTTGTTGCTACAGACGTAGCTGCACGTGGTCTTGACGTACCAACGATTTCTCACGTAATCAACTTCGGTCTTCCAATGAAGAATGAAGATTATGTACACCGTATTGGTCGTACTGGTCGTGCAGGTCGTACTGGTAAAGCAATCACTTTAGCAACTTATCGTGAACGCGGTAAAATCCGTGCTTTAGAAGACTATTTAGATGCACGTTTAAGTGTTTCTGAAATTGAAGGTTTAGAGCCGTCTCCACCTCCTGCTCGTGGTAGTCGTGATGGTGGTGGCCGTGGTCGTAACGGCGGTGGTCGTGGTCGCGATGGCGGTCGTGGTGGTTTCGGTGGTGGTCGTCGTTTTGAAGGTGAATCAAACTTCAAACGCCGTGAAGGTGGTGATGACCGTCCACGTCGTAGCTATGATGACAAGCCTCGTGGTGACCGTCCATCTTATGGCGATGACCGTCCTAAACGTGATTTTGGTGATCGTCCGCCACGCCGTGAAGGTGGTTATGGCGACCGTCCACAACGTTCTTTTGATGATCGTCCTAAGCGTGATTTTGGTGATCGTTCAGCGCCACGTCGTGAAGGTGGTTTCGGTGATCGTCCACAGCGTTCGTTTGATGATCGTCCAAAGCGTGAATTCAATTCTGATCGTCCACGTCGTGAAGGCGGTTTCAACGATAAACCTCGTTTTAACTCGAATGATGACAACCGTGGTAACAGCGTAGACTATAAACCACGTCGCGAAGGTAGCTTCGGTGATCGTCCTAAACGTGATTTTGGTGATCGTCCAGCACGCCGTGAAGGTGGTTTCGGTGATCGTCCACAACGTTCTTTTGGTGATGATCGTCCAAAACGTACTTTCGGTGGTGAAGACCGTCCTAAGCGTACATTTGGTGGCGAAGATCGTCCAAAACGTACTTTTGGCGGTGAAGATCGTCCAAAACGCGAATTTAATGCTGACCGTCCACGTCGCAAATTTAACGATTAATTAAATACCGTTAAGTAAAAAAACCAGTCTTCGGACTGGTTTTTTATTGCAAGTTCAAAAATATTTGTTAGAATAAAAGTGTGCGATTGATCAAATTTTTAAATCAAATAGAGAATTAAGAGTTATAAAAATATGAATTCACCTCAGGAAAATTTAACGCTTGGCGTGGTGATGTCCTATATCTTTTCGATTTTAGTTGTATCTAATATCGGCTATTTGATCTATGGACTCATTTCTGGATAAGTAAGTATATTGATTATTTAAACTAAAATATTATAAAAGCAAAATTATAAGAATAAACTTATTATCATTTAAACGATGAATTTCATCCGTTCCATTATCTTTTAGTTACATAAATTTAGGCATTTAAGAGTATAGTATGTGGGCTGATAAATGCAGGAAAATGTTCAGCTATGAATAAGCAAAATCATGCCGAAACAGAAGCTTTGATCGAAGTTAAGAGTTTAAGCTTTAACAGAGGTGAACGCATTATTTATGATAATGTGAATTTACAGATTCGTCGTGGACAGATTACCGCAATTATGGGGCCATCTGGAACAGGTAAAACGACCTTACTACGATTGATTGGTGGTCAACTCACTCCAGATGCTGGTCAAGTGATGCTTGATGGCAAGAATATAGCGTCCATGTCGCGTAATGAACTGTTCGCAGCTCGTGCCCGTATGGGGATGTTATTTCAAAGCGGTGCTTTATTTACAGATATGTCTGTTTATGAAAATGTGGCATTTCCAATTCGTGCGCACACGAAACTACCCGAAAATTTAATTGCAGAACTGGTTGCTTTAAAACTGGAGTCTGTCGGTTTGCGTGGTGCTGAAAAGTTAATGCCCGCAGAGCTTTCAGGTGGTATGAATCGACGTGTTGCATTGGCAAGAGCGATCGCCTTAGATCCAGATTTGATCATGTATGATGAACCGTTTGCAGGACAAGACCCAATCGTGATGGGCGTTTTGTCTCGTTTGATTCGTTCATTACGTGAAGCTTTGGATTTAACGACAATTATCGTATCGCACGATGTCGATGAAACGCTTTCAATTGCAGATTACATTTACGTGGTTGCTGAAGGTAAAGTTCAAGGTGAAGGTACGCCTGAACAATTAAGAAATCATGCATCACCATTTGTTCAGCAATTTTTAACGGGTTCAATAGATGGCCCTGTAGATTATCAATTTAGCCATCAAGCCTATTTAAATAATGAGGTTGGTTCATGAATGCTATTGCCTCACTAGGTAGACGCGTTCTAGAACGTGTTCAGGGAATTGGCGTTGCAACAACAATGTTGCTTCGTATTTTATGTTCTATACCTACGCTTATAGGTGTGAAACTTTTCATTTATCAAATGTATCGAGTTGGCGTACTTTCGCTACTGATCATTGCTGTGTCTGGTTTATTTATTGGCGCAGTTCTCGGACTACAGATGTACAACATCTTGGTCACTTTTGGTAGTGAAGCAATGTTAGGTGCTGCTGTCGCATTAACCCTATTACGTGAGCTTGCACCTGTGGTTGCAGCCTTGCTTTTTGCAGGGCGAGCTGGTTCAGCACTGACAGCTGAAATTGGTTTGATGAAAGCCACTGAGCAACTTTCGAGTATGGAAATGATTGGCGTCGACCCGTTAAAACGTGTGGTTTCACCACGTTTATGGGCAGGGATAGTCAGTCTGCCAATGCTATCTGTGATTTTTGCTGCCATTGGTATTATGGGTGGTAAAATGGTCGGTGTTGATTTTCTTGGTGCTGATGAAGGTTCATATTGGAGTGGTATTCTGAGCAGTACACAATTTATGAAAGATGTGCTGAACGGAACGATCATTAAAAGTTTAGTTTTTGCTTTAATTTGTACTTGGATTGCGGTGTATCAAGGCTATGCCTGTGAGCCAACATCTGAAGGTATCGCAACATCTACGACACGTACTGTTGTGTATTCATCGTTATGTGTTTTAGGTTTTGATTTCGTGTTGACTGCGGTCATGTTCGGAGGTGTTTAATGAAATCACGTACAAGTGAGCTGGCCGTAGGTATTTTTGTCATCATTTTTGGTGTTGCTTTATTTTTCTTGGCAATGAAAGTGAGTGGTTTGGTCGGCAGTAATCTAAAAGATAGCTATGAAATGTCGGCAACGTTTGACAATGTCAATGGTTTGAAACCACGTGCCAAAGTTACTATGAGTGGGGTTAAAATTGGACAAGTTGATGCAATCACGCTTGACCCTGTGACACGCCAAGCAACCGTTACATTTGATTTGGATGGTTCTTTAACTTCTTTTAATGCAGAGCAGCTGAAAAAAGTGAAAGAAAATGCTTTGGGTGATTTGCGTTACAGCGCGGATTATCAAGCAGCAACACCTGAGAAACAAAAAGAAATGGAACAACAACTGTTGGGTAACATGAAATCCATCACTAATATTGATGAAGATGCTTACATAATGGTTGCCACAAACGGTCTTCTGGGTGAGAAATATTTAAAAGTTGTGCCAGGTGGTGGAATAAATTACATCAAGCGTGGAGAGAGTATTGCGAATACTCAGGGCACAATGGATCTTGAAGATTTAATTACCAAATTTATTACCGGCGGCGCTGGAAAATCATCAACAGACGCATCGAAAGCTGATGATCAATCTGCAACGACCGAAACAACTGATGC
Source organism: Acinetobacter sp. P8-3-8 (assembly GCF_000214135.1). Classification (GTDB taxonomy): domain Bacteria; phylum Pseudomonadota; class Gammaproteobacteria; order Pseudomonadales; family Moraxellaceae; genus Acinetobacter. The sequence goes on from NZ_AFIE01000003.1 coordinate 107,670, forward strand.
TCAGACATCATTTGTCGAATAAGCATGAGAGGAGTGATTTAAATGAATATGCTTTTTAAACAAACTTTTGCTGCAAGTGTATTGGCAACAATGGTCGTAACAGCAGCTCAGGCAGCACCAACTGAAGCACCTCCTGCATTTGTTAAGCGTGTTGCAGATGGCTTAATTGGTCGTTTAAAAGCTGATCAAGGTAAATTGCAAAATCCTGCAACAATTAAAGCGATTGTACGTCAAAATCTTGATCCTTATGTTGACGGTCAAGCGTTTACACGTATTGTTATGGGAACTTATGCGAATGCAAGTACACCTGCACAACGCGCTCAGTTTGAACAAAACTTCCGTAATACTTTGATTGAAAATTATGGCTCTGCTTTTGCTAAATATTCAAGCCAAACGTATTCAATGCGTCCTTATAAAGAAACCAATAGTAAATTCCCAGTGGTTACGATTGACTTTAATAACAAGGGCGAGAAGATTCCTGTATCGTTCCAGTTATCAGATGTTAATAACCAATGGAAAGTACGTAATCTGAATGTGTCTGGTATCGATTTAGGCTTACAATTCCGTAATCAGTTTGCGGCAAACGTAAAGCGTAACGGTGGTAATATTGATAAAGCAATTGCTACGTTTAAACCAGATGCAGATGCAGCAGTAAGTAAAAAATAAGTTGTATCGCTAAGATAGGATGAACGAATGATTGAATTTAGAAATCAGGAATTGCATGTGAGTGGTAAGATCGCTTTTGAAAATGCTGAAAACTATTATTTAAATGGTTTGAAGGTTATTCAAAATGAAAAAGATTTTCCAATCACTGTGAATCTATCTCAGCTTGAACATGGTAGTACCTTAGCGTTATCGGTGTTAGTACAATGGTTGCGTCAAACACCAAAAACTCAGGGGCTACAGTTTAAAGCAGTTCCTGAAAAAATGATGAAGATCATTCAAGCCTGTCATTTGCAAGATGATTTAAAAATTATATAAATCATTGTCTTGTCTAGTTATTCAATAAAAAAGCACCGTAAGGTGCTTTTTTATATCTGTCAAATTTTGAAATTAGCAATATTCAATATATGCAAAAATACTCAGATACGATTGTAGATGTGGTGCGTTTCTTGCGCTTTGCTTTGTAGTAGTGCTCCAAAGCTTGCTTAAATCCATTTTTTCCATCTAAAGTAAACCAATGGGCCAACAAAGAATGAAATAAGGATCGTAATTACAATATAAAAACTGGTTGTTCCGTGTGCAAAAGGCAATACCTCAGTGTTCATTCCATAAATACTGGCAATCAACATTGGTGGAGCGAGCATACTTGGTAAAATAGAGAATCGACGGATCGTATCGTTCTGTTCAGTGTTAATGAATCCAGAAGTAGTATCCAGTAAGAATCGCACTTTTTGGAATAAGAATGCATCATGCTCTACAAGAGAACGGACATCTTCACTGAGCTCTCGAATATCTGCATCGTAAATGTGGCTTCCTAAAGCACGTGGACGTGATAGGAATGTTAAAACACGACGTAAATCAATTAAACACAGTTGTGCTTTTCCTAAAACATCCTCTTTTTGAGCTAAACGCGTAATCATGTCGTCTAGGTCTAGAATCATCTCACGATGGCGAACGTTCAGCACTTCTGTTGAGTACAATTCTAAGTCTTTGTGGATATCTTCCAAGATATCCGCAAGCTCATCCAGTTTTGCTTCAAGTAGACCTAAAAGAATCCAAGTCGGATCCTTATATTCAATATCATAATCATTACGTCGAGCACGTGCGCGAAAAGCACGGAAAGCGACAAGCTTCTCGCCACGCAGAGTAAATAAGCGTTCTTTATGCAAAATGAATGCAACGGTTTGTACTGTTGCTAACATATTAGATGAATCGTCAGAATCGCCTTCAACTTGATAGTTTTTATTTTTCGTTAAAAAATACGTACTGATATGTAAAATACCATCATCATCACGGTAAAATCGTGCAGATGAGGAAATGTCTTCCAAAGACTTAAGTGTTGGTAAATTTTGCTCATAAGCATCCAATACCCACTCTTGTTCTTCTTGTGAAGGTGCAATGAGATCGATCCACACCAATTCTGGGTGTAGGTCAAATCCGCCATTAATGGTTGCATCTTCCAAGCTACCGCGCTCAGTGGCGTAAAAGGCTTCAAGCATAGTGTCTTTTCTCCCTTGCGCTGTAGTGTTAAATCGATGTGTGTATTTTAGACAAGGATTTCAGGAAAAACACTGATTACATCGTTCTTTTGCAAAAAAAATCTTAGTTGGTTGTGTGTCACTGTAGCACGACAAAATTAAAATTAGGTTAAATTTATGAATTCTATTGCTATTTTTTGTGGTTCATCTCTAGGTTCGGATCAAAGCTTTGCCGATGTTGCTCAACTGACTGGTGAAACTATCGCCAAACAAGGTAAAACATTGGTCTATGGCGGTGGTCGTTCGGGTCTAATGGGTATTGTTGCTGACAGTGCATTGGCCGCAGGTGGTCAAGTGATCGGCGTGATTCCACAAGGATTGGTCGATCGTGAGTTGGCACATCCAGATTTAACTGAATTGTATATTGTCAAAAATATGCATGAACGTAAAACTAAAATGTCAGAATTATCAGATGGATTCATCGCTTTACCCGGCGGTGCAGGGACAATTGAAGAAATCTTTGAGCAATGGACTTGGGCACAATTGGGGATTCATTTAAAACCCTGTGCTTTTTTAAATGTTGATGGTTTCTATGATGATTTGCTTAAATTTATTCAATTGACTACGGATAAAGGATTTTCTAAAGCACGTTTTACTGATCAACTGATTCATTCAGTTTCTATTGATGAAATTTTAGTGCAATTTGAAAATTATCAAGCACCTGAACCGAAATGGGGTGTCAAAGATCGTGAAGAATTGGTCAAGTTAGATCAAGCAGATAAGAAGTTTGGTTAATTCATATTGTTTTAATCGCAAAATCGAATACATACACAATATATTGTTTTTAATTTTATTAATGGCACAATATATTGTGTTTGAGTTTTTTGAATAAATTATGAATGTGATTACCGTTGCCGCCGCTGTGATTTTGAATGAACAAAATCAATTGTTATTGGTGAGAAAGCAAAATACCCAATTTTTCATGCAAGTGGGTGGCAAACTTGAAGTGAATGAATTGCCAGAACAGACCATGCTTCGTGAAATCCATGAGGAAATTGGTGTTCAAGCTAAAATTCAACAATTTATTGGTCGTTTTGAAACACGGGCTGCCAATGAAGCGAATCATCAATTGGTGAGTTATGTCTACCAAGTGGATTTAGATCAAGTACCTAAAATTGATGCAGAAATTGCTGAGATGAAATGGATTGATTTGGATGATGATCAGACTTTACTTGCGCCATTAACCAAAGAGGTGGTGATTCCGTGGTGTAAGAAAATTCTTACATAATAACCCTCTCTCAGTCTCTCCCTGAGGGAGAGAGGTATTATCGCGGATTACTCCGCAGCAGCAATACAGGCACTATAAATTTGCTGACAACCTAGACTTTCTAACGCTTGAGTCAAAGCATGAATTGAGCTACCTGTCGTTACGACATCATCAATCATTAATACTTTTTTATATTTTCTGCGTTCTGTTTTGATCATTTGAAATTGGTTTTCAATATTTTCTATGCGTTCTATACGACTCAAGCCTTTTTGTGAATGTTGCGCTGCACGAATCACAGGTTGCCATACAGGGATTTTGAGTTCTTGTGCCATGATTTTGGCAATGATGAGCATTTGGTTGTAGCCACGTTCATTTAAACGGTCTGTGGAAATTGGCATTGGGACAATGGCTTGAACTTTGGGTAATCTTAAATTTAACAAGCTGTAAGCAAGTAGATTTTGATATTGCAGTTGTTGTTCGTATTTATACGTTTGAATGACTCGATCTATTGGAAAGCGATAGCGATGCGCGCATAAAATGTGTTGTGAATGTCTTTCGATATGTTGTTTGTACCACGGTAAATGATTCCAACAATCTGTGCAAAGTGAATGTTGTTGTTGTTTGTCGATGCCACAAAGTAGGCAAGGGGAGATACTTTGCATACTTTTATGGAGAAGTTGGCTGATCAATTGGAGCATAGGATTCGCTTTATTATTGTTTTTATTGAGCGTTAATTTTGCATAGTTATGATTTGAGCGCAATGTTATTTATCACTGTCTCAATCAAAAAATACAATCCATATTGTTTTAAATGATGTTTATTTTGTATTTATAGATGTAATCCCTCCCAACCTCCCTTTTTCAAAGGGAGGAGCTTTTTATATTTTTATGATGGAAATGCATTTACTCAAAACCGATAGAATTATTACACTACACATACGCATATCGTGGTGCTTCAGGTAGCCATCGTTTAAGCAAGGCTTCCGCATTTTCAGGATGGTCTTTTAAGACCTGAGCAGCGACATAATGTGCTTGATTGAGTAAATGATCATCACGTTCAAGCTTTGCGACACGAAAACCCATATCACCCGTTTGTTTCGTACCGAGTAGCTCACCCGGCCCACGAATTTCTAAATCTTTTTCTGCAATAATAAAGCCGTCATTGGTTTCACGCATGATGCGTAAACGTTCTTGACCATTTTGAGACAAAGGATTTTTATAGAGTAGGGCACAGAAACTCGCTGTCGCACCTCGTCCCACTCGTCCACGTAATTGGTGCAGTTGAGAAAGCCCTAAACGTTCTGCATTTTCAATCACCATAATCGATGCATTTGGTACGTCTACACCCACCTCAATAACGGTAGTCGCAATTAATAGTTGTAATTCATTATTTTTAAACTGTTGCATGACGGTTTGTTTTTCATCAGCTTTCATTTTGCCATGAACCAAACCAATATTGAGATGTGGAAAACGTTCTTTTATTTCCTGATAGGTTGCTTCAGCAGCTTGCGCATCTAAAGTTTCAGATTGTTCAACAAGCGTACATACCCAATAGGCTTGTTTGCCTTCAGCGCAATTGGTCGCAATACGATTTAATACTTCTTCTCGGCGATCAAGCGGAATGGTCACAGTTTGAATCGGGGTACGTCCTGGCGGAAGCTCATCAATCACTGAGGTGTCTAAATCACCATAAGCAGACATTGCCAAGGTACGAGGAATCGGTGTTGCTGTCATGACCAATTGATGTGGCGTGGTGTTATTTACACCTTTGTTACGTAGCGCTAAGCGTTGATCTACGCCAAAACGATGTTGTTCATCAATAATCACCAAACCGAGTTTGGAAAATTCAATATTGTCTTGAAATAAAGCATGCGTACCCACGATGACATTGGCAGTCCCATCTTTCAGTGTAAGTTCGGCAGCAGCACGTGCTTTGCCTTTTTGTTTGCCTGAAAGCCATGACACATTTAAACCTAAAGGCTCAAACCATTTTTTAAAGTTTATATAATGTTGTTCTGCCAAAATTTCTGTCGGCGCCATCAAGGCAACTTGCCATCCTTCCTCTAAGGCATGACATGCTGCGACACCTGCGACTAGGGTTTTCCCTGCACCTACATCACCTTGAACTAAACGTAGCATCGGTTTGTTTTGTTTTAAATCTTTGGAAATTTCATTCGAAACACGTTTTTGTGCATTGGTCATTTCAAAGGGCAAGCTGGCTAAAAGTTGCTTAGCAAATGTTTTGCTGGGTAGAAATGAAGGTGCTGCAATTTGCTGAATAAAAGCACGTCGTGTCAGTAAACTAATTTGGTGTGCGACCAATTCTTCAAAAATCAAACGTTGCTGAGCAGGATGCGAACCTTGCGAAAGCTGCAACATATTGGCATTTACAGGGGGGTGATGAATATATTCCAGTGCTTGATTTAACGCATAACCATTGGTGAATTTTTCAGGAAGTAATTCGGGTAAATCATCTGCATGATGCTTTAAAGCTTGTTTAACATACTCACGGAGCTTCGGTTGTGTTAAACCCTCAGTTGCTGGGTAAATTGCTGTGAGCTGTGTCTGAGGGAGTGGAGTGTGCTCTGTAATCAGTTGTATTTCAGGATGATACAACTCTAAACCACGCGCGCCGACACGGACTTCACCGAAAATTCTTAAACGATTACCTGCTTTGGCACGATCCATCAATGCTTTATAAATATGATAAAAACGTAAGGTCACTTTGCCGAAATCATCTTGCAATAAAATCGCCATCGATTTGCGCTTACCGGGTGGCATATCAATGGATTTGACCACACCTTCAAGCAGGTAGCTGCGACCAACTTGTAATTGGTTCATGGGAATGATCGTGCTACGATCTTCATAGTCACGTGGCAAATGAAACAGCAAATCATCTGTGTTGAAAATATTGAGCTTTTCAAGTAAGGCAGCGGCGGCATTGCCAAGCCCTTGCAATTGGTGGACGGCAGCCATGTCCCCTCAACTTAGGTTAAATTGATTTTGAAAAATCGGTTTTGAAGAATAGGTCACTTGATGCATATTCTATTTATTGGTTATGGTAAAACATCACAACGTGTTGCTAAACAATTATTTCAGCAAGATCACCAAATTACCACAGTTAGTCGTAGTCCGAAAGATGATGATTTTGCTCAACATCTCACTCAGGATATTCAGCAACTGAATTTGTTACAAGTTCAACCGATTGATGCAGTTTATGTATTACTTGCACCTTCACGTAATAATTCTCAAAGTCCAATTGAAAATTATCAACAAACTTATGTCGATTCTGTTCAACCTATTGTAAAAGCTTTAAAAGATCATCCGATTCAAAGAATCATCGTTGTGTCATCTACACGGGTTTATGGTGAAAGTCATGGCGAGCGTATTGATGATGATTCTGAAATTATTCCGAGTGATGAGCAGGGGCGATTGTTATTGAAAATGGAGCAGTTATGGCAACAGGCTTATCCATCTGAATGTGTGATTGTACGTCCAACAGGTATTTACGGAAATTCAGTTGCGCGTATGCAGAAACTTGCTGAAACGACAAAAACTTACCCGAATATTCATTGGTCAAATCGAATTCATATTGATGATTTGGCTCGTTTCCTTGTGCATTTGCTTCACGTGGAACGTGCTGAAAAATCGTATATTTGTACGAATAACCAACCGATTCCTTTGCATGAAATGATTTTAAAGATTCAACGTGAATTGGGTTTGCCTGAATTAGTTTTGGAAAGTGAGAGCGAGACAGGGAAGCGGATTTTTGCGAGAAGGATGGTGGAGAGTGGGTTTGAGTTGCAGCATGACAATTCTTGATAAAAAGTAAGTTCTTATGTGAAAATATTTTTTATATTCCTTATTAAAATAACAAACAAAAACGCTCAAATTTTTAAATGAGAAGTTTCAGTGTAAAAATACTTGTATGTTGTATTCGATCGAGTACAATTGAATAAGAATAAAAAGGAACTCTCATGATTGAAATTAAGCGTCTGTCTGAATTTGATGAATGGTTAGATGGCATTAAAGACAATATGACCCGTATTCGTTTGAATCGTAGATTGGATAAGGTCCAGCGTGGAAATTGGGGAGACATTAAGCCTCTGCAAGACGGTGTTTGGGAAATGAGAGAGTTCTTTGGTTCTGGTTGGAGAATGTACTATATCCAACATGGTGATGTTGTGATTGTCATGCTTGGTGGTGGAGATAAATCGACACAACAGCAAGATATCGATCGTGCAGTCAAGTTATCGAAAACATTGGAGGATTAAAATGGTTAAAGTTGCTGATTTACCAAGTTTTGATATGGCTGAGTCACTCAAAACTGAAGAAGATATTGTGATGTATCTTAATATGGTTCTTGAAGATAATGACCCTGCTGAGTTAGCGCATGCGCTTGGTATCATTGCCAAAGCCAGAGGTATGACTCAAATTGCGAAAGAAGCAGGCATTGGTCGTGAAGCGCTCTATAAAGCACTTCGCCATGATTCAGCACCTCGTTTTGATACGATTAATCGTGTCGTGAATGCATTAGGTTTAAAGCTTAGAGTTCAAAATACTTAAAATTTAAAAAATGGGAGTTTAAGGCTCCCATTTTGATTTTGTATAGACTGTATTTTATTGATTTTAAATGTGTTATATAATTACATCTTTGCCTTATCTTCCCAAAATTTTGCAGTATCTAAATTTTTTTCTACACCTATTCCGTATTGATACATAAACTCAATATCTCTCATAGCCTCTTTACTACCAAGAGAAGCTGCTTTTTTAAATAAATCTAATGCTTTATCAGTATCTTTCGTAACACCCTCACCATCACGATATAACTTAGCCAAACCAACCATAGAATCAGTATGATTCAGGTCAGATCCTTTTGAAAACCAAACGAAAGCTTTTTTATAATGATCTTCAGCATCAATTGGATCCATATCTTCCAGTAGACCAGCATATGTCGCATATCCATCACCGAGCCAATGCATTGCATTAACATTACCACTTTCAGCTGATTTAATAGCCCAACTTTCTGCTTGAGCTTCATCTTCGTCAATACCATAACCGTGTATATATACTTCAGCTAATTCTAATTGCGCTGATGAATCACCATTTGTAGCTTTTGTTAATAAATCATTTGAGAATATTGGGTTTGCTAATATTTCCATTGAAAAGATTAGTCCTAAGGCAATAGATATAAGTTTGAAAATTTTCACTTTCTACCTTTAAGTTAAAGAAATTAAAAGCTAAGTATTCTTCTAAGCTAGATATAAAATAATGCTTTAAATCTAGCTCAGGAGAGGGCATACAAAAGCTTACTTCTTCTTACGTTTTAAACGTTTCTTCGCTTGTTGTGCTGCAACAGCATCTAAAGCTTCTTTTAATTCTTCATCGGTAAACGAAGTAATGTGTTGAAGCATTTGCAAAGTCACATCATCTAAAACAAGATTTGCATACTGTGCAACATTACGGAATTGCTCATCAAAAACAATAGCACCTTCTTCATTCTTGCCAATATAACCTTGCTCAGTCAGTACCTTGATAAAGCTTTGGAATAAGGCTTTATCAAAGAATTCAGGTGAATTGAATTCATACAATACAGAAAGACGCTGCCCCAACAAGTGACTGAGCACTTCAACTTGATTGGTCGAAATATTTCCAGAACCACGTTGTGTGATCAAGGCTAAAGTCATGTAATAACGTTCAAGACTTTGACGAACTGGTGCAGCTAAAACAGCAAGCTGATTATGATTTTCTGAATTTGGTGCTGGACTGTAAATAAAGTCTTCGTCATCAACAAAAATCAAATTGGCTTGAGCTAATGCTTTCACATATTCACAAACCTGATCTTTAATTTCTTCATCTTTCCATTTTAAGAACAATTCTGCTTTTAAGAATGGGTAGAGTGTACGAATGACATTAACCAAATCCGCTAGATTAATTTTACCGTTATGTTCAACTAAAGCAGCAACCAATGACGGTAAAACAAAGGCATGCAAAATATTATTACGGAAGTAAGTGAGCAAAACAGCTTGATTATCTTCGATGGCAATAATATCGCCCAATACATGCTGAACTCGCTTAATCAGTTTTAACTTCAAGCCATAAGCAATGATTTCTTTGCCTGAAAGCGGTGTCACCTGAGTACGACTGTCATAAGGAAGAGCAGTGAGGAGTTTACGATAAGTATCGAGCTGTTTAATGCAAATTTCTTCGTCAAGCGTGTGTTTCGGCGTCGCCAATAAAATCAGGGACAATAAAGAAACAGGGTTGATGACCACTGCACGGTTAATATTTTCCAAAATCGCATTGGCTGAACTATTCACAGCATTTGAAACTTCAGGAGGAATAGGATCATCATTATGTTCAATTTTGATCTTATCCGCGCCGTGTTCTTTGAGTAAATCATCCAAGAATACTGGTTCGCCAAAGTTCACATGGACTTTACCGAAAATACGTTCAATCTTTTTCAGAGTTTGAAGAATACCCCAAATCGATTCAGATTCTTTCGGTTTGCCATTCATTTCACCGACATAGGTTGCACCTTCCATCAGACGCTCATAACCCACATAGGTCGGGATGAAAACAATCGGTTTAGCACGACCACGTAAATGTCCATGCACTGTCATGGCTAACATGCCTGTTTTAGGTGGAAGCAAACGACCTGTACGTGAACGACCACCTTCAATAAAGTATTCAAGTGGTGTGTTGCGAGATAAAATACTGAATAAATATTCTTTAAATACAGAGGTATATAGTGCATTACCACGGAATGAACGGCGAATAAAGAATGCACCACCGCCACGTAATAATTGACCTACGAACGGCATATTTAAATTATCACCCGCAGCGATGTACGGCACCATCAAGCCACGCTTATAAATCACATAAGACAATAATAGATAGTCAATGTGGCTACGATGACATGGGGTGTAAATCACCTCATAGTCTTTCACCAATTCACGAACAGTACTAAAGTTATGAACTTCAACACCATCATAAAGCTGAGTCCATAAACGAGTCAGTGCCATATCGGCAAAACGAACCGCAGACGCAGAGTAGTCTGAAGCGATTTCATTCACAAAACCAATGGCTTTACGCTCAGATTCGATCATGCTGGTTTTAGAGCGAATGCTTTCTTTGCGAATTGCATCCTGAACATCTGGTGCTTTAATTAAAGACTGCATGACATTACGGCGATCTGATAAATCTGGCCCAAGAATGACTTCGCGCTGACGATCTAAATAATCATTAAGGCTATTGGTAATGTATGTTGCAGGTGAAATATTTGGATGGTGAATTTTGGCATACTGTACCAATTCACGCAGAGATTTATTTTCATGGAATTCTAAAAAAGATTGACGACCATGTACGCCGATATTCATCAATTGTTTGACTTTACTTGGGGTTGCCCATGTATCTGTAAACAAGAGTTTAAATAAAGAATCTTCTTTATCAGGTGAACGTCCCCAAAGTACAGTCACTGGGATCAGTTCAATATCCAAGTTTGGGTCTTGATCTAGTGCATCAATCAGTCTTAACAAGCGTGGAGGGAATGTATGTGTCGGCGAGTGTAATAAATTGCTTTCATCTTGTTGCTGTAAAAATACAACCGCTGCTTTTTCTGTGTGATTGCCAATCAGTAATGGATCAAGTGCAGGTGCAATATTTAAACGGCGAGTTTCACTATCGACAACCAAGGCATTGCTACGAGAATAGTTTTGCAATACATAGCAAGTAATCTTCTGCGCCTTTTCTGAAGATGAATTTTCTTGGCTTTCATTTTCAGAAATTTGGTTTTCTGTAGGAACTTCTCCAAGAACATGTGGAGTTACTACAAGGTCAAGTAGCTTACTTGAAAGCCGACGATACATTTGACCAAAGCCACTCTTGGACATACATACTCCTAGCGAATGATGAATATCGCATTGTTAGTCAATGAAAGAAGCGATATTTTCTATAATTTAGGGATAAAACAATAGGTCATTTTCAGACAATTTGTAAGAAAATTGGTTGTTTTAATCATTTTAAAGCGTAATTTTAGTAAGTATAGCAAACTCAGTATGTGACAATATAGTCCATGAAACTTTAGTGAATTACTCAGAATTTATGGCAATATAGAGTTAACCCTCTAAAGTACGTATATTTTACTTCATTTCTGATGATGAAGATTGGAATAAAAAGGTCTTTTATGAATGCTCTAACGCAAGAACTTGTTGAGCTATTAACGCTCGAAAAACTCGAAGAACATATTTTCCGTGGTCAAAGTAAAAACTTGGTGGGTAAGCGTGTTTTTGGTGGGCAAGTATTAGGTCAAGCGCTTATGGCAGCTTCATATACGGCAGACCGTCCAGTACATTCATTACACGCTTACTTTTTATATGGCGGCGATGTAAATGCGCCGATTATCTATGAGGTTGACCGTTTACGTGATGGTAAAAGTTTTTTAAGCCGTCAAGTTCGTGCCATTCAGCATGGGCGTACCATCTTTTCGGCAATGGTGTCTTTTGCGACGCCTGAAGAAGGTTTGAATTACCAAATCAGCGAACCTGAATATCCTGCACCAGAGGAGTTGAAATCTGAACAGGAATTAAAAGAAAACCTGATTAGCTTTATCCCAGAAAATATTCGTGCGGCATTCATGCGTCCACGTCAGGTGGATATCAAGCCGATTAATATTGGTAATCCATTTCAACCACAGCCTGAAGCACCATCCAATGCGTTGTATATGAAAGCTTATGGTGAATTACCTAAACATTTGGCTGATAATATTGCATTGAATCAAGCGATTGTGGCGTTCTATTCAGATTATTCCTTTATGGTTACTGCACTACGCCCGCACGGTGTTAATTATCTGACACCAAGTGTTCAAATTGCCAGTATTGACCATGCAATGTATTTCCATAAACCTGTGAAAGCAGATGAATGGATGCTGTATGACATGGATGCGACGGTCACTGCAAGTTCTCGTGGTTTAAGCCATGGACGGATGTGGCAAAATGGCGAATTGGTATGTAGTACGGTACAAGAAGGCTTGATGCGTATGCGTGAGATTGAAACGCAATAAGCTTGAATGAAAGAATTAAAGACACGATATGAAGTCATCTCAATAGATTAATGCCAGTCAGTTAAGCATTTTTAATCCTCCTCTTGCGGAGCATGCTCCTCACCTTTGAAAAAGGAGGGGGTATCTTGGATTCAATACCGCATTGAATTCACGAGTGTCCCCCTCTTTTGTAAAGAGGGGTTAGGGGAGATTTATCAATCAGTAATAATACAATTGCGTTTAACTGATCAGCATTAATCTAAACAGATGGCTTTTTTATTTTTAAGCTAAGCTGATCACAAAAAAATGCTCGATTTCACATGATTTCAATGGCATATTGCAAAGCACGGAAGACAAAATAGTAAGCAAAGATGAGCTTAAATACGCAAATTTTAATTGCCGCCATTTTAGGTATCGCGTTTGGATTTTTACTCAATCAATTTCCCAATACTCAATTTTTTGAAGCCAGTATCTATGGTTTAGGTATTGCCAGCAGTATTTTTATTGGCTTATTAAAAATGCTGCTTGTGCCTTTGATTTTTAGTTCGATCGTCGTCGGTGTGTCGAATTTACAAGCAGGTGGGCAACTCAGTCGAACGTGGAAAATTACCTTAGCATGTTGTGTGACTACAACGACCTTGGCGTTGATTCTCGGTATTAGCTGTGCGCATTTATTTGAGGTCGGGAAAGGGGTAGACATTGCGCTTTTTCAAGATGCAATGAATCAGCATCAAACCCCCGATACGTTGACAGCTTCATCTTTCTTTACCAATTTTATTCAAAATACCTTAATCAATCCGTTCAAAGCTTTTGCTGAAGGGAATGTACTCGCTGTTGTAGTTTTTGCCTTATTGCTTGGTGTGGCATTGGTCAAAGGTGGTGAGCGTTTTCAAAGTATCCGTAAACTCAGTACACAGTTTTTTGAAGTGATGATGATGATGGTTGGCTGGGTGATGAAACTCGCACCTATCGGAATTTTTGCATTATTGGCTAAACTCATTTCTACTGAGGATATTTCTATTCTCAGTCGTTTGGCTGAGTTTGCTGCTGTGGTGACTGGAACAACGATTTTTCATGGCATTGTCGTCCTACCTTTATTGTTGTGGATTTTTGGACGAATGAATCCGATTACTTTTTTTAGAGGTGCAAGAGCGGCCTTAATTACGGCGTTTGCAACCAGTTCTAGTTCAGCCACCATGCCACTTTCGATGAAGTGTGCACAGGAAAATTTAGGTGTGCGTCCTCAAACAGCAGGCTTTGTTATTCCATTGGGAACGCAGTTGAATATGGATGGCACAGCGCTTTACGAAGCTGCTGCAGCACTGTTTATTGCAAATTTAATGGGGCTTGATCTGAGTTTAGGACAACAAGTCATTGTTTGTTTGACTGCGATGATTGCGTCATTGGGTGCGCCAGGAATTCCAAGTGCAGGTATGGTAACCATGATTATGGTATTGCAATCTGTGGGTTTACCTGCGGAAGCAATCGCTATTTTATTACCTATAGATCGCTTACTCGATACTGTACGAACTGTAGTCAATGTTCAGGGTGACATGATGATAAGTGTGGTGGTGGATCGTTATACCAAAGATATGGGTTCGCCGAGTTAGTTTTTATTCACTAAAATATGGCTAGGCTATAAAAAACAATGTAAAAAAGCAGGATTATTGATCCTGCTTTTCTTTTTTATATAAGATTTAAGCGACTTTAGGTAGTGCACGTTTTGCAGCAGGTGAGCTGTCTAAGTAAGCAATCGCATCTTCAGTTTTAGCTTCATGCACAGGATCATACCACGGCATTAAATAGCCAAGTTGTTGTGAAACCAACCACAGTGGATGCGGCATAACACGATTATCTTTTTGAGCGATATTGGCCCATTCACGCCATATCCATGGTTTATAGAAAGCAGGTTTTTTATCTGCAAAGCGTGGGTCTTGTTCCATGATATGCGCAGCACCATCGACCCATAAACCTAGTACAGCAATGATCACAATCACGCTTTGATAATAACGTGAGATATAACCACCACCTAAATGGCGGTATAAATCAAATGCAACAGTACGATGTTCAATTTCTTCTGCACCATGCCATTTGACTAAATCTAGCATGTTGGGATCTGCACCAAGTTCAGCCCATTTTTTATTATAAAGTGCATATTTACCGAGTACACAAGTCATGTGTTCAACGGTAGCGACAATGCCTAGGCGGAATAAGTCCCATTGATGATCCAAGATTTTTGGAACTTTCAAACCAAGTGGCTGGTCGGCAAGTAATTTACCAAATAGAAAATCCATAACGTCTAAATTACGTTGAATATCGATATTTCGTACCGTTAAATATTCTTTATTTGCGGAAACATGAGCTTGCGCATGCATTGCTTCTTGGCGAATAAAAGCACGGACATCCTGTGCTAATTTTTCATCGGTAATTTTAGGTAAAACTCGGTTGTATAGTCGGCAAAACCAAAATTCACCCGCAGGTAGGATATTGTTAATTTCATTAATAAAATAACTGACGAAAGGCTGGTTTGGAATCCAATCAATTGGGGTTTCTTGCCATTCAAATTTTACTTTACGTGGTTTGATTTGATACTGAATAGATGATCCAATTTTACTGTTTTTTAATCGAGATAATAATTTCATCACACTGTCCTGATTTTTATTTGTAAATATCACAATTTGTATTCAGTATAAAAAAATGTCCTAAATAGTTATTAGCAATTTAGGACATTCCAATATCAATTGGTGATGAATTTGGTCGGACAATTTCTATTTTAGGGTGTTTTGTCTGAATCGATCTCTTGAATCGGTGTTTGTTCTAGATCATCAGCATCAACATCGTCAGCATCATCAAAGTCAGCTTCAGAAGCTTCTGGAATTGAATCCATATCAAAGTCTAAAGTCTTGTCTAATGTGTAATTTAAACGCCCAGCCATGACCGATGCTAATTCTTCAAGTCCTTGTTTATTCATTGATGAGAATAATTGGATTGAGAAATTAAGTTTCATTTTGCGTAATTGTTGCTGTACATCGAGCAGCACTTTACTTGCAGGACCACGATTGAGTTTGTCTGATTTCGTTAATAAAACATGGACAAACAAATGGCGTGAATAAGCCCATTCCAACATCATGACATCAAAATGTTGTAAAGGATGGCGAATATCCATCAATAAAACTAAGCCTTGTAGGCTTTTACGATGAATCAGATAATTCTCAAGTTCTTTTTGCCATACGATTTTCATCGCTTCAGGTACGGCTGCATAACCATAACCAGGTAAATCCACAAGACGTTGATCAGGATTACCTAAGCTAAAAAAGTTGATCATTTGCGTACGACCCGGTCTTTTTGAAGCCCGAGCCAATTGCTTTTGATTGGTTAATGCATTGATTGCACTTGATTTCCCTGCATTCGAGCGACCTGCAAAAGCAACTTCATAACCTGTGTCTTCGACACACAAGTTAAGTTTAGGCGCACTCATTAAGAATTCAGCTTTGCGCAACCAATTTAAAGACGAGGTTGAGTACTCTGAAATCGCAGGGTCAGCTTTTTTCTCATAGCTAATTTTTTGTTTAGGGGCATTTGAGGTCTTACTGTTTTTAGACTTTCCACTGCTGCGATGCATACTTCAACTTCAATAAACGGATGAACAAAGGGCATTATAAAGGAAGTCGATCTTTCAAGCGAATTTTGACAGCTTTTATTGCGTAACCAAACCGAGAGATTGGCTTATTAATCACGTTATAGTCTTGATAAATATTGGCTTATACATTGAGATTTGGAATGGGTGAATGAATCACTTTTTGATAATGCGGTGGTGTATTCAAAACATCTGCAACCGTATATTGGTCTAGGCTTTGATAAAACTGTATAAGAGCATGATCTAAAATGCCTTTTAAACCACACTGAGGACGTAAAACACAGGGAGGGGTATTACATTCTACAATTTCTGTATTGCCTTGCAGAATGCGAACAATTTGTCCCAATTTAAAATTTAAAATATCCTGATTCAGGCGAATACCGCCGCCTTTACCACGAGTCGTAATTAACCAGCCTTGTTTGCCCATGAAATGCACAATTTTAACAAGATGATTTTGTGAAACTTCTAAGTCTTCAGCAATCTCCGCAATAGTATAAGGTAGATCACGTGGTCTACTGATATACATGAGAATGCGCAGTGCATAGTCGGTAAATTTGTTCAGTTGCATGTAAGGTACTCATCTATTTTTAAAGATGTGTCTGATCCTAAAATGAATAAGGCCAGTCTAACATAGACTAGCCTTATAAAGCATATCAGTCGTGAGGAGTTTAAATTCCTGCACCACCTGTGCCAAACGCTTCACTATGAATTTGTTCAGGTTTTATTCCACGTGCAACTAGTGCTTGATGCTGTTGTTGCATAAATGGGATTGGACCACATAAATAGTAATCGGCATTGGCTGGCAGTAATGCCGCATCCACTGTTGCTAGGTCTAAACGTCCAGCGACATCATAATCTGCACCAATCACATCGCCTTCATGTGGGAATTCATAGGCTGTGAATGTGCTTAGACGCGGGAATTTAGTTTTTTGCTCTTGAATATGTTTTTTCATGGCATGTACTTGGCTACTACGACATGCATGAATGAAGCTAACAGGTTGTGGCATATCTAATGTCACCAATTGATTCAACATTGCAATCATTGGAGTTAAACCTACACCACCACTGATGAAGACATTGCGTTTGCTACTATCAATAAGGTAGAAATTACCTGTTGGTGCAGATACTTCGATTTCAGCACCTTCAGCCAAGCTGTGTAAAGTGCTTGAAACCCAACCACCAGCCAAATCACCTTTTTCATCTTCACGTTTTACAGAAATACGTAAATAGTCAGCTTGAGGGCTTGTAGATAGCGTGTATTGACGTGGTTGTTTTAAACCTAGTTCTTCAACGAAGACACGAACTGAAATGTATTGACCTGCTTCATATTTAGGTAATGCGCCACCATCAACAGGTGCAAGATAGAATGAGGTAATTTCTTCGCTTTCAACAACTTTTTTCGCGATTTTAAAGTTGCGCCAACCTAACCAACTGCCTTGAGTTTGTTGATGTTGTTCATAAATTGCTTTTTCTGTGCTGATAAATAGATCAGCCAATTGACCATACGCCGCAGCCCATGCACTGATCAATGGGTCTTCCATTGGAATGCTTAAGACTTCACTGATCGAATGTAATAAGTTTTCACCGACTATATTGTAATCAGGCGATTGGATATTCAAGCTGACATGTTTGTGTGCAATCAGTTCAACAACAGGCAATAGTACTGAAGGGTCTTCAATATTTTCAGCATATGCTAAAACAGCACCAGCCAAAGCCTGAGCTTGCGCACCACTACGTTGATGCCCCATGTTAAAGGTTTCTTTTAATTCAGGATTATTGCCTAACATGCGATTATAAAAATAACCAGTCAGTGCTACACCATTTTCACGAAGAACAGGAACAGTTGCTTTTACTAGGTCAATTTGCTGCGGAGTCATTGTTGATCTCTCTTGGCTATCATTTATAAGATGTATTTAAAATACATCTTTAATATTGTATTTGCAATCTATTTTTAACATAAAACCATAAAATTTTTATGAGATTATTTTGTGTGGTGTGTTTTTTAAGAAAGATAGGTATGAAATGCCGCACAGAAAACGTATTAAAAGCGAATTTAACAGAAAATTTTTACAGATTCACTACACCAAATGGGGGATTTATCTCAGGTCGTTTGGGGGATTTTTTTGTGATGTGAATAGGACTAGCTTAGGTCTTATAGCGCTCAATTTATAATGTATATAATGTGTGAATAAGTGGAGATTTAACCATGAGTATGAATCAGCAAAGTGTGGGTGAAATTGCGAGAAGCATCACTGGAGCAACAGCCGTATTTCATAAATATAAGTTGGATTTTTGTTGTAATGGTCATCTTACATTGGCGGATGCTTGCGTTAAAAAGAACGTGGGGATTGATGATGTTGTGAATGATTTGCAAATACTGATTGATCATCAAAAAGAACATGTAGATCGAGTCGAAGCATTACAAACCAATGAACTTATTGAGCATATTTTAGCTCGTTATCATGAAGTTCATCGTCATCAACTGCCTGAACTTATTCGGTTGGCTGAGCGTGTTGAAAAAGTGCATAAAGCTCATCCTGATTGTCCGATAGTACTGACCAATTTATTGGTGGGAATGCAACAAGAGTTATTCAGTCATATGCTCAAAGAGGAGCAAATTCTATTTCCAATGATTCGAGCACATCAACCTCAGGCGGTGCATCTGATCGAGATGATGCGACATGAGCATACACTACATGGTGAAAGCTTAGAGGCGTTGGAAAAGCTGACTCATGATATTACACCGCCAACAGGTGCATGTAATACTTGGCAAGCACTATATATTGGATTACATAATTTTAAGCAGGACTTGATGCAACATATTCATTTAGAAAGTAATGAATTATTTATGCGAGTATCATAAAATAACCTAAACTCGAGATAAGTATGTTCCCTACTATACGATACGCGGAAACGTCAGTCGCATTGTTTGAGGCCGGTCTGCATTTGCAATGTACTGTTTTTGCAATATATTTGGTACTTGATAATATCTGTCGAGTTGGCGACTGATAAATGGTTTTGCCTACTTTTCCCGAAAGAAAAGTAGGTCGAACCGAAGGTTAATTCTTGTATCTGACTTTAAATGGTAAGACTCCGTTGTGCCTGATCTATCTTTTCAATAACTTACATCAGAATTTATCCCGAACTGGCGTTAAAATATTTTACCTAAATCCAATTGCCTAGATGAAACGAGGGATTTTGCTGAAAGTATTTAATACTTTCAGCAAAATGTTGAACCTTATGTTATTTAACGCTTCCCAAACAATGAGCCTAAAAGCCCTCGAACAATTTTCTGCCCTGTAGAACCACCTAGACTACGTGCGGCGCTTTTAGCAAAAGTACCAATCACATCTTGAGTCATCTTGGCACGTGCAGCAGCGGCTTTTTCTTCTTCTTTCTGTTGTGCTTTGGCGAGACGTTCCTGTTCTTTGTTCAAGGCTTCTTGCTGTTTAGCTTGGAACTTGGCCATTTCTTCAAGTTGCTTAGCTTGTTGTGCAGCAGCTTCGAATGCGATTTGCTGTTGGCTACTGTCTGAAACTTTACGTTGCAACATTTCATAAGCGCTGTCACGGTCAAGTTCTTTGTCGTATACACCTGCTACGATGCTTTGAGCCATTAAAGCTTTGCGTTCATCTAATGTGATTGGACTGAATGCAGAGTAGGGTGGCATCACCATACAACGTTCAACGACTTGAGGTGTACCTTGCTCATCTAGGCAACTGATTAGTGCTTCACCGACAGCAAGTTCTGTAATGGCTTGATCAACTTTAAACTCAGGGTTAGCGCGGAAGGTATCTGCTGCTGTTTTTACGGCTTTTTGGTCTTTCGGGGTAAATGCACGTAAAGCATGTTGTACACGATTACCCAATTGTCCAAGTACATCTTCAGGAATATCCAATGGGCTTTGGCTGATAAAATAAATGCCTACGCCTTTTGAACGAATTAAACGCACAACTTGTTGAATTTTTTCTTGCAAAGCAGGGCTGGCATTATCAAATAATAAATGTGCTTCATCAAAGAAGAACACCAATTTAGGTTTTTCCATATCACCGACTTCAGGAAGCTTTTCAAACAGTTCCGAAAGCATCCATAGGAGGAATGTCGAATACAATTTAGGTGTATTCATTAATTTATCGGCTGCCAATAAATTAATGTAGCCATGTCCATTTGTATCGGTTTGGATAAAATCCATAATGTCTAAGCTTGGTTCGCCAAAGAAGCGCTCACCACCTTGGTCGCCTAAAGCCAATAAATTGCGTTGAATGGCCCCTAAACTGGCAGGGGATAGATTGCCATATTCTGCTTTTAATTCCGAAGCATTTTCACTGACATAAGTCAGCATAGCTTTTAAGTCTTTAAAATCAATGAGCAATAAGCCTTGATC
Source organism: Acinetobacter sp. P8-3-8 (assembly GCF_000214135.1). Classification (GTDB taxonomy): domain Bacteria; phylum Pseudomonadota; class Gammaproteobacteria; order Pseudomonadales; family Moraxellaceae; genus Acinetobacter. Next base: position 128,138 of record NZ_AFIE01000003.1, read on the forward strand.
ATCTGCAACACGGAAGACTGCGGAAAGTACGCCTTCTTGGGTATCATTCAGATTCAGCATTTGCGCTAATAATAACGGACCAATTTCGGAAATCGTGGTGCGAATAGGATGCCCTTGTTCACCAAATAAATCCCAGAAAATGGTCGGGGAGGCTGCAAAAGGAACACTTTCAACACCTAAACTTTTAATGCGTTCATCAAATTTAGGGTTACTTGAGCCTGCTTTGGCAATACTGGATACATCACCTTTGGCATCGGCTAAAAATACAGGAACACCAATACGTGAAAAACTCTCTGCAAGTACTTTGAGGGTAATGGTTTTCCCTGTTCCTGTTGCGCCTGCAATTAAACCGTGGCGATTGGCAAACTGTGAGTGTAAGACGATATCTTGTGTTGTATCAGAAGTTTTTTTTGCAATGACGATTGGTGTACCCATTGTTATTCCTATAGCTTTAATTCGAGTGCTTTTGTTTGAGTCAAGCATACTCAGTTTTTATATCATGGTTGTTATACAAAATTGCATGAAATGATGATGTTGTAAATCTGTTTTCATTGTGGGAATTTTTGATTTAGCTATGCAGCTTATATAAAAATGTTTATTTAATTCGGTTAAACATGCTTTATAGAATGTATATTCCTTCATCGCAATCATTCCCATATTAGAAACACATTAGACATCCTATTAGCGAATTGCGATGAAGGTTTTATTGAACTATTTTAGCAAACCATAACTTTAATTAACGTCAGTTCGGGATAAATTTCGATGTAAGCTATTGAAAAGATAGATTAAGCACAGCGGAGTCTCACCGTTCAAAGTCAGATGCAAGGATTAACCTTCGGTTCGACCTACTTTTCTTTCGGGAAAAGTAGGCAAAACCATTTGTCAGTCGCCAACTCGACAGATACTATCAAGTATCTAATATATCGCAAAAACAGTATATTACAGATGTAGCCCTGCCTCGAACAATGCGACTGACATTTCCGCGTATCATAATAGTTGGGAGCATATCTTATCCTGAGCTCAGGTTAACTATTTATATTCGATTAGCTATTAAATCGCCTTTAATGCATTCTCAATATCCTGAATCAAATCATCAGCATCTTCCAAGCCGATACAGAAACGTACCAACAAGCCTTGTTTCAAATGCGTTTGCGCTGTGTGGCGCATGTCTTTTAAGTTGTATAGCATCGCTAAACTCACTGGCCCACCCCAGCTAAAACCCAGTTTAAATAATTTTAAGTGGTCGCAAAATTTACGAATCGCAGTCAGATCATATTCAGCTTTAAAAATAACACTGACTAAACCTGCACTTTGTTCCGTCTGACAAGTCTGTTTCCAAAAGTCGTGACTGATATTGTCAGGATCAGCAGGGTGTAAAACCTGAGCAAAAGCTTCTTGGGTTTTGAGCCAGTTTAAAATTTTCAGCGCACTTTGCGATTGATGTTCATAGCGAATTTGCATTGAAGCTAAACTGCGTTGTACTTGTGCAGCATCATCACCTGAAATGGCAATGCCTTGAATGGCATGCATACGAAATAGTTTTTGATGCAAGGCTTTATCTTGAGTGACTACAGAGCCCATGAGCATATCGCCGCCGCCACTTGGGTATTTAGTCAAAGCATGCGCAGTCATATCGACACTTAGATGTTCATGGCTAAAATCAAACGCATTAAAAGCAAGTCCAGCGCCCCAAGTATTGTCTAATGCGGTCAGCATATTATGAGCTTTGGCTTTTTTCACTAAATTGATTAAATCAGGAAATTCCAAAGTCACTGAACCTGCTGCTTCTAACCAGATCAGTTTTGCATGTTCAGAAGGCTGGAAGGTTGCTGCATCAATTGGATTGTAAACTTTGACAATGATCCCGTAGCGTTTTTCAAGGTTGCGCAGATGTTCCAGATTCGGACCATAAATATTATCTGCAACCCAAACTTCATCGCCGTGGCTTAAAAAGCATGAATTTACCAAATTAATTGCAGACAATCCGCTTGGTGTGAGTAGGCAATACTTTCCGCCTTCGATCTGAGCAATATTGTCGCCTAAGGTGTAGGTCGTCGGTGTGCCATGCGTGCCATAACTATAGTCATAGTCATCTGTCCAATGGCGATTAAATAGTGCATCGGTATTTTCGAAAATGATGGTAGATGCACGAAATAAGGGAGCTTGTACGGTATTTATGTATTGAGGTGCTTTGCGAGGTGCATGAATTAACGCTGTTTGTGGTTTTAGTTTCACAAGAGTGCTCAAAATAAGATGAATAAAGAGTTGTTATAAGCAAAACATAATCATTAGGTAGCGCAAAGCAATAATTTGTGAAAATTCATAACTAAAACTGATATTGGCTTCATTTTTGCATTTATACCTCTGCAATTTTTAGATTTTTAGTGAAAACAGATACAACAAGAATAGGTGATAAGATGAAAAAACTTAAAGTGCATTATTTTCAACATATTGCAGGTGAAGGTTTTGGAAGTTGTTTTGAACATTTAAAGGCAATGGATGCTGAAATTACTGCGACAGAATTTTTTGCTTTGCCGACGGATTCACAACTGGATATAGAAGCTTTACCGCATGTGAATGATGTGGACTTGCTCATCATTATGGGTGGGGAAATGAGTGTTAATGATGAGGCGAATTACCCTTGGCTCAAAGTTGAAAAACGCTGGATTAGACGTTATTTGGCACAAGAAAAACCTGCGATTGGTTTGTGTTTGGGCGGGCAGTTGATTGCCAATGCTTTAGGTGCAAATGTAAGACGTAACCCTATGCAAGAGTTGGGGTGGACTTTGGTGAATAAAAGCAATCATGTTCCTGAGGAATATTTCCAACTCCCTCAGGAGGTAAATGTGATGCAGTGGCACAGTGAAACCTTTGATATTCCAAAAGGTGCAATTCGTTTAGCAGAAAATCAGGTCTGTCCGAACCAGCTTTATCAAATTGGTAAAAATGTACTCGGCTTTCAATTCCATCCAGAAATTACGCCACATAGCTTGAAAATATTTATAGAACATGAGGAGGACGATATGGTGTTTAGTGAAACACATATCCAATCCTTAAACAAACTCAAAACTACGCAGAAGTCGGATTATTTGTGCGGAAATCAATTGCTAAACAGTGCAATAGACTATGTATTGAGAGTTTAAGTTGATGTTTAAAAGTTAAACATCTTGATTAACAATAAAATATTTAAATATAGGGAAAAGGCTTAAATTTGTTTGCTTAACTGTTAAACAATCGTTATAATGAGCGACCCTTCGATATGAAGGGGATGGATGGCGAAGAAAGTCATCCAGATCGTTACAGTCATGGCATCGATCATGACCTTAGTGATTTTCACTGCCTTTGACACTTGCCTTATTTAGTGGGGTGAGATGCGTCAAGGGTGATTCTTTATATATTTGGCTTGGAGTTAACTGGTATGTCTAACCAGAGAATTCGTATCCGTCTTAAGTCTTTTGATCACCGTTTAATTGATCAATCTTCTCAAGAGATCGTAGAAACAGCAAAACGTACTGGCGCACAAGTTTGTGGTCCAATTCCGATGCCTACTCGCATCGAACGTTTTAACGTTTTGACATCACCACACGTAAACAAAGATGCGCGTGACCAATATGAAATCCGCACATACAAACGTTTGATCGATATCGTTCAACCTACAGACAAAACTGTAGATGCATTGATGAAATTGGATCTTGCAGCTGGTGTTGATGTTCAGATCGCATTGGGTTAAGGCTTTCGGTTAATTAACGCTCTAAGTTAATTAGGCCGCTTTTTTAGAGGTTTATGCACATGGCTATTGGTTTAGTCGGTCGCAAGTGCGGTATGACACGTATCTTTACAGATGCTGGTGTTTCTGTACCTGTAACAGTGATTGAGGTTGATCCTAACCGTATCACTCAAATCAAAACGCTTGAAACTGATGGTTATCAAGCGATTCAAATCACTACTGGTGAACGTCGCGAATCTCGCGTAACAAATGCTCAGAAAGGTCACTTTGCGAAAGCTGGTGTTGCTGCTGGTCGTTTAGTTAGCGAATTCCGTGCAACAGAAGCTGATCTTGAAGGTCGTGAAATTGGCGGAACTATCGGTGTTGATTTGTTCGCAGTAGGTCAAATTGTTGACGTAACTGGTCAATCAAAAGGTAAAGGCTTCCAAGGTGGTGTTAAGCGTTGGAACTTCCGTACGCAAGATGCTACACATGGTAACTCTGTATCTCACCGTGTTTTAGGTTCTACAGGTCAAAACCAGACTCCTGGTCGCGTTTTCAAAGGCAAAAAAATGGCTGGCCATTTAGGTGCTGAACGCGTAACCGTACAAGGTCTTGAAATTGTATCTATCGACGCAGAACGTTCAGTTCTTGTTGTTAAAGGTGCGATTCCTGGTGCTACTGGTGGCGACGTTATCGTTCGTCCTACGATCAAGGCCTGAGGGGAAATAACGTGAATTTAAAAACTGTTTCCGGCTCTGCTGTTGAATTATCAGAAGTAGCTTTCGGTCGTGATTTTAATGAAGCTCTTGTACACCAAGTTGTTACAGCTTATTTAGCTGGTGGTCGTCAAGGTTCTAAAGCTCAAAAATCACGTGCAGACGTTTCTGGCGGTGGTAAAAAACCTTTCCGTCAAAAAGGTACTGGCCGAGCTCGTGCGGGTTCTATTCGTAGCCCAATCTGGGTTGGTGGTGGTAAGACTTTTGCTGCTCGTCCACAAGATTGGTCTCAAAAAGTTAACCGTAAAATGTACCGCGGTGCAATGCAATGTATCTTAGCTGAACTTGTTCGCCAAGATCGTCTTGTATTAGTTGAAGAGTTTGCTGTTGAAGCGCCTAAAACTAAAGAATTGCTTGCAAAACTTAACGGCTTGAACGCTACTCGCGCATTAATCGTTACAGAAGCTGTAGATGAAAATCTATATTTAGCTGCTCGTAACCTTCCACACGTTGATGTGGTTGATGCTGCTGGGATCGATCCTGTTGGTTTGATCGCGTTCGATAAAGTTGTTATGTCTGTTGCTGCTGCTAAGAAAATTGAGGTAGAACTCGGATGAACAACGAACGTATCTATCAAGTCCTACAAGGACCTGTTTTTTCAGAAAAAGCACAAGTTTTAGGTGAAACTGCTGGTGTTCAAGTTTTTAAGGTTGCTATCAACGCAAACAAACTTGAAATCAAAAAAGCAGTAGAACAATTATTTGGTGTGGAAGTTGTTAAAGTTAACACGACTATCACTAAAGGTAAGACTAAGCGCTTTGGTAAAACATTAGGACGTCGTTCTGATGTTAAAAAAGCATACGTCACCCTGAAAGCTGGCCAAGATGTTGAAATGGCTGACTTGGGCGATACCGCTGAAAGCGCAGCGGAATAAGGACGAAAATTATGCCAATTCAAAAATGTAAGCCAACGTCTCCAGGGCGTCGCTTTGTAGAGAAAGTCGTTCACGACCATCTTCACAAAGGTGCGCCTTATTCGCCGTTGGTTGAAGCTAAAAAACGTACTGGTGGTCGTAATAACAACGGTCACATTACTACTCGTCACGTTGGTGGTGGTCATAAACAACACTACCGTATCGTTGACTTTAAACGTAATAAAGATGGCATTCCAGCGGTTGTAGAGCGTATTGAATACGATCCTAACCGTACATCACACATTGCATTAGTTCTTTATGCTGATGGTGAACGTCGTTATATTATTGCTCCTAAAGGCTTACGTGCTGGTGATAAAGTACAATCTGGTAACGATGCTCCAATTCGTCCAGGTAACTGCTTACCACTTCGCAATATGCCAATCGGTTCTACACTACATAACATCGAGCTTAAAATCGGTAAAGGTGCACAATTAGTGCGTTCTGCTGGTACTTCTGCTCAGTTGTTAGGTCGTGACGGTTCTTACGCTATCGTTCGTTTACGTTCTGGTGAAATGCGTAAAGTACACGTTGAATGCCGTGCTGTGTTAGGTGAAGTATCTAACTCAGAAAGCAACCTTCGTTCACTTGGTAAAGCAGGTGCATCTCGCTGGCGTGGCGTTCGTCCTACCGTTCGTGGTATGGCGATGAACCCAGTAGACCATCCACATGGTGGTGGTGAAGGGCGTAACAAAGGTATTCAACCTGTAAGCCCATGGGGTCAAAAAGCTAAAGGGTACAAGACTCGTACCAACAAGCGTACGACTAAGATGATCATTCGCGACCGTCGCGTTAAGTAACAAGTAAAGGAATCTGACAATGCCTCGTTCTCTGAAAAAAGGCCCATTCGTCGATGCGCACTTGTTCGCTAAGGTTGAAGCGGCTGTAGCGAGTAATTCTCGCAAGCCGATCAAAACTTGGTCGCGTCGTTCGATGATCCTCCCAGATTTTGTTGGTTTAACAATTTCTGTACATAATGGCCGTAACCATGTTCCAGTGATCGTATCTGAACATATGGTTGGTCACAAACTTGGTGAATTCGCGCCAACTCGTACCTATCGTGGTCACGGTGTTGACAAGAAATCTAAACGTTAAGGTGCTATGATGGAAGTTACTGCTAAATTACGCGGTGCCGCTATCTCGGCACAAAAAACTCGTTTGGTTGCAGACCTAATCCGTGGCAAATCTGTTGCTCACGCGCTTAATATTCTTAACTTCAGCAACAAAAAAGCTGCAGTTTTGGTTAAAAAAGCATTGGAATCTGCAATTGCAAACGCTGAACACAATAACAGTTTAGATGTAGACGACCTTAAGGTTACTACGATTTACGTTGATGAAGGCACTAGCCTTAAACGTATTATGCCACGTGCTAAAGGCCGTGCAGATCGTATTACTAAGCGTACTTGTCACATTACCGTTAAGGTAGGGGTTTGATATGGGTCAGAAGGTTCATCCAATCGGTATCCGCCTTGGTGTTGTAAAACGTCATAACGCCAACTGGTATGCGAGTCCGAAACAATACGCTGAATATTTGCTTAAAGATCTTCAAGTTCGTGAGTTTTTAACTAAAAAACTTAAAAGCGCGATGATCAGCAAAATTCTTATCGAACGTCCTACAGGCGCTGCTAAAGTAACAATTAGCACTGCTCGTCCAGGTATCGTTATCGGTAAAAAAGGCGAAGATATTGAAAAATTACAGCGTGAACTTACTCAAATTATGGGTGTTCCAGCGCAAGTAAGCATTAACGAAATCGATCGCCCAGATTTAGACGCTCGTTTAGTTGCTGAAGCAATCGCTTCTCAATTAGAAAAACGTGTAATGTTCCGTCGTGCTATGAAGCGTGCGGTACAAAACACAATGCGTGCTGGTGCGAAAGGTATTAAAGTTGAAGTATCTGGTCGTTTAGGTGGTGCAGAGATTGCACGTACTGAATGGTATCGTGAAGGTCGTGTACCTTTACATACACTTCGTGCTGATATCGACTATGCAACTATGCGTGCTGAAACAACTTACGGTACGATCGGTGTTAAAGTTTGGATTTTCCGTGGTGAGATCTTAGGTGGCATGAAACAAGTCATGAACCCTGCTCCTGCTGAAGAACGTCCAGCTAAACGTGGTCGTGGCCGTGGTGAAGGTCAGGAACGTCGTGGTCGCGGTGAAGGTCGTGGTCGTGGTGAGTCGCAAGATGCTGCGCGCCATGCAGGCCGTGATCGTGATGATCGCGCTGCTAAGGGAGAGTAATCATGTTACAACCTAAGCGTACTAAATTCCGTAAAGTGCAAAAAGGCCGTAATACTGGTTTAGCACATCGCGGTAGCACTGTATCTTTTGGTACAATTGCACTTAAATCGATTGAGCGTGGTCAAATGACAGCTCGTCAGATTGAAGCTGCACGTCGTACAATCAGCCGTCGTGTTAAACGTGGTGGTAAGATCTTTATCCGTGTTTTCCCAGACAAACCAATTACTGAAAAGCCATTAGAAGTTCGTATGGGTAAAGGTAAAGGTTCTGTGGAATACTGGGTTTGCCAAATCAAACCAGGTAAGATCTTGTACGAAATGGATGGTGTTAGTGAAGAATTGGCACGCGAAGCGTTTACGCTTGCAGCGGCTAAGCTTCCATTTAAAACCACTATCGTTACTAAGACGGTGATGTAATGAAAACTAAAGATCTACGTGAAAAGTCGGTAGAAGAGTTGACAGCTTTGCTTGATGAGCAACAGTTGAACCAATTCCGTCTTCGTATGGCGAAAGCAACTGGTCAATTGGGTAAATCGCATGAAGTTGCGCTTACTCGTAAGACTATTGCTCGTATCAAGACCCTCCTTACCGAAAAACAGGGGAACGCACAATGAGTGAGCAAACAGTTCGCACGTTAACAGGCAAAGTAGTAAGCGACAAAATGGACAAGTCTATTGTTGTACTTATCGAACGCCGCGTTCAACACCCGTTGTATGGCAAATCAATCCGCCGTTCAACAAAATTACACGCTCATGATGAGAACAACACAGCTAAAACTGGCGATGTTGTGACCATTAAAGAAAGCCGCCCAATTTCAAAAACTAAAGCTTGGACTTTAGTGGAAGTTATTGAAGCTGCTGCTGAGTAATTAGACGTTCTTGTTGCATCATCGGTCAATTTCGAGTACTCTTTGAGCCTTTCGAAATTGCGACCGGTGATGCTCGGTTTTGGAGTAGGGCAATGATTCAGACCGAAAGTATGCTAGACGTAGCAGACAACAGTGGTGCTCGCCGCGTACAATGTATTAAAGTACTAGGTGGTTCACATCGTCGTTATGCTTCTGTTGGCGACATTATTAAAGTTACTGTAAAAGAAGCAATTCCACGTGGCCGTGTTAAAAAGGGTGACGTGATGAATGCAGTTGTAGTTCGTACTAAATTCGGTATTCGTCGTCCAGACGGTTCTGTGATCCGTTTTGATGATAATGCTGCAGTTATCTTGAACAACAACAAGGCTCCGATTGCCACTCGTATTTTCGGACCAGTGACTCGTGAACTTCGTACTGAACAGTTCATGAAAATCATTTCATTGGCTCCTGAAGTTCTATAATAGAGGCAATCATGGCTAAGATTAGAAAAGGCGATCAAGTAATTGTGATCGCAGGTAAAGAAAAAGGCAAACAGGGTACTGTTTTGTCTGTTTCAAATGACCAAGTTAAGGTTGAAGGCCTTAACTTAGTTAAGAAGCATCAAAAGCCGAACCGTGCAACAGGTGCTGAAGGCGCTATCGTTACACAAGAAGCTTCGCTTCATATTTCAAACGTGGCGATTTTTAATGCTACAACCCAAAAGGCTGACCGTGTTGGTTACCAAGTGTCTGAAGGCGTGAAAACTCGCGTTTATAAGTCAAATGGTGAATCAGTGGCGGTAGCGAAGTAATAGGTTGAAATAGGCTATGGCCAGACTTAAAACACGTTATAACGACGAAATCCGAGCTAAGTTGAAAGAAGAACTTGGTTTGGCAAATGTGATGGAAATTCCTCGCATTACTAAAATCACCATCAACATGGGTGTTGGTGCAGCTTCAGCTGACAAGAAATTGTTAGATGGCGCTTTGGCTGATATGCAAGCTATTGCTGGTCAAAAACCAGTGCTTACATTAGCTCGTAAATCAATCGCTGGTTTTAAAATCCGTGACGGTTGGCCGATTGGTTGTAAAGTAACTTTACGCGGCGAACAAATGTACGAATTCTTAGACCGTTTGATCTCTATTGCGATCCCTCGTATTCGTGACTTCCGCGGTTTTTCTGCGAAATCATTCGATGGTCGTGGTAACTATTCAATGGGTCTCAAGGAACAAATTATGTTCCCTGAAATCGATTTTGATAAGATCGATCGTATTCGTGGTATGGATATTACTATCACTACGACTGCTCGCACCGATGACGAAGGCCGTGCACTAATCCGTGCATTTGGCTTCCCGTTCAAATAAGAGGTCGATATGGCTAAGAAAGGTATGATTAATCGCGAATTGAAACGCGAAGCAACAGTTGCAAAATATGCTGCAAAACGTGCTGAATTAAAAGCAACGATTGCAAACGTAAATGCATCTGATGAAGAACGTTTCGAAGCGATGATGAAGTTACAAGCATTACCACGTAATGCGTCTCCAGTACGTCTTCGTAACCGTTGTGGTTTAACTGGTCGTCCTCATGGTTACTTCCGTAAGTTCGGCTTAAGCCGTAACAAATTACGCGATACAGTAATGCAAGGTGATGTACCGGGCGTTGTTAAGGCAAGCTGGTAAGGAGCGACTATAAATGAGTATGCAAGATACCGTTGCCGACATGTTAACTCGTGTTCGTAACGCACAAATGGCAAAGAAACAAACTGTTTCTATGCCTAATTCTAAGTTGAAAGTTGCAATTGCAAACGTACTTCAACAAGAAGGTTACATTTCAAATGTAGAAGTTGCTGATTCTGAAGGCAAAGCTACTTTGACAATTACTTTAAAATATTTTGAAGGCAAACCAGTTATCGATACTGTGAAGCGTGTAAGCCGTCCAGGTCTACGCCAATATCGCGGTAAAGATAGCTTACCAAGCGTTAAGCAAGGTTTAGGTATTGCAATTGTTTCTACAAGCAAAGGCATCATGACTGATCGCGCTGCACGTGCTGCGGGCATCGGTGGTGAAGTTATTGCTTTTGTTTCTTAATAGGTGATTCCTCATGTCTCGTGTGGCTAAAGCCCCAGTAACTGTACCTAACGGTGTAACAGTTACTCAGAACGGCCGGCAGGTCGAAGTGAAAGGCAGTAAAGGTACTTTGTCTTTCAACCTGCATGCGCTGGTCGAGCTTAAACAGGAAGAAGGTCAACTTCATATTGCTCCAGTTAAAGAATCTCGCGATTCTTGGATGCAAGCTGGTACTGCTCGCGCTGTTCTTAACAACCTTGTTAAAGGTGTTAACGAAGGCTTCGAACGTAAGTTACAACTGATCGGTGTTGGTTATAAAGCTGCGGTTAAAGGTACTATTGTAAACCTTAACCTTGGTTACTCTCACCCAATCGATTACTCTCTTCCAGAAGGCGTAACTGCAGAAACTCCTACTGCTACTGAAATCATTTTGAAATCAGCGAATAAGCAGTTGTTGGGTCAAGTGGCTGCAGAAATCCGTGCTTACCGTGCTCCTGAACCGTATAAAGGTAAAGGTGTTCGTTATTCGGATGAAGTTGTGCTTCGTAAAGAAGCTAAGAAGAAATAAGGCGCGAGGTTCTTATGAACGAAAAGAAACAATCCCGTTTGCGTCGTGCGAAAAGCACACGCTTGCACATCCGTGCATTGGGTGCGACTCGTTTGTGTGTAAACCGCACTCCGCGTCACATCTATGCACAAGTTATTTCAGCAGATGGTGGCAAAGTATTAGCGCAAGCTTCTACTTTGGATGCATCTTTGCGTAGCGGTACTACTGGTAACGTTGATGCGGCTACTAAAGTAGGTGCTTTAATCGCAGAGCGTGCTAAAGCAGCTGGTGTTACTAAAGTTGCATTTGACCGTTCTGGTTTCAAATATCATGGTCGTATCAAAGCCTTGGCTGATGCTGCTCGTGAAAACGGCTTGGAGTTCTAATCATGGCTAAAGTTGAACAAAACGAAGGTCTTGTTGAAAAGCTGGTTGCCGTTGATCGTGTAGCCAAAGTTGTTAAGGGTGGTCGTATCTTCTCTTTCACAGCATTGACTGTGGTTGGTGATGGTAATGGTCGCGTAGGTTTTGGTCGTGGTAAAGCACGTGAAGTTCCAGCTGCTATTTCTAAAGCACTTGAAGCTGCACGTCGCAACATGATTACTGTTGATCTTGTTGACGGTACTGTTCAGCATCCTATCAATGCTCGTCACGGTGCAAGCCGCGTTTACATGCAACCTGCTTCTGAAGGTACTGGTGTAATTGCTGGTGGTGCTATGCGTGCAGTGTTAGAAGCTGTAGGTGTACGTAACGTATTGACTAAATGTTATGGTTCTACTAACGCTGCTAACGTAGTAAACGCAACTTTTAACGGTTTGCGTGATATGACTTCTCCTGAGAAAGTTGCTGCGAAACGTGGTCTTTCAGTAGAACAAATTTTAGGGTAATCAATCATGAAAACGATTAAAGTTACCCAGACTAAATCTGCTGCGCATCGTTTGAAAAATCACAAACTTTGCCTACAAGGTTTAGGTCTGCGTCGTATTGGTCATACAGTAGAAGTAGTGGATACACCTTCTAACCGTGGTATGATCAACAAAGTCTACTATATGGTTAGTGTAGAGGAATAAGCCATGACTCTGCGTTTAAATGAACTTGCGCCTGCTGAAGGTGCAAAACGCGAAAACCGTCGTTTAGGCCGTGGTATCGGTTCTGGCGTTGGTAAGACCGGTGGCCGTGGTGTCAAAGGTCAAAAATCACGTAAAAGTGGTGGCGTTCGTCCAGGTTTTGAAGGCGGTCAAACTGCGTTATATCGTCGTTTGCCTAAATTCGGTTTCACAAGCCAATTGGCTTTGAAAACTGCTGAAGTACGTTTGTCTGAACTTGCTAAAGTTGAAGGTGATGTTGTTTCACTTGAAACTTTAAAAGCTGCGAATGTCGTACGTAAAGATATGGTGCGTGCTCGTATCGTTCTTTCTGGTGAAATCACTCGTGCATTCACTGTTCAAGGTGTTGCATTGACTAAAGGCGCTAAAGCTGCTGTTGAAGCTGCTGGCGGTAAAGTCGAGGAGTAATCGCGAGTGACTATGTCTCCTAGTTCTTCAGGTCATGTGAACATGATGAAAGGTCAACCATTTCATGTGAAATATCGTGAAATTATTCACCGATTAATGTTTTTAATTGGTGCGTTAGTTGTCTTTCGACTAGGAGCGCATATTCCGCTGCCAGGTATTGATAACGTCGCTCTAGAACGGTTTTTCAAAGCTAATGAAGGTACTTTTTTAGGTTTGTTTAACATGTTCTCGGGCGGGGCATTAGAGCGAATGTCTATTCTTGCGTTAGGGATTATGCCGTACATTTCTGCATCTATTATTGTGCAGTTAATGTCTACGGTAGTTCCTTCGTTAGAGGCATTAAAAAAGGAAGGCGAGCAGGGTAAGCGTAAGATTAATCAATATACGCGCTACGGCACCTTATTACTCGCATTAGTCCAAGGTATTGGGATGTGTGCTGGTCTGATCAGTCAAGGGATTACTTTGACTTCGGGTCTAGCTTTTTACGTTCCGGCACTAACTTCGTTAGTTGCAGGTACCATGTTCTTGATGTGGTTAGGTGAGCAAATTACTGAACGTGGTGTTGGTAATGGTATCTCAATGATTATCTTTGCAGGTATTGTTGCTGGTTTACCAAACTTAGTGATTCAAGCATTTACATCTGTAGATAACGGTCAATCAAGCTTAATTGGTTTGGCTGTATTTGGATTACTATCAATTGCTGTTTTAGCAGCGATTGTGTTTATTGAAAAAGCTCAACGTCGTATACCTGTTAACTATGCTCAAAAGCAGCAAGGGCGTCGCGTATTTACTGCACAGCAGACACATTTGCCATTGAAAATTAACATGGCAGGGGTTATCCCAGCAATTTTCGCTAGTTCGTTATTGTTGTTCCCTGCAAGTTTAGGTCAATGGTTAGGTAGTGCTGATCCAAACGCAGGATTCGTGAAGCGTGCGCTACAAGATTTGGCATTAGTATTATCGCCTGGACAACCTTTGTATTTGGTGCTCTTCGGTGCGTTAATTATCTTTTTCTGTTATTTCTATACGGCACTGGTTTTCAGTCCGAAAGAAGTTGCAGAAAACTTGAAACGCAGCGGAGCTTACGTACCTGGTATTCGCCCAGGTGAGCAAACTGCTCGTTACTTAGATCATATTCTTAATCGTTTGACATTTATTGGTGCAATCTACATCACGGTTATCTGCTTAATGCCGATGATTTTACAAAGTTCTTTTGGTATTCCATTCCATTTGGGTGGTACCTCATTACTTATCGTTGTTGTAGTTGTTATGGACTTTATGGCACAGCTTCAAGCCCACTTAACGTCGCATCAGTATGATAATCAATCGTTAATGAGAAAAACGACTGCTCATCCTAAGGGATAAGCGCACTTAGAAGGTTTCATCATGAAAGTACAAGCTTCTGTAAAAAAAATTTGTGGTAGCTGTAAAGTTATCCGTCGTAATGGGGTTATTCGCGTAATTTGCAGCGCAGAACCTCGTCATAAGCAGCGTCAAGGTTAATTTAATTAAGACCTGTTGATTTCAGTAGGCTAATTAGGTTATTATCCGCCCCTCAAGATTTTTGTGGGGCGGTTGATTATCTCTACTGCCTTTTTGGAGAAATTTGAATGGCTCGTATTGCCGGTGTAAACATTCCGGATAACAAGCATGCTGTTATCTCTCTCACGTATATTTTTGGTATTGGCCGTCACACTGCTAAAAACATTTTAGCTGCTGCAGGCATTGCTACTACTACTAAAATTCGTGAATTAGATGATGCTCAGCTTGATGCGATTCGTGCAGAAGTTGCTAAGGTTCCGACCGAAGGTGATTTACGTCGCGAAATTTCCATGAACATTAAACGTTTAATGGATTTAGGCTGCTACCGCGGTCTTCGTCATCGTCGCAGCTTGCCTGTTCGCGGACAACGCACCAAAACTAACGCACGTACCCGTAAAGGTCCGCGCAAACCTATTAAGAAATAAGATTTCTGGAAGCTAAAAGATGGCTAAAGATACTCGCACACGCAAGAAGGTCACTCGTACCGTCTCTGAAGGTGTTGCACACATTCACGCTTCTTTTAATAACACCATTGTTACGATTACTGATCGTCAAGGTAATGCATTGGCTTGGGCTACTTCAGGTGGACAAGGCTTCCGTGGATCACGTAAATCAACTCCGTTTGCTGCTCAGGTAGCTGCTGAAGTTGCTGGTAAAGCTGCTTTAGATTACGGTTTGAAAAACTTGGACGTCCTTGTAAAAGGTCCTGGTCCAGGTCGTGAATCTGCGGTTCGTGCATTAGGTGCAGTGGGTTATAAAATTAACAGCATTACCGATGTGACACCGATTCCGCACAACGGTTGCCGTCCACCTAAAAAACGTCGCGTGTAAGGAGAAACATTCATGGCTCGTTATATTGGTCCAAAATGCAAACTCTCTCGCCGCGAAGGGACAGACCTGCAATTAAAATCTGGCGTTAAACCATTTGACGTCAAAACTAAAAAAGCTGCTAAAGCTCCTGGCCAACATGGCGGGGCGCGTGGTGGTAAACAATCTGAGTACTCACTACAGTTACGTGAAAAACAAAAAGTACGTCGTATGTACGGTGTTTTAGAGCGTCAATTTAGTAATTACTATAAAGAAGCTGCTCGTGTGAAAGGCGCAACAGGTGAAAACTTGTTGAAATTGCTTGAAAGCCGTCTTGATAACGTCGTTTATCGCATGGGTTTTGGTTCTACACGTGCAGAAGCTCGTCAGCTAGTATCTCACCGTTCAATCACTTTAAATGGTCGTCGTGTTAACATCGCGTCAATCCAAGTTAAAGCGGGTGACGTGATCGCAGTTCACGAAGGCGCTAAACAACAATTACGTATTAAAAACGCAATTGAATTAGCTGCTCAACGTGGTACAGCTTCTTGGATTGAAGTAGATCATTCAAAACTTGAAGGTACATTTAAAGCTGCACCAGATCGTTCTGATTTACCTGCTGAAATCAACGAAAGCTTGATTGTAGAATTGTATTCTAAATAATCCTTGAGGTAGCAATAATGACGCGTACTGCAAACGAGTTTCTAACTCCGCAAGCGATCAAGGTCGAAGCGGCAAGCGGGACCTCGGCAAAAGTGATTCTTGAACCGTTAGAGCGTGGTTTTGGCCATACTCTTGGTAATGCTTTACGTCGCATCCTATTATCTTCTCTACCTGGCGCTGCCGTGGTAGAAGTTGAGATAGAAGGTGTCGAGCACGAGTACAGTACTTTAGAAGGCTTGCAGCAGGACATCGTCGAGCTCTTGCTGAACCTAAAAGGATTGTCTATTAAGCTGTTCGATCAAAACGAAGCATATTTAACATTAGAGAAGCAAGGACCTGGCGACGTAACTGCCGCTGATCTTCGTTTGCCTCATAATGTTGAAGTGGTTAACCCTGAACATTTGATTGGTACTTTAAGTGCTTCTGGCTCATTAAAAATGCGCTTGAAAGTTTCTCAAGGCCGTGGTTATGAAACATCTGATTCTCGTTTCCCTGAAGGTGAAACACGTCCTGTTGGTCGTTTGCAATTAGATGCTTCTTATAGCCCGATCAAACGTGTGTCTTACACAGTGGAAAACGCTCGTGTAGAACAACGTACTGACCTTGATAAGCTCATCATTGATCTTGAAACAAATGGAACTGTAGATCCAGAAGAAGCAATCCGCAAAGCGGCAACAATCTTGCAACAACAAATTGCAATTTTTGTTGATCTTCAGAAAGATCAAGCTCCAGTTGCTCAAGAACCTCGTGAAGAAGTTGATCCAATTTTGCTTCGTCCAGTAGATGATCTAGAGCTTACTGTTCGTTCTGCTAACTGTTTGAAAGCAGAAAATATTTACTACATTGGTGATCTAGTACAGCGCACTGAGGTTGAGTTACTTAAAACTCCTAACCTTGGTAAAAAATCGCTTACTGAGATCAAAGATGTTCTGGCTTCTAAAGGCTTACAACTCGGCATGCGTTTAGAGAACTGGCCACCAGCTAGTCTCCGTATGGACGATCGTTTCGCCTATCGTAGCCGTTAATTAAGTAGGACTATCACCATGCGTCATCGTAATAGTGGTGTGAAATTAGGCCGTACCAGCAGCCATCGTAAAGCGATGTTTCAAAACATGGCTAATTCTTTGTTCGAGCATGAGTTGATCAAAACAACTGTGCCTAAAGCAAAAGAGTTACGTCGTGTAGCTGAGCCTTTAATCACTTTAGCTAAAAACGATACAGTAGCAAACCGTCGTTTGGCGTTTGCTCGTACTCGTTCAGCAGCAACAGTTGGTAAATTATTTACCGTTCTTGGCCCTCGTTACAAAGAACGTAACGGCGGTTATCTACGTGTTCTTAAAGCTGGTTTCCGTGCAGGTGATGCTGCGCCGATGGCTTATGTAGAGCTTGTGGATCGTGAAGTAAACTAATTTTACTCACGTCATAGAACAATCGGTTGTTCGAAAAAGGTCGGTATTTTACCGACCTTTTTTTATGCGTGAAATTTAAGAATTGTCAGACAAAATCTAATTTTGTCCTCAAGTGATATGAAATTTGTCGGAAAAATACAAACTTGACATTGCGTATTGTCAAATTTGTGATTTAATAAAAATGTACTCTTGAATAGGTTATAAAAAGAACATGGAAAGACAAGTTGATATTCTTATTGTAGGCGCAGGTATTTCTGGTATTGGCGTTGCTGCACATTTATCTAAAAACTCGCCACAACGCTCATTCGAAATTATTGAACGTCGAGAAAGTTTTGGTGGTACGTGGGATTTATTTAAATATCCTGGTATTCGTTCAGACTCAGATATGTCTACTTTTGGATTTAATTTTAAACCATGGCAAAAAGCCAATGTTTTGGCTGATGGTGCTTCAATTAAAGGTTATGTCGCTGAAGTTGTTGAAGAATATAAATTAAAAGATAAAATTCATTTTAAACATCGTGTGCGCACAGCGAATTATGATTCTTCAATTAAAAAGTGGATTGTTGAAATTGAAGATGAGAATCAAAAATTACACACTTGGGTGGCTAATTTTGTTGTCGGTTGTACAGGTTATTATAATTACGACCAAGGCTATCAACCTGACTTTCCAAATAAAGAAGCATTTAAAGGTGAGTTTGTAAATCCGCAATTTTGGCCTGAAAAATTAGATTATACAGGAAAAAAAGTCGTCATTATTGGAAGTGGTGCAACTGCAATTACCTTGGTTCCAGCGATGTCGAAGGGTGGTGCGGCTCATGTAACCATGTTGCAACGTTCGCCAACGTATATTGCGTCTATTCCTTCAGTAGATTTTGTGTATGACAAAATGCGTAAAGTGCTTCCTGAAGATGTTGCATATAAATTAACGCGTGCTCGTAATATTGGTATGCAACGCGGTATTTACGCACTTGCACAAAAACAACCAAAATTACTGCGTAAATTCCTATTAAAATCAATTGAAATGCAGTTAAAAGGTAAAGTGGATATGAAACACTTTACGCCTAGCTACAATCCTTGGGATCAACGTTTATGTGTGGTTCCTGATGGTGATTTATTCAAAATTTTACGTTCAGGTAAGGCAAGTGTTGAAACGGATCAAATTGAGAAAATTACTGAAACAGGCATTCAATTAAAATCTGGTAAACATTTAGAAGCGGACATTATTGTGTCAGCGACAGGTCTTGAAATTCAAATCTTAGGCGGAATCAAAGCAACGATTGATGGTAAGCCAATGAATACATCACATCATATGCTTTATCAAGGTGTGATGGTCAGTGATGTGCCGAATATGGCGATGATTATTGGTTATATTAATGCTTCATGGACATTGAAAGTTGATATTGCAGCAGAATATATTTGCCGCCTTGTGAACTATATGGATCAAAAAGGCTTTGACGAAGTGATTCCGCAAGGTGATGCAACCGAGTTGATGGAAGATACTGTAATGGGTAGCTTAAGCTCTGGTTATATCGCTCGTGCTGCCGATGTGATGCCAAAACAAGGTAAGCACGCGCCTTGGAAAGTCAGCAATAATTATTTGGCTGATCGTAAAGAACTTAAAAATGCCAAGTTTGATGATGGTGTATTAAAGTTTTATAAACGTGAAGCGCAAGCAGCAAAAAAGCCTAAACTGGTTTCTTGATTGATATCAAAACTGAAAAGGAGCGAAAGCTCCTTTTTTGTATTAAAGGAAGTATCAAATTTTGCTGATATTATTTTTCAAAACGATATCAATAGAAAATCTTTAAAAAAAGAAAAGGAGTCTTTTTACCCCTTTTCTTAAATATTTTTGGTGCGAATTAAAAACTATAAAGAACGTGAAATAAGTTCTTTCATGATTTCGTTGGTCCCTGCATAAATACGATTTGCACGGTTATCAATATAGGCACGAGCAATTGGGTATTCGAGCATATAGCCATATCCACCATGTAGCTGTAAGCACTCATCCACAACTTCAGAAAATAATTCTGAAATCTTGTATTTCGCTGCTGCGGCAGCTTCTATGCCTAAATTTCCCTCAAGTTGCAGTTCCATACAACGGTCGAGATAAGCACGACAAAAGTCAATTTCTGTACGCATTTCAGCAAGTTTAAAACGAGTATTTTGGAAAGCACCAATTGGTTTTCCGAATGCTTTACGGTCTTTAGTATATTGAACTGTATGGGCAAATGCTGCCTCAGCTCCTGCTTGACAAATAATTGCCACAAGCATGCGCTCCCATGCTAACTCCTTCATTAACATGATAAAGCCCATGCCTTCCATGCCGATTAGGTTTTCTTTAGGTACACGCACATCTTCAAAGAATAATTCGCATGTATCTTGACCTTTCATGCCGATTTTATTTAAGGGCTTGCCTTTGCTAAAACCAACACGATCAGCTTCTACAATAATTAAGGATAGATTGGCTGACCCTTTCTCTGAGCTTCCTGTCTTGCACACAACGATGGCCATATCGCATAAATAACCATTGGTAATGAAAATTTTAGAACCATTGATCACATACTCATCACCATCTAAAACTGCAGTAGTACGAACACCTTGCAGATCTGAACCCGTGCCTGGTTCAGTCATTGCAATGGCAGTGACAACTTCACCAGATGCCATTTTGGGTAGCCATTTTTTCTTTTGTTCTTCATTGGCAAAGTTGTTGAGATAATTGGCAACGATATCCGAATGCAATGAAAAACCAGTCGCAGAATCCATTGCATAAGCTTGTTCTTCGATCAAAATCATACTGTATAGACGGTCTACACCATAACCGCCATATTCTTCAGGCATGGTTGCGCAAAGTAGCCCTAAGTCTCCAGCTTTATTCCATAAGTCACGATCCACATGTTGTTGTTGTTCGTATTTTTCGATGTTTGGAACAACTTCTTTTTCATAAAATTTACGTACAGTTTCACGAAATGCTTCATGTTCAGCATTAAATAATTTACGAGGTAGCATGCTTGCTAAAGGTCGAATCGCACCTGATTGCATTTTTATAATATCCAAATAGAATTTTAGTGCTTAGAAATTATGTGAAATACAAAATAGTCGCAATGAGATGAATGCTCAAAACAATTGCAAAAATGATGAATTTGGTCATTTATGCAAAAGAAGAAAATTTTAAATAGAAATAAGGTAAACTAAGCCTGAACTATTTTGAGGGAAAAATAATGTCTGATGAAATAACATTAGAAGAACGTAAAGTGATCTATCGTGCTCGACGTGGCTTAAAAGAAATCGACGTTTATTTTGATCCTTATGTTAAGCAACATTATTTACAAGCTGACCCTTCTGAAAGAGCTTTATTTAAAGAATTGGTCGATCAAGAAGATCCTGATTTACTCGATTGGTTTATGGAAGTTTCAGAACCACCACGTTCAGAGCTTCGTGATTTGATTACAAAATTAAAAAAATATGTTCATGGATAGCCGCAACATACATTACTGCTATCAATTAAAACCCAGTCGATTTGCACTGGGTTTTCAGTTTTTAGGTTTATCTTTAATGTTAATTTTAATCTATTTAATCAGTGATATCTGGGTTGTTATCGGTTGTTTTTTCATTGCATGTGTAAGCTTGATCATCTTTCGTAACCGATATGCTGCCTATCAATTAGAACAACTTGATTACGAATTGTGGTCTGTACAATATTTACCAACACAGAAAATTCAGCAAGTTCAAATTAATCGATTCATTGATCATACTTTTTATATTTCAGTTCATTTTGAGGATAAAAAATTAAAGCCTTTCATTATTTGGCAGGATCAAGTTGATGAATATCAGTGGAAATCGCTTAAAACGAGATGCAAATTTTAGAGATTGTCTAACAAAATAAAATAACCATTAATATTTTATAATGATTAAAAATAATAACTTAATTAGAATTATAATTTAAATTAGTGTTTTGTTAGACGAGAAATAATGAAAAATGCCAAATATTCAAATTGTCAGACAATTATTTGAGCATATTCTCAAACTTCATTGTAAATTAAAAAAACCAACAGCGAGTGAGGGTTTCGAAATGAGTGAAATTCATACGTTTTGGTTTCTAATCATCGCAATTGTTTCTGCGATTATTATCGGAAGATTAGGAACTGTGCTGAGGGAACAGATTGAGAAAGCTAATCATAACAAGCTTAGATGACTCAAAACAAATAGGCTCTCTTGAGGAGAGTTTACCTTTTAACAAGTAGCATGTGCAGAACCGTCGCAATGCTACTTTTTTTTGCCTAAAATTCCTATAAATATAAACTTGGGTCAATTGAATTTGTTTATTGTTATGGCACATTGTTTTTATAAAATTAGAGCAATTACTCTTTTATTCGAAGAGTGCATCTGATATTGTTGGTTAAAAAGGACATAAACACAATTATATAGAGGACAGGAAGATGTCTAAGGTCCACAAATTTGGTCAATTGATGCTGACCGCTGTTGTCGCTTCATCTGTTTTATCTGGCTGTTCATATGTGGTTAAATCTGGTGCAAATATTGCCCTTGGATTCAGTGAGAATCACATTGTCCCACCTATCCTTGCAGGTGGTGACACAGATATGGCATGTAATTCTGGAACGGCATTAACACCAGCCATTATGGCAACAAAAGATATGGGTGCAGATCCGACACGTATGGCCGTGCTGTTATATTCAGCAGCGGGGATGTGTGCGGAAAACCGTGCTTTAGATGCGGAATTAAGATATTTACGTGCTTCAAAAGACGGTAAAGTGACTGAAGCTCAAGATGCACGTGTAGAACAAAAACGTTGGGCGGCACTTGCTGCTGAGCGTCAATATACGGGTTATCAACTTTTTGCAGAGCGTTGGCAGGCCAAGTATAAATATACTTTAGGTGATTCATGCCCGACGATGCGTAAAGACTTGGATCAAACTATTTATTTAATTGGTATGCTCAGCGGTCTACAAGCCATGACCAATGATATTAACTCTGGTGGTGCAGTGAATGTACCTAAAGATATCGCTGCAATTGTTGAACGTGGTATGGCATGCTTGGACAATAATAAGTTTTGGGGTGCGCCAAATGCAACGCGTGCTGTGATTTGGACATTATTACCAGGTGCTGGAGATGGTAAACCTGATCCAACGCAAACTTTACAGCAATCGATGCAAATTGCTGAGCAAAAAGGTGTCCGTTTAGCGTTTGCAATGAATGCTGTTGCTGCGCAAGCAAGCGGTGATGACACTAAATTGCGGAATGCGTTAAAAGCTTATGCAGCATCTCGTGCAGATGACAAACCAGTCAATCCTGAATTTAAATTATTGGATAGCATGGCAGGTCATATGATTCAAGGGATCGCAGATCGTTATTGGACAGAAAATACAGGTGTCCGTGCGGCTGATGATGGAATGTCGACATTCTGGGATGAGCAAAACACCTCGGGTGATGATGAATTATTCAGTGATCTACCTGCACCAACTGAAAGTTCAGAAGCAGCACCGCCTGTTGAAGAAACAACAGGGGCCGGTGAATAGTCGATTTTCAATGAGTTTTTACTAAAAGAAGAGCAAGAGCTCTTCTTTTTTATGGAGAAAAATGGATAGATTACAATTGCGTCAAAGTTGCTTATTGATTTTTGGATGTGCAATTTTTTTTGCCATACTTCAGCTTTTTCAGCAGCAATTTATCTATCAATATGATGTTTTTTTTTCACAGCCTTGGCGGCTATGGACAGGACATTGGGTACATGTTGGATGGATTCATTATTTATTAAATATTGTCGCTCTGGCATGTTTACCTTTTTTATTTCCGCATATTAAGCAGAAATATTTCATCATTTTATTGATGATATTGCCTCCATTGTTAAGTATTAGCTTCTATTTCATTTATCCAAATATTTTTGCTTATGCAGGGCTTTCAGGGGTATTACATGGCTTATATATATATTGTGCTATTGTGAGTTTAACTGAGGGAAATGAACGTAATTTTGCGTTACTTATTCTGTTATTAATCCTGATTAAAATTATTTGGGAATATTTTTTTGGTTCATTTCAGACAGCTCAATTGATTGGTAGCCCAGTACTTACACAGGCGCATTTATGGGGTGTGGTATTTGGCACTTTATTGGCAATTTTGTGCATTATTTTTCATATAAAGGTGATTCAAGAAAACTGAATAAGCATATTTAAAAATTTAATTTAGCATTTATTTTTATTGTGAAAAAGATCTTTATTAAAATAAAGACTTAGAGTGTTTTTGATTTTAGCGTATTATGTTATTAGATTAAATCCATAAATATTTAATGGTTATTAATCTAAAATACAATGATTATTTTGATTGATTCTTCTGTGGTTAAAGATATTTTTGGTCATTGTTGTTGAGTAGGAAACTTATTTTAAAAATATTTCATGGATTGGATATCGTATTTCATTTTTCTTAAATCTTTTACATATAGGGTGGATGCATAACAAATGATTCAATATAAATGATAGATATTAAATAGAAAGAGCCTTTGATTTTGTTAAACATCGCTTGAGTTGGCAAAAAATGCCTTAAATAATCGAATCAATGTCATATTTTTTTTGGTAAAAATAAGGCAAATTTAAACTGTAATAATAGGAATGGGTATTGGTAAAGGATTTTACCATTGACCAAAATAAAATATGCGTTATACAAATCATTGTATGACCGCGATATATAAAAACTGGAATAACAATGCAAGAACCTGTAAATAAAAGATCAGGATTAGGTCTACTCAGTTATCTCTGGAATGAGTGGTTCTCAACCTTTTCCATACTTATCCTGCTTCTTCTGACCCTCATTATTGGGACAGGAGATATGATTCATGGGCAAATGCTTCGTTTCGGTGAAAAACTTTACGGAAATGAACAAGTAGGAATGCAGTATTCTTACTTAAGAGCTGAGCCACAAAAACCTTCTTGTGATCGCAATTTAAATATTGATGCGCTTGTTAAAGAAAAAATGCAGCAGGAAGCCAATGATCCTGATGTTGCATTTTTTGGTGTAACGCCTGAAGCTGACATTAGACAGTCATTTATGGCTGCGCAACAAGAATGTGAAGGGAAATTCGCTTTCTATGATAAATCCATAAAATATATGGAAGAACATACGACGATTCGTGCTTATCGTACGATGGAAACAGGGTTCTTCTGGATTTTGAAATGGGGTGTTGAAAACCGAGTTATTCTTCTTGTACTGATGGTGATGATTGCTGCAATTACAGCATCATTGAAAATGCACCATATTGGTCTACGCCCAGCAAGAACTAAGCTCGATCACAAAGTTTACTCTATTGCCATGATCGTGGGTAACTCATTCTTGAGTTTCTCGGTGTTTAGCCAATACCGTTCAGTATTAAATTCAGGGGTTATTTCTACCTTTGAAACGCTGGCTGTATACTGGTTATGGATGTTCTTATTCGTCAGCTTGGCTGTCATTAGTTTGTATCAGTTGTTCCGTACTCCGCCGAATGCAGAAGAAGGCGGCAAGTTTGGACTCGCTTTATTGTGTATTCCTTTATATGCCTTTATGGCCATTATCACAGGGATCGCATTTACATTCTTTATGGATTATCCAATGGGACAAGGGATTTACCTTGGCTTCTTGGTTGAATTCTCAGGAATTTTCTTAAACTTAGCATTGTTTATTTGGGCAGGTATGTTGCTGACCCAAACACGTGTTATGGATTTGTTCTTGGCAATTCTTCGTCCATGGAACCTTGCTCCTGAAACATTGACTTGGATCATCTTAATTGGTGCTGCAATCCCTACCGCTTATACAGGTGCTTCTGGTATCTTTGTTGTTGCGGCTGGTGCGATCATTTATAAAGAAGTGTGGAACTCTGGTGCACGTCGTCAATACGCACTTGCTGTATCTGCAATGTCAGGTTCATTGGGTGTAGTGTTACGTCCATGTATTCTGGTGATTCTGATTTCAATGTTAGATAGTCGCCATGTAACCTCTGATGAATTATTTGATCATGGTATTTATGTTTTCTGGTTAACAGCGTTTATTTTCCTTGGTGTGTCTTTACTCCTTGCAGAAAACAAATTCCGTATTAATTCACCAAAAATTGCTGTACCGGGTATGCTTCGTGCATTTGTACCTGTGATTCCATATATTGTGATTGCGATTATTGTTATCGGATTCTATAAGTATGGACTAGACACGCAAATGGATGAGTTCACAGCGCCTGTGATTCTTCCAATCATGCTCTTGGCATTTATCTTATTTGATAAAGTTTTAGGAGATAAGTTACCTGTCCCTGAAAATCCAAATAGAGCTTTAGAGCTTGAGCATGAGCGTAAATCGGAATACTTACGTGAACATGGTGAAGATGCTGAGAAGAAGCGTAGTTTTGGTAGCGCAATTCGTTTTGCAACCTCTGAAAGTGTAGGACATATCGGTGCCTTAATTATTCTTATGGCATTGTCAGTGAGTATTGGTGGTCTGATTGAACGTAGTGAAATTGTGACATTAATACCAACACATCTTGGTAGTATCTTGATTACACTTGGTTTCATGGCGTTATTACTTGCTTTAATCGGTATGACGACAGATCCATTTGGTGCAGTAATTCTAGTTGCTACAACTGTTGCTCCAGTAGCCTTTGCAAATGGTATCCATCCAATTCACTTCTGGATGGTTGTATTGGTTGCCTTCGAATTTGGTTATGTAACACCACCTGTGGCACTGAACCACTTACTGACACGAATGTCGGTCGGTGATGCTGAGGTCGCCGCCGCAGATGCTGAGGCAAAAGCTAAATATACGAGCTTCTATTATCGTTATGAACGTTGGATTTTACCGATGGTTGTATTGTTCTCAGCTTTAGTCATCGTGACTTACATACCTTACTTCTTCAATCTATTTGATTGGTATCCAAACAAATAAAGCTGTAATCCAAAAAAGCACCTTCGGGTGCTTTTTTATTTGAGCTTAGAATAAGCGGAAAAGGGCAGTGAAGCGCTATGGTGTAATTGAAGTTGTTGAATACACAACGATATTGAACAAAACCTTTTGTATAAATATTTAATGTTAATGATTATTCAGATGACTTACTTTGATGTGAGTTATTATATTTGTAGTATTAATATAACGTCAGTTCGGGATAAACTTTGATGTAAGCTATTGAAAAGATAGATCAGGCACAGCGGAGTCTTACCATTTAAAAGTCAAATGCAAGGATTAACCCACTTCGTCTTGCACTTCGCTTGAAATATATTTCAATCTTGTTCAGGTTCGACCTGAGAGGTACTACCTCGCCAAGGCTTTCGGGATGAGTGGCACTGCCACGCAAGGGCAAAACCATTTGTCAGTCGCCAACTCGACAGATACTATCAAGTACCTAATATATTGCAAAAACAGTATATTACAGATCTTGCGGAATATATTCCTCATGCCTCGAACAATGCGACTGACGTTTCCGCGTATCAGATAGTTGAGAACATATCTTATCTCGAACTCGATTAATATACATATTTATAATTAAAAGTAATGAAATCAGCAGCTAAGTCTAGTTCAGATTTTTAGTTTTTGAAAATAGTTGGTCTTAGTCAATGTTCAATGTTTCAAGTTGAAAATATTGGTTTATCAGCATCTTAACGAGGCTACACAAATAGCATTTCATGCGAATTTAAGAGCCAAAAAAAGCTTTAACCACATGTGTTAAAGCTTTTTTATTTATCTACTGACTGAGCTAAATTACTTTAAGCTTTTGCTTGAGTTGCCAATTGCTGTTCAAGTAATTTGACTTGTTCTTCTTTTAATTTAATCAATTGGTCTGCGTCGGCATGTTGTGACTTGAGATTGTGTTGCTGTTCATCTAATTGTTTTTGAATATCATCTAATTTAGCAACTTCTTCTTTAGCTAAACTGGCATTTTGAGGAACCTGATCTTTTAAAATAGATGCGTTGACGAGTTCAGTATTTGTAGGCGTTGATGATGCATTTTCTTGTACTGGCTGTGCAACAGGTGGCGTAGCAACTTCAGGTTTTTTCTTAACAGCAACAGGTTGGTTAAACTGATCGTTGACTTGATTACTTTTATGATCATTATTTAGCCAAAATAAAGCCGTAATTAATACAGTTAACGCAATTAAAGCCCCAGCAATGATCCATATTAACTTAGAGTTATCTCTTTCTATACGCATTTTATTCGGTCCAGTTATTTTGAAGAACGAGGCTTGAATTGAATAACCCCAATCTCATCTGGTGTGGCTGGTTCTTCAGGCGCATCTACATGCGTAGGGCGATTTTCAGAGTATCCACACTCGATGCATTCAATCCATTCAGCATCGCCTTGGGTGAGCATAACAATACGATCCATCGCTTCACATTTTGGACACTTTGCGCCAGCAATGAAACGACGTTTGATATTCATATACCCACCACACTTAAATCAATTTTGACCGTTAGTTTAAGCGTTGTTTAATGGTTCGTCCAACCCTGATGACGTAATAATGCGTCAATTTTTGGTTCACGCCCGCGGAAATTGATAAATGCGTCAAGTGCTGTGTCTTTTCCGCCAACTGCTAGAATATTCTTGCGAAATTCTTGTCCAGTTTGTGTGTTAAAAACACCCTCATTTTCAAATCGATCAAAGGCATCACTGGCTAAAACTTCAGCCCATTTATATGAATAATAACCTGCAGCATAACCACCTGCGAAAATATGACTAAAGCTATTTTGGAAACGGTTATAGCTTGCTGTCGGTAGTACCGCATATTTATGGCGAATGTCATCTAGTGTCGCCTGGATTTGCGTTGTATCTAAAGCAGGGGTGAGCTTATGAATGGTCAAATCAAACAATGCAAATTCAATCTGACGCAAACTTTGCATACCTGACTGGAAGAAACGCGCATTCAGTAATGCCGTAAGTAAATCATTTGGCAATGTTTCTTGGGATTCAATATGCTCGCTAATTAACGCTAAACTTTCAGTATCCCAAGTCCAAAACTCCATGAACTGGCTTGGTAATTCAACAGCATCCCACGCCACACCATGTGTACCCGCCACAGAAATATTATCTACTTCGGTAAGCATGTGATGTAAACCATGACCAAACTCATGGAACAGCGTATTCACCTCATCATGGGTTAACAGAGCTGGTTGATTGCCTACAGGTGGGGTGAAATTACCCACCATGTAACAGATAGGTTTTTGTAGCCCGTGTTCTGTTTGCATACGAGAACGGAAACCACTCATCCATGCACCACCACGTTTGCCATTGCGTGCGTAGAGGTCAAAATAGAAACCACCAATCACAGTACCTTGATCTTCAAGCTCATAATAATGCGCATCTGGATGCCAAAGTGGTGCTTCACGCTCAACCACATTGATGCCATATAAACGCTGAACCACGTTGAATAAACCTTGAATCACTTTTGGTGCAGGGAAGTAGGGCTTTAAATCTTCTTGAGAAAGATTGAATTTTTGTACTTTTAATTTTTCAGAATAATAGGTGCTATCCCACGGTTGTAATTCATCAATACCATCCAATTGAGCAATGGCTTTGAGTTCCTCAATTTCTTTTAAAGCCGGCGCTCGAGCATGTTCAGCAAGATCAACCAAGAATTTATCTACAGTAGCAACATCAGGTGCCATTTTCGAAGCTAATGAATACTCTGCATAGTTGTCAAAACCTAAAAGTTTGGCCATTTCCTGACGTAAACTGAGAATTTCAACCATTACAGAGGCATTGTCATATTGCTGATCATCAGCCTGATCAGATGCACGTGTGGTATAGGCCTTATATAACTCTTCACGTAATTCACGATCTTGAGCATAGGTCATTATTGCCAAATAAGATGGAATGTCGAGCGTTGCAACGGGCTGATCTAAATCACGTTGTTGACCATATTGTTTTAATAATTCAACACTGCTTTGCGGTAAGCCTTTTAGCTGATCTTCGCTTAATGGTTTGCTATACGCTTGGGTTGAATCTAATACATGATTAGAAAAATCAGAAGAAAGTTGTGATAAACGTGCTGAAATTTCTGCATAGCGTTTTTTAGCATCACCTTCTAATGCTACACCTGACAATTTAAAATCACGTAAAGCTAATTTAATGGCACTTTGTTGTGCGCTTGGTAAGTCAGTGAAGATGACATTGTCATAAATGTGTTGATAGCTTTGATATAGAGGAACGTGTTGTCCAAGCTGTGTGTAATATTCACTTAAACTTGGTAATAGTGATTGATACACTTCACGGGTTTCTACGTTGTTCATCACGGCATTTAAATGTGACAAAATGCCCCATGATTCACTCATATTGTTTTCTAAAGTATCAATATTTTCTAATACTTGTAGCTGTTGTTGAATGCTGTCTGGTACTTGAGTCAGTTCATTTAAAAAGTGCTGACCATTTTGAATGGCTTGCTCAATATTTTGTTTCAGTTGGTCTAAGCTAATTTGATCAAATTGTGGTACAGGCAGAGTCGCCTTTTCTAATGTCATGCGGTTAAACCAAATTATTGACTAAGTTATCAATAGATGTAGGGCTTTTGGTAGGGGAAATCAAGTGACAATATGGTAAATTTATTGAGCATTTCACAGCCTTTATCTTGAATATGATGGATTTTTCCTGAAAAACGACAAGGTTTGAATTTTCATGATTTTATTCCTAAGTTATTAGAGTGGATATTCATGAGTCATAAAACAAAGGGAAATATGTGATGATACAAGAAAGGTATTTTTTAGAAATAGAAAGTTTTAGTCATGATCGTGGACCAGAAATAGAACTTGTTTGTGCGATTGAAGTTCATGACTTTGAACTTAAAAAAGATCAAATTATTTTTAAAAATTGCTTAAACTCTAAAATCTTGTATGAAATGACAGAATTGAATCTACTCAAAAGAAGTAAGAAAGTTACAGGTTATAGTTTTTGCTTGAATTCTAAACTATATGATCATCAAAGATGCATTTCAGATTATCTAGGGTTCCCTTATGAATTTAACTATACTGAATCGGATTTGACTATTTATGATTTCAGCAATGTTGAATGTGACGAAGATGATCATCAATCCTTAAGAGAAAGAGTTGATTTTTTCTTAAAGCAAAAACAGTTTTTAAAGCTTTTTCTTGAGAATAAAATATTATTAAAACAATGGTTTGGTTTAAATGAATTTGACAAAGAGTGTTGGTTAATAGCCTCTCATAAAGTTGCTGTTAATCGACAAATGACTGAGCGTATCCCACAAGTTAGCCATATTATTTTAGATGGTCACTATATACATTCGGAAAATGATCTTTATTGCGCTATAGGCGAAGAAGTCTGTGGTATTTTTGGTTATATGGGATATACCTCGTCAGCTTTAAGAGACTGTTTAACGAATGATGATCTTCGCCAACTCATTGTCCATTAACCATTATATGGAAGAATTTTAAAAGTTCTGAACAAAATTTTAATTGTATGGATGATTTGAATTATTTGGTTCAGTTTTTAAAAGAATACTCAAATTTAAAGATTGAACTCTAATCTTTAGCCATAAAAAAGAGAGCCGAAGCTCTCTCATTTTGAAACTATTCCGATGAAGCCATTTAAAAATTACTCGGTCTTAGCTTTCGCATTAGACTTTTTCTTTTTCGCCTTAGCCTTTTTCTTCACTTTATCTTTAACCTTCGTTTCAGACTTTGTTGAAGGACTTGCACTAGGTTTTTTATTGTAAGAACTGGGCTTTCCTTTGGATTTTTTCTTTCGAATGGGACGTTCTCCATCTTCACTGACTTTTGCATCGCTAGATTCAGATTTTACTTTGGTTGGACGTTCAGAAAAAACTTCTTCTTTTGCAGTTGCTTTGGCAACACGAGGTGCACGACTACGAATCGCACGACCTGCATGAGAAAGTTGCTGTAACAACTCAAAGTCAATCTTACGTTCTTCAAGATTCACGCCAGCGACTTTAATTTTGACTTCATCGCCCAAACCAAAAGTTTGACCACGATTTTGCCCAACTAAGTTTTGACTTGCTTGATCAAAAACAAAATAGTCATCGCCTAATTGGCTGACATGCACCATACCATCGACATACAAATCTTTGAGTGTGATAAATAAACCAAACTCAGCTGTTGCACTGATCACACCGACAAATTCTTCACCCAAATGCTGTTGCATATAGTGGCATTTTAACCATGAAGTAACTGAGCGAGAGGCTTCATCGGCACGGCGTTCAGTTGCAGAAAAATGTTCACCTGCATCATCTAAAGCAGCACCTGAAAGTGGCGATGGTTTTTGTGTTAAATGTGCCTTAATTGCACGGTGCAATAGCAAGTCAGGATAACGACGAATAGGTGAGGTAAAGTGTGTATACGCTTCATAAGCCAAACCATAATGACCTACATTTTTTGCGCCATAAAAAGCTTGCATCATTGAACGGAGCAATACCGCATGAATACTTGGTGCATCAATACGGTCTTTGGTTGCTTCAATAACGGCTTGATAATCCGCTTGAGTCGGCTGTTCTGGAAATTTTAAGCCCAGTAATTTCACAAAATCACGAACTTTTTGAATACGTGAGAACTCAGGCGCTTCATGCACACGGTATAACATTGGAATATCATGCTTTAAGCAATATTCCGCTGCGGCAACGTTGGCAAGCAACATGCATTCTTCAATCAGTTTGTGTGCAACATTACGTGAACGAGGTAGGATTTCATTAATTCCACCTAATTCATCAAACGTCATATAGGTTTCAACGGTTTCAAATTCCATTGCATGACGTTCAGCACGTAAGCCTTTTAAAGTTTCATACAATTGATACAAAGTATTCAATGATTTACGTACATCACGATCTTCAGGAACAGCAGTGCTGTCGCCGTCAAAATATTGTGCAACTTGGGTATAGGTTAAACGTGCCTTTGAATGCATCACCGATGGATAAAATTCAAATTTAGTCACTTTACCTGCACGACTTAAATTTAAATCACACACCATACACAAACGGTCAACGTGTGGATTTAAAGAACACAAGCCATTAGAAAGTGCTTCGGGAAGCATGGGTAATACATAATGTGGAAAATATACCGATGTACCACGTTCTTGCGCTTCATCATCCAAAGGCTTACCTGAACGGACATAGTGACTCACATCTGCGATAGCAACAACCACACGATAACCACCACCTGGACGTTTTTCAGCATAGACTGCATCATCGAAATCACGTGCATCTTCACCATCAATGGTGACCAAGGGTAAATCACGTATATCAATACGACCTGCATGATCTTGAGCACTTGGTTCTTTAAAGCTTTCAGCTTCTTTGACTACTTCTTCTGGAAATTCATAAGGTAAACCATATTCTAAAATGGTTTGTGGGATAATAATTTCAGTATCCGCTTTATCTGCCATCGATTGAATGACATGTCCTGTCGCAAAATTATCGCGAGTCGGATAGTCATCAATTTCTACACGTAATGCATCGCCAATTTTAGCTTTGGCATGTTCAATAAGTTCTTTTTCTAAAGTAATCGGTTGGTGTGCATTGGGATTTGCAGGTTGAATAAAATATTCACCTTCAAATTCTGCAACTTTACCAATCAATTGCTTAATACGACGTTGAGTGACTTCGGTAATATAGCCCCAAGCTTTACCTTTACGATCCACCGAGGTTTGTTGGACTTTGACTCGATCACCATGAAAGACTTGGCGTAACTCACGCTCAGGCAATAAAAATTCATCTTTCTTGCCATCTAAACTGGCAACACCCAAACCTTTTGAGTTGATATAAACAGTTGCATCTAATGTAGGTTGATCTGCCATGAGCTGATATTTAAAACCATCTTTCATTAGCTGACCGTCACGTACCATTGCACTTAAGCGATGGCTGAGCGCATCTATACTTTTTTGATCTGCAATTTCAAACAGACTCACAAGGTCTGCATGCGACAGAGATTGTTTTTTTTGCTCAATGATTTCTAAGATGAGCGTACGACTTGGAATAGGATTGTCATAACGTTCAGCTTCAGCTTTAGCTTCAGGATCGACCCAATTTTTCATCATGTATTTGGTTTCTAGTCAGAAGATAGGATTAGCATAAGTCATACAGTGCCAGACTGCACGTAATTGATTGCAATAATGCGCTTTAAATTTAAGTTTAGGGAGATTTCTTTAAATTTTCATTTAATTAGCAGCATTTAAAGACTAAAAAAACGACAAAATGATGAAAATTGCTTAAAAAGTATTTAATTGAGTAAAAATCTATAACTTTTTTAGGCTGATGGCTTGCTGAAACGAGTTTTACTTTGTATTATGGCGGCTCGTTACGGTGAGATGGGTGAGTGGCTGAAACCACATCCCTGCTAAGGATGCATACGGGTAACTGTATCGAGGGTTCGAATCCCTCTCTCACCGCCAACGAATAACTTATGATGCGCTCATAGCTCAGCTGGATAGAGCACTTGGCTACGAACTAAGGGGTCGGGAGTTCGAATCTCTCTGAGCGCACCAATCAAGTTAATCGTGATGTAACGAAGTCGATAGCTCGACAACACAAGTATTGCGCTCATAGCTCAGCTGGATAGAGCACTTGGCTACGAACTAAGGGGTCGGGAGTTCGAATCTCTCTGAGCGCACCAACTTGAACACATCGAAAGATGAAAAATAACCGCTTAATTGCGGTTTTTTTGTGTCTGGAGTTTGGTTGTTAACTAATGATTGGTTTTAAGTTCTTAAGTAAATTAATACGATAAGCAATCTTTTTCCAAAAATACCACGTAATGAATCCTAATGTTGCAATTGTGGCGAATGCCTTTCCAACAGTGTTATTGATCATACTCCATGAAAATAGGACACTAATAATAACTAAAATAAACCAAAAGAACGCAAAGTAAATAATTTCTGCAATGAGTAGAGAGTTCACAAATATAGTCCTTTTTTTTGAATCTGAAATTCTGACTAAGAATGTGTAACGATGTTGGAACCCGAGTAGATTTTCTGAAAATACTTCACCTTTTGTGATGAGAATACGATAAAAAGTTTCTTCATCTATGGAGTAATCGAGCTCAGTTGCGTTAGATTCTATAGGGGATTGAGCTATTTCTGTTTCATTCTTTTCAAGCCATTCATCTACTTCGGGGCAAGGTAGTAACTCTTTACCGAAACCATCTATAAGTAAATACCGATCTTGAGAGGTTTTGAATTCATATGTTGGTAAGCACGCTAAATTATGATGTTCAGAACTAGGATTAAGATGTTTTTCTTCTAGCCAGTTAATCATTGTACGCATTTCTAATTCGGCTTCTTCACTGCTGTAATCAATATACATTGAAAGGATATCGTAAACGTCTAAGACAATAATGTGCTGAGAATAATTCTGCAAAAACTGAAGAAATGTAGTTGCTAATATTTCAACTCGTTCGTTATTGAATAACGGAGTCCAAATACTTAGGCGTTCTTTGAATGTTGTAATACATTGATAAGCAGGTGCTTCAAATCGATAATAAAGTTCATCACTATCATTGCTTAGTTTAATAATGTGCTCAGTTCTAAACAACGCTAACCAAAACAATGGAATCGCATATTTAACTTCTTGGTAAATGTCATGCTCAGCTATTTCACCATCTGTTCGATCTAAATTGGATGAAATCCAAAGTGTTGAATAATGTCCCATTTTTCTCATTGTTTTTGAGTGATGAAAAAGATGATATAACAAGTTGATGATATTTGAATCAAAAAATCATTTTTTAGAAAACTCTAAACGTCTATTCTTGTCGCAGGTGTATTGAATCGACCGCTATTTTCAACATAAAAGCTTTAAAATAGATCTAAGAATAGAGACATGTGAAATAACAACATGACGAAATATACAGATGGATATTATATTTATGAACATATTGATTTCATTTGCCATCTTGAATTAAAACAATGTGATGGTTGCGATCGAACTTTAACAGGTTTTGTTTATGAGCTTAAAATTCAAAGCCTAGAGAATGAATACGTGATTTTCTGTGCTGAATGTATGGAAATCCTTGAGATTGTAACGGCTGAATAGGGGGATGTATTCTTTGTTTATCCGTAATGTGCAATGGATGAGAAGTGATAGATCGTCCAAATACTAAACATTCAGTATGTAATCGATAAAATAACCCTTAACAAAAACGTGAAAAGGCGTATAATGCGTCCCATCAAGACGTCGCGCTCATAGCTCAGCTGGATAGAGCACTTGGCTACGAACTAAGGGGTCGGGAGTTCGAATCTCTCTGAGCGCACCACTTGAATACATCGAAAGATGAAAATTACCGCTTAATTGCGGTTTTTTTGTGTCTGAAAATTAATATAGATTTAAATTAACGTCAGTTCGGGACAAGCTCTGATGTAAGTTATTGAAAATATAGATCAAGCAAAGCGGAGTCTTACCGTTTAAAGTCAGATACAAGGATTAACCTTCGGTTCGACCTACTTTTCTTTCGGGAAAAGTAGGCAAAACCATTTGTCAGTCGCCAACTCAACAGATACTATCAAGTATCAAATATATTGCAAAAACAGAGTATATTGCAGATCTTGCGGAATATATTCCTCATGCCTCGAACAATGCGACTGACGTTTCCGTGTATCATATAGTTGGGATATATCGAGCTTAGGTTAAATTAGAATAAAAATAAATACTTACTTTTTTAAGCTAATAATCTAAGTGACTCAAACTATTTGATTTTCTGTACAAAAATTGCATTCGCACCCACAGCAGGCAACATTTCATGGTAAGGCAAACTACGTGCTGCTCTAAGTAAAAAAGGTGCTTTTTCATCAACTTTCATGGTTGTGGTCATTTTCAATAAAGTGTCATTGCCTTGTGGGAAAAACTGAATCTGTCCTTTTAAATAACGTAAATCTCCACCATTGGCATAGAAATTATTTTCAGTAGGTTTCGGATAAGCAAAATGCATTTTAAAATCAAAAGGAATACTAATCACACCAAGTCCAACACTGACTTTAAATTCAGCGTCTTGTTCTTGCTGATTGAGCGCAGTGGTGGTGATGCTTTTAATTTGTTTCGGGAATACTTCTTTGTAGGACATGGGTTGCGTCCATTTCTGCATGTGTTGTGGGGTGGTTTTAAAATATTGATAAGTGGTGGTAAATCGTAAAGCTTCACGACCATGTGTATAAGGTACGGTGCTCGGATTCAAAATAATACTCACGGGCTGTTGTGAATTGGCACTGACTTGAGCAATTTTATTCACCTGAGTGCTGTTGAGTTGAGGATTTGGGAATTGTCCTACATTAAGTGCCGTCACTTTCTTCTGACTCAAACGGATTTTTAAAGCTTCTAAAATAAAAGCATTGGTACTTTGCGGAGCGCCTAATTTAAGCTCAGGAAAAGCGGAGATGATCTGTTTAAATAAGAAACCTTGCGGTTGATTTAAATCACCCCATTGGGTGAGCGTAATCAACGTCTTTTGATCTCCCAAACTA
Source organism: Acinetobacter sp. P8-3-8 (assembly GCF_000214135.1). Classification (GTDB taxonomy): domain Bacteria; phylum Pseudomonadota; class Gammaproteobacteria; order Pseudomonadales; family Moraxellaceae; genus Acinetobacter. The sequence continues at coordinate 164,598 of NZ_AFIE01000003.1, forward strand.
AACCATTCAAATTTGCCTAATCCATAGGGGATCGGGGCATCAACCACCAAACTTGAAATACTGTTTACTCCAATTTGGTGTTGAAAGACCACATCCTCATTAAAATTCAATACTGGAATGGGGGTAGGAATAGAAATTCTGTATTTAACTTGGCTGACATTGCCAGCTTTCTCTATGACTTTTGCAGATTTTAATGTTGGGAATAAACCCACATACTGCGTGTAATTACTCAATATTTTGGCAACTTCTTGGCTACTCACAGGAACAACAATCGCTGCGGTAGAAAATTTAGCAATGGGTTGAGTGCTGCTTTTTAAAGTCGGTAGGGCGGTTTTTACCGCAGGATGTGAGTAGATTAAAATATTATCTTGAGCAATTGCAGCCACTTGTTGGATATTGTTATCGAAAGGTTTTATTCCACTGGGAATATTGTCAGTCCATGTGATTAATTTTGCACAACTGATCGAGCTAATACTACTCAGAAGAATAAGGCAAATCATTGCGTGAAAAGTGTTCATCATTTTTCCTTTATTGTTATTCGAGCCCATACAGGAGCTGGGAGCGCTATTTTTAAAATGATTTACCAGATAACAATAGAGGTGTTCTGTAATTCAGGATGAAAAGCATCATGCTCATTCAAATCTAGTGTAATATCTTGGCATCGTAATTGATTTGTATTGAAACAACTATGTCAGACAGTAAGCCTGCATTATCAGCACGTTATTATCTTAATTTAGAAGAATCTCAAGACGGTTTTAAGCTTGCCACTTTTGGTAAAAAGCAAATCAGTCAATTACTTACACCTTTGATCAGTATCGGGATTATTGCGTGGGGTATTTACCTTGGTTTTGATGGTGTGGGTCAGTACTATGTTTATTTAGGTGGTTTTTTCCTTATTTTACAAATACTCATGCGTTATTGGTTTTTACCAATGATGTTTAAAAGACAATTCGTAAAATATCAGTTTGGTAAAAGTGAACAAGGGATCGAGCTATTTCAAGATTATGCTGAAATTTTTAGTAGTGGTCGTCCGAAACAAGTTTTCCACTATGCTGATGTACAAAAATTTGCAGAAGGTAAGCTGACGTATATGATTGAATTGAAAAATCGAACGGTGATCATCGTACCAAAGCGTGCGTTTGAAGCTTCAGCGGAGCAATCCATTTTTGTAAATACATTTAAAAAATAAGATCAAAGCGTTGTTATTGAGTCTGGTCAATCATGGGTATTGACCTGCAAAGTTGTTAAATGGTGATGAAATAAGAAGGGAGCAATATGAGTACACGTCCATCTAAAATTGTGTGTGTCGGTCGTAGTTATGCAGCGCATGCCGCAGAATTAGGCAATGCGATTCCAGATCGTCCAGTCTTATTTATCAAACCGCCCAGTACGCTGATCTCGTTGGAAGACGGTATTTCTTGGAATGAGAATTGGGGCAATTGCCACCATGAATGTGAATTAACTTTACGTATAGACCAGCCTTTAAAAGGTGAAACTAACCCTGAGAAGGCACTTGAAGCAATTGGTGCCGTCACGTTGGGTTTAGATTTAACTTTGCGTGATTTACAAGATGATTTGAAGAAAAAAGGTCAGCCTTGGGAACGTTCGAAGGCGTTTGATGGTGCATGTGTTCTTGCAGATTGGGTAAGCTTAGATGAAGTGAAAGATTGGTCTGCAATCACTTTTGAATTTGCTGTGAATGATCAAGTTCGTCAAAAAGGGGATACTTCATTATTGATTTTTGATATTGGTTATTTACTGGCAGATATTAGCCAAGTTTTTTCTTTAGAACCTGGTGATGTGGTGATGACGGGTACGCCAGCAGGTGTAGCAGCATTGGCTTCAGGTGATCAATTAACCATGACTTTAAATGGTCAGAGTCATGATTTTGTTTGGAAAACTTTTGTGAAGTAGGATTTTGTGAAGTAAGATTTTCTATTTCAAGTTTATAGTGAATACAAGCGGATTAAAATAAAGGTTTTAATCCGTTTTTTATCATCCATGATTTAATAAATTTTATTGGGCATGTCTAAATCAATAGATAAATGACGTCAGTTCGGGATAAACTTTGATGTAAGTTATTGAAAAGATAGATCAGGCACAACGGAGTCTTACCGGTTAAAGTCAAATGCAAGGATTAACCTTCGGTTCGACCTACTTTTCTTTCGGGAAAAGTAGGCAAAACCATTCGTCAGTCGCCAACTCGACAGATACTATCAAGTACCTAATATATCGCAAAAACAGTATATTGCAGATGTAGCCCTGCCTCGAACAATGCGACTGACGTTTCCGCGTATCATATAGTTGGGAACATATCTTATCTCGAACTCAGGTTAAATAAGTTAAATCAACGATGTAGTAATTTTCTAAACTGATCAGGTGTGATTTTCATCCAACGCTTGAACATATTAATAAAGGCTGATGAATTGGCATAGCCCAAATCCAAAGCAATATTTTCGACTGTTCTCCCTTCATCTAACATCGACATCGCTTTCATCACTTTTAAACGTTGTCGCCACTCATTCAAAGACATCGAAAGTTCTTTCAAACTTAAACGCGCTAAAGTACGTTCAGTCATGTTTATGCGTTTGGCTAAATCTTCTAAAGTGCTGTTATCCGTAGGATCTGCATGTAAAAAATCTAAGAGTTGTTTAAGTGTAGGGTGTTCTGTATGTGGTAAATAACTTCCAATGAGTTCAGCATGATGTAATTGATCCAATAAAACTTGAAGAAGACGTAAATATTCAGGATCTGTTTCCTCCATAAGATGCTGTTTTAAGTGCTGTAAAATTGCAGTGACCAATGGAGATGATAAAAGAATGCCTGCTTGTTGAGGTAAATGTTCACATAAAGATTCATGTATATACAAAGTCGCATGTGATACCGATGTCCGATTTAAACCACTGTGATTCAAATGAGGTGGTAACCAAATTCCGTAGGGCGGTGGAGTGATATAATTCATTTGCTCAATATTCACTTCCATCACGCCGTTAAATGCATAAACGAACTCACCCCATGCATGACCATGTTCAGGATAAATTGACAAAGCAGGATCATCTCGGAAATGTAGCCATAACGGTGCGCCAATAACATCATTGGTTTTAAGCCGTGTTGGAGATTCAAAGGATGACTTTATTTTTTTTATCATTTGAAAATGCCTGAATAAAAAGATTTGTTGTCTGTTTTAAAGTATATCCTACAAAATTGACAGGATTATAGTGTATTCAAGATCATCCTATTTGAGTCACGTCTGTGGATATGCGCAAAGCACTCGATGCAAAAGCATCCAGTTTAATGGTGGGTATTTGTATCATTTGGGGAATACAACAGGTGGTTTTGAAAATTGCCGCCGCAGATATTTCACCGATTATGCAAATCGCAATCCGTTCAGGCTTATCAGCGCTTATGGTTTTGCCCTTGATTCAATTGCAACAAGGGGTAAGCTTATTTTCTAAAGAATATTTTATACCAGGCATTTGGATTGCTTTATTATTCTCAGCTGAGTTTTTTCTTGTAGCTGAAGCATTGCGCTACACCACAGCCTCACATAGCGTAGTGTTGCTCTATACCGCTCCAATTTTTGTGGCTTTAGGGCTGCATTGGAAATTACCCACTGAACGTTTGGCGATGATCCAGTGGGGAGGGATTTTTATTGCTTTCCTTGGAATTGTTGTGACATTTATGGGACGGGATGATCAGGCTGTCGGTTCTGACATGCTATTGGGTGATGTTTTAGCGCTGATTGCAGGGATCATGTGGGCACTCACCACGATTTCTTTAAGATTGACCAAATTGTCCGATGCACATCCAACCCAAACTTTGTTTTATCAATTGCTCGGTGGTTTTGTGTTTTTATTCCCTTTGGCTTTTATTTTAGGACAAGCTGAAATTCATTGGACAATCATCGCTATAGGGAGTTTGGCTTTTCATACCTTGATAATGTCGTTTATGAGTTTAATGCTGTGGTTTTGGCTGTTGCGTCATTATCTTGCCAATCATTTGGGGGTATTTTCTTTTCTGACACCAATTTTCGGTATGATTTTTGGCGTACTCTTTTTAAATGAACGGATTGAATTAAATTTTATTGTGGGCACAGCTTTGGTGGTACTCGGTGTGATGGTGGTAAGTTTACATGTTTGGATTGAAAGAAAATTACATCGATTTGAATTTATTAAAAGCCCTAAATGAACCATTTAAGATGACAGTATTCAGATGAAATATTTAAAATGAAAAAGCTAAAATGAAACAGATCAATCGCTATACATGGCTTGGCTTATCCTCCATTTTAATTTGGGCAAGTTTGGTTGCCGTAGTTAAGTTGATTACGGAATCTATTAGCCCAATTTTAGCGCTTGCGCTGATTTATAGTTTTAGTGCGCTGTGTATTTTGGGTTTAAATGGTTTTCCTAAAATGAGTCAAATGCCCAAACACTATATATGGGGTTGTGGAAGTCTTTTTGTTTGTTATGAAATTCTATTTTTAAGTTCAGTTGCCTATTCACATAATCATGAACAAGTTTTAATCATTGGCATGATTAATTATTTATGGCCACCTTTAACGGTTTTTTTGGCAATTTTAGCGAAACAACTGAGTTATCGATGGCCTGTTATTTTAGGTTTTATTCTCGCTATTCTCGGTTTAATGATGGTGGTGAATCCTGATGTTTTAGCCCTATCAAAATTTTGGTCTGTGTTGCAACAAAATCCAATGGCGTATAGTTTTGCCTTAATCGGCGCCGTTTTATGGTCTTGTTTTAGTGTGTTTACTAAAAAATACGCGCAAGGGCATAATGCAGTTCCGTTCTTTTTTGCAGTGACTGCAATAGCGTTATGGGGCATACATTTTATTTCCGCTGAGCCTTTTACTTTACCAAGTTTGGGAATGTGGGGTGCTATTGTGATGACAGGAAGTTTGATTGGGATAGCATATAGCCACTGGAATCAAAGTCTGCAATTTGGCGATATGAAATTACTGATTTTAGCGACTTATTTTATGCCGATACTTTCTTCTGTGATGTCTATGCTGATTCTAGATGCAACACCACAATTGGCTTTTTGGATTGGGACAATACTGGTCACTATCGGCGCGTTGATTTGTTGGAAAAGTACAGCAGTAAGACATTAGCAAGACATTAAATAATGCGATCTATTCATTCTACAGAAGATAAAAATAAAGAGGCAGTAGGATAAAAACGGACTGCCGATATGAACTTCAAACGATTTACATTGATCAATTAAGATTTGATAAGATTCGGGATGTGCATAGACAACATCCATGTTAGCTCATGCAAAAGACCCACTATTTCCGTGATTATTTATCAAAAATTGCTGAAAGCGGTATGGATAATTTGGCTGCCAAATATTCATCAGATTCGATAAGTGATGGGCCAAGTTTTTGCATCCACGTGTCATCGTCATGGATATTTTTAACATCATTACGATTGGGGAGGGTATAAGGTAAGGCTTGATAAAATGACCAAAAATCAATGGTATCCAAATTTCGAACAAGCACGTATTCATCATTATCGGTGCGTTTTACTAAGTTTTGTTTTTCCAACAATAATATATACGCAGGCCAGCGACCGATCTCTCCACGACCTAATATTTCTAATGCTTCGGCATCTGTAACAGTTTGTCCAGTTTGTTGTTTTTTATAGAATAACTCTAAAATATCCAAGAGCATTAATACAGGATGCCGTGTTTGTACTTTTCCAGAGTGAAATGCTGTCAGTGCATAACTAATTTCGATCCCCAAAAGTACAATATTCCATGACATAAAAATCCATAATAGGAAAATAGGAATCGCTGCAAATGCACCATAAACAACGGTATAACTGGTGAAATTGGTCATGACAAAACCAAATAGGTTTTTGAGTAATTCAAAAACCACAGCGCTAAACAAACCTGCAATCGCTGCGGCTTGAACGGGGACACGACGATTAGGAATAGTCCAATACAGGATAAAAAAACCAAGGACTGTGAGTGAAAAAGAGATAATCCAAAACACAGCAGTCCCATCAACTTCATAGCCTGCAAAGTTATTACTCAGGATACTCATGGACGCCAAAGTGGATGAAATGATGAAAGCACTTCCCAGTAAAATTGGGCCGAGTGAAATAATCGTCCAATAGCGCATAAAACCAATGATACCATTACGTGTTTCTTGAACTCGCCAAATTCGATTAAACACAGTTTCGATACTGGTCAGCATCATCACGGTGGTAATAAATAAAAATAGAATACCGATAATCGTAAGATTGCTTGAGTTTTCTGTAAAAACATTAAAAGCTTTATCAAAAGCAATACTGGTTTTAGGCAGAAAATTGCTATAAATCATTTGTTGTAATTGTTGTCGAGCAGGTTCTAATGCTTTGATGGAGGAAATAATGACTAAAAAAACGGTCAGCATTGGTACAACCGCAAACAAAGTGGTATAGGTCAATGACCCTGCTTGCTCTCGACAGCGATCGGTTTCAAAACGACGCAGTACAAATAAAATGAATTGAAACCAAGTTTGATTGTAAAAGGGAAGTTTTTTCAGTAATTCAAGCATATATCTTTTATCTCAATTATTTTCAGCATATATTCCATTTTCACTGACTAGCTTACCCAAAAATGAAGCAAAATACCGTATAGTTTATTTTTAAATTTGAATATCTACAAATATGCAAGCTTATGTTTTAGTTTTATATTACAGCAAATACGGCTCTACTAAGGAAATGGCGCATCTCATTGCCAATGGTATTGAGTCTGCTGGAATGGCAGTAAAAATTCGAACAGTGCCGAATCTTTCAACGGTTGTAAAAGAAGCAGAAGCCAGTATTCCTGAGCAAGGGGATATCTATTGTACGCTGGATGATTTACAACATTGTGCAGGTTTGGCTTTAGGTTCTCCAACACGCTTTGGCAATATGGCTTCTGAAATGAAATACTTTTGGGATCAGACGACAAGCCTTTGGTTAAATGGTGCATTACATAATAAACCTGCTTGTGTATTTACCAGTTCTGGTTCAATGCATGGCGGACAAGAAAGTACTTTACTGACCATGCTTCCACCTTTATTTCATCATGGCATGATGATCATGGGTTTAACCAATGCTCATCCTGCATTGTCGAACACCAAATCTGGAGGAACGCCGTATGGTGCAAGCCATGTGAGCGGACCACGACATGATCAAGGTTTGAGTCAAGATGAAAAGGCGTTGTGTGAGGAGCAAGGTAAGCGTTTAGGTGCAGTGGTTAAGAAATTAATTGCGTAATAAGTTTGAGTTTATTCTTTTAATTTTTAAACTCAATACAGTCTTTGTTTTATTTAAATATAAGCTGTAAATAAAATGATCAATAGCGTAATCAAAGGCTTCATTCTTCATCGTTGATTGATGAATGAAGCCTTTTAATATTGGGTTTTATTCAGGTTTTTCTACTTTTTCCACATTGAAGCGATGTTTGCATTTTTTACATTGATAATCAAAGAAGATACTTTGGTCGACAACTCCACCAGCTTTTTTACCAAAACGTCTGCCTAAGAAACCACCTGTAATTCCAACACTGATTGCACCCACAAAAGTTCCTACTGTGCCCCCAACAATGACACCTAAAGGGCCTGCTACTGTTCCAATTGCAGCGCCCACGGAAGCACCAGCAGCTGCTCCACCCACTGTACCTGCTGTTGCTCCAGCAGAGGTAAGTAATACAGTACCTGCTTTTTCGAGTAGTTGTTCGTGGTCACGTCGTTCTAAGTCAGTTGAACCACATTTTGGACAACTTATGGTTTGTTCATCAGTCATTGATCTTTACTCGTCGTCGCAAATATAGACGAAATTTCCATGCACTTTAAATAAGTCCATTTATCCTTCATCACGCTATCGTCTCATCCTTAGCAAAGTTGAAATAATGCTAAAGCAGATGATGTTTTTCTTGATTGTAAAGGAATATCAAAGCAAGTCTTTATATTTTATGTGAATACGCAAGCTTAAATTAAGCGCAATTCATTCACGATTTCACTTTAAGGCGCATTAAACTTTCCTGACTGACACTACACACCAACTGACCGTTTTGCCAGAAGTGACCATAATTCATTCCTCTCGATTGGCTGGAACGTGTCGCATGCATATCATAAAGCAACCATTGATCTGCTCTAAATGGATGATGAAAATGAAGGCTATGGTCTAAGCTAGCACTACGAATACCACCATTGGCATAACTTACACCATGTGGTCTGAGTGACGTGGTGAGTAAGTTGTAATCTGAATAATATGCCACGATTGCCTGATGCATCATGACTGTGTCTAAATCTTCAGGAATCTTTTCAAAAGTTTGGACATATTCAGCATAAACTGCTGGATTTTTAACAGGTTTAAATGGGTTAAAAGGATGTACAGGATGCATCCTTAAATTGAATTGCTTCATTAACAATGAGCGTTTAGCTTCTGGTATATCCGCATAAATCAATTCTTTATGTTGTTGTTCTGACATAAGTTGATCAGGTGCAGGGTATTCAGGCTCAGGACATTGATATTCCAAACCTTGTTCAGGTTTCGCAAAAGATAGCAGTGCAGAGAAAATGATTTCTCCATCTTGTAAGGCATGTACTTGACGTGTTACGAAGCTTTTTCCATCTCTTAAATTTTGTACTTGATATAAAATAGGTAAGTCCGTGCGACCACTGCGTATAAAATAAGCATGCATGGAATTTACAGGTCGATCAGTGGTTTTAGAAGCTGCAATCAAAGCTTGTCCGAGAATTTGCCCACCGAATAAATGTGAACCGAACAATTGGGTACACTGTCCTTGAAATAAGTATTGGTCTAATTGTTGTACATTCAGTAGATCAACAAGTTCTTGTGTAATTGATCCCATTCTATTTTATAGCCTAAATCATCATGTCGACTCAAATATAGTGAAAAACATAAAAGAAATGAATGGTCAAAATGTTTATTCTATTTTCATAAA
>NZ_AFIE01000002.1 GCF_000214135.1 Acinetobacter sp. P8-3-8
CCCAGAGGGAGAAGGGACTCTCAATATTAATTTTCGATCATTTTTGATTCTTACAAAACGTTCATTGTCAGATAAATAAAAATCAGGACAAAAATAAGTGAAATAAACAATTGAAGCTTTGGATTGTTAGTACTGGTCATGGTTAATTCAAAGTTCAGTAAAGATTTAAAAATATTCATCGCATTGTCTTCTTTATTGTAAGTATTTAATCTGAGATTTAAGTTTATTAGATACTTCATCAAAAGGTATATGATTTTACAAATAAAGATGAAATTTTAGATTTATTATAAAATTAAGTATTGAGGAATATTGTTAGTACCGAGTTGTAATGCAAATTTGCGTTTTATTTTATGCGTTTCCCTCCTTCAGATGATCAAGATGCCAAGACATTAATGGACATGGCTTTGATCTAAATACGATGAATGCAATAAAAACTAATCATATAAACGATAAATTCCCGTAAAACGTTCACAGCCTTTTTGTTCTGTTTTTATTGATAAAATAGATTTTTGGAAATTGAGTTGATATTTACAATCATGTTCATTGTCTAAAATTTCACTCTTTTTTTCAGGTGTGGTATAGGCCAATAAGGTGAGTGTTTGTGTATCATTACGATTATTGGGATTGCGATAGGCAATTCCTTCGATCTTAATACGGTCTTTGGTTAATTGATGAATTTGTAAATGTATCGGTTGCTTTGAAATTTCACCATGCTCATATTTGATGAAATGTTGCGTTAAGCTTTGATTCATTGACGTGTAAAAGTTGAAGTCTTCTAAGCGGATGTCAATTTGTTGTTTTAAGCAGTCTGTAGACTTACATTGATTCAAACGGTTTAGCCACAATTGATTGGTATCGTTGATCAGACGAACAGGGGCATCAGTGACGAGATAGGCTGTTAAATATTTTTCATTTAACTGACTACGTAGATCTTTAAACTGTGTACTGCACAACTTCTTTAAAGTTGAGGAATTTTGCTGTTTGCAACTCGCAGGTAGGGCATAAACAGCAGATGTGCTGATACAGCTTAAAATGAGAGCAGATAAGAGGGGTTTAATTTGATTAAATTCTGTATTCAACAGCATGATCGCTTATACTTTCACAATGTTTGCATACGTACTATAGCGAAATAGAAAGTACGAATACAAGATTTTTCAAACTAAAAAATTGCATAAAGGGGCTGAAAATGATCATACCGATTCGTATTGGGCAGGGAATGGATGTGCATGCTTTTGATGAAGGTGATTTTGTGACTTTAGCAGGTGTGCAAATTCCACATACGCATGGTTTAAAAGCACATTCAGATGGCGATGTAGTGTTACATGCCTTATGTGATGCGTTGTTAGGTGCGCTGGCTTTGGGGGATATCGGACAGCATTTTCCAGACACAGATCCAGAGTTTAAAGGTGCAGATAGCCGTAAATTATTAAAACACGTTTATCAACTGATTTTAGATCGTGGTTATGTGTTGAATAATGCCGATATTACCGTGGCTTGTGAACGTCCAAAATTAGCCAAACATAATTTGGAAATGCGTCAAAGTATTGCGGATGTGCTCAATGTAGATATTACCCAAATCAGTGTAAAAGCAACGACAACTGAAAAATTAGGCTTCACTGGACGTCAAGAAGGGATTTTATCTACGGCTACAGTGTTGATTACGCATCCGACGAAGTAAAATTGATGATTTGATTATGCACTGTATCAGTTAAGCAAATTGAGCGAGTATTTTGAATAGATATCGTTTAATTGCTTAGCTGATTATTTGAATGAATAGTGAGGCTTAGCTTTGAAATGTAAGCACTCACGATCAATAATGATGAATAAGAACAGAATAACAAAAATCAAGAAAACTGATCAGCATTCATTAACGAATGTTGCAAATCTTCTGTTGCTTTACGCCCTTGAAGCTGTAAACCGACTGCATGGATTAAGCCCGTCCATGTTTCATTCGGTTCCCAGATTTGATGCAGTAGCTCTTGTGCAGTAGGCATATCCACATCCATAAAATATTGACGATACAGATACATCAAACTACTTACACGCATATTTTTTGCACAGTGTAGCCAAACCATTTTTTCCTGAACTAAATGTGCAATCAAGTCTAAAATGAATAAACACTGATCATCAGCAGGAGTATCCCACAGAATCGGGATTTGAATATAGTTCAGTCCAAGCTCTGCGCAAATTTTATCCTCACCAGCTAAATGTGGTTCAGCATCATTAAAGGCAAGATTGATAACAGTATCTACGCCATACGCCTTGATATGTTGGAATTGCTCTGCTGAAGGCTGTCCAGACGTAAATAAATGTTCATGTATAAACTGGAAGTCTGGAATTCGGCTGAGTTCTTGTTCAAATTCGTTCATAGCATTCTTACAAAGTATTTTCATTACATCATAAACAAAAACGCCATCTATGTAGATGGCGTTTTTAAATTAATTAACGTTTTGGTAAAATTTCTTTAAGCGCTTCGTCCATTTCTAACAAGGCTTTTTCAGTGGTTTCCCAATCGATACAACCATCAGTAACTGACTTACCATATTCCAAATCAGCAAGATTTTCTGGAATATCTTGACGTCCGCCTTTGATATGGCTTTCAACCATAATACCAACAATAGATTTATTACCATCTAAAATTTGTTCAGTAATATTTTTCAATACTAAAGGTTGTAAGTACGGGTCTTTATTTGAATTGGCATGACTAGTATCAATCATGATCTTGGTGCTTACTTTGGCTTTGGCTAAAGCATTTTCAGTTTCAGCAACAGAGCCTGCATCATAGTTTGGTTTGCCGTTACCACCACGTAAAACAACGTGAGCATATGGGTTACCATTGGTACGAATGACAGAAACTTGTCCTTCGTTATTTAAACCCAAGAAGCTATGACCATGTTTTACTGATTGCATTGCATTGGTTGCAACAGTTAAACCACCATCCGTACCATTTTTAAAGCCGACAGGTGAAGAAAGACCTGAAGACATTTCACGGTGCGTTTGGCTTTCAGTGGTACGTGCGCCAATCGCAGACCATGAAATCAAATCTTGATAATATTGTGGTGAGTTTGGATCAAGTGCTTCAGTTGCACATGGCAGACCCTTGTCATTCAACTCAAGTAAAAGTTTACGACCTAAACGCAAACCTTTTTCGATATTGAATGAATCATTCATATCAGGATCGTTAATTAAGCCTTTCCAACCCACAGTTGTACGTGGCTTTTCAAAGTAAACACGCATGATGATATACAGTGTATCTTTTACTTTTTCACTTAACACTTTTAAGCGATCTGCATAATCATGTGCAGCAACAGGATCATGTATAGAACATGGACCAATCACAACAAATAAACGTTTGTCATTACCATCAAGAATATTACGCACCGTTTCACGGCCATGCAGTACAGTTTGATAGGCATTTTCATTTAAAGGCAATTCAGCTTTAAGTTCAGCTGGAGTTACAAGTGTTTGAATGCTTTGTACATTCACATCATCAATATCTGATTGAGTAATTGGAGTAGACTGTTGTGTATTCATTGCCGTCACTGGGTATTAGATCATACAAAAGTATTTTTAGTTTCCTGAATATAACATGAATTGAGCGAAGTTTTGTTATAAATAAATCATTAAAACTTTACGATCAATTCATAAAATTCAGTTATGAGTTAAACCTGCGAATTAACCTAAATGCTGTTGTTGTACGTGTACAACCATCGCAGTTTGTGGTTTTTCTACAGGTTTGCTTTTTACAGGATTCAAAATAAAGTTGATACCCAATGCAAATAAGGTAATGCCCAATATTTTACGAATCATTTTTTCAGGTAAGCGAGAGCTAATCAAAGTACCGATAATAATGGCTGGAATTGAACCCACCAATAACCATCCCAGTAAATGAAAATCGACATTACCTGAAGTCATGTGTGCAAAGCCTGCAACAGAAGTGAGTAAAACTGCATGCACCACGTCTGAACCAATAATGCGAATCATAGGTAAGTTTGGAAACATGAGAATCAATGCCATGATTCCAAATGCGCCTGCGCCTACAGAGGAAAGTGTTACGAATACACCCAAAACGATCCCCATAATCACGACATAAGGGCGTTTGCCTTCAATCGTGAAATTATTGGTTTCATGGAAATCATGTTTTTCTGCACGAAATTTTGCAAAGAATTTTTCAATTTGTGCACGGAACATAATTGAAAGACCTGTCAGCGTCAGCATAAAGCCTAACACCATGGTCAATACGGCTTTGTAATGGGTTGAACCGCTTAAATAGGTTTCTAAAGCCCAATGAGTCGCAAATGATGCAGGAATACTACCCGCAGCGAGCCATAAAACAATGGGCCAAACAATATTCAATTTTTTAGCATGAACTAAAGAACCACAAAATTTTGAAATCGCAGCGTAGAGCAGGTCAGTACCAATCGCAATATGTGGCTCTATTCGAAATAAACTAATGAGAATAGGGGTCATTAAAGAACCGCCACCAACACCAGTAATACCTACGCAGAAACCAACGAGAACACCAGCTAAAATAAACTCAACAGGACCAACCATGACTTTAGTGCCAAATATCAGAAAACAGGCATATCTTATGACTTTTTGATATAAGTAGTTGTCTTGATTATTGATTTACTTATTCTAAAAAATGCTAAAGTGATTTTAAATTGATGCTTTGAAAATATCTATTTATATCTGATTGATAATATAGATGTTTTTATATCTTTTGAGCTGAATTAGATTTAAGACTTTATTTTTGGCTTTAAATCATTGACCGATAAAACTAAGCCAAAAATAAGAGGTGTGGAAAATAGACACAAGGCTACAACCGCAATGCTATTTCCAAAATAATGACTCAAGCAATTGAATGCGATGAATATTAAAATCAATGCAAGATAGCGAATGGTTCTGACATGCTTGGCTAGGATTGCCCATTTAGAATTTAAGGTTTTCTGAATTCGTCTGCTACTGACCAAATATAGACAATAACTCGCAATAAGAATCAATCCAAAAGCCATGATTAAAATCATTCTACAGACTCCGAAACAGGGGATTTGATTCGATTCTTTGCTAATTTTTGCTGAATCTTGGTTGTTGCTTTTTGTTGTATTGGAACTATTTTATGATGTAAAAAGATAGCCAATACCGCAAACAATAAAATCATTAAATCAACACGTAGAAATGCCCAATACTGTTGTATGGAATTTACATAGTGATTTGAAATTAAATAATAAAGATTAAAAATAGGTAATGCTAAAGCCAAACCAATAAACAGTTTAAGCTGAGATTTCCATAAATATTGTTGTGGTGTTATTAATACAAATAGGAAACTCATTAACCAAACAATAAAAAAACTATAGATTTCGTAATTTGGACCGTCAGTTTGTATTTGAACGAGTCTATTCACATACAAATAGCTTAGCATTGCAATCGGCAGCCCAATGATTGCAGCCGTATTTAAACGGTTAACTAAGTAATGTCCAAAGTGAAAACGATGGGTTTTATTTTGAATTTGACGCTTTAAACTCCACAATAATAAACCAGAGGCAATCATGGCACAGCCTAAAACACCTGAAAAAAAGAAAGCTAAACGTAAGATTGGTTGGGCAAAATGCGCCATATGCAGACCATAAACACCCGCATTTAATGTTGCAATTGCACTGTGATTACGAGTGTCGCCCAATAACGTTCCATCTTGTGCATTAAAACTGAGTTGAGCTTGATTACGAGTTATAGATTGATCTTTAAGTTCCGTGATCGTCAGTTGAGCTTGCTGGGTATTCGGCTGTTTAACTGTAATATTGTCAATTTCAGAATTTCCCCACTTTTGTTGCGTTTGCTTCAAGAAATAATCGATAGGCAACATGTGAGCTTTATTGACACTATCTCCATTTGAAGTCGTTGAAACAGTTCTAATTTCTTCAAAATATTGAAATGGATGATCGGGATACAGCTTTTTCATACCCGCAGGAAAAATAATGTAAAAGAAAATGGCTAAACCTGTAAAAGTGACCGTTAAAAAGAACGGCAAAGCCAATACCGCAGAAATATTATGAAAATCTAAATAAGAACGTTGCCCTTTAAATGCTCTTAATGTAAAGAAATCAGTAAAGATTTTTTTGTGGGTAATAATCCCAGAAATTAGGGTAATAAACATGACTAAAGCAGCAAGGGTAACAATCAGCCGCCCAATAAAATAAGGCATGCCATACAGTTGATAATGGAAACTATAGAAAAAATCACCACCTTGCGTTGCAGACAAATTCAGTTCTTTGCCTGTATTGGCATCTAAGGTTTTATTTTCATAACCACCATCCGCTTTTTGCCAATAGATTTTATTAACAGGAGTATTCGCATTGGCAACGCCGATATACCAGCTTTTGGCATCGGCTGCATTGGTTTGTAAATAGTCAAAAGCTGTGCGAACAGCGGTATCTTGTTGAATTTGAATACTTGCAAACTGAGGTTGCATCCATGTGCTGATTTCGTGGCGATAATAGGTGACAGATCCAGTAATAAATATTGCCAGTAAAAGCCAACCCAAAAGTAGTCCAATCCATGAGTGTAACCATGCCATAGATTGGCGAACAGACTTAAACATGGCTTAACCTACTAACTTCGAAAGTAAAAACAACATCGACAACAACGACAAAATAATGGTGGAGAGTTTTCTCAAAGATTGAATACAAAAGCTAAAAATCACAAAAATAATATAGAAAATAAGCGCTGAAAATGCCGCCAAATAAATAGATTCTGCTTTTGCAAAATAAGGATAAAATAAATCTGTTAATGATAAAGACAATAAATAGCTACAAATATACCCAATACCAAAAGCAAGGATAAAACGGTATAAGACTGATAATGGGTATTGAATTTTATGCATAACAAGACCATTTCATCCCGAAAGAAATGCCCTAAACTTTATAGATCGTTTAAGGCGCTATTCAATCAATATTTAAATTTTAAAGCAACATTATAGTTGGCTGGTGCACCATAAAAACCTTGAGCATCTGGAAAATTAAACAAATATTTTTCATCTGTAATATTGTTTGCATTTGCTTGCAGTGTCAGATTTTTATTGACTTCATAACTCGCCATAACATTGACGAGGGCATAAGCATCTTGTTGGATAATTCCAGCTTTTTGCGTCACTATGCCATTACTTGCTGTTTCAGCAACATCTAGATAAGTTTTATCTTGCCATTGAACACCTAAACCGAGTTTTAATTTAGGTAATTGTGGAACTTGATAAGTGGTTAATAGGTTAAAAGACTGTGTTGGATTGAAAGTACGAGCATCGCTACCATTGATTAAATCTTTTAAGCTCAATAAGGTATAACCAAAACTTAGGTTGAGATTATCTGTAAGTTGTCCTGCAAGACCGAACTCATAACCTTGTGAACGTAAATCACTGACTTGAGTTTTACGCAAGGTCGGTAAACCATCAGAGTTGCGTAATGGATAATTGCTTTCTTCTGTGCGGAAAACGGCCATTGTTGCTGTTAATTTATCATCTAACCATGAACTTTTTATCCCAATCTCATAGCTTTCGCCTTCAATCGGTTTATTGATACTTCCATCAATCGCTTTAGTGGTTTGTGGACGGAAAATAGAGGTATAACTCATATAACCTGTATATTCAGGCGTGAAATTATAAGTTAAGCCTGCATAAGGTAAGACCTTGTCTTCATCATAAATAGTATCTGTACCATAGCTAGAGCCTTTACTTTCAGCTTGAACATAATTCGCACCTAAAAGCATTTTCAAATCATCATTTAAATGCAAACGAGTTGCTGCATAATAACTTTGATTCTTCTGCTTCATATGCATTTCACCACTTGTTTTGGAGAAATCCCAAGTGGGTTCAGCCGCTGTCCAACTGGCTAAGTCAGTGGTTAAATGATTTGCATAGCTGCCACCATAGCCTAATTCATTGCTATTATTTTCAGACCATGAATAACCAAAAGTGGCTTCATGGCGTTGTCCGAATAATGGGTATGTCCCTTGCACGTTGATATTGGCTTGACGAGCTTTATTGTCATCAACATAAATACCTGGCCATAAGTACACACCTGAAGTCCCATCAGCACCCGGATTGCCCGATAAAAACAGCAGTTTTGAATTACGATCAGTTTGTTTTTCGTCATAAGACAATTTTGCGACCCAATCACCGCCTAGTTTTTGTTGCAATTCAGCGAAATAGTTTTTGATATTGGTGTCCCAATAGGTCCAATCAGGGCTGTAGTTGTAGTCTCGTGAATAATGGAGTTGTTCACCCTCAGTATTGATCAGTGGATTTGCGCCCCAGTTATTACCATTCGATTTATTGTTGGTTTCGGTATAACCAGCGGTGAACATAGTTGAATCGGTGAGATCCGCTTCAATTACAGCACCAAAACCATTTTTCTCAAGTGAATAGTTGTCTAAATAACTGTCACCTGTTTGTTGGTAGCCGAATACACGACCACGAATTCGACCATCTTGACTTAGTGCAGAAGATGCATCGGCTTCATAACGCTGCGTATTCCAAGAACCATAACTTGCATTAAAAGAAGCCTGTAGGTCTTGAGTAGGGCGTTTACGAATCATATTAATAGTTGCACTTGGATCACCCACACCATTATTTAAAGCATCGGCACCTTTAACAACTTCAATTCGGTCAAACAGGAAACTATCAGGATTATCATTGTTATAGTTATAACTCTCTAAAGGAAAACCAACACCATCGACTAAAACATTTGAGATTTCAAAACCACGTGCAAGGTAAGAGCTTCGGTCTGTTTCTTGGTTACTGACAATGACGCCCGGTACATTACGTAATACCTCACGGGTACTATTCAATGCAAAATCATCTAATTGCTGACGAGTGACAACATTGACTGTTTGCGGTGTTTCTTTGAGTGGAATATTGAGTTTAGTTGCACTAGAAGATTGTTGAACAATATATGCTTTAGATTGTTCAGAACTTTGTGCAGATTGATCAGCATTTGCTGCTACAGTGATTGTTGCTAAAGTTTGCACATCTTCTGCAAAACTGTATTGCGTACTAAAAATTGCGAGTGTGATGAGAGAAAGTTTAAAACGGTGTGTAGGGAGAGCGTTGAACATTGATAAATACAAATGAGAATAATTATTGCTTAGTTTATTGTTTGAAAAATAACTTTACAAGTTTTTTACAATCGAAAATATAAATTGAAAATTCTTTTTGATAGGGAATAGGTAAAGAGGTTTGTGATCGTCAAAACAATTCGTGCTTTATTTAGCGTGCTGATTTGCGATACTCACACTAATCTTGACTATGCTATGATGTGGCTGTTTAAAGCTTCAGGAAGAATATCTTGCAAAATCGGAAACTTAAAATTGGAATCGTAGTGGGTGAGGTATCGGGAGATACTTTAGGTGCTAAACTTATTCGCAGTTTTCGAGAACAAGGTATTGATGCAGAATTTGAAGGGATTGGTGGCCCACAAATGATTGCAGAAGGCTTTAACAGCTTTTATCCCATGGAAATTTTATCGGTCATGGGGATTGTCGAAGTCCTCAAAGATTTGAAAAAATTATTTGCAGTTCGAGATGGTTTGGTTGAAAGATGGACTGCAAATCCTGTCGATATTTTTATTGGTATTGATGCGCCAGATTTTAATTTACGTCTTTCTAAAAGTTTAAAACAGAAAAACTTACCGATTAAAACAGTGCAGTACGTCAGTCCATCGGTTTGGGCATGGCGTCAAGGGCGAGTGCACGGCATTAAAGCCAGTATTGATTTAGTGCTATGCTTATTTCCTTTTGAAAAAGCATTTTTTGAAAAGTTTGCTGTTCCAGCGGCCTTTGTTGGTCATCCTCTTGCCAGTCAATTGTCATTACAAAATCCAATTTTAGATGCAAAACAAGAGTTAGGCCTAGATATTAGCCAAAAACATATTGCATTATTACCAGGGAGTCGCCGTGGTGAAATTGAACGACTTGGGCCATTGGTTTTAGATGCAGCAAAGATCATTCATCAAAAACATCCTGAATATCAGTTTATCATTCCTGCAATCAATGATTTACGTAAACAGCAAATCGAAGAATTATTAAAAAACTATCCTAAACAACTCACAGATCAAATTCATTTGCTTGAAAATAGTGATAAAGAAGCAAAAATTGGTCGTCAAGTGATGAATGCTGCCAATATTGTGGCCTTAGCATCAGGTACAGCGACCTTAGAAGCTTTATTATTACACCGTCCAATGGTGACTTTTTATAAATTGAATTGGTTAACCTATGTGATTGCGAAGCTTTTGGTCAAAATTCCTTATTATTCTTTACCGAATATTATTGCAGGTAAAAAAGTCATCCAGGAATTGATTCAGCAAGATGCAACACCTGAAAATTTAGCCAATGAAATTGAAAAGTTAATGAATCAGGAAACTGCTCAAATTCAAGTGATGCAATTATTAACCATGCATAAACAGCTTTTAGCAGGCAATAGCGAAGATCCTGTGCAGGCGATTTTGTCTATTTTAAAATAGCTTCAGTTTTAAAATAACCTCAGTGTTTTATTCGCATTGATATTCAATCTTATAAACTTGATTGTATTAAAAGTGATGTAAATCGGAAAATCATTAAAATGAATATTTTCGTCCAAAAAGCGCAACAAGATCATGTTGAACGTATTGTTCAAATTCATGGTCTTGCTTTTATTCGCCAAAAAGATTCATATCAATGGGTTGTTTCGACGCTTAACGCGTATCCTCGTTATATCTGCTATGTGATTTATGTTGAAGATCAAATCGCAGGTTATATTTTTTGGGCTCAAAAGTCTGGTTTTCGACCAGAAGTGATTTTAGAACTGGATCAAATTGCGATACATCCTAATTTTCAAGCCAAAGGTTTGAGTAAAATTTTGATTACAGATTCTTTAAAAATGCTAGACCTTGAATTGCATCAGAATGAACAAATCATTAAAAAAATTTTGGTGAGTACCAGTAAAGATAATTTTGCGAAAAAAATTTACCAAGATGTACTGGCTGCAAAAGAAGTGGCTGTAATTTCTGATTTATTTCGCTTAGCTGAGGTTTATTTAATCAGTGATCGACAGGATTTAAAGTTTTTAGACAATTCATTTTAATGATCATCCTCTCCTTTAAAAAAGAGAGGATACGTTGCATTGGTTTTCAATCTGATGAATTAGATTACTCAGCTCGAATTTTCAATTCATAACCCGTATATTTACGGATATTAATCACGCCAGTATCCATAATTAAATACTGACCTTTGATACCTTGTAATTTGCCACGAATCACTGGGGTTTTATCCAAATTGTGAGATTTTATCTTTTCTGGATAAAGATCTACAGGGTAAACAAATTCACGTGGTAATTCATTTTCAAGTAATTCAACAGTTTCATTAAATTCAAGATTTTGGGCAAATTCATCACGAATGGTCTGGATTTTAGGTGCAAATTCTTGTACCAATTCATTACGAATTTCAATTAAATTCACAGGCTCAGCTTCGCCTTTGAGCAATTTACGCCAATCGGTTTTATCTGCAACTTGAGTACCAAACATAACTTCAAGTTGACCTGAAAGACGACGTGAACCGACTTTCATAATGGGTAATGCTTGAGTCGCACCTTGGTCTAACCAACGCGTTGGCATTTGACCAATACGGGTAATCCCAACTTTTAAAGCACTGGAATTGGCCAAATACACAATGTGTGGTTGGAAACAAACTTCATGGGCAAAATCATCTTCTCGGCATGTACCTAAATGATAATGACATGTTTCAGGCTTCATAATGCACATATCGCAAGCAGCTTTGGTTTTCATGCACTTAAAGCAGTGACCTTGTGAATAAGATTTCGGCGTTTTAGAACCACAAGAAACACAGTAAATATTTCCAGTCGCTTCAATTTCGATTTCTTGACCTAAGCTAAACGGAAGGTCGATTTCTGACCGATCTAATATAAATTTATATTCAACATTTGCCTTATGTGTTTGCTGATCAGTTACACTTAGGTCTTTTAGACCTGCATGCATTTTATGGCAAATGCCTTGTAGTTCCATGTTTAATTACTCGCTTCAATAAAGGTGCAGTTATGGCTGAGCAAAATGTCATCACTTCAATGCTAGACGATTTATCGCTAGAACAGCCAATTCAAACTGCATTGTGTATTGGGCAAAATTTGTCCCAATACAATGTTCATCATTCAATTCAATGGTCTTATTTTAACTTATCTGAGTTTTTAAATCTGCCCTTTACGCAACGTTATGATTTGGGTTTTGTGTTATTGGATACAGATGAATTGTCGGAAGCTTCAGATCAGCACAAATCACAAGTTTTGGTCAAGCTGCGTGATTTATTGGCAAAACGTATTGTGGTTGCATGCCATTTAAAAGATGAACAACTTTTAAGATCTTTAGGTTTTACCCAACTGATTGATAAAAGTGCGCATGATAATGATTTTGCTTTATGGCAATTTAATATTCTGACTTATAAGCATGTGCCTGATTGGTTTAATTCTAAATTCTGGGCGAATCCTGAAAATTGGAACAAATTCCGTTGGTAAGCAGTTTTGAGTACCTTTAAATCCAAGTTTTAAACCATTGCAAAATTTAACAATTTCAATTTTGTTGAAAACAATAAAGCCAAGTATGCTGTGCAAGTGTCATAAAAACTTAAAAAAGGGGAAGCTCATGACAGATTTATCAAATATTGTGGAAATATTAGCAAAACAGGCACTCGGTGGACAACAACAATCACAAGGTGGGCTAGGCGGTGGATTAGGTGGAATCCTAGGTTCGGTATTGGGTGGCTTAGGTGGTGGTCAGCAACAATCACAACAAGGCGGTTTAGGTGGGGTATTAGGTTCTGTTCTTGGTGGATTGACTGGCGGACAGCAACAACAAGCGCCACAATCGAGTGGATTTAATGGTTCATCTTTATTGATCGCAGTTGTACCTTTGATTTTAAGCTGGATTCAACAAAATGGTGGTTTGCAAGGCGCACTTGCAAAACTTCAAGGTGCTGGCTTAGGCGGTCAAGTGCAAAGTTGGGTAGATCCATCTCAAGGTAATAGCGCTGTAGATGCTCAGCAAATCCAAAGTTTGTTTGGTGGTCAGCAAATTGAACAAGTTGCGCAACAGGCTCAAGTACCAACCAATGAAGTCTATGGTGCGATTTCAACCGTATTACCACAAATCATTGATTCTTTAACACCTCAAGGTGATTCTACGGATCAAAATGAAGCAAATGATGATATTCAAAATGTCATGAATATGGTTTCAGGTTTCTTAAAGTAATTAACGTTAGTTCGGAATAAACTCTGATGTAATTTATTGAAAAGATAGATCAGGCGCAGCGGAGTCTTACTGTTTAAAGTCAAATGTAAGGATTAACCTTCGGTTCGACCTACTTTTCTTTCGGGAAAAGTAGGCAAAACCATTTGTCAGTCGCCAACTCGACAGATACCATCAAGTACCTAATATTTTGCAAAAACAGTATATTACAGATGTAGCCCTGCCTCGAACAATGCGACTGACGTTTCCGCGTATCATATAGTTGGGAATATATCTTATCTTGAGCTCAGGTTACTTAAGAATTGAGCTCGTCATTCATTTGTTTTCAGTAAAGCCAATTTTTAAATTGGCTTTATTTTTTTGAAGACTGCTTGAGTGCTGTTGCTAATGAAATTTGTCAATAATATCCAGTTAAATATCATTCAAGAAATCAGTGAATATAAACAAACGCTGTGTGAAATGGTTATTGACCACAAACCTTCAAACATCTTGATAAGAGGGAAAATACTCGAAAGAGCTGTGTCTGTTGATGAAAATCGCTATGTTATTTTTACAACGGATGAAGTGATTTTTGAGGAATCTTTAAACATTTATTTGATTGAATTGGGCAAAGGTGTTGTTGATCAACTATTTATAGGACAAGCTTATCAAACAGATATTTTTAGTGGCTTGAAAATAGTTAATGAAAGCTCGCTCAGTTTTAGTTTTTTAGGCAGTTGGACACTGGAAGTCTATGCTAAAGCGAAATTTGGAATAGGTATAAACTCTGAGGTGCTGTGCTTATATAATTTAAAACTTAAACATTACCTGAAGTTAAGCTGCGTTGAATGAATATTTTTAATCTCTTCAGCTAAATTTTTAATGTTTTATATCAGTAAGATTACTATTTATAACAATCAAAACATCATTTCTTTGTTTAAGATCAACTTGAAACATCTGCTATGACTTGAATCTATGTCCAAGTTCTCAATCTTTGTAATTTCGATTTCTTATTCATATTTATATCGACTAGGATAAAAGAGAATCTTATTCATTTGAACAGTGTCTTTTATTTTAAATATGCTTATTTTTTGTTCTATTGCGTATTGATTAGATATTTATGCCTTAACGGGCTTTACGCCTTGCGCTTTTTTTAAGACAATATGCAGTAGTTTTGAATTTAATTCATCTTCTTATTTTCTTCATATTTATTGGACTTTGATCTATGACAACCCCGCTGAATGAACGTCGCATCGCCAATGCAATTCGTGTATTAGCAATGGATGCTGTGCAAAAAGCAAACTCTGGGCATCCAGGTGCTCCAATGGGGATGGCAGATATCGCTGATGTGGTATGGCGTGAGTTTTTAAATCACAACCCAACAAACCCACAATGGGCGAACCGTGACCGTTTTGTACTTTCTAATGGTCATGGCTCAATGCTTCAATATGCTTTACTTCATTTAACTGGTTATGATCTTTCTATTGAAGATTTAAAGGCATTCCGTCAGTTACATTCTAAGACTCCAGGTCACCCTGAATTAGGTTATGCACCAGGAATTGAAACAACCACTGGCCCATTAGGTCAAGGTGTTGCCAATGCTGTAGGTTTTGCTTTAGCAGAAAAAACCTTAGCTGCTCAGTTTAATAAAGAAGATATTAAAGTTGTAGATCACTTCACGTATTGTTTCTTGGGTGATGGTTGCTTAATGGAAGGTATTTCCCATGAAGCATGTTCACTTGCAGGTACTTTAGGTTTAGGTAAACTTGTTGTTTATTATGATGACAATGGTATTTCGATTGATGGCGAAGTTGAAGGTTGGTTCTCTGACAATACAGAAGAACGCTTCAAAGCTTACGGTTGGCAAGTGCTTAAAGTTGACGGTCATGATAGTGATGCAATCCGTGCTGCAACAGTTGAAGCAAAAGCTGAAACAGCGAAGCCTACACTTATCATTTGTAAAACTATTATCGGTTTAGGTTCACCAAATAAACAAGGCAAAGAAGATTGCCATGGTGCGCCACTGGGTAATGATGAAATTGCATTAACTCGTGAAGCATTGGGCTGGAAAGAAGAACCATTTGTGATTCCTGCGGATGTTTATACCGCTTGGGATGCGAAAGCGAAAGGTACAGCTTCAGAAGCAGCTTGGAATGAAGTATTTGCACAATATCAAGCAAAATATCCAACAGAAGCTGCTGAATTATTACGCCGTGTTAGTGGTGATTTACCCGCTGACTTTGTTGCTCAAGCCGATGCTTATATTGCAGAAGTGAATGCAAAAGCTGAAACGATTGCAACACGTAAAGCAAGCCAAAACGCGATTCAAGCTTTTGCACCATTACTTCCTGAAATTTTAGGTGGTTCTGCTGACCTAGCAGGTTCTAACCTTACACTTTGGAAAGGTGCGGTAAGTGTTGAGTCAAATCCAGCAGGTAACTACGTACATTATGGTGTACGTGAGTTTGGTATGACTGCTATTGCCAATGGTGTTGCGCTTCACGGTGGTTTCATTCCTTACGTTGCAACATTCCTAATGTTCATGGAATATGCACGTAATGCTGTACGTATGTCTGCGTTGATGAAACAACGTGTGATCCATGTTTATACACATGATTCAATTGGTTTGGGTGAAGATGGCCCTACGCATCAACCAGTAGAACAAATTGCATCTTTACGTGGTACACCAAACTTAAATACATGGCGTCCATGTGACACGGTTGAAGCATCTATTTCTTGGAAATCAGCATTGTTACGCAGTGAAGGCCCTACAGCGTTAATCTTCTCTCGTCAAAATTTACCATTCCAAACACGTACTCAAACTCAAATTGAGAATGTTGCGAAAGGTGGTTATGTATTAGCTGAAGAAAAAGGTGAATTAAAAGCAATCATCATTGCAACAGGTTCAGAAGTTTCATTGGCAATGGAAGCGTATGCACAACTTGATGGTGTACGTGTTGTTTCAATGCCATGTGCTGAAGAATTTGTAAAACAAGATGCTGCTTATCGTGAAGCTGTACTTCCTGCAAATATTCGTGCACGTGTTGCAGTTGAAGCGGCTCATGTGGATTATTGGTGGAAATTTGTTGGTTTAGACGGCAAAGTGATCGGTATGACCACTTATGGTGAGTCTGCACCTGCTAAAGACTTGTTCCAATTCTTTGGTATTACCACAGAAGCTGTTGTTGAAGCTGTAAAAGAATTGACTGCATAATCATTTTTACATTTAAAAACGCTCCGATAGGAGCGTTTTTATTTGGAGAAATGTTTTGTAACTTAGTCAAATTTTACTAGCAGTTTTTAGCAATAGGTATATAGTTGACGCATTCTTCAGAATTGATGAAATATGGTGAAATATCTACCATAAGTGAGGAAAATATGAGCCTTTATGATCAGATTAGTGATGAAATTGTCCTGATGGATGCCGGTGAGCAGAAATGGATTGGACAAGATTTACCACTTGAATCTATGGTAGCTGTTGAGTTGTTATTACAAGATTTGCAAGAAGATAAAATCATTAAAATTCGCCGTAAGAACCATGAGAAACAAACTGGTTTAAAGCAAATTGATCGAATCTTAGTTGAAAAGTTGTAAGATTGAAAATGAAAGCCCCGAAAGGGGCTTTAGTTTTAATGAAGAAAAATCATTGTTATGAGAATAAGATTTTTATTTCATATTTAACTCAGTTTGAATCTGAATATTCGAAGTCAATAGTTTATGAACTGGACAACTTTCAGCGACTTTTAATAAACGCTTATGCTGATCTTCCGTAAAATCACCTGTTAAAGTAATTTTTCGGACAATGTTATTTTGACCAGCTTCTGGATCGCCTTCAGGGTTTAGACTTAAATCTACCTGTACGTGCTCAATTTTGATACCCTTGTGATTTGCATACATTTCCAAGGTTATCGTAGTACATGCGCCCAAAGCTGATAATAAAATTTGCATTGGATTTGGAGCTGTATCCTGACCACCTTTATCCGCAGGTTCATCGGCAGACCATGTATGACCTTGAGCATTGGTGAGTGTGACACGATAAGGTGTTTTTGTACTTTGCGCTAAAACACTGTTGACCATCTTTAATCCTTCACAAATAAAATTAATATTGCTATACAACGCTTTAAGTCAGCTTTTAACTGTAGTTTTTTTGTATACATTGTTTCCAAAATTATATATTCAAAAATAAAATTGATATGTAAAGAAGGGGAGGTGTTCTTAATAAAAGCATAAAAATGAAGATGATGAGCGCTTTTTTCAGTTATTTTTCAAGATATTTCCATGTTTCGTTCTAATTTTGCAACATATCGTCTTATCTATAACAGTGCATTAAAATATTAGAAGTATAAAATGACAACTATCGATAGAGAGATTAAGAACATGAACTTTAAAGCATTAACATTAGGTTTAGCTGTAGCATCTGTAGCAACATTCACGATGGCAAAGCCAGTGGATTACACCATTGATCCAACACATACTGCAACAGTATTTACTTGGAATCACTTTGGTTTTTCAACCCCATCTGCTAATTTTAGCGATATTCAAGGTGTGATTTCTGTAGATAATGCAAAACCTGCAAACTCATCAGTAAATGTAACTATTCCATTATCTAGCTTAAATACCAATGTAAAAGCTTTGGATGAGCACTTGAAGAATGCTGATTTCTTTAATGCTGAAAAGTACCCAACGATCACTTTTAAAAGTACTAAAGTGCAAGCTGTGGGTAAAAACAAATACAAAATTACAGGTAACTTAACAGTTAAAGATGTAACTAAACCTGTTGTTTTAGATGCTGTTTTAAACAAACAAGGCGTACATCCAATGACTAAAGCACAGTCAATTGGTTTTAATGCAACAACGTCATTCGATCGTTCTGCATTTGGTGTAGGTGCTTATGTGCCAAACGTGGGCGATAAGATCACTGTAAATATTACCACTGAAGCGTCTGTTCCTACTGCTAAGTAATAAGCAAATAAAATAAGAAACTTGCACTAGATATTCTGGTGCAAGTTTTTTTATTGTCTATAGAAATGATTAAAGTGATTCTTTTTCTTAAATATAATAAATAATGTGTATATGTATCCCTTACTATAAAGCTTTCTTTTTTCTTAAATATTTGTAGTATGTTTAAGGTATTTTAAAATTATTAATAATATGGATAGGGTATAAATTATGAATAAGTTTTTATTAATAATGAGCCTTGCTTTTTTAGCTTTATTACCTAATTTATATGCTTATGAGGGATTAGATTTGGATGAAAGTGAGTTTGTCCCAATAGCTAAAAAATATGTAAATAATGAATTTTTAAATATTAGAAAAGAACCAATTGATGGAATGATCGTCGGGCAGTTAAAAAGAGGTGATACTGTCTTGGTTTATGATATAAATCAAGACTGGTCGCGTATTTCAAAAGAGAGGGAAGAACCTCAATGGGTATTTTCTCAATATTTGTGTTCATTTGAAGGTTGTTCTAAGTCCAAAAACTCTTTTTCATCAACTACAAAATCTAGTATATCTCGGAAAGCACCAGCCAGTAAGCCCCTTCAAATAAATAGATTTTCGCAGTCATATTCAGGTAGTTGTTCTTGTAGCTCAGGGACCTATTGCTATGGTCCTCGTGGTGGACGGTATTGTTATACTTCTGGCGGAAATAAGAGTTATAGATAAACAAATAAAATAAACTTCTCATTTAAAAAAGTGTTGAAAAATATGCACAAACTTGAAAATCTAGAAATTTATTTAAGACCTGTAAAGATTGAAGATGCCCCGCTTCTTTTAGAAAGTACACAGATCGAAGAAATTCGTTATATGACAGGAACAACGGTTGATTTTACATTAGAACAAATACAGCAACATATACTGAAATGTCAAAAAGATAGTAACCGTTATGATTTTGCGATATGCCTGAAGAACAATCATCAAATGATTGGTGAGCTTGTAATTATGGATATAGATCAAGTGTATAAAACGGCGGGCTTTCGCATATCAATGTGTCATATCGGATTGACTGGTCAAGGTTATGGTACTCAAGCAATCCATTTGGTTTTAGATTTTGTATTTAATACGTTGGATTTGGAACAGTTAGAACTCGAAGTGTATAGCCATAATCAACGTGGATTACATGTGTATCAAAAACTTGGATTCAAAACTGTAGATATTTTAAAGAATGCACTGAACTATAAAGGAGAGTATTCAGATGAAATCAAAATGTTAATATTAAAAAGTGATTATAATTAAGAATTTCAGAGGAGCATCTATAATCATAAAATGATTAATTTGTTTATTCGAGAATATTATGTCAATGATCTATAGTTAATAACTCATCCCAGTTAAATGGGTTCTTACTGAGTTTGCTGCGATTCATTGACCAACTACGATTGGGTATATAACACGCTCCAATCGCTAATTTCTTTTTACCAAAACGCTCATGTACACCTTCGATCGCAGACATTAATTTATCTTTTTTATCAATATTTGATCTGTCTGCCAGTAGGTCAAAAGCATGGCTATTTTTCGATTCTAATCCTGTCAGAATGACACCACATTTCTTATATTTAATTCCTTTTTGATAAATACGATCTAACATACCTGTTGCAGCTTTGACTAAATCAGCAACACAGTCGGTCGGTTCGGAAAATGCATAAGGAATAGATTGGTTATAAAACGGCGTATGATCATCAAAAGGATTGGATTGCATAAAAATAATAATACAACCACAAAGTAATCCACCTTCACGAAGTCTTGCGCAAGCGTCTTGAGCGTATGCGCTCATGGCTTCTTTTAGATCATTGAGTTCAGTAACACGTGAACCAAATGAACGACTGGCAATAATTTGTTTTTTACTCGGTGGCGTATGTTCAAATTCGATGCAAGATATCCCTTGTAATTCAGAAATCGTCTTTGCCATGACGATAGAAAAGTGTTTTTTCATCTGAGCAGGGTCTGATACAGCAAGATCCAGCACGGTATTAATTCCCATACTTTTTAATTTTTTAGTATGTTTACGTCCTACATTCCACACTTCGCCGACATCAAGCAGACTAAAAAAATAATCTCGATGTTTCGGATCCATCGATGCTAAATTGCATACACCGCCAAAACGTTTGCCTTTTTTTGCCATATGATTGGCCATTTTGGCCTCAGTTTTACTTCGACCAATACCAATACAGACAGGTAAACCAAGCCATTTCCATATTCGCTGGCGCATTCCTTGAGCATATTCAGTGAGATCATAGCTTTTTTCATAAGCGGTTAATTCAAGAAAGCACTCATCAATTGAATAGATTTCTTGCTCTGAAGCAGTCACAAATTCACCCAATATTCCGTGAAAACGACGTGACATTTCAGTATATAAAGCATAGTTACTTGAAAGTACTTGGACATCGTATTTTTGAACAATATCTTCGATTTGAAAGAAGGGTACTGCCATTTTAATACCCAAATCTTTCGCTTCCTGACTTCTTGCCACAGCACAACCGTCGTTATTTGAAAGGACAATAACAGGTTTATTATTTAATGATGGATCAAACACACGTTCACAACTGACATAGCAGTTATTGACATCGACAAGTGCGAAGATTTTGTTTTTTGATTTCATTTGAGGCTCTTTAATGCATAAGTAACAACACCCCAGATCATAAGCTCTTGACCTTCATCGAAATAAATATCGCTGCATTCAGGATTTTCAGCTTTTAACCAATGTATACCATCCTCAATCATCAATCGTTTTACCGTAAAATCATTATCAATCAGTGCAATGACAATGTCTCGATGCTTGGCTTCAAGGCTGCGATCAACAATTAATTCATCATTAATATCGATACCGATTCCTAACATAGAAAGAGAATTAACCCGAACAATAAAGGTTGAAAATGGACTTTTAACCAGCAGTTGGTTTAGATCGATGGTTTTATCGATATAGTCTTGAGCTGGAGAGGGAAAGCCTGCTTGTACACGCTCAGTTACGAGGGGAATTTGTATAGATGTCACCGGATTAATTTGTTGAATAGGGTGTATTCTATTTAAAGCTTCTTTTTTGCTTTTTAAGGCGCAATATTCTACGGCATGAGGAAATTGAATCTTCTCAACCTCCGCCATATTGGATTTTGACATCATATCTTTACAGGGGTGATCATGTCGTTTTTTAAGCTCATTCATAGTTAAACTTGATTTTGTTACTTATTCAAGATTCTAAAACTTGGTCGAATTAAATTCAAATGATTATTTTAAATTTAAAAAATTTAGACTAAATATTGCTTTATAAGTCACGTAAAATAATTATTTTGTGATTTGTTCTGATTTAAATCAAAGCTGGGTTTATTTATCAATTCAGTGAGGTGTTGGTTTCGCTGTTCTATTTTTGCAATGGTTGTGTATTTAGCTTAAGTGGTTGCAAAATAAATATACAAATGTAAAAAAAGAACTGAATAGCAATTGTATTTTTCTGCTGATGCTCGGACAATTCGCAAATTATTTTTTATGACGTTAGGTAGAACATGAAAAAGTTATTGGGGGAGTTAGCTTTTAAATTGTCAGGTTGGACATATGAAGTGAAGCCCGATGTATTGGAAAAGAAACAAGTGATCATTGGTTTTGAACATACTTCAATGATGGATGCTGTGCTGTCTCTTGCGATTTTCCAAATTCATGACTTAAAAATTCATACATTAATCAAAAAAGAATTATTTAAAGGTCCAATGAAACCGATTCTTGAGAGAGTTGGTGGTATTGCGGTTGATCGTAAATCGAATCAAGACATTGTGACGCAAATGGTTGAGCTGTTTCAAAGTCATGATGAATTTAATTTGGTTATTGCACCTGAAGCGACACGCGCGGAACGTGGACAGCCACGTAAACCGATTCGTACAGGGTTTTGGCATATTGCTAAAGCAGCGGGTGTACCAATCGTGTTGATGTATGCAAACTCACATACTAAGCAAGGTGGTATTTTCGGGAAAATTTATCCATCTGACATCGATCAAGATTTAGCTGAAATTAAACGACTATATAAAGAGCATACAGGGCTTGATATTGTGATTCCTGAGCCAAAAAAAGCTTAATTTAGATAAAAACTGAAAAATAAGCACTTTCTCATAAAAAAGTGCTTATGGTAGAATTGCCAAAAATTGATATGGCATAAGGCCAATCTACAGGAGCATATTTCGCATGGCGGGTCATTCCAAGTGGGCTAACACAAAGCATCGTAAAGCAAAACAAGATGCGAGTCGCGCTAAAGTATTTACAAAATTTATTCGTGAGATCGTCACTGCGGCTC
Source organism: Acinetobacter sp. P8-3-8 (assembly GCF_000214135.1). Lineage (GTDB taxonomy): Bacteria > Pseudomonadota > Gammaproteobacteria > Pseudomonadales > Moraxellaceae > Acinetobacter. The sequence continues at coordinate 22,528 of NZ_AFIE01000002.1, forward strand.
GTTTAGGTGGTGGAGATGTCGCTTCGAATCCACGTTTACGTGCAGTGATCGAAAAAGCCTTGGTGGCAAATATGACACGCGACACCATCAACCGTGCAACTGCGCGTGGTGTTGGTGGTGAAGAAAATGCCGATTTGAAAGAAGTGACTTATGAAGGTTACGGCGTTGGCGGTGTTGCTGTAATTGTTGAAACCATGACGGATAATTTGAACCGTACTGTACCTGATGTTCGCCACTGTTTTTCTAAAACCAATGGTAACTTAGGAACAGCGGGTTCGGTTGCCTACATGTTTACCAAACGTGGTGAGATTACTTTTGAAGATGTCTCTTTAGAAGATAAGATCATGGAAGTGGCATTAGAAGCGGGTGCAGAAGATATTGAAGTGAGTGAAGATGAGATTTTGGTCATCACAACACCTGAAACTTTCGGTACTGTTCAAGATGCTTTAGCTGCTGCAGGTTTAAAATCTGACAATGCTGAAGTGACGATGAGTCCTTCAACAAAAGCTGAAATTACTGATATTGATCAAGCAAAATTAATTTTAAAAATGATTGATATGTTTGAAGATCTTGATGACGTGCAAAACGTTTATACTAACGTTGAATTCTCAGATGAAGTGCTCGCTGAGTTAGATGCTTAATTCATATTTGAGTCAAAAAACGCACCGATGGGTGCGTTTTTTATTTTTAAGCATGATTTGGATTTTCAATGGATCTAAATGGTTTAAAACGTTGAGTCACAATTAATTGGATAATGGATATAGATCGTAAAAACTTAAACGCGATTAAGCAGTCCAGTACAGTTAAAAACTTGATTGTATTCTTTAATCACAAAACTTGAATGTAGTGCCACCACATGATCAATTTTACCGATACGTTTCAGTAAAATTTCACTGTAGTTTTCCATATCTTTCGCCACAACTTCTACGAGAAAATCAGCCGTTTGACCTGTGACTAAAAAAGCATTAATCACTTCAGGAATGTTTTCAAGCTCTTCTAAAAATTTTGCAAAGGTATCTGTATCGTGTTTACTGAGTGAAACTTGTAGGATGACATGTAATTTAAAACCTAATTTCTCAAAATTAATATCACGTTTCAAATTGGTCATGATATTGGTTTCAATCAAATGCTTGATTCTACGGTGTACGGAACTGACAGAAAGATTAATACGTTCTGATAGCTCGTTGAGATTGATATCTTCATTCGTTAAAATTTCAAGAATTTGTTTATCGTAACGATCAAGTTCCATGTTCAGCATCCAGTGTGAAAATTTTTTCTACATTAATGTAGAATGAAATAAGATATTTTTCAAATTGATTATGAGTTATGCGGTTTTTTTTCTTATATTGAATAAAAATGAAAAATATCCATGATCATAAAGCAATGCTGTTCCTAGATATTAGAGTACATATTAGAAAATAGTCATGGATCATCTAAAGTTTCATCAAAATATTGATATTTAATTATATTCTACTTCTTATTAACGACAAAACATCTTTCAGCAGCCGTATCTGCAAAAGTATTGATGGCAAGTTTTTGGGCTTCTTGAGTTTTGGCAATAGGGATTTGATAGGCTAAATCGACAAGCGTCATTAAACCTTGTACGCTATTTTTACTTTTTGCAATAATACTTTTATTTGCATTATTTAAGGCCACAAATTTAGGTGTATTACTTTGTCGATCCATCATAATTTGCGCAGCCGTGATGGCATAGAGTTGGCAGAATTGATCTGTTGGGTTCGGTACAGCATAGAGTGATGTGCAAGCAAATAGGCTGCTGATGCAAAATATTATTTTTTTCATAGTGGGCTTATTCTGATTTTGTAAATGTATTCAAACATAAAAGAATTCAATTGTCGAATAACATGAAGTACTTGTATTGTTTTATACTATTTCATAATTTGTTATGTAATGTCGGTATAAGCATTTGATTAAGCAATCAGATAATGAATTCGAACTCACCGAATCTGAAATGCATCTTTATTCACGTCAAATCCTACTGGATGGTTGGGATATTGATGCACAGGAAAAGCTCAAACTTGCCAATATTCTCATTGTTGGCTGTGGCGGAATAGGGTGTACTACAGCTGAGTTACTGGCACGTGCAGGCGTAGGTAAAATCACGCTGATCGATGCAGATACCATTGAAATCAGTAATCTACAGCGCCAAATCGCTTATACAGAACAAGATGTTGGTTTTTATAAATCTGAAATACTTGCGAAGCGTTTACAACAGATTAATCCATTCATTCAAGTTGAAAGTTATACCGTTAAATTAGATGAGTCTAATGCTCAATCGTTGATTACGCAGCAGGATTTAGTCCTAGATGGTTGTGATAATTTTACAACACGTTATTTGGTTAATCAGATGTGTGCGCAATTGAATGTGCCATTGATTAGTGCATCAGCAATTGGTTTCCAAGGTCAGTTATTCATGGTTGAAGGAAATTCAGCCTGTTATGAGTGTTTATTTCCCAAAGAACAACATATTAATGAAAGCTTTCGTTGTGCAGATTCAGGCGTTTTAGCGACAACGCCAAATGTAATGTCAAGTTTGCAAGCTCACCACGCACTTTTATATTTAGGATTAGCTCAGACACCACTCAAGCAAAAATTACTGCTTTGGGATGGCTTAACAATGAAACAACGAATTTTAGCCTTTGAAAAAGATACAGATTGTCCAAACTGTCAGGCAAGCCATACTGCAAAGGCTGATTAATTTGCTACACTTCACTTAATTTATTTCTACTTAGACATTATGAAAAACAATATCTGGTTAGATGGACTGCGTTCAGTTGCCCGAGTTGGGGAAACTGCTGTGATCGCAGCAAAAGCAGGCATCAAATATGCGACCGAAAAACCAAGTAACGCAAAACTCATGCGTGAAACGTTTGAATCTTTAGGTTCAACTTATATTAAGTTAGGGCAATTCATTGCCAGTACACCTTCATTATTCCCTCGTGAATATGTGGAAGAATTTCAAGGCTGTTTAGACCAAACGCCTTCTTTGCCATTTAGTTATGTGCAAGGCGTATTAGCGCAAGAGTTTGCAGGGCGAGATTTAAGCGAAATATTCGCTTCTATTGAAGAAAAGCCATTGGCTTCAGCGTCTATTGCACAAGTCCATGCTGCGAAACTGGTGACAGGCGAAGATGTTGTTATTAAAGTGCAAAAACCAGGTGTAGAAACCATTCTCTATACCGATTTAAATGTTTTGCATTGGGCAACAAAAATCCTAGAAAAAGCGGTGCCTAAAGTTAAATTTGCTTCATTGGCAGATATTGTTGAAGAAATTAAAACACGTATGGTACGTGAAGTTGATTTTATTGAAGAAGCACAAAACCTTGATGACTTTGTGAATTATCTCAATGTGTCTCAAAATCACGCTGCGACTGCGCCAAAGGTTTATCACCAGTATTCAACTCGCCGTGTATTGACCATGCAACGCTTATATGGCGTGCCATTAACTGATTTTGATGTAGTACGTAAAGTTGCAAAAGATCCATCACAAGTTTTGATTACTGCAATGAATACGTGGTTTGGTAGCTTGATGCTGTGTAAATCTTTCCATGCAGATTTACATGCAGGCAACCTAATGTTGCTTGAAGATGGTCGTATTGGCTTTATTGACTTTGGTATTGTCGGTCAGCTTAAACCAGAAGTATGGCAAGCCTGTATGGCATTTATGGATGCATTACAAAAAACTGATTACACACTCATGGCTCAAAATATGTTGGGTATGGGCATGACCAGTAAGCAGATTGATACGCAAGTCTTAGCAGATGATTTAGAGCGTCTATTTAGTGGTGTACTATTGGCAGATCCACAAAAGATTATGAGTTCAAATCCTTCTGATTTAAACGATATTATGATGGATATGGTTGCAGTCGGTGAGCGTCACGGTATTCGTTTCCCGCGTGATTTCGCATTGTTATTTAAGCAAATGTTGTATTTTGATCGGTTCATGCGAGTTCTTGCGCCATATACTGATATTTATGCAGATCAACGTTTGCAAATGGTGCAAGATTTAGATCCAGCTTCGTTGTTGAAACATTGATATGAATCTCCTACCTTAAAAGGTAGGAGATTTAAATTTATTTTTAAATAATCCCTCCCAACCTCCCTTTAAAAAGGGAGGAGTATTCCTAAAATATTGTATATGGGTGAAGTCCCCCTTTAAAAAAGGGGGATTTAGGGGGATTTAGGGGGATTTATAGGAAAAGGTTATGGACGCAATTATCATTGAAGGTTTAAAAGTGGATACAGTCGTTGGCTGTTTCAATTGGGAACGTCAAATTATTCAACCTTTAATGCTTGATCTCACTATTCAGACCTGTTTAGAAAAAGCATCCAACACAGATGAACTGGAAGACACGTTAAATTATGCAGAAATTTGTGAGATTTCGACTAAGGTCATTCAAGATGCTGCCCCGAAATTGATCGAACATGCGGCTAAACTGGTTTTAAATGCGCTTTTCGCTACCTATCCCTCAGTTGAATCGATTATGATTACCATCCGTAAGCCTGCCATTATCCCGCAAGCAAATTCTGTAGGAATTCGTCTTGAACGCCACCGAAACGATATTCGCCCTAGCTCTGGCGAGTAATAGCGCTCCTCAATATCATTTTCAAAAAGCATTTGCTCAGATTTTGAGTTTGGGTGAAGCCACTTTTTCAAAAATTTATATTATTCCATGTCGTGATGGGGTAGGTGCAGATTATTGGAATGTTGCGTGTTTACTTAAAAGCCAATGGTCTGTTGATGAAATCATCGCCTTATTAAAAAAAATGGAAGCAGATTCAGGTCGTGTCCGTCCTTCACACAATATCTCTTTAGATGTTGATTTGATTGCATGGGGAAGTGATTTAACACAAATGCAATTTAACCCTAAAAAACTACCATTGGCTTTGGACGTTAAGATTCCAATGTATGATATTTGGCAAGATATGTTATTCAATCATTCAGAGCATCAATTCCCTGTTATAGTTTTATAAAATCCGTAAAAATGAGAGTGTAAATAGCAATGTATTTGAAATCATTGGTATTGTTGAGTTGTGTGTTTTTGTTAGACGCTTGTACTAATTTACCTGAAAAGTCTGTTGAACCTTCAAAAAATGAAGCTAAAAACCAATCGGTGCAACAACGTGATAGCAATTTAAAACAAAGTGTTTTTGCTTATACAAAAGATTCATCTACTTATGAGGTGGCATTTGATGACCTCAATGGCGATGGACAACAAGACGCTGTAGTACTTTTGAATGGTTTGGATTGGTGTGGTTCAGGTGGCTGTACCATGTTGATCTTTAAGGGAAAACTAAATCAAACATTTGAAATTTTGAGTAAAACAACTTTGGTTGGCAGTCCTGTATATTCAACAACTTATATTTATAATGGATGGAAACAGTTGTCTGTGTACAGTCGTAAACATGGACAAGTGATGTTGAAATTTGATGGGGCAGGCTATCCTTTAAACCCATCTTTATTACCTGTAGAGACCACAAAGTTAGCACCACACAATGCTAAATTATTGTTTGGATTGAGTGAATAGTAGACTGTTTCAATCGTTGACTGATTTTAAAATATTCAAATGAGTCAACGGATAAAGCCCTTGCAGAAAATATCCCTCCTTTGAAAAAGGAGGGAGTTTCAAGAATAAAAATATTTAAATAAAATAACTGGTTTTAGTCATCAATTTAGAAATTGCAGTCATAGTGATTTTGACTGGAATTGGTAAATCAACACCGCCTGCTTCTAAAGCCGTATCACGATGATGTAATTCATCTTCATTCATTTGTACAAGAATTTTACGTGAACGTTCATCTTGAGCAGGCAGCTGGCTAATATGATGTTGCAAATGCATGCTGACTTGACGCTCAGTTTCCGCAACAAAACCTAAACTGTATTTGTCACCTGCAATACCTGCTAGCGCACCCATGCCAAAAGAAAGTCCGTACCAAACTGGGTTTAATAGACTGGTGTGGCTATCCAGTTCTTTTAAGCGTTCTTCACACCATGCTAAGTGGTCTTGCTCTTCAATTGCAGCAAACTCCATTTCACGGCGTACATTAGGTAGCTTTGCAGTTAGGGCTTGACCATGATAAAGCGCTTGTGCGCAGACTTCGCCACTATGATTGACTCGCATTAAACCTGCAACATGACGAGCTTCACTGACTGCTAGTTTTGTTTCTGTGTCATTTGAAGGATTTTCTCTTTGTGCAGACGTCACGCCTGGTACTAAACTTCTTAAAGCTTGATCGAATGAATTGATCAGTTTATCAATGCCAGTATATTGACGCATATTAGTCCTCCAAAGAAACTTGAGTGGTGGCAATCAGTGGTTTTAAGCGAAGTAATAACCACGCACTGAAAATAGCACTGAGAATAGCGGTAATACAAAATAGAACTTTAATGTCTATTTTTAAAATACTTAAGATAATTATAGAGAAAATTGCAGAAGAAACCATGAATATCGCATTAAAAATATTATTGGCAGCAACCACACGTGCACGATGTGATTTAGGCGCATAAGCTTGCATCATGGCATATAAAGGTACGATATAGAATCCACCGCTGATCCCCAATAAAGTCACAGCAAGCATGACATGATAATACGCAGCGCCTGAGCTGAACATATCTGCAATCGTAATTAAATCGCCTGTGCGTTCAGGAACAAATGCTAAGCTTGCTGCTAAATACAGCGCAAATACAGTCAATCCGATTGCACCGATCGGTACCATTTTAATATTCACTTCAGTACCACCAATTTTACGGCACAGTAAAGAACCGACACCAATACCGACGGAAAAGAAGGTCAAAAGGAGGCTAACCACATTTTCATTGGCATGTAAGTTTTGCTGAGTTAATTGGGGAATTTGCGTGAGATAAGTTGCACCATAAAACCAATACCATGAGTTCCCTAAAAGAACGATAAAAATTAAAGGTAAGCTTTTCGCATAACGAATGGTTTGAAAACTGGTACGGAAGAAATTCCAATCAATCTCTAAATCTGTATTGGTCGTAGGTTGTTTCAACACAAAGCGACTGCATAAGTAACCAATTACGGCAATAGATATGATGGTTAAGCAAATCCAGATCATATTGCCTTGTGAAAGTGAAATAACCGCACCACCTAAAATCATACCAATCAAAATTGCGATTGAAGTTCCCGACTGGAACAGTGCATTTCCAGACATCAGCTCATTCGGTTTTAAAATATCAGGCAAAATTGCATATTTTATTGGGCCAAAGAAGGTGCTGTGCGTTCCCATTAGAAATAAAGCAAAGAGCAGAATCCATAAATTGCCCAATAAAAAACCAGCTGAAGCGATCAGCATGATCATAATTTCAAGTATTTTGATACTTCGGACTAAAAATGAACGTTCGTACTTATCTGCAATTTGTCCTGCTGTCGCAGAAAAGATGAAATAAGGTAGAATAAATAACAACGCAGCAAGATTGTTGAGTGTGCTAATACTTGCAGATTGTTGTTGGATCCATCCATAGGTGATGACGAGCAAAAGCGATTGTTTATAAACATTATCGTTTAATGCACCAAAAAATTGGGTGAGAAACATCGGCAGAAAACGCCGTGTAGCTAAAATATGCTCATTTTTTTCCATTGTAGATGCTTCATTTAGTTATATATGAAAAATGTGGTGAAATAGTAACTATCATACAAAATCATGTATCATGTTTTAACCTTAAATCATGTTTAAAACCAATTGTTTTTGAGTGTCAGAAATATACATTGTTCAGTGTAAATTTCATTTAATATATTTGATAATTAGAGCTTGGTATGCCAGCAAAAATTAAATTTAAAAAATCTGTTCTTGCACATTGTATGCATCTTCACTTTGATAGTTATCATATCAATAAACTGTTATGTGCAAGTGTTTTTTTAAGTGTTTTTGCTGTACCTGTAAGTTACGCTGAGCAAATACCTGACGATTCAAAGCCAGTAAGTCCCACAACAGAAATTACCAATACTCAAGAACAACTAGAATCAGCTGCAAAACAACAAGGTCTACCCAATGAGAAAATAGACCAAATTGATGACAAAATAGAGCAAAGTAAAGCTGAAACCTCAGTCGATAGTTTAGCCATGCTTGAGCAACAAGAAAAAAACTTGGGTGTTCAAGATGATTTTAAGCCAATTCAATTTGATGACCTTGAAGATTTAACAATTGCTCCCGTTGATCAGTCTTTGACAAATGAGATTTTTCAAGTTGCAGAAGAAGCAAAAAAAGAAGCACTTGATTTTAGAAATGGTGTAACAACAGCGCCAGAAGTGTTGGTGAGTGATGCAACACAACAAGAAGTGTCTGAAATTACTCAAGCACCAGTCAATGTCGATCAACTTATCCAGACGATTCGGTCGGATAGTGAAATTTCTGTAGAAAGAAATGATGCTGCAAAAACTTTAGTTGATCCAACGCTGAGTGAAAAAAAGGATGAAGAAAAAGTTGGGTTTTTCAAAGGTCTAATTAACAAAGTCATTAAACCGCAAAGTAATGTCGCAACCATTCCAAAAATTATGGTGACGGTTGAAGGTGCACCTAAAATACTTAACGATAATATTAAAGCGAAATTATCTTCTTTTACTCAAGAGGCTTTTTTAGATTTTAATGGCTCTGTTCCGCAGTTAAGAACGCTCACTGTGCAAGCTGCGCAGGCTGTAGGGTATTACAATGCACAATTTAAGTTTTCAAGAATAGACGATAAGCATTTAAAAGTTAGTGTTGTTCCAAATCAACCCGTTATTATCGAAGAACAAAATATAGAAGGAAGTGGACCTGGAGCAAACCTTGCTCAATTCCAAGTGATACGTGTTTTACCTGATTTAGACGTCGGGGATATTCTCAATCATGGTTTATATGAAACCACCAAAACACGTATTGTCGATGCGGCGAGTAATAATGGTTTTTTTGACAGCTATTGGCGTTTACATGATGTTAAAGTTGAACAACCACAGAATAAAGCCAAGATCAATTTAAAATATGAGACAGGTGAACGCTATAAGTTAGGTCATGTGGAATTTAGAATGAGTGATCCTTCTAAGCCACTACCGATTGATTTAAAAATTCTTGAAACAATGGCGCCGTGGAAAGAGGGTGCGGATTATACTGCATGGCGTGTCAATGGTTTGGCGAATAACTTAACTAACTCACGTTATTTTAACTATACCTTGGTTGATGCCATTAAACCTGATCCAATTGTTAAACCTTTAGAGCTGCCTGCGGATTTGCAAGCATTGGTCGATCAGGAAAAAATAGCAGCTTCTTCATTTGCAGAAAAAACAGAAACTGAACAAGCCAAGCAATCGAATAAAGAAGTGACACAGAATGTCGTAGATGAAAATCAATTCGCAGGTACGCAAAAAGAAGAAGTAAATCCGAATGTCAAACAGTTGCAAGTACAGCAAAAAGAAAAAGAATCAGAAGAAGATTTGCTTAAAGACAAAGCGCGTGAAGAAAAGATTATTCCTGTGATTGTGACTTTAAATGCAGATCGTTTAAACAGCTTAGAAACAGGTATTGGTTTTGGAACGGATACAGGTGTTCGTTTACGTAGTCAGTATCGTCGTGCCATTGTCAATCATTTAGGTCATTCTTTTGATGCTAACTTTGAATTATCACAAATCCGTCAATCTTTTGATACACGCTATAATATTCCGTATAAACATCCACTGAACGACTATATCAGTTTAGTTGCGGGTTATGAGCGAGAGGATCGTGGTGGTATTGGTAATGATTTGGATCTTAGTATTGAATCTGCTGTTGCGGGTGTAGACCGTATTATCAAAGGTTCACGTAAAGAATGGCAGCATATTTTTGGTGTACGTTACCGTTTAGACCGACTCAATCAAACAGGTGAAGTGGATAATATTGATGATATTCCAGACGCTTTTCTAATCCCTGGTTCAAATGCAGAACAACAATCATTGCTATTTGGATATGAAGCCACAAAGACGGATAGCGATAACCGAGTAAATCCAACACGCGGTTTTAAACAGTCTTATAAAATTCAAATGGGGAGTGAATCTTTACTCACAGACACCGATATGGCTATCGTCAATGCGACATGGAAAGCGCTATATTCATTGGGGAAAAATGATAATCACCAATTTGTCGGTGGCCTAGATCTTGGTTATATTTTTGCAAAAGATTTCCAAGACGTTCCTTATAATTTAAGATTCTTTGCAGGGGGTGATCAAAGCCTGAGAGGTTTTGATTATAAAAGTCTTTCTCCTGAAGAATATGGTTATAAAGTTGGAGGACAAGGCTTAGCTGTTGGATCATTAGAATACAATTATCAGTTCAAAGAGGGCTGGCGTGCTGCAATATTCAGTGACGTGGGTAATGCCTATGATAAAAGCTTTAGTAATAATACAGAATATAGTTTAGGTGTCGGAATTCGTTGGAAATCTCCAATTGGTCCAATTCGATTGGACTTGGCTTCAGGGGTATCTGATCCTGATCATCCGATTCGATTGCATTTCTATATTGGATCGCAACTTTAATATTCACTAATATTCATGGGTTGTGGCTAGTTTATGGCACAAACCCTAAATAAATTGAATGACTAAAAATCAGTGAGAAGTTTGGAAATAATATGACTGATGCAGAACATCAAGATGTTCAAAATGAACAACAAAGTAATTCATTAGAGCCTGAGCAAACACCTAAAAAGCGTAAGTTATTGCGTAATATTCTTTTGTCTGTGTTTTTGATCATTGTTTTATTGGTTACTGCATTGGCTGTGATGTTTAGTACAGATAAGGGCAGTAAGTTCTTACTGGATCGTGTTGCTGCAAGTCAAAAGATTATCCATTACCAATATGAAGGCGGAAATCTTTTACAGGGGATTATTCTCAAAAATATTCTTGTTACGCTGAAACCTGTCGATATTAAAATTGACCGTGCTAATGTTTCTTTAGGCTGGAGAGCCATTTTTGATAAAGAAATTCATTTAAGTCATGCAGATGTGAATAATTTAAGAATTATTACGAAATCCCCACCAAGTAATGAACCGTTTAAATTCAGTGAAATTAAGCTACCTTTTATTCTACGTGTAGATGAAGCTGATGTTGATCATTTACAGATCCAAACCTATGCTGCCAAAGTAGATTTCAATGATGTGCATTTAGAAACAGCCCTTTGGTCTGGAACAGAACTAAAGTTTGAAAATACCAGCATGGATATGGGTTATTTATCTGTTAAAAATGCCAAAGGAAATATGGATTTTAAAGGGAAATATCCCTTAAATGCACAAGGCGTTCTGCGTTTACCTTCATTAAAAAGCTTAAATATTAACGATATTTATGTGCAAGCGCGCGGTTCTTTAGATACGATTAAAGCAGGTGTGGCAACCAAAACACCTGATATGTTAACGGGATGGGCTGTGTTGCATCCAATGCGTCCAGAAGTACCGATGAGTGGTGCTTTAAACTTTAAAAATTACCATTGGCCTCTATTATTAGAGCAAGAACTTTTATCCAAGAATGGTATTGCAAAATTCCAAGGGGATATCAAAGGTTTAAACTTAGATATCAATACCGATATTAGTGGCAAAAATATTCCACAGGGTCAATATACGGCTTTGGCTCATACTGACTTAATCAATCAATTGAATATTAATAATGTGAATGGTCAGTTGATGGGAGGTGCGGTAAATGCTGCTGGTCTGGTCAGTTGGCAAGATCATGTACATTGGGATCTTAAAGGTCGTTTAGACCGAATTAATCCAAAAGACAAATTGATTCCACAAGTGATTCAAGATTTTCTTCCGCCTTCACTGGATGCCAATATTGGTTCTATAGGTGCGTTAAAACAAGGCATGCATTTAACTGCAAATGTGGCTTTTGATAAGTATGAAACGTGGAATGTAAAATTAGATCAAGCAGAACAACAAAACAATAAAAAGCCCGAGCCGATGTTACTGGGTGTAGATTGGAAGAATATTGACCGTGCGGTGCCTTATGTTGGATGGCTGAGCAGTGAACAAGGTCAAGTCAATTTAGCATTGTTGGAAGGTCAGCAAAATATTCATGTTGCTACAGTTGTTCGAAAAAATGAAAAAGGCACTTTGCCCGCAGGTAAATATAACGCACAGCTGGATTTAAAAGGGGATAGTTTACACATTCCTGCCTTTAATTATTTGGCAGATCAGGGCAATCTTTCAGGGAATGCCGTGATTGAATTACCAACGGAAAAGCGTCAATTAAAATGGCAAGCTGTATTAAATGCCAAAGATTTTAATCCGCAATCTGTTGTCGCTGCTGCACCTGTTGATTTGTTAAATGGCCAAGTTAAAGCCAATGGCTTTGCTAAGCCGAATCAACAGCTTATTTCTTTTGATAGTGTTAATTTGACAGGAAGAATTGCCAATCAAGCCAATCCTGAAACGATTCAATTGACTGGAAAAAGCAGTGCTGCGATTATTTTTGCAGATCAAAAAGCGGGTGGAGCATTTAAAGGCTTCGCTGTAAATTATGATGGTGCACTCAATGCAGCTCAATTAAAACAAGGTAGCGGGTTATTAAAACTCCGTGTTTCTGGTACGCCAGAATTGATCAAGATTGCAGAACTACAGCACGATGGTATTGCTGGGAAAATATTTGCCAGTGGTCAAGTACATGTCGGTAATGCGATCAGTTGGGATATCAGTACATCATTGATTCGTTTTAAACCGCAATACTTTGTATCTTCAGTACGTGGTGAAGTTTCAGGTAATGTTAAAACTCAAGGGAATTGGTCTGATAAGCAGAAGCGAATTAGCATTCAACAATTGAATATTGCTGGAATGATCAATAATAAACCTTTACGTGGTCGTGGTAATTTAGCCATCATGCTCAAGGCTGATCAAAAAGGTTTTATCCCTCAGCAGTTTGAGGCAAACAACTTATTCCTGTCCTATGCCAATAACCAAGTACAAGCCACAGGAAATGCACAGAATCTTCGATTAAAAGTGAATGCGCCTGCCTTGTATGAGCTCTATCCGGGTTTGCGTGGTACAGCATATGGTTATCTGAATTTACAAGTACAACCACGTTTAAGTGCAACGGCAAACTTGGTGGTTGATCGCTTTAGTTTGAATGACATCAGTATTAAAAAGCTCAGCCTAAAAGGTGAATTACCAACCTCTGAAGTGACACCATCCAAAATGGTGGCGCAACTCGATACATTACGTAGTGGTAATCGTGAAATCCAACATGCTGCTATTACGTTGTCAGGAACACGCAAAGCTCATTTATTACAATTGCAGGGTTGGAACTATTATTCAAAATTCTATATGCAATTGGCAGGTGGTTTTAATGCGCAAAATGATTGGTTAGGACAAGTTCAAAAAGGTGAGTTTGACTCAGTTCGTGCACATTTAATTCAGCAAAAAAATGCACCTGTGATTTATTCATCTTCTAAAGCAGAGTTGTATGTTGGACAGCACTGTTGGCAGAGTCAGCAAAGTCAGTTGTGTTTTGATCAGCCAATACGAGTCAGTCAAAAAAGTGGAAATGTTTCATTTTTAACTGAAAATTTAGATTTAAATGATTTTGCTGCATTTATGCCTCAAGGTTTGGCACTTACAGGTAAATTGAATGGTTATGCTAAAGCATCATGGACACAAGGGACGAAGCCTAAGTTAGATGCAAAATTAGTTACACGTAACGGTCAAATTGGTATTGCTGCTGAAGATCCAGAAGATATTTCAACGTCAATGAGTTATGACGAAGCAAGTATCATTGCTAAAAGTATCTCAGATGGTTTGTTGCTACGTGTCGATTTAAAAGCACCGAATATTGGTACAGGTTATGCGAGTGTAATCGTCAATCCTTATGTGGATTCTAAACCAATGCGTGGTGAAGTTGCCTTTAATGAAGTTCAACTGCAAATCCTAAAACCTTTTATTGCTGATGTTCGCAAATTAGATGGGACATTATCACTTGCAGGTAAAATCAATGGGACTTTAACTCAGCCACTATTTGATGGTGAAATGCGTTTAAAGAATGGTGAAATCAGTATGATTTCACTGCCTGTTAATTTAACGAATGTGCAGATTTATTCTTCAATTCGTCAAGATGTTGTAACGATCAATGGTGCATTTAATAGCGGACGTGGCGTTGGCAAAATCAATGGTAGTATTGATTGGAAAAATGATCTTCGTGTGCAATTAAAATTAAATGGGGAAAGATTACTCATCCGCCAAGCACCTTTGATTACAGCGGTTGTGGATACTGATATTGAAGTCGATGCTTTACCAATGAGTAAGCGTATTACGGTGAATGGTAAGGTCGATGTACCACGTGCGCTTATTTCGATGCCAGAGAGCAGTGCGACAGTGGTTAACGTTTCACCAGACGTGCGAATTGTTAAAGAAGGTGAAAATCAGCTCGCTATTTTACGAGCTGCTAAACCTTGGGATATTCGTGCAGATGTTTCAGTCAATCTCGGTGATAAAGTCATTTTCGAAGGCTTTAATAGTCGTATTCCTTTGGTCGGTCGTTTATATCTCACGCAACGTGGTTTGGAAACAGCGATGCGTGCTAATGGTGCAATTGGTGTGAGCCAAAAAGTGACCATCGAAGCCTATGGTCAGCGTTTAGATTTGAACCGTGCTATTGCACGTTTTAATGGGCCATTGGCGAATCCGACTTTAGATATTGATACCAATAAAAGTATTTCGGGCAGTATTGTCGGCGTTCGTATCACGGGTACTGCAACGAGTCCAAATATTCAAGTGTATAACGATGCAGGATTATCTGATCAAGAAGCGATGAATGCTTTAATCACTGGGCGAATCAATGAAGGTTCAAGTGGTTTAAGTAATGAACAAGGCTTCAAATCGGATGTAAATAACACCATTGCCGCAGCAGGGATCAGCTTAGGTTTAGGTGGGACGCGAGCGTTTACCAATCAGATTGGTCGTACTTTTGGTTTGAGTGGTTTAGCCTTTGATGCTCAGGGTACAGGTGATGATACGCAAGTTAGCTTAACAGGCTATATTACACCTGACTTGTATATTCGTTATGGTGTAGGAGTATTTACACCAGTGAATAAACTGACCTTACGTTATCAAATGAATAAGCGTTTATATTTAGAAGCAAGCCAGTCTTTAGAGAAAGCAATCGATTTGTTCTATCACTGGAGATACTAAGCGTATTGCAAATTCTAAGCACATTGCTGGTTCTAAGCGATTAGCAATAAGCGTTGGCAATCTGTCAAAAATAAAAAAGCCTTTTAATTCAGTATTAAAAGGCTTTTCTTTGGGAATTTAAATGATCAGCTTATTCAGTTAACAATATTTTTCCATATTGTTCACGTAAATCACGTTTGAGCATCTTTCCTGTACCTGTTAAAGGAATAGATTCTACAAAAACAACCTTATCTGGAATCTGCCATTTCGCAATTTTATCTTCATAGTAGTCTAATAAATCTTGTTCGGTAATTGCAGCACCTTGTTGTTTAATTGCAATAACCACAGGGCGTTCATCCCATTTAGGGTGGTCAGCAGCAATCACTGCTGCCATCGCAATTTCAGGATGGCTCATGGCAATATTTTCCAGTTCTACTGAAGAAATCCATTCACCACCAGATTTAATTAAATCTTTAGCACGGTCACTTAATAAGAGGTAACCATCTTCATTAATTGATGCAATATCACCTGTATCAAACCAACCATCTGCAGTTAAAGCATTCTCAGATTTGCCATAATAAGACTCGATGATCCAGTGACCTCTCACTTGTAAGTTACCTGTGGTATGACCATCACGGCTGACTTCATGTGTACCATTTTCTTCATCGGTAATACGTAAATCTACACCAAAAGGTGGGCGACCTTGTGAAAGACGGACTTTAAATTGTTCTTCTGCTGAAAGTTGTAAATGTTTAGCTTTGAGTTGATTGCCTGTACCTAAAGGACTCATTTCAGTCATGCCCCAAGCATGGATGGTTTCACAATTATAGATATCTCTAAAGGCTCTCATCATTGCAGGAGGGCAAGCTGAACCACCGACAACATTACGTTTAAGGCTGACCAATGTGCTGCCAGTTTGTTTCGCTGCTGCGAGTAAGCCTTGCCAAATCGTTGGTACACCCAGCGCGATACTGACTTTATATTCATCAATCATTTGCACCAAGCTTGCGCCGTCTAAGCCAGGGCCAGGTAGGACGAAGGTGCAACCAACCATTGCCGCTGCGTATGGTGTGCCCCATGCATTGACATGGAACATAGGTACCACAGGTAGCATGATGTCATTTGCAGACAAGTTTAATGAATCTGGTAAGCAGATTGCATAGGTATGTAAAACAGTTGAACGGTGGCTGTATAAAGCACCTTTAGGGTTACCCGTTGTCCCTGAGGTATAACACAGTGAGCTGGCTGTATTTTCATCAAGCTCAGGCCATTCATATTGTTCAGAATGTTCGGCAATAAGAACATCATAGAATTTAACATCAGGCACGGCATCTGCAACTTCTTGGTCAAAAGCACCCAGATAAATAAAATGCTCAACCGTTGGTGTGTGGGCTTTGACAGCACGAATTAAAGGTAAAAAGGTTTTATCAAATAATACAACACGATCTTGTGCATCATTAATAATAAAAACAAGCTGTTCAGGAAATAGGCGAGGGTTGATGGTATGACAAACTAAACCACTGCCTGAAATGGCATACCAAGATTCTAAGTGTCGATGATTATTCCATGCAATTGTTGCAACACGATCACCTAGTCCAAGACCTAAAACATTCAGTGCATTGGCAAACCGTTTTGAGTTTTTAGTAACATGTGTCCAATCTGTTTTGGTAATTGTGCCATCCGTATTTTTAGAAATAATGGCGGTATCTCCATGATAGCGAGCAGCATGTTCAATTATGCTACTGATCAGGAGCGGTTGATGCATCATTCTTCCTTGCATAGAAAATTCCTTTATAATCTTATGGATATGTTTAAATTGTGTTAAAGCTTTCTAGTTAAAAAGATTATTAGTAGAAAAAGCTATCATTTCATCCTATATAAAAGTTTGATTAAATCAAGCTTAAAAACAACAAATTTTTAATATGAAAAGTGTAATTTTCAGCAATAAAACCAATAATTTAATGAATTATCACGATTTGAAAATCAGGCTTTAAAATTCTGTTATGAATCATTCAATCCATCTACGACTAAAGATGTAAGAAAATATATTTCAACTTATGAAAAATTGTGATAATTATATTTAAAAGTCTAATTAGGCTTTCTTTAAAGTGGTAGGAATAAATAAAACAAGTAGGAATAGTAAAAGGAGTTTAGGAATGTTGAGCAAAATCAGAAAGCTATTGTGCATTCATAGTTATGAGTATGAGATTGGGCATAACATCGTTATTAAGGAATGTCGTAAATGTGGGGCGCATCATTAAACTGATCTACAAGATGATGTTGCTATGATTAAATAGGAAATATCACCATATTTGGCATGAATGTGGTGATATTTTAAATTGAATCTTTCTGTTTGTTCTTTTTATTCAACATTTCAATATTTTCATGCGCTAGTTTTAAACTCAAAAATTATTTCATGTACAATAATAACCATCTTTTTATCGTTTAATTTTTATGTCTAAAGACTTTCTCACAGAAAATTATATTGTAGATGAACATCTTGCAGATACTCTCAACTGGCTGTGCCAGCATCAAGATTGTTTTGATTCCTTTCAATATGATGCGATTGCTCAAGAGTTAAAAGTGCATCATGCAAATGGGACAGATATTATTCGTCAGGGAATGTATTTAACGTCTAAGTATGGAATTTTAGTCACGTCTTTATAGTTTTTATTCTGTTGAATTATTTTTAGTCTTGGATTTTCAAAATACCTTAGATTTGCAAATAACTTAAATTTTCAAAACTTAGATTCTTAGATGAAAATCAAACAATAAAGATCAATCCCTTCTCATTGAAAAGGGATTGCTTTTTAAGTATTAGCTTGCCATTGCATCAATGGTCAGTTCAGAAATAGTTGGTTTGGCTTTTTCTACTTTTAGCCCCAATTTGCTGAACAATTGTTTGTCTTTACCTTCACCAGCATTCGGTGTGGTCAGTAGCTTTTCACCACTAAACAGTGAGTTTGCACCTGCCATAAATGCTAAAGCTTGATCCGAGTCAGAGAGTGATTCACGTCCTGCTGAAAGACGAATGTAGCTTTTTGGCATGATAATACGTGCTACAGCAATGGTGCGAATCCATTCTGTGACATCAAGTTTTTCAACATCAGCCAAAGGCGTACCTTCAATTGGAACCAACATGTTGATTGGTACAGATTCAGGGTGAATGGCTAATGTTGCTAGCTCATGTAATAAACCAATACGATCTTTACGACTTTCACCTAAACCAACAATACCACCGCTACAAACTTTCATACCTGCATTACGTACATGATCTAAAGTATTCAGACGATCATCAAAAGTACGTGTGCTGATAATATGTGAGTAATATTCACGAGAAGTATCTAGGTTGTGATTGTAATAATCCAAGCCCGCTTCATGCAAACGTTCAGCTTGAGATTGGTTAAGCATACCTAAAGTCATACAGGTTTCTAAACCGAGTGCTTTTACTTCACGAACCATTTCAATCACATAAGGCATATCGCGTTCATGTGGATTACGCCATGCAGCACCCATACAGAAACGAGAAGAACCAGAAGCAATTGCTTCTTTGGCTTCGCTGATGACTTTATCCACTGCAATGCGTTTTTCAGCTTCAAGTTTTGAATCATAACGTGCAGACTGAGAGCAGTATTTACAATCTTCAGGGCATTTACCTGTTTTAATTGAAAGTAAAGTGCTCACTTGAATCGTATTGGCATCAAAATGCTCACGATGCGTTTGTTGCGCTTTAAAAACTAAATCAAGAAAAGGTTGATCGTATAAAGCTTGAATTTCTTCACGAGTCCAGTCATTACGTACTGTCATTGGTCTAATCCGTGATAATCATTATCTAATAGTGTTTATAATACATAATTCGTGCCAATTCCAAAGGGCAAAAAAGTCCAAATATGATGGTATCTTACGATTAAAAATATCAATAAAATAGAAAACTAAAATTATAGATATAGTTGCAATGTTGAACAGTTTTTTTGTGAATTACTTACAAAATTTGTATTTTATAGGATAATAACTTCTTTGTATTTGTCATTAAAATATAAAATAAATAAGAACTTTGCAAGGATCTGTAAATTTAAGATCTGAATGAAATATCAAAAGGAATGTGCTTAAATTGCCAGTTGTTTACACAATTGCTCTGCAATGGCCCAATCAATATGGATTTGCACAACTTCATCATGCAGTGATTTATTTTGTTGCAATGCTTGGATAATCTGTTGCGAAAATGGCGCATTTCCTAAGCCAATTGCAATATTACGCATAAAGCTTTGATAACCTGTGCGCCGTATTGGACTGCCTTCGGTGCAGCTTAAAAAAGTTGGTTCATCCCAGTGCCATAAATCCAATAAGCTCATTTGGTCTAAACCGTGTCTAGGATTAAAATCTTCGATCGTGGCTTTTTTTGCAAAACTATTCCAAGGGCAAATCAACTGACAGTCATCACAGCCAAAAACTCGATTGCCAATGCCACGACGAAGTTCTTCTGGAATGATGCCTTTATATTCAATGGTTAAATAAGCAATGCATTTACGTGCATCAAGCATATAAGGCTCAACAATCGCTTGCGTCGGACAAATATCAATGCATGCGGTACAAGAACCACAATGGGATGTTGCAGGTTCATCGAAAGGTAGCTCTAAAGCGCTAAACAATTCACCTAATACAAAGAAAGAGCCTGATGTTTTGTGAATCAGTAAAGTATGTTTACCTGTCCAACCCATTCCTGCATTTTCAGCCAAGGATTTTTCAAAGATAGGCGCAGAGTCTGCAAATGGACGAGATTCAAATTCACCGACTTTTTCTTTAATTTTGCTTGCTAAGGTTTTTAAACGTCCACGCATGACTTTATGATAATCACGTCCTCGTGCATAGCGAGCAATAATTGCTGAATTGGGTTCATCGGGTACATAACGCGGTTTTGGGGTTTCGACCAAGTAATTCATTCGAACACAGATAATGCTTTTAGTCCCTGGAACCAAAAGCGTTGGATCAGCTCTTTTTTCTAAATTCTCTTCAAGAAATTTCATATCGCCATGATAACCACGTTTTAAATATTCTTTAAAACGCGCTAATTCAGCTTGAGCATCGGGGCGAGCAATGACACAATCAGCAAAACCTAGCTGCAAAGCTTGTTGCTTAATCCACAATTTTAATTCATGTGAATCAATTTGTTGCAGTGGAATGTGTGGTGAAGCTGAAGTTGCTGACATAGTAAAATCAATAGACTAAAAATTGGAACAAGAAAAGGACAGGACGATGCTTCAACAAGTTTATCATAGCCACGAATTACAAGCATGGGAACGTCGTTGGTTTGCGCAGCAAAATAGCTCTTTTGGTCTAATGCAACAGGTGGCTTGGTCAATTGCACAGCGTCTTGATACTTTATTTACACATTCTCAAACGAAAATACGCAAAATAGCGATTTGGTGTGGTGCTGGGAATAATGCAGGTGATGGTTATTGTCTAGCCAGTTATTTAAATCAATTGGGTTATCATGTTGAAATCTTTGCAACACCACTCGGTGAATCTCAAGATTTAAAGTTGGCTGTGAATGTTGCCAAGCAAGATGATTTAGTGATTCATTCAATTTTAAATCAAAATATGCAGAATCAATGTTCATTAAATCAAAATGTAATCACGCAATTTGATTGTCATATAGATGCTTTATTTGGGATCGGTTTAAATCGTGATTTAGACCAATTTTGGCAAGAAGTCATTCAATATTTTAATGCACAATCAGGTTTGAAAATTGCCATAGATATTCCAAGTGGTTTGAACGCAAATACAGGACAGCCTTTACCGATTGCCATTAAAGCAGATCGTACTTATACGGTTTTGGGTTTAAAAGCAGGGCTTTTTACGGGGCAGGCTAAAGAATATTCGGGAATTATTGACGTAATTTCAGTCATTCCAACAGATGCAGAATTAAAACCAATTGCGCAACTTGCTCCAAATCACATCCAATTAGCACAACGTCAAGCCTTTGGTCATAAAGGAAGTTATGGTCATGTCTTGGTAATTGGTGGGCATGCAGACATGGGTGGCGCTGCGATGATGGCTGCTGAATCTGCTTTTAGTGCAGGTGCGGGCAAAGTGACCATTGTGTGTGATGCAAAGCACCATACTGCCATTTTGGCACGTTCGCCGAATATTATGTTGCGTGATATCAATGCATTAACAATGGATGATATTCAAGTCCTAATTGATCAAGTTGATGCGGTCAGTTTTGGTATGGGGTTGGGGCGTGATGAATGGGCAGAACAACAGTTTTTAACATGGTTTGCAAAGGTGAATGTAGCGAAACATTTACAGGTGGTATTGGATGCAGATGCCTTATGGTTTTTAGCGATACATTCAACTCAGCTAAAAGCAGATACTTATTTAACACCGCATCCCGGTGAAGCGGCAAAACTACTGAACTGTAGTGTGCAAGATATTGAAAATGATCGTATTCAAGCGATTCAAAAGCTACAACATCAATATTCGGGGCAGTGGGTACTTAAAGGTGCAGGAAGTCTGATTTTAGAAGATCAATTATGGATTTGTACTGCTGGAAATGCAGGTATGGCGACAGGTGGCATGGGGGATGTTCTTGCGGGAATGATCGCAAGTTTGAAAGCACAATTTGCTGATAAAATTGCTTTGCATGATATTGTGACTTTACATGCATTGGCAGGTGATCGGCTCGCACAGCAGGGTGAAAGAGGGATACAGGCGCACCATATGCAAGAGGCTGTTTATTATGTTGTGAATCATGCAAATACTTAAAATAGTTGAGGATGACTGGGGACGAAAGAACATACAATACACAAGGTGATGATCACTTTTTAGATACTGAACATGATGGTTTGTATGATATTGAAATTCAATATTCAGGAACGAAACGCCAATATAGGACAGAGTCTTATGATATTGTACCCGTCAATGAAACCCATGTTTATCACTATAATGAAAAACAGCAAAAGTATTTCCGAGTAAAATAAAATGATTGAAAAGTATTTAATTGTGGCGATTGTCTTTGCGGCATGTATTTTGCTGATTATCTATACACAACTGGGTGATCGTAAAAAGGAAGATCAGTCACTTTCGTTTAAAGATAAATTGCAAAAAGAATTTCCAAATTATAAAATTATTGAGAGAAATCAAAATATTATTATTTGTCGTGAAATAGCGAATCAACGCATACCAGAAGAATTGGTATTGATTAGGGTTGATCCAGAACAAAAGAAGAACTTACGAAATTCAGGCAAAATGCTGATTGCGACTTATTCAAAACAACCAAGTCTCCGTGAAATTCGAAAAGATACAGCAAGTTATTTGTAGCTTACAATTTTCATGCTTAATTTGCTAAGCTCTTTATAAATTTCATAAATATCGTACTTATAATGTTTTCTTTCTATCAAAATTTAATGTGTGAACTTAAAATACCCCAAAATGAATATGGGGTTATTCTGATACTTAACGCCTTCTGCTACTGTTCCGACTTCTTCCACGCGCCATACCGCCTAAAGCATTCAATACAGCAAGTTTGCTCATACTGCCTGAAGCATGTGCATGACAAATTGCAGCGGCGAGGGCATCTGCTGCATCGGATTGAGGTTTAATGGAAAGGTTCAGTAACTTCATCACCATCATTTGTACTTGTTCTTTATCTGCCGCACCATAACCGACCACAGACTGTTTGATTTGGCGGGCAGTATATTCGGCAACTTGTAAATCTAAATTCACTAGAGCAGCAATCGCAGCGCCACGAGCTTGACCTAGTTTTAAAGCAGAATCAGGATTTTGCGCCATAAAAACCTGCTCAACAGCAGCTTCAGTTGGACCATGAAATTTGACAATACGATCTACACCCGCAAAAATTCGTTTAAGACGTTCAGGCATTTCCGTGGTTTCAGTTCGGATGGTTCCTGCATCAACAAAAGACAATTTTTGACCGTCTTTTTCAATGATGCCATATCCAGTTAAACGAGAGCCAGGGTCAATTCCAATAATTAAAGACATAATACTGTTGATCATTCATAGTTTTTCAATTATATGATTCTACAGGGGAAATGTAAGTATAATTTTAAGGCGGTTGTAATATTGATGAATAAATTTCAACGAATCTCGGTATTTAGAGAAAAACATGTCTGCTAAAAACTTAAACTTAACTAAATTAGGTTCGAATAATCACAATGCTAAGCTTAATGTGAGAAATTATGAGGTGTATTGGATTCATCGTATTTTTTCAATGATCTATGTCGTCGGATTAAGTTTGTTGGGTATCGGCATACTGAGAAAATTTGATTTGAATGCTGTTATGGTATTTTTAATTTTATTGGCTTTATTTGGTTGGATGCTGTATTTGCATAATGTGGCCGCTTATGAATCTGCGCGAGGTACAACACGAGGGCGTAATATTTCACAACTTATTGCTATGATTTTATTATTTTTCTTTCCTGTGGGTACAGTGATTGCAATTTATCTTTTTTATCAGACTTCGCAATTTAAATGGCAGAAATCATTATAAATTTGCGTTTAACTTTGAGTTTGCCCTTTAAAATTTTTAAAATGCCCTTATCAATATTAAAAGCTAAGAATTTTCTTGTAAATTTTGAAAGTTTTTAGTGAAAATTATTTTTATCTTAGAGATGAATTTTTCTTAATGAAATTATTTCCCATTATTTTAATCGGTATCATATTAGAAATCCTCGTTTGGATTGGGGTTGCTCAATTCATTAGTGGCTGGTATGTATTCTTTTGGTTCATCATCGCATTTGTGATTGGGTTGAGCTTGCTACGTTCAAGTACTGCGACGATTATGCCACAACTGCAACAAATGCAAATGACAGGGCAAATGAGTGCTGATGGTTCTGTGACTAAAAAAATGGCAATTGCATTTGCAGGGATTTTGTTGATGATTCCTGGTTTAATCACAGATGTATTGGCATTGTTAATGATGCTACCACCTGTACAAAAGATGATTCAAAATGCAGGGATGAAATTCATGGCGAAAAAACAACAAGCCATGATGAATAATATGATGGGTGGCATGATGGGCAATATGGGAGACATGGGCGGTGCTCAAGGTCAAAACCCATTTGCAGATTTAATGCGCCAAATGCAAGACATGCAAAATCAACAATCAGGTGGTCAATCTCGAAATTCAACGATCATTGATGGTGAAGCACATGAAGTTGAGCCTGAACGTAAACAAATTGAGCTTAAAGATGTAAATCAGAAATAAGTTCAAAAGTACAATTTTAATAAAGCTGAGTCGAAAGATTCAGCTTTTTTATGCAAATTCGCTTTTAAAAATTTTCAACACATTATAAACGTATAAAAAGGAATCAACTTTCAGATATTTAACAGTAAATAGTGATCAAATTATTGATCAAAGGATATAATTATAGTGATAGAAAATGTGTAAGTTTTAAATTATGTCGATGTTATTGACGATTTGTGCGCTGCATTTTGTTGCACAACTGAGTCCAGGACCTGATGTTCTGCTTGTAGCAAAAAGTGCTGCTTCAACTACACGTGCCAATACGCTAAAGATTATTTTAGGGATATCTGTTGGTGTGGTCGTGTGGGTAACTCTTACCTTGTTAGGCTTTACTGTTTTACTGGAACAATGGCCGTGGATTCAACAAGTATTAATGCTCATCGGTGGATTTTTCCTTGCAAAAATGGGTTATGCCATGTTGAAAGGCGGAATTGCAGGCTTAAAACAAAGCACAAATTTGGATGGTGTGATAGAACAACAGCCGAAGAATTATTTTTTATTGGGCTTATTGACCAATCTCTCTAATCCTAAAATTGTGATTTATTTCAGTAGTGTATTTTCTTTGGCTTTGAGTTCAACAGCGGGTATGAATATCAAGCCTCAATTGGCTGTGATTATTCCAATTCAAACTTTTGCGGTGTTTAGTTTGTTAATGATGATTATGTCTATCCCGAAAATTAAAGCGCTCTATCAAAAATCTGGAAGTTATATTGATATTCTTTCAGGTAGTTTTTTCTTACTTTTTGCTGTATTTCTATGGGTAGATGTTTTTAAACTATTTTAATCTTTCTTTTTTTGAAGTGAATTCTCTATTGCCGATTGTGTTTGCACAGTTTCTGCTTCAACTTGAGAGTTTTCATTATTGTCTTGATTGCTAATAGCGTAGCGATGCGGATCTAAAGTTTTGATACTATTTTCTGACTCAGCATATTTTCGGCTACGATTGGCACGTTCTCGCAAACCACCTTTTTTTATGAGCTGTACCAAAGAGAATTCCAAAACTAAATTTACACATTGTAAAAATTATAACGTGAATTTTTATTTAAAAAAATATGTAATGTAAATTTAATAGTTGCCTAAGATTGTAATTTTGATTAATTTAAGTTTTTGTTAAATATTGAATTATTTTTATTTATTTGATTTTTTGGTACATTTTAAGAAAAGGGCTTGTTTAAATATTTTGATGATGTACACTAATAAAAGGGTTTTAAGTTACATTACGTTAACGGATATAATCGTAGTGTAACAAAGAAAAACAATAATAGCGTTATAGAAAGGAGAGTTTGTATGATCTTACAATATCACTGCGCTTGTTGCGATGAAGTCGTTTCTTCTACTGAAAAAGTTTGCCCAAAATGTGGCTCACAACATATCAGAAGTCCTTATGCTGCATGGATATTCTGTATTGTCGCGTGTTTAGTGGTTGCGATCAGTTTTAAAGTTGGACATATTTTTATTAAAAATCATCAAGTTGAAACACCAGCTCAAATTTCTTTGTTAGAAGTGTTACAGCAAGATTCTAAATCGAATCGTTAATCTATTTAAAAAGTAAAAGCGGGGTTTTTTACTTATTAAAAATAAAATGGATTGCTATTCAAGTACACTCAATGGTCTTGGCCTTAAACATAAAAAAACTCGCATAAGCGAGTTTTTTATGTTCAATAACTTGTGTAAATTACAAATTTGCAGAAGCTTTAAGCGCTTCAACTTTATCTGTTTTTTCCCAAGTAAATGCATTATCTGAGCCTTCACGACCAAAGTGCCCATAAGCAGCAGTTTGCTTATACATTGGTTGAATTAGGTCAAGCATACGCGTAATACCATATGGACGTAGGTCAAAATGCTCACGTACCAATTGGATGATTAATTCATCAGATACTTTGCCCGTATTGAATGTATTAATCGAAATAGAAGTTGGTTCAGCAACACCAATCGCATATGACACTTGGATTTCACATTTGTCAGCAAGTCCAGCAGCAACAATATTTTTTGCCACATAACGACCTGCATAAGCAGCAGAACGGTCAACTTTTGATGGATCTTTACCAGAGAAAGCACCACCACCATGACGTGCCATACCGCCGTAAGTATCAACAATAATTTTACGACCTGTTAAACCACAGTCACCTACAGGACCACCAATCACAAACATACCTGTTGGATTGATGTGAAATTTAGTGCCTGCATGGAACATTTCAGCAGGAATGATCTTTTTAACAATTTCTTCAACTACAGCTTCTTTTAAGTTAGTTTGAGAAATTTCAGGATCATGTTGCGTTGAAAGTACCACTGCATCTAAGCGAACAGGTTTGCCATTTTCATAAGCAAAAGTGACTTGGCTTTTCGCATCTGGGCGTAACCATGGAAGGCTGCCATTGCGACGTAATTCAGCTTGCTTTTCCATTAAACGGTGAGCGTATGAAATTGGTGCTGGCATTAGCACATCAGTTTCACGGCTTGCATAACCAAACATTAAACCTTGGTCGCCTGCACCTTGGTCTTCAGGTTTTTGACGATCAACACCTTGCGCAATCTCAGGAGATTGTTTACCAACCATATTGATCACGGCACACGTTGAACCATCAAAACCTAAGTCTGTATGGTGATAACCAATACCGTTTACAGTTTGACGTACAACTGTTTCAAAATCGATATTCGCAGTTGTTGTAATTTCACCCGCAAGGACTACCGCACCAGTTTTTACTAATGTTTCACAAGCAACCCGTGCATAAGGGTCTTCTTTTAAGATTGCATCCAAGATAGCGTCACTGATTTGGTCCGCCATTTTATCAGGATGACCTTCGCTTACAGATTCCGAAGTAAAAACAGCATACTCGCGCATGAAAGTCCTATCGCAGTAATTTATAAAGACGCAATATGTTACATCGACTTGGAGTTTTGGACTAGCAAAACCTGATCAAAAAGAGTGAATTTCTTTCATTTAATGGGGAATTTTACTCATATATACATCAGAAAAAATGATAAAGATAAAAAGTAGTCCTTTATTTTACAATTTGAACTCAATTTTAAGTGTGTAAAAGCTGAGTAACTTAACTCAATATCAGCTGTGTTGGCTCAATGTATTGATCAACTTTGTGATGCTGTTGCATATCCATCTCAACATGAAATTTATTCATGTTTGTTATTTTTATCATCGTATTATAAAAATATAACTTTAAATTGAAGTGTCATTATACATTCACTATTTAAAGTATTTATTAGCTTAGTGGTTTGAAGAAGTTCGTTGATTTAAATGCTTTCTACTTTAAACATACTCATGTTGTTGGGAGTAAAAGTGAATAAATTTTTAGAACCTAAGCAATAAAAAAGCCATACAAAGCAAACAGCAGTGTATGGCGTATTGAAAAAAGCCCTAAGCGATCTTAACTCGCCACAGATCTATTTTCTTCCTCTTCATCATCTTCGGCAGAATCCATACCTAATTCTTTGAGTTTACGCGTTAGTGTATTTCGTCCCCAGCCCAACAATTCAGCAGCATGGCGTTTACGACCACGAGTTTGTTGTAGCGCAGCAACAATCAAAGTGCGTTCAAACATTGGTGTCGCAATGTCTAAAATTTTCATTTCGCCATTTTTAAGCTTTTGAATCGCCCATTGACCCAATAATTCATCCCAATGATGTAAGGCAATACGATCTACACCTGATTGGATTTGCGCGAGATCATCAGGTTTTTGAATTGGAATTTGCTTCAATTCAGCAGGTAAGTCTTCAGGATAAACATCACGTCCTGTAATCATCACCGTTAACCAACGGCAAGTATTTTCAAGTTGACGTACATTTCCCGGCCAAGGCAATTGCTGAATATATTCTTGTGTTTCAGGACGTAAAATTTTTGGACTAACGCCTAATTCTTTACCTGCACGTGCCAAGAAATGCTGTGCAAGCATAGGAATATCTTCAGAGCGATGTGCAAGCTTTGGAATATGAATACGAATCACATTTAGTCGATGATATAAGTCTTCACGGAAACGTCCATCATTCACCAGTTTTTCCAAATCTTGATGGGTTGCCGCAACAATACGCACATCAACACGTACTGGAATGTGACCACCTACACGATAGAACTCACCATCCGCCAAAACACGCAGTAAACGTGTTTGAGTTTCAAAAGGCATATCGCCAATTTCATCTAAAAATAACGTACCACCATTGGCTTGTTCAAAACGACCTTGGCGTTGCGTATTGGCACCTGTAAAAGCACCTTTTTCATGACCGAATAATTCTGTTTCGATCAAGTCTTTAGGAATTGCCGCCATATTTAAGGCAATAAACGGTTTACTGCTACGTGGTGAGTGGCGGTGCAGGGCATGCGCAACCAACTCTTTACCTGTGCCAGATTCACCATTAATGAGTACAGTAATGTGTGATTGTGATAAACGACCAATTGCACGAAACACTTCCTGCATTGCAGGAGATTCACCAATAATTTCAGTTGACTGAATTGGTGCGGCTTTGGCAGATTCTTGTTGTTGTAACTTATTGATATGCAAAATTGCACGATTCACCAGTGCCAGTGCTTCATCAATATCAAAAGGTTTAGGTAAATATTCAAAAGCACCTGTTTGATAACTCGAAACCGCAGACTCTAAATCTGAATGTGCAGTCATGATAATCACAGGTAGGTCAGGGTAATTGGTTTTGACTTTACTTAAAAAGGTTAAACCATCAATACCTGGCATACGAATGTCAGTTAAGATCACATCAGGGGCATTATTAGGTAGCTGATCAAGCGCGGATTGTGCTTCTTCAAAGCTAGTAACATCAAATCCTTCTTCTTTGAAAGTCTTTTCCAAGACCCAGCGCATTGCACGATCGTCATCGATTACCCAGATTTTATTATGCGACATGGTTAGACTCCCAAGGTAAATATAAGCTAAATATTGTTTTTTCTGGAACTGATTGACATTCAATCATTCCGTTATGTTGATGCATGATATTTTGGGCAATACTCAACCCTAAGCCTGTGCCTTTCGCACGACCTGTAACCAGTGGATAGAATACAGATTCTAAAATTTCTTCTGGGACACCGGGGCCATTGTCTTCAATATCAATACGGATGGCAGATTTATTCAGTACACCATTAATGGTGACGAGCCGTTGAATACGAGTACGTAAAATGAGTTCAGGTTGATGTTCGACAAAGAACTCTTTATTTTCAGTCATTGCTTGGATTGCATTGACGCTGATATTCAGCATGACTTGAATCAGTTGATCACGATCTGCTTTAACATCGGGTAAAGAAAGGTCGTAATCACGAGTAATTTTAACTTTCTTTTTGGTTTGGTTAACGATGAGTGAGCGAACACGCTCAAGTGGCTCATGTACATTCACAGGTTCATAACTAGGTAGTTGACGTGAACCGAGCATGGTATCTGCCAAGTTTCTCAGACGATCGACTTCACTGATAATGATGTCAGTAAATTCAGAATATTGAGGATCATTTAAACTGCGTGCGAGCAGTTGGGTTGCACCACGAATGCCACCTAACGGATTTTTAATTTCATGCGCAACGCCACGAATCAATTGACGCGCAACTTGGTGTTGTTGAATTAAGTTTTCTTCTTTTGATATTTTCAACATGCGATCAATTGGATTAAGCTCAATTAATAGCAATGGATGATAAGGTCTTCCCGTATTTAACTGTGATACCGAATAATCGACATGGCTGTCTTTAAAGTTGACATTGATGATCGCCTCACGACGAGTATAAGCCTGACCTGTTTTTAGTGTATTGCTTAAGGCTTCAAATGTATTAAAGCTATCATTTGGTGCATGTAGTAAATTCATCACGGGCTGACCTGCAGCACGTAATAAACTAATATCAAATAGCGCTTCGCAAGATGAGTTCAGATAAAACACATTTAAATTGCAATCAACCAAAAGGATTGCTGTAGTTAAATTATCCACAAGTAGTCTATAATCAATGGTTGGGGATTGATCCATTAGCAAAGCGTTCCTGTCTTAAAATAGCGCAATGGCATCTGACCTCACTGAATATTTCCAACTTCAAGGAAAATTCATAGATATAAATAATGCTGATATAAAGCAAAATACACGCCAACTTTTATTATTTGCTCAGTTTTCTTACATGAATTATAAAAATTGCGCAGAAATCGCCCTTTATCGATCGCTGAGTGTAATTGATGTTGTTACGTTAGCATATTGATGCATTAAAATGGTGCATTTAAATATTTTGATAAAAAGTTTGGATATATTTTGGTGCATGACACAAAGAGTGTCGTTTTCAACTGTTTTTATCCTTAGAAAAGACATACAATACGCGCATTCTAGTGGAGCGCAGATTCATGAAGTCCCCCAAAGTCGGTTTTGTTTCTTTAGGTTGTCCTAAGGCATTGGTAGATTCTGAACGAATTTTAACTCAGTTAAAAACTGAGGGTTATGATGTAGCATCAGATTATGATGGTGCTGATTTAGTTGTTGTTAATACCTGTGGTTTTATTGAATCTGCAGTACAAGAGTCTTTAGACGCAATTGGCGAGGCCATGAGCGCAAATGGTCGTGTGATTGTCACAGGTTGTTTGGGTAAAGATGAAGACAAAATTCGTAAGATGCACCCAAATGTCTTAAAAGTGACAGGTGCAGCAGCATATCAAGAAGTGATGGAAGCCGTACATCAGTATGTTCCAGAGCCGCCAAAACACAATCCATTTATTGACCTTGTTCCTGAACAAGGGATTCGTTTGACGCCAAAGCATTATGCTTATTTGAAAATATCAGAAGGTTGTAACCATCGTTGTACTTTCTGCATTATTCCAAGTATGCGTGGTGATTTAGTTTCTCGTCCAGTTGGATCGGTTTTAACCGAAGCGCAAGCTTTGAAAAAGGCGGGCGTAAAAGAAGTCTTGGTGATTTCCCAAGATACTTCAGCTTATGGTTTAGATACCAAGTATAAGTTGGACTTTTGGAATGGTCAGCCAGTCAAAACCAAATTCTATGACATGTGCGAAGCATTAGGTCAATTGGGGATCTGGGTTCGTTTGCATTATGTCTATCCTTATCCGCATGTAGATGCTGTGATTGATTTAATGGCACAAGGTAAAATCCTGCCATACTTAGACATTCCTTTTCAACATGCCAGTCCGCGCATCTTAAAATTGATGAAGCGACCAGCACATAGTGAAAATACTTTAGAGCGTTTGAAACTGTGGCGCGAAAAATGCCCAGATTTGGTGATTCGTTCAACATTTGTTGTTGGATTCCCAGGTGAAACTGAAGAAGATTTCCAAATGTTGTTGGATTGGTTGCAAGAAGCGCAACTTGATCGTGTAGGTTGTTTTACCTATTCGCCAGTTGAAGGTGCGACAGCAAATGATTTACCTGATCATGTGCCTGAAGACATTAAACAACAACGCTATGAACGTTTTATGGAAGTTCAGCAAGCGATTTCTGCTGCAAAATTGCAAAAACGTATTGGTCAAACCATGACTGTACTGGTTGATGATCTTGAAGAAGAGTTCCCAGTTGCAGTTGCACGTTCGTATGCAGATGCACCTGAAATTGACGGTAATGTATTTGTTGAAGATATTGATAAATCACTGATTAAAGCAGGTGATTTATTGGAAGTTGAAATTACCGATGCAGATGAGTATGACTTATATGCGAAATTGATTAAAATTAAATCAGTTTAAGGATTTCAAGTTTCAGTTAAGGTTATACGAATAAAATTGTAGATATAAGTATTGGAGTTTTGTGATGTTAGATTCTAAAAAGCCACGCTATGAGCGTATTTTGCTCAAACTTTCGGGTGAAGCGCTTGCGGGTAATAAAGACATGGGTATTGATGCTCAAGTCTTAGATCAAATGTCTTTATCTATTGCACACTTAGTTGGTTTGGGTGTGCAAGTGGGTATCGTAGTTGGTGGTGGTAATTTATATCGCGGCAGCCAACTTCAAAAAGATGGTTTGGTTGGGCGAGTAACTGGCGATCAAATGGGGATGCTCGCAACGGTTATGAATGGTTTGGCATTGCGTGATGCATTGGTGCGTCGCAATATTAAAACTCGTTTAATGTCAGCGCTTCCAATTGGTGCTGTGGTTGAATCTTATTCAAGCCGTGATGCAATTCGTCATTTGACACAAGGTGAAGTGTGCGTATTTGTTGCAGGTACAGGTAACCCATTCTTTACTACAGATACAGCAGCGTGTTTACGTGGTATTGAAATTGAAGCGGATTTGATCTTAAAAGCAACCAAAGTAGATGGTGTTTATAATAAAGATCCTAGCAAATATGACGATGCTGTAAAATATGACTTCTTAAGCTTTGATGAAGTTTTAGATGAGAAGCTTGGTGTGATGGATTTAACAGCAATTTGCTTATGCCGTGACCACAATGTGCCATTACAAGTATTTGATATGAACAAATCTGGCGCTTTGCTTTCTGTCGTAATGGGTGAAAAAGAAGGTACTCACGTTACAAATTAATGTACGTGACCCTGAAAGCTCTTTATACTACTGCAATTTTAAGTTATATACATTTAGATAAATAAGTAAGGAAGATCATATGATTAACGATCTTAAAAAAGATGCTGAAGACCGTATGAACAAGTCACTCGACTCGTTGGAACATGGTTTTGCAAAGGTTCGTACAGGTCGTGCGCATCCATCCATCCTAAACGGTGTTATGGTTCCTTACTATGGCTCTGACGTACCATTAAACCAAGTGGCGAACGTAGGTGTAGAAGACTCACGTACTTTATTGGTACAGCCATTTGAACGTTCAATGGTGGGTGCAATTGATAAAGCGATTCGTGAATCAGATTTGGGTTTAAACCCAGTCACTGCTGATGCGATTCGTGTACCAATGGCGGCATTAACTGAAGAAACACGTCGTGATATGCAAAAAGTTGCGCGTAACGAAGCAGAAAATGCAAAAGTTGCGATTCGTAACATTCGTCGTGATGTATTGGGTGACATCAAAGCATTGTTGAAAGAAAAAGAAATTTCTGAAGATGATGAGCGTCGTGCAGGTGATGAAATCCAAAAAATCACTGATAAATATGTTGCTGAAGTTGAAAAACGTCTTGCTGCGAAAGAAGCTGAATTGATGAAGGTCTAAGATTTCTAATGACCACATCAGAAGACAATCATCTTCCAAAACATGTTGCCATCATTATGGATGGCAACAATCGTTTTGCTAAAAAGAAACAACTACAAAAAGGTGATGGGCACCGTGAAGGTAAGAATGTCCTTGATCCGATTGTAGAGTATTGCCGAACTGTAGGTGTTCAAGCTTTAACAGTCTTTGCTTTTTCAAGTGAAAATTGGAATAGACCTCAGTATGAGGTTGATTTGTTAATGAAATTGTTAGAAGAAACAATTAAAGAACAAATTCCACGTATGGAAAAGTTTGAAATCGCTTTGCGGTTTATTGGGGATCGTAGTCGGCTTTCGCCAGCGCTTCAAGAATTAATGTTGCATGCTGAACAAAGGACTGCTAATTTCAGTGACATGACTTTAACTATTGCTGTTAGTTATGGTGGTATGTGGGATATTGCAGATACTGCTCGTAAACTTGCACAACAAGTTAAAGATGAACAAATTGATGTGAATCAAATTGATACTGAATTATTTGCACGTCAAATCAGTTTGGGTGATTTGCCACCTGTAGATTTATTGATTCGTACAGCTGGAGATTATCGATTATCTAATTTCTTGCTGTGGCAAGCGGCATATGCTGAACTGTATTTTACTCAGACTTTATGGCCTGAATTTACAGTGAAAGAATTAGAATATGCGTTCAATATTTTTTCTGGACGTGAAAGACGTTTTGGAAAAACCACTGAACAAATTCAACAAGCGTTTATAGAGAATTTATAATGTTAGAGCGGATTATAACCGCATTGGTACTGGTTGCTGTTGTACTTAGTTGTATGTTTGCAACACATTCACAATATCCAATGTTAGTGTTAATGATTATCGCAGCTGGGGCAGCAGGCTATGAGTGGTCTAAACTCATGCCAAAAGAATCTGACCATGTGAATAAGATTAAAGCAGCTGGTTTTGGTGTCTTAACCGCATTATTTTCTAGCTTAGCATTGTATTTTAATGATTTGGCACTCATCCTTTGGAGTGCTTCAATTCTGACTTGGTTATGCAGTCTCTATTGGGTGAAAAATTATCCTGAATATGATGGTTGGTATAATGTCACTTTAAATGTTGTGGGCTTGGTTTTAATAAGTGCAGCTGTGACTGCAATTTTTGAAGTTTGGAAAAGCTCACCTTGGTGGTTGATGTATCTCTTCCTTTTAGTTTGGGGAGTAGATAGTGGTGCTTATTTCGTTGGACGAAAATTTGGTAAACATAAACTAGCACCTGCTGTTAGCCCAAATAAATCAATTGAAGGTTTAGTTGGCGGAATCATTACAGTTGCAATTGTTATTATTATTGTGCAATCCGTTTATCTACATTTAACCCTTTCGCAACATATTCTTTTTCTTGTACTGTCTATCGTAACTGTATTTAGTTCTGTGCTTGGCGATTTATTTGAATCAATGATTAAACGCCGTGCTGGTATTAAAGACTCGGGTCGTATTCTACCTGGACATGGTGGAGTGCTTGACCGTATTGACTCATTACTTGCTGCAGCTCCAATTTTTGCAGCGGGAATGTATGTTTTAAAACTTATTGGTGTAGATTTATAGATGTCACAATCTGTTTGTATATTGGGTGTTACAGGTTCAATCGGGCGCAGTACTTTAAAAGTTTTAGAACAGCATCCTGAACAATATTCAGTTTTTGCAATTACTGGGCATAGTCGAATTCAAGAACTGAGTGAAATATGCAAACAGTATCATCCAAAATGCGTTGTTGTACCTTCGGATAAAGTGGGTGAGTTACAGCAACTTTTAAAAGCTCAAAATATTTTAGATATAGAAATTTTGACTGATGAAGCGGGTCTGATCGCTGTTTCAGAACATCCTGAAGTGGATGTTGTGATGGCTGCAATTGTTGGTGCGGCAGGTTTATTGCCAACTTTAGCAGCAGTAAAAGCAGGGAAACGAGTTTTGCTTGCCAATAAAGAAGCTTTGGTGATGTCTGGTGATATCATGCTTCAAGCAGCAAAAGATCATCAAGCTTTGTTACTGCCTGTTGATTCTGAACATAATGCAATTTTCCAATGCCTTCCTCAAAACTATTTACAATCAGAAGGTAATGGTCAACCGAAGCAGGGTGTTAAACAAGTTTTGTTAACAGCGTCTGGTGGGCCATTTTTAAACTTTAGCTTAGAACAATTAAAAACAGTAACTCCTGCACAGGCATGTAAGCATCCAAACTGGTCAATGGGACAGAAAATTTCAGTAGATTCAGCTACATTGATGAATAAAGGCTTGGAGTTAATCGAAGCGTGTCATTTATTTTCAATTCAAGAACAATTTGTTACAGTTGTTGTTCATCCACAAAGTATCATTCATTCAATGGTTCAATATGTGGATGGTTCAACTTTGGCTCAAATGGGTAATCCTGATATGTGTACACCAATTGCACATGCACTTGCGTGGCCTGAGCGAATTGAAACACATGTTCCTCCTTTAGATTTATTTGTACATTCACAACTCGATTTCCAAGCACCAGATGTGGCTCGTTTTCCTGCTTTAAAACTCGCACGTCATGCAATGCAAGCGGGCGGTTTAGCACCATCTATTTTGAATGCGGCGAATGAAGTTGCTGTGGCATCTTTCTTGCAACAACAGATTTCGTTTGTTGAAATTCCTCAGGTGGTTGAACATACGCTTAATCACGTTCAAAATGGTTCAGCAGATTCGATTGAAACGATTTTGCACATTGATCAACTTGCTCGCCAAGTTGCATCTAAACGTATCACGCAATTGG
This sequence comes from Acinetobacter sp. P8-3-8, assembly GCF_000214135.1. Taxonomy (GTDB): domain Bacteria; phylum Pseudomonadota; class Gammaproteobacteria; order Pseudomonadales; family Moraxellaceae; genus Acinetobacter. The sequence continues at coordinate 58,794 of NZ_AFIE01000002.1, forward strand.
AAAGCTGATCATGAGTGTTTTATTTATCATCGTTGCTGCCATATTCTTACTCGGTCCGTTGATTGCAATTCATGAGTTTGGGCATTATTGGGTTGCACGCAAACTTGGTGTCAAAGTTCTGGTTTATTCAATTGGTTTTGGGCCAACTTTGCTTAAATGGACTTCAAAGAAGTCAGGTATCCAATATCAACTTTCAGCATTACCGCTTGGTGGTTATGTGAAAATGTTGGATGAGCGTGAGGGTAATGTAAGCGCTGAAGATGTGCCTTATGCATTTAATCGCCAGCCACCATGGAAACGTATTGCCATTGTTGCTGCTGGTCCTTTGATTAATTTGATTTTTGCAGTTTTTCTATTTTGGATTTTATTTTTACCTGCGCAAGAGCAACTCAACACTCGTGTCGGGGCAGTATTACCCAATACACCTGCTGCGGCAGCACAAATGCACGTGGGTGATAAAATTGTTGCAATTGATGGTACACAAGCAAGCACATGGGAAAAGCTCAATTATGCAATTGTAGACCGTGTGGGTGAAACTGGACATATTGATGTTCAAGCTGAGCGCAATGGTCAATTAAAAACATTTGAATTGCCAATACAAAGTTTCTTAAAAGATCAAAGTCAGTCTCCGTTTGATGTACTTGGATTTACACCTTATCGTCCGCACATTCCTGCAACTGTTTATAAGTTAACGAGTGATGGTGCGGCAATTCGTCAAGGTATGAAAGAAGGTGATCAAATCATTTCAATCAATCAAGTCAAAATGAAAGATTGGTTTGATGTGGTGGATGTGGTACAAAAATCACCTGAAAAGTTACTCAATGTAGATGTGCAACGTAACGGTCAAATTGTACATTTGCAAGTCATGCCGCAAGGTAAGCGGGATAATATGGGAAATGTCACTGGTATGTTAGGCGTGCAAGCGCAGACTGACAAACTGAGCATTCCTGCTGAATATAAACAAACGATTCAATATAATCCTGTTGAAGCATTTGGTGTTGCTGTTGAAAAGACAGGTCAGCTTTCAGCAATGATCTTGAATTCGATGGTGAAAATGGTCCGTGGCTTAATTGGCTTAGACAACTTGTCGGGTCCAATTACGATTGCTAAGGTTGCTGGTCAAAGTGCAGAAATGGGCTGGCAATCATTTATCTCATTCATGGCACTGATGAGTGTGAGTTTAGGGATTTTAAATTTATTGCCAATACCAATGTTAGATGGTGGTCACTTGGTTTATTACATAATTGAAGCAATTCGTGGTAAACCTGTTTCTGAACAAATACAATTGGTTGGCTTAAAAATTGGTATGGTACTGCTTGGTAGCATGATGCTCCTTGCAATATTTAATGATTTTATGCGTTTATAACGTAATAGTGGATTAACTTACTGGAAAATAATAGGCATGCAGCAATCACATTTATTTATGCCATTGGCACTGGTTAGTGCTATGGCGGCTGTACAACAAGTACAAGCTGCAGATGAGTTTATTGCACGAGATATCCGTGTAGATGGCTTGGTACGTTTAACACAACCTAGTGTTCTAGCACTTTTACCCATAACCAGTGGTGAACGTGTCAATGATCCTGCGATTGCTGATTCAATCCGTGCTTTATATGCTTCAAATTTATTTGATGATATTCAAGCGTCAAATCAAGACAATGTCTTAGTTTTTAAAGTTGTTGAACGTCCAGTTATTTCTAAAATTAACTTTAAAGGCAATAAGCTGATTCCAAAAGAAGCGTTGGAAGAAGGTTTAAAGAAGATGGGCTTAGCTGAAGGCGAAGTTCTGAAAAAATCTGCGTTACAAACTTTAGAAACTGAGTTAGAGCAACAATATGCTCAACAAGGTCGCTATGATGCTGATATTAGTGTTGAGCAAGTTGCACGACCAAATAACCGTGTCGACCTAGATATTCAATTTAATGAAGGCAAACCCGCTAAAGTTTTTGATATTAATGTCATTGGTAATACCGTTTTTAGTGATGATGATATTAAACAAGCATTTGCTGTCAAAGAAAGTGGTTGGATGTCTATTATTTCTCGTAATGACCGCTATGCCCGTGAAAAAATGGCAGCAAGTTTAGAGTCCTTACGTGCTTTGTATTTGAACAAAGGTTATATCAATTTTGATGTGAACAGCTCGAACTTAAATATCAGTGAAGATAAAAAACATATCTTTATTGAGGTTTCTGTCAAAGAAGGCGAGCAATTTAAATTTGGTGAATCTAAGTTCCTAGGTGATGCACTTTATAAACCTGATGAACTCAAAGCACTGCAAATATATAAAGATGGTACAACGTATTCGCAAGAAAAAGTGAATGCAGTTAAACAACTGTTAATGCGTAAGTATGGTAATGCAGGTTATTACTACACAGAAGTGAATGTGGTTCCTGAAATTAACAATGAAACGAAAACAGTTGATTTAAATTATTATATTAATCCAGGTCAGCAAGTCACGGTTCGTCGTATTAACTTTACTGGAAATACAAAAACCGCAGATGAAGTATTACGTCGTGAACTGCGCCAAATGGAAGGTGCGTTGGCAAGTAATGAAAAAATTGACTTGTCAAAAGTGCGTTTAGAACGTACAGGTTTCTTTAGTAAAGTTGACGTTAAACCTGTTCGTGTGCCAAATGCACCTGACCAAATGGATTTAAATGTTGAAGTTGAAGAACAACATTCAGGTACAAGTACCTTGGCAGTGGGTTATTCGCAGAATGGTGGTATTACCTTCCAAGCGGGTTTAAGTCAAACCAACTTCTTGGGTACAGGTAACCGTGTTGCTATTGATTTGTCACGTTCTGAAACGCAAGATTATTATAACTTAAGTGTGACTGATCCATACTTCACCATTGATGGTGTGAGTCGTGGTTATAACTTGTACTATCGTAAAACCAAGTTAAATGATGACTATAACGTCAATAACTATGTAACAGACAGTATTGGTGGTGGTTTGACTTTTGGTTATCCGATTGATGAAAACCAAAATATTAGTGCGGGTCTAAATATTGACGAAACTAAAGTCACCACAGGTGCTTATGTTTCGACTTATGTACGTGATTATTTGTTAAAGCACGGTGGTAAGCAAACTCATACATCTACCTACTGTACTGAAGAATTAGAACCAATTAAAGATGTTAATGGGAATATTACTGGCTACAAAGACTGTCCGCCAGATAAATTAGTTCCATATGGTGATGAGTTTGAAGGTAAGTTCTTAACCTATAACTTGAATTTAGGTTGGTCATACAATACTTTAAACCGTCCAATTTTTCCAACCAATGGTACTTCGCATCGTGTCAATGCAGAAATTGCATTGCCTGGCAGTGATGTTGAATACCAGAAGGTAACTTATGATGCGCAAACCTATTTCCCATTAGGTCATGACTTTGTGTTAAGAGGTTATGGTAAATTGGGTTATGGTAATGATCTACCATTCTATAAAAACTTCTATGCCGGTGGTTTTGGATCTGTTCGTGGTTATGACAACAGTACATTAGGGCCACAGTACCCAGGTGTAACGTATAACGAAAGAAAAACCAAAGATTATGATCCAGAAGAAGTGGGTGGTAATGCTTTGATTCAATTCGGTACAGAGTTGGCATTGCCGGTTCCATTTAAAGGGGATTGGGCACGTCAAATTCGTCCAGTATTATTTGCAGAAGGTGCACAAGTATTTGATACCGATTGTAATACTGCTAAAGGTCCACTTTATTTAAATGGTTCGACTACATCTGTTGATGCAAAACAATATTGTAAAGATAACTACGATTTTGATATGAGCAATATGCGTTACAGTGTGGGTGTTGGCTTTACATGGATTACCATGATTGGTCCACTTTCATTGAGTTATGCATTCCCATTGAATGATAAACCAGGTGATGAAACCAAAGAAATTCAATTTGAGATCGGTCGTACTTTCTAAGTACGATTCATCTTGGATTTAATGACAGCATAATTAAGGAACAAATATGAAAACAATGAAGATGGTTGTATTAGGCCTAGGTCTAGGCATTGCTGGATTAACTCAAGCAGCAGGTTTTGGTGTGGTTGATTTAGAAAAAGTTGTAGAAAGTAGTACGTATTTAAAACAACAAAATGCGAGCTTAGAACAATCTGTTAAACCACAGACTTCAAAGCTTGAACAAATCACCAAAGACATTGAAGCTTTAAAACAGAAAGCACAAGCTCAAGGTGCAAATGTTCAGCAAATCAATGCACAATATCAAGCCAAAGTGAATGAATTTCAAACCATTCAACAAGGTGTGCAAGCAAAAGTTCAAAGTACAATTCAAAGTACCAATGCAACTTTTGAGACGCGTGTAAAGCAAGCTGCTGAACAATTACGCCAAGAAAGCGGTTTAGATTATATTTTGAATAAAAATTCAGCACTTGCTTATGACGCAAAGAACGATATAACTGCTAAAATGATCCAAAAGGTCAATGCAATTAAATAATCAATGAGATCCAATTATTTCCATCTCGATGAATTAGCTCAACTTGTTCAAGGCGAGCTAATTGGTCAACCTGATTTAGCCCTCAATGGACTTGCAAGTCTAGAACAAGCGCAGGCAAATCAAATCGCCTTTGTAAATGGTGATAAGCATTTGAATGCCGCACAAAATTCTAAAGCAGGTGCTTTGATTGTGACAGCTGAAATGCAAAAGCAGTTGAGTCATCATCAAAACTTCATTGTTGTGGCAAACCCTTATCTTGCATTTGCAATCTTGACGCATAAGTTTGAAATTAAAATCACCCAACGTGGAATTGAACGGACTGCTCAAATTTCACCTTCTGCCATCATCGCAGATGATGCCTATATTGGGCATTATGTTGTGATTGGTGAGGACTGTGTGGTGGGTGCAAATAGCATTATCCAATCTCATGTTAAAATTGACGATGGTGTGGAAATTGGTAAAGATTGCTTTATTGATTCTCATGTGACACTGACGGGTTTTGCAAAGATCGGTGATCGAGTACGTATTCATGCCAATACAGTGATCGGCGGGGAAGGTTTTGGATTTGCGCCTTATCAAGGTAAGTGGAATCGAATCGCTCAATTGGGTTCGGTACGTATCGGAAATGATGCGCGTATCGGTTCAAACTGTAGTGTTGATCGTGGTGCATTGGATGATACAATTATTTCAAACGGTGTCATTATTGATAACCTTGTGCAAATCGCTCACAACGTACACATTGGTGAAAATACTGCACTTGCTGCCAAGTGTGGTATTGCTGGAAGTACAACCATTGGCAAAAACTGTATCCTTGCGGGTGCTGTAGGTGTTGTTGGACACATAAATATCACCGATAATGTGACAATAACAGGTATGTCAATGGTCACAAAAAATATTTCTGAAGCAGGTTCATATTCTTCAGGTACTGGACAATTTGAAACAAATCATTGGCGAAGAACGGTTGTTCGTCTTCGACAATTAGCAGATGTGCCATTGACCAAATTGGTCAAACAACTGGATCATATGCAGACTCAAATTGAGTCCATTGAATCAACTTTAAAATCGCGTAAATAATTATGACTGAGTCTACATCTCTACCTTTTACGGTTCCTGAATTACCTATGCAAACTCAAACGATTCGTGAGTATTTACCACATCGTTATCCGTTCTTGCTTGTTGATCGTGTAACTGAAGTTACAGAGAACGGTATTGTTGGGTATAAAAACGTTTCAATTAATGAAGAGTTTATGCAGGGACATTTCCCTGGTTATCCTATTATGCCTGGTGTTTTGATCGTTGAAGCGATGGCACAAGTTTCAGGTGTGTTAGGTTTCATTATGAATAATGAAAAGCCTAGACCGGGTTCTTTGTTTTTGTTTGCTGGCGCTGAAAAGGTGCGTTTTAAAAAACAAGTCGTTCCTGGTGATCAACTCGTGCTAAAATCTGAATTACTTATGCAAAAACGTGGCATTTACAAATATTTATGTACTGCTAGCGTTGACGGCATGGTGGCAGCAACCGCTGAAATTATCATTTCTCATCAGAAATTAGAGCAGGCATGAGCAATAACGATCTAATACACCCAACCGCTATTATTGACGCATCTGCAGTGATAGCACCAGATGTTCAAATTGGTCCATATTCAATTATTGGGCCACAAGTGACTATTGGAGCAGGCACCAAACTCCATTCTCATGTTGTGATTGGTGGATTTACACGTATTGGTCAAAACAACGAAATTTTTCAATTCGCCAGTGTCGGTGAAGTTTGTCAAGACTTGAAATATCAAGGTGAAGAAACTTGGTTAGAAGTTGGTGACAACAATAAAATCCGTGAACATTGCAGTTTGCATCGTGGTACAGTTCAAGATCGAAGTCTGACCAAGGTTGGTAGTAATAACTTACTGATGGTCAATACGCATATTGCACACGATTGTGTGATTGGTGATAACAATATTTTTGCAAATAATGTGGGTATCGCGGGTCATGTGCATATTGGTGATTTTGTAATCGTCGGTGGTAACTCAGGTATTCATCAATTTTGTAAAGTTGATTCATACAGCATGATTGGTGGCGCTTCACTGATCCTTAAAGATGTTCCTGCCTATGTGATGGTATCTGGAAATCCTGCACATGCTTATGGAATGAATGTTGAAGGCATGCGTCGTAAAGGCTGGTCTAAGAAAGTGATTCAAGGCTTAAGAGAGTCGTTTAAATTGATCTATAAAGAGAATTTAACGACTGAACAAGCGATTGAAAAAATTCGTCAAGATATTCTTCCTGAAGTTGAAGAAGTACAGTTGTTGATAGATTCGATAGTAGAATCTAAACGAGGTATTGTTCGTTAATTCTATTATTCATCAAAAACCGACTGAATCCAGTCGGTTTTTTTATGACTTATTTAAGATACTGAGTGTATTCTCATGCAATATTGGGCATTGATTAAATGCAGAAAATTTTTGTATTTCAGTTTTTAATTCAGTAAAAAAGTGCTCTCGATCCGCTATGTTATTTTCCAAATGTAGACTTAAAATTTCGAAGACCTTCTTGGCACGATGTGCTTTACAATCAATACGACCAACCAGTTGATCACCATATAAAATAGGTAGACAAAAATACCCATAAATACGTTTAGATTCAGTCACGTAACATTCAATGCGATAATCAAATTTGAATAGAGAATTAAGGCGGTCACGGTGAATTACGAGATTATCAAAAGGTGACAAGATTTTTACTTTTGGTTCAATCGAAATAGTTTGATTGAGTGAAGCACTATTCACATAATAAAGTTGTCCATCTACATCCTTGATCGTTGTAATCAAACCTTCTTCAATTTACTGATTTAAAACGTTTTGCATTGCGTCACGAATATCTTTACCCGTTTTCAAATGCAGTAATTGTTTTAATGTAAATACGCCATGTGCTCGAAATGTGGTATTCAATAGATATAATGCATATTCATCCAATGAAGGTTTGCTTAAATCAAGACCAGAGGGTAGGCATGATTCTGTAAGGCTATAGACTTTTTCCATACCTATACGTTCACTGATCATCAAATCACCTTGCATGAAAAGCTGCTCAATGGAACGACGGGCAAGACTCATATTCCACCAACCACCTGTATTGGCTTTATTTTCTTTATCAATATCACGTAGGCGAATTTTTCCTTCAGCTTTAGCACGAATGAGGATTTCATTCATTAAGCGTTGATCACCTCTATTAAAATATCGATGGATACCATCACGGACTTTTTCCATGCGAGGAAGCGCATAGCGATAATCTTGAATGGGTAAATAAGAGGCTGCGTGATACCAATATTCAAAAATTTGTTTTTGTTGAACCAATTGATTGAGGTGACTTTGATCGTAATCTGGAACACGACTCCATAAAATATGGTGGTGTGCACGTTCAACCACAGAGATCGTATCGATTTGCACATAACCTAAATGCTCAATGGCTTGATGCGTTGCAGACAGACCTTTCCCAAAAGAAGGTGAACTCATAAGTCCTTGATGCTGTAAGGCTAAACCTCTTAGTGACTCAATCATAAATAACTCTGTAATTTGTAATAAACTTATATTTGTTGAATGGTTGAAAATATCGAATTTAATTCATTTATCTATAAAATTTTGAATAAGTCGTGCATGATTATTTTATCTCCAGTTTTAATGATTCTTTCCATGATTGAATGAGTATAGCGTTATATCTACTGTGTGTAAGGTGGAAATAGAGTGACGATTACAACAAATATTTTGAGCAAAAGATTGCTTATAAACTCACTTCAACAGCTAAGAGAACCGAATTTAAATCTATTTTTGAATTTGAAACAAAATCAAGTTTAACAAAATAATTTGATTCTTCAAAGATTCTTTATTGAATTGATTGTGATTATAAAGATGTCGGCTTACAATCACTGAAAATCCAAAAGATTGGGAAAATGGTATGTTGCAAGATTTTGTTGAAGAACAGAAATTAGTCTGTGAAGAGTTTGATTCTAAATATATCAAAGTGAATGAAACAGATTTAGTGGCAATTGCTAAGCATACTTTAAATAAAGAACCGATCGTCGGGATTCGTAAAAAACCTGATGCTGAAAATGTGTCGTGGTTTATTTATGGTGGTGAATTAGAGGAAGGTGAAGATTTTTTTGATGTAGTGAGTGTAAAAGAACTTGAAGAGATTTTTCCAGACGCGATTCCATACCTGTCATTGGAAGAAGGTTTTAGATTTATGATCGACGCTGACGAATATGAAGACGTTTGGAAAGCTGATCTTTTGTAGCATTTAACTTGCTAAAACAAATCATTAACTTGTGATGTGAATCATATGAAGAAAGCATTATTGGCAATATTGGTGATATTTGGATCTGCATATAGCTATGCGGATCAAATGACACAGAAACTGACACAAGATGAATATAACAAGAAAATTCAAGAATATACGGATCAAGTGAATGCAACAAAACTGGTTTTAGACGAACCAAATTCAACGACTGATGCCAAACAACAAAAAGAAGCCTTTTGTTCACGTTTGGATGCTTACCAAAATATAGCATTGATTTCTAAAGAGAATATTCAGCTTGATACTGCAAATATGATGTTTATCATTGCGAATAACTTTTTAGATCGTCAAAAGCAAAGTCTGAAAGCTTCTGGAATGACGAGCGAGGTATTCTGCTCAGTTAAGGTTAAATAGTATGATTTTTATTCTATTGGATGTCGTGAGATGACATAAAACTGGCGCAAAATGACAAGATGAAAATCAAAGAAATATAAATAATAGATGCATGAAACAGCGCTATATTATTTGATTTTCCCTGGTCTAAATATGTGTGTGTTTTAATGATCAACAATAAATTGATCTTGCTCCAAACCCGCTTTTAGCGGGTTTTTTAATGTGTGTTTAGAACATTACAATCTTAACATCAGTTCTGGATAAGCTTTGATGTAAGTTATTGAAAAGATAGATCAGGTACAGCGGAGTCTTACCGTTTAAAAGTCAAATGCAAGGATTAACCCACTTCGTCTTGCACTTCGCTTGAAATATATTTCAATCTTATTCAGGTTCGACCTGAGAGGTACTACCTCGCAAGGCTTTCGGGATGAGTGGCACTGCCACGCAAGGGCAAAACCTGAGCTGTGATTAAAGCAGCGCAAGAGTCGCCAACTCGACAGATACTATCAAGTACCTAATGTATCGCAAAAACAGTATATTACAGATCTTGCGGAATATATTCCTCATGCCTCGAACAATGCGACTGACGCTTCCGCGTATCAGATAGTTGGGAATATATCTTATCTCGAACTCAGGTAACCTTATTCAGCTAATAATTTATTTAAATCCTTTGGTACACCTTGCTGACTTTGAACTTCACCTTTGCTATCTTTCCAAATTAAAGCAGGTGTTGCATAAAAACCATATTTATTCATCAATTCTGCATTGAAGTCCAACTTGTCTGATAAATCTTTAGAAGGAACCATAGGCGGCGTCTGTTTAAGCTTAGATTTTCCATTAGAGAGATTGTATTGCTTAAAAAATTCAGCAGGATTTGGATTGTCCAAAATAATTGAAGCCTCACGTTTACTTGATGGTCTAATGATACCCACCAGAATATGACGTAACTGAACTTTACCTGAGTCTACATAAGGACGTGCTTGCTTCCAAAAAGTATGGCAATAAGTGCAATTGGGATCATTAAAAACATAGATAATTTTTTCAGCATCTGGTTTTCCATCCTGAATCCAAGTTGATTTTTCAAGACTTTTCCAGATTTCATTAAGTACAGCACTTTTAACATGCGTATTGATTGCTTGCTCAGTCAAATTTTTACCAGATTGATCAAACAAGTCACCAACCAAGTAGTATTTTTGATCTTTGGCAATAAAAACAGTCGAAGGATATTCATTCTTATATCCTGTCCAACCGATCAAACCTTCAGGTGCTTCAATTTTTTTAACAAAAGTATAGCCTTCTTTTTCAAGTTTGTTTTTTATCAGATCAGTTTCTGCTGCAAAGGCAACACTATTTGCCAACACCCCAATGGTAAAAAGACCTAAAGTTTTAAATTTTTTCATGTGATTGTTCCTAGTCTGAAATAATTTTTTGAACATAATGATCCAATGCAGCATGGGTGATTTCTCCCATATGTGAATCGACCAACTGTCCTTGAGCATTGAAAAACAAAGTACTGGGTAAACCATACATTGCAGTTTTTTGCGCTGTACTACCATGAGGATCCAATAAAACCCAGCGCAACTTTAAGGTGTGCTGTTGTAAATAAGCATGAACAGTTGCTGCATCTTCAAATTGATTAATAAAGACAAATTGTACATTCGGATAAGTCTTTTGCGCTTGATCGAGTACAGGCATTTCACGGCGGCATGGTGGACACCAACTTGCCCATAAGTTAATCACAGTTGGCTTACCTATAAACTGAACGAGTTCAACTTTTTGCTGTTGTAAACTCGTTAAACTGACCTTTGGAAATTGTTGATATTGCAAAAGTACCTGTTTGTGAATGGCTGTGCCTAAAAGTGTGATTGTCGTAAAAATACTCAATAAAATGATCAGAAATCGTCTTTTAATCGCACGATTTTTCCAAAATATCCATAAAGAAGCAGCCAATAACCCTAAATAAAAATTGAAGCCTTTATCTTGAATCTTAATGATTTCAATTGGATGTTGTAGATAGGCATCAAGATTCAATAGAACAAAGCCGATACGCGCGCAGAGCAGACCAATTAAAATTGCAGTCCATATGGTGTCTTTAAATACAGTCCATTGTGAATCACAGACTTTAAAGCGTCGATAACCATAAGGACTATATTGTCCAAACAGCAAGGCTACACCTATTGCGACCATGAGAATCATCAATCCCCATGGCAGCATGATTGGACCTAAGTGTATAGCTTGTGCTGTGATCATGACAGCGGAGTTGTAGGTTTATGAATTTTTGCAACTTGTTGAATCAGTTGTGTTGCTGAGAATGTTCCTGTAAAGCGTAATTCACGAATTTCTTGAGCATTCTCATTTAAAAACAACATGGTGGGTGGCCCTAAAATTTCACGTTGTTTGAGAATGCTGTCCTGAGATTCGTTATAAGTGGTTAAATCCAATTGAATTAAAGTAAAACCTTTTAAAGCCTCTTGTACATCTGTACGGGGAAAAACTTCTTTTTCAATTGGTTGGCAGGCCACACACCAGTCGGCATAGACATCAATAATAATCGGCTGACCTAACTGTTTTGCATTGACTAAAGCATTTTCAAGTTCAGTTGCTGTAGTGACTTTATGCCATGTTAAATGTTGCGTTTGGCTATGCTGAATTTGATAAGCTGAATAACTTTGTTGAATATTCCAAATTGCTGCCACTAAACTGATTAAAGCAATAAAGATTAAAATAATTTTATTGCTTGTTTTTTCAGTATCACGCAAAGCATTGAACAGATAGATTGCAAGGGCAATACACAAGAGGGCGAAAATTGCAGAATATAGTGTAGACGGAAGCATTGGACGAATAAAATACAAAGCGACCATGAGCATAACAAAGCCAAAACTGACTTTAATACGATCCATCCATTTACCCGGTTTAGGTAGTAATTTTGAACCAAAGACACTAGCAATAAATAGTGGTAAACCTATACCTAAACCAAGGATAAATAAGTATAAACCACCTAGAAAAGCACTTTTAGATTGTGAAACGAATAACAATGCTCCTGCCAAAGGCGCACTCATACATGGGCCTACAATGAGTGCAGAAAGTGCTCCCATTGCAATTGCACCATATACAGTGCCTGCTTTTTGATTATTTTGTAGATTACTCAGTTTTTGGCTGATGGCTTGTGGCAAATTGAGTTGATATAAACCAAATAAATTGAGCGCCAAAACAACAAACAGGACAGCAAATAATGAAACAATCCAAGGACTTTGGAACCAGCGTTGAAAACTATAACCAATTTCAGCAACGACAATACCCATGATGGCATAGACAACAGCCATGCTCACAACAAAGCTGAGCGCAATAACAACCGCTTTATAGCCTTTGGCACGTTGGATAATAATACCTGAGAGGATTGGAATTAGAGGTAAAGAGCAAGGTAAGAAGGCCAGTAAAATACCTAATCCAAAAAAGACTAAGAGATTGAGGATCAGTGAATCTTTAGAAAGGAGTTTAAAAAAGGATTGATCATCATTCCATTGTAATGACGTTGTACTGTTATTAGTTGTATTTTGATCTGTTACAAGCTCAGAATTTGTATAACTTGTAATGACAGTGCTTGAGTCCGTAGATTCTTTTAGCTGAGCTTGATTTGGATTAATTTCACTTGCTGAACTGTTAATCGAACGATCTGAATCCTCGGCCTTATTTTCAGCTAAACTCTTGTTTTGATTTGACTGATTCGTTGCCAAATCAGTTTTTATATCTGAATTTTGCTTGTTTAATTTATCTTTTGATTTACTGTCACTCGATTGAGTGAGCAATGATTCTGAATTGCTATTGCTCAGTAAGTTTTTCGTCGCGGTATTTGTTGATGCATTACTTTGTGGAAATAAACCATCTGCATCTGTGCTGATTGTTTTACGTTGCAAGGGATAACATAGACCATCCGCTGAACATCCTTGATACATCACCAAATATTTTGAATTGGGTTTTACCTGAATTTGCGTAGTGACTTGGTCATAATGAACTTCTGTTTTACCAAAGGTAGGATCATCCTTTATATGGCCCTTAGGCAAGTTCAATGGAATACTTTTGTTGTTTACACTGACCTTAAACTGATCATGGTAGAGATAATAATGTGGTGCAATTGTCCACTTGAGTTGTGCTTTATTTTCGGAAATAGATTCAGCAGAAAGCTGAAAGGCTTGATCTGGAGGTAAAAATTCAGTATTTGCTAAAGCAACTGTATTCACTGTATTAAAAGCCAATACAGTCATGCATATAGCATTCAACAACATTCGCAACTTCATAATTCCAAGTCTTTCTATCATTTAAATTCATTATCCATAATTTCAGATTAAGAGAACATTAATCTGAGTTTTTCTTTGTACAATAGTGTACTGAGTTTTTGGGAGCGTGCATGTTTATTTTACTGGTTGAAGACGATCCATATATTGCAAAAAGTATTTGCTTGTCTTTACAGCATCTGAATTTCTCAGTTGAACATGTAACGACAGCTAAAGATGCAGATTATTTTGTGAAAAATACAGCGGTTGATTTGTGTCTGCTGGATTTAGGTTTACCAGATGAAGATGGTTTAATATTACTGAAAAATTGGCGTGATCAGCATATTCAAGTGCCTGTTCTTGTTTTAACGGCACGTAATAAAACACAACAATGCGTAGATGCTTTAAATTATGGTGCAGATGACTATCTCACTAAACCTTTTGAATTATCAGAACTCATTGCCAGAATTCATGCATTGGCTAGGCGTCATCGTGGTTTTGCATCTAATCAAATTAAACAAGGTGCTTTGAAAATAGATACTGCGACGCAGCAAGTGTTTTTACAAGATCAAATTTTAAATTTATCTAGACGTGAATACACCTTACTTGAAATTTTTATGATGCATCCAAATCAAGTGCTGAAAAATGAAGTGCTGATCGATAAAGTTTATGGTTTTCAAGACAATATTGAAAGTAATGCTTTGAATGTACATGTTTTTCACCTTAGACAAAAAATAGGTGCTCAATATATTCAAACTATTCGAGGCGTGGGTTATCTCTTTCAAGTTGAATTAGAAAGTTAGGGCTTTGAATTCATCTATTTATTTGGTTTTAGTTCCAAATAATCGATTTATAAATTATTGAAGAGATTTGATTGTTTTGTCGATATATTGTTTTGTCGATATATTGTGTTGATATATCTTGCATTTTTGTGCTTAGTTTGTGATGTCTAGATGATGAAAAATTACAGTCTAAAATGGCGGTTAGTTCTCAGCATTACCTGTGCCTTTATTCTTGTATGGGCTGTGGCTTTTGCTTGGCTGTATCTTAATTTAGAAAAGAAAATGACAGAAACCTTGGACGAGCGATTATCTGCATCTGCGCATATGGTGTCACGTTTACTCAGTCAAATTCCAGCAGAACAATTGGCGAAGTCTGCTAAACCGATGGTTTCAGAACTCAGCCAACAAAATTTGATTGCTTGTGAAGTGTCTTATTTTAGTTCTGATGTGATTATTAATCATCACGTTGTTGCACGTACCAAAGGCGCACCTGATGGATTGGCGAATCGTGCAGAGGGCTTTAGTACGTGGATTCAAAATGGCACTGAATGGCGTAGTTTTGTATTAAAAAAAGATCAATTACAAGTGGTTGCTGCTGAGAAAATTACGCTCAGAAATTCATTATTAGCTGAGATTTTAAAATCTATTTTATACCCACTCATTTTGACATTAATTCTCTGTATTGTTTTAATTTTATGGATTGTCAAAGCTGAATTTAAGCCGATTGAGAAAGTTACACAATCACTCAATCAACATCAACGAAATGAGACACATGAACTTGCATTTTTATCCAATCTTAAGGTTGAAAGTATTCCCAATGAAATTCAACCTTTTATAGAAAATATGGTTGAATTGGTCACTCGTTTAAAAGAAAGTTTAGAGAATGAAAAGAACTTTAGTGCCTATGCTGCGCATGAATTAAGAAGCCCATTAACTGCGATTAAAACCAATGTACAACTGAGTAAAATGATTGCAACGCAACAGCAGGAAAACGGTCAAAATACTGAGATTATTCACATTCTCAATGATGCGGAAAGTAGCATTCTCCGTTATCAAAATTTGTTAGAACAATTGCTGATTTTAAGCCAAACAGAGCATCAACAAAATTTATATATCGAAGCTACGGATTTAAAAATTTTATTAGATGATGTTCTGATGCAGTTACAAGTGCAATATCCTGAAATTTATAGCCAAATTGATTTAGATGAAGATTCATTGACTGTAATTGATATGTCATATACAGCGATGATGATTGTGCTACGCAATATTATTGAAAATAGCTTGAAGCATTCGAAAAATTTGGATCAACAAAACCCACAAAAAATTAAGATTTTTCAAAAGGGACAACAGCTTTATATCCAAGATTTTGGCATTGGCTTAGATCAGCAAGAATTGAGTTTGGCAACGAAACGTTTTTGGCGTAAGGATTCTTTACAGCAAGGTTATGGTCTAGGCTTGGCTTTGAGTCAAATCTTGTTAGAACAACAACATTTTCAGCTTCAATTTGAACAAACCCAACCTCAAGGTTTAACGGTGATGATTAATTTTCAACCAGACTAATTGTTGTTAAGGGTTTTTAATGACTATTAATGACCGTCACTAATTGAAGAATTAGTATTAGGAAGATCAAAATCTGATTGTCTAGAGCCTTTTAAATTACAAAATAATTTTAAATGACAAAATAATTTTTCAATACGTTATGTTTTTGAATAGATGACGAGGTGACTCGTCATTCAAGATGATTCATTTAAGTTTGATTACTTTCATAAAAAAGCAAGGTAGAATCGTGCTTTAGTATTTATTTTCCAAAAGGAATTGTGCGTCGTTATGAATTATAAAAGATCCTCAGTGATGGAAGAAAAGATGCAACAAAATCGTGAGATGATTTTAAAATCTGCACGGGAATTAGTTGCACACGGAGGATTTAAAGATGCACAAATTCAAGCGATTGCAGATCGAGCAGGGATTTCTAGTGGTTTAGTTTATCGTTATTTTGAAAATAAAAACCAAGTTTTGATCGAAGTATTAAATGCGGCGATTCATATTGAAGTCAGTATTTTGAATGATATTGCCCATACTGATCAGACGGCTATAGAAAAATTGCATCGTGCCGTCACAACCTTTGTCAAAAGAGCAATGAACAGTCCTCGCTTATCCTATTCTTTACTTTTTGAACCTGTCGATCCTAAATTTGAATTAGAACGGTTTCAAAGTAAGCAATTGATTAAAGAGAGTATTATCAAAATACTGACTGAAGGGCGACATTCTGGAGAATTCATTTTTGAAGATTTGAATACCACAGCGCTTTGCGTCGTGGGCGCGATGACATTTGTAGTGATTGAGCCTTTAAGTATTGCCAAAACAAAGATGTTTGATCAAACTTATAAAGAATATTTTGTGAAACAAATTGCTGATTTTTGTTTACAAGCGGTTCGGGTTAAACATGGTCATGCTCAGGATTAATCATGGCAAAAGATTTTAACAATCCGCTGGTTGTTGATGGATATGATGAACATATTCGTAAACTCATTCCAGGTTATGAATTGATTCACTTACAAGTTCATGCACTCTTAGAAAGTTATTTAAATGAATATGCACATATTTTGATTGTCGGTTGTGGAACAGGTTTTGAGTTGCAATATTTACTTGAACAGTTCCCAAAATGGACATTTACCGCAATTGATCCTGCATTAAATATGCTTGAAAAGGCACAAAACCATATTCAAACACGCGCATTATCAGATCGCGTCAACTTTATTCATGGGGATACTGCAATTTTAAATTCAAGCCATGAAAAGTTTGATGCAGCACTTGCAATACTCGTTTCACATTTTGTTCCTGTTGAAAATAAAGCAACTTTTTTTCAGGATATTGCCGATAGTTTAAACCCGAATGGATTTTGTATCAGTGTAGATCTAACTCAAATATCTACTCAGGATGAATTAAAAGTATTAAAAAACATCGCCTTAAAAACAGGACTTTCTGAAAAACAAAGTCAGGCCATGATTGAGCGTTTAGAATATGATTTTCATTTGATCAGTGCTGACGATCTATTGGATTTATATCAGCAATCAGGTTTAAAGCAGAGCAAAAGTTTTACTCAAATTTTAAATTATTATGGGTTTATGGGTTTTAAAGCATAAAAAAACCGAGCTTTACTTCGGTTTTTTATATCGTATTCATCTATTTCAAGTTATTCGATGCTTAAATTCTCAGATGTATTTAAGTATTTAAACCACTTTCATTAGGCTTCTTTGGGTAAATTCATCTCATATAAATGTGCAAATGATGTCAGTAAGCTCAGTGAACCATCAGATTGAATAATGTTAATATTTTGATTTTCAATCGAAATTAAACATTCAGCAACAAAGTATTCTAAAAGTTGATCAATTTCAGCTTGAACCTCAACACCATCCCATTTTAAATAAAATTGTTTTTGAACATTCACATAGTTTTCAGCAATCAAATTGAATAATTGTTGCTTTTCAATGGTCAGGATTGATTGTTCAAGCTGATTTTTCAATAAACTGGCAATCAACGCAGGCAAAATCACGGTATGAATAATATTATTACTAAAATATTTGAGTAGTGCTGCTTGAGTGTCCGCAACTTTGATCCAGCGTTCATTATCATGTTCAATAAATTCAATTTGTTTAAGTTTTAACACATATTGAATGATTTCATGATTGGAAAGTGCTGTAATTTTCATACGATCATCATAACGATGATGTTGAAGTAAATGACGGAATTGCTCTAAGCGTAATAGCACTTCACGTTCTGAAAGCGCATGAGTCGGCGCATTCAATAAAACCAGTGAAACTAAACTGACAGGATTAATCACAACGGCTTTATTAATATTTTCAAGGATTTCATTTGCGACATCATTAATTGACGTTTTTACAGATTCAGGTAGTTCATCTTGTAAGGCCACATGTTTCGGTGCTTGATTTTTATTTAAAATATCATTTAAAAATACAGGTTCACCAAAGTTTACATGAACGATTCCAAACACTTTTTCAATTTTTTGAATTGATTTTAATAAACCAAAAAGTGATTCAGCTTGTTTTTTCTGACCGCCTAATTCCTTGATATAGGATGAACCTTCCATCAATTTTTCATAACCAAAATAAGTTGGAATAAAGACAATAGGTTTACTATGACCACGTAAATGACTCTGAATGGTCATGGCAAGCATGCCTTTTTTCGCGGGTAGCAATAAGCCAGTACGGGAACGACCGCCTTCAATAAAATATTCTAAAGGTGTATTTCGGCTGAGTAAGCTATAAATATATTCTTTAAATACAGAAGTATAAAGCGCATTACCGTTAAAACTACGACGTATAAAATAAGCACCTGCACCACGCATTAATTGCCCAACGATAGGCATATTTAGATTAATCCCTGCGGCAATATGCGGCACCATCAAACCACGCTTATAGATCACAAAGGACAATAATAAATAATCGATATGACTACGATGACATGGTGTGTATACAATTTCATAATCTTTGGCAAGCTCACGCACGGTATCAAAATGATGAACCTCAATACCATCATAGAGTTGCGTCCATAATTTGGTTAATGCAATTTCACCAAATCGTAAGGTGGAATAAGAAAAATCTGAAACGATTTCATCTAAATAACCTCGTGCCAAACTTTCAGCAGCATTAACACTGATTTTTTTATGGATACTTTCAGTCAAAATGGCTTGTTTTACGGCATCAGTCGTCATCAGTTTGTTAATCACATTACGACGATCTGATAAATCGGGCCCTAAAATGGCTTCTTTATATTGATAAAAAGATTTATTTAATTCAGTCACAACATAATGTGCAGGAGCAAAGTTTGGTGCAACTTCAAGTGAAGTATTGATTAAACTTCTTAAAGATATGGCTTGATGAAATTCAATATAATTCTCACGCCCATATAACGTGATATTAATTGCTTGTTTAATTCCTGTAGGCTTAGTCCATGCATCTGCCATCAGTGCTTTATACCAACTGTCCTCATTCTCTGGTGCGCGACCCCATAGAACCGTCACAGGAACCAATAAAACATCAGCTTCAGGGTGTTTAAGTAGATATTCAACTAGGCGAATTAATTTATCTGGATAATATGCCGAAGCATTAGACTTACTGGCTTCAAGCGTCAGAAAAGAATCATCTTCTTGATAGTCACCCATGCTTAAAGGTGCAAATGCAGGACTTAAATTTCTTTTCTCGGTCTCATTATCAATCAAGACTTTATTTGAGGTCGAATCATCTTGGATAACATAGCAAATTGGAAAAGCATTCGATGAATCGCTATTTACTGTATTTTCAAGTGCTTGTGTATCACCCAAAATTTGTGGGGAAACAATTTTATCTAGAATTTTTTTAGTGAATTGACGATAAAATTTTTGATAAGCATTTGTTGCCATGTGATTCTCAAAATATTTTTAATGCGCTTATTATGCTTTATTTCTTATACAGTTGTGCAAGCAGATTTGATGACAAATCAGTCAAATAGTTGAATAATATAACTAAGTTTATGATTTGTAAAAATAAACAATTCGTATAACTAAATATTTTTAGAGAATATCTAATATCGATAAAAAAGCGATATGATAGGATCAATATCACTTACTTAAAATTCAAGGACAGATTATGGCGACAGATCCAAATTTCCCACAAACAGAAAATCTAGGCATCGCAGTATATAGCAATAACGCAGATGCAATCGGTAATACACCTTTGGTACGTATTAACCGTTTAATTCAAGGTGGAGCGACAGTTTTAGCGAAAATAGAAAGCCGAAATCCTGCATTTTCAGTAAAAGACCGTATCGGTGCTGCCTTGATTGCAGATGCTGAAGCGAAAGGTTTACTTAAAAAAGGCATGCATATTGTAGAGCCAACCAGTGGCAATACGGGGATTGCATTGGCATTTGTGGCAGCAGCAAAAGGCTATGATATTACTTTGACCATGCCTGCGAGCATGAGTATTGAACGCCGTAAAGTGTTGAAAGCTTTAGGAGCTCACTTAATTTTAACTGAGCCTGCTAAAGGTATGAAAGGTGCTGTTGAAGAAGCTGTACGTTTAGCAACAGAGCAACCTGAAAAATACTATTTACCGCAACAGTTCGAAAACCCAGCCAATCCAAAAATCCATGAAACAACCACTGGCCCTGAAATTTGGGCAGCAACAGATGGTAAAGTTGATATTTTGGTTGCAGGTGTCGGTACGGGGGGAACGATTTCAGGTATTTCTAGTTACTTTGAAAATGTGAAGAATCAACCGATTTATTCTGTTGCTGTAGAACCAGCGGATTCACCAATCATTGGGCAAACTAAACGTGGTGAAACCTTAACGCCAGGGCCACATAAAATTCAGGGGATTGGCGCAAACTTTATTCCTAAAAACCTAGATTTAGATTTAGTGGATGAAGTGATTGCCATTGGAAACCAAGAAGCGATTGATTTCGCACGTCAAAGTGCCATTCAAGAAGGTATTTTCGTGGGGATTTCAAGTGGTGCAGCTTTAGCTGCCGCATCTCAATTGGCTGCACGTCCTGAAAATGCAGGAAAAACCATTGTGGTGGTACTTCCAGATGCAGGTGAACGTTATTTATCATCAGTATTGTTTGAAGATATTTCAGCAGATTAAACCTTTCAGGGCGTAATCCGTTTGAGTCAATATTGATTAAGACCTATCTAATTCTGTATAGCTATATGAATGTTCGTTTTACATATCATATAGCTAGAGTAGAAGGTAGGTCTTTTTTATTATGCTTATTTATAAAGTAGTTGTTTATAAATAATGTCATAAAATCATGAATTCAACTTTTTTAAGAATAATAAATAATCTTTAGCGACTTTCGCAGGTGCTTCAAGCATAGGTAAATGCCCAGTATCATCCATAATAATTACTTGAGCTTGAGGCATCAAAGCTTTAATGGTTTGCGTGGTTTTAACATCTAAAAGTTGATCCTCTTTACCCCAAATGACAAGTGCGGGTGTTTTAACCGTTTTTGCACGTTCTTCAATTGAATCAGTAACCAATTGAGCTGAAATTTTGCGTTCCAAAGCAGCATTTTTAAGACTGTCTTGCGCAAATTCTCTCAGCATAAACTGAGGAACAAAGGGGGGATTACTCATCACAACTTGATAGAGCTTTAAATAATCTTCTTCATTTTCGATAATCAGAGGATTTTGACCCGTTCCAAAGTTCGCAAAAATCGGCATTCTTGGAACACTCCAAAAGCCACCACTGTCTAGTAATAACAAGCTTTTCACTTGCTGAGGGTATTTCGCTGCAAATGCAAGAGAAATATGCCCACCCATAGAGCTACCGCCCAAATGAATCTGTTGTATCCCTAATTGTGTAATGAATTGATGTAATCTCACTGCCTGAGCATCAGAATCATACTGCGCATTATCAATACGGCTAGATTCACCGAATCCTACGCTATCTGGCAGGATAACGTGGTATTGGTCTGAAAGTTTACGTGAGAAGCGCGTAAAATTATCTTTATTTGCACCAAAACCATGGAGTAATACAATGGTTTCATGCTTTGGATCACCTGCTTCTAAGTAGACAATCTGTTCACCAGTGTTCAGCGTTAACTGCTTTTTTTCTAATCCTGAAACTTTACGTTCAAGATTAACTGCAAGCTGTGTCGTACCTTGTGCATTAAACTGTGAGCATGCTGTTAAACCGAGTGTTAACATGCATATTATGAAAAAGATACTGTAATAAAAGCGTTTTTTATTCATTGTTATTCCTACATAAAACGAGCTTATTTAGTTGTCCAAGACAGTTAAGTAAGGATTTATATTGACAATATATGTTGTCAGTTTTTTAGTGTGCCTAATCTATCACATTTTTGTGTTATATGTATGCTTACGTGAATAATGAACTTATTTGCATCATTTTGACGATAGGGGGCGCTTATTCGTAATTCGTATAGCAAAAATCAGAAGGCGATTCATTCGTTTTAAATCTAAAATAATCTAGTCCTATCAATTCATTCATCAATAAAAGGTTTAAGTTAATGGCTATTTATTTAATTCGTCATGCAGAAAGTGTGGGTAATGTGAATGGACGAACTGCATCACATGCAAGTATTGAACTGACTGATTTAGGGCATGAACAAGCAAGAAAACTGCTAACTCAGTTGCCATGTGCGAGTCACGTGTATATTTCTGCATTTAAAAGAACCAAACAAGCAGCACAACCTTTGCTGGATCGTGATCAATTAGAGCCTGAAATATTTGCCATTGAGGAATTTTCATATTTGTCAGATTCACGTTGTCAAAATACGACATTGGAAGAACGTAAACCGTGGGTAAATGTCTATTGGAAGGCTTTAGATGTAGATTATATAGATGAAAATGATGCAGAATCTTTTCGTAGTTTTTATCAGCGTGTTCAATCATTTAGACAACATCTTTTAGAAATACAGTCTAATTTTATTGAAAATAATTTAATGGTTTTTAGTCACGGTCAATTTTTGAAATTATTTCAAATGTTAAGTGAGCAAGACAGGGTATTATCCGCATCTCTGATGTCAGATTTTAGATATGAAATGATACATCATCCAATTCAAAATACTGAGTTTTTTATTCTTGATCTCAGATCGTAGCCTATTTTCAGACTACGATCTATTGAACGATTTTTAAATTATTTTGAAAATAGCGACAACATTAAGCCATTTCTGTATCAGGTTTTGCTTTTTGAGTTTGTTCAATCAAAAAACCACCTGTTTGTCTTTGCCATAATTGCGCATAAATACCATTTTGAGCAATCAATTCCTCATGCGTACCTTGTTCAGCAATATGCCCTTGATCTAAAACAATTAAACGATCCATTTGAGCAATGGTGGATAAACGATGGGCAATGGCAATCACAGTCTTGCCTTGCATCAATTCATCTAAACTGGATTGAATCGCAGCTTCAACTTCTGAGTCCAAGGCACTGGTCGCTTCATCTAAAATAAGAATTGGCGCATCTTTTAAGAATACACGGGCAATGGCAATACGCTGTCTTTGACCGCCTGATAATTTAACACCTCGTTCGCCGACATAGGCATCAAATCCAGTACGCCCACGTAAATCTGAAAGTTGAGGGATAAACTCATCCGCTTTTGCTTTACGTACCGCTTCAAACATTTCTTCATCGCTCGCATCTGGGCGACCATATTTAATATTCTCAGCCACTGTACGGTGCAGTAAAGAGGTATCTTGCGTCACTAATGCAATATTTCGACGCAAACTGTCTTGGGTAACGTCTTCAATATTTTGACCATCAATGATGATTTTACCGTGATTCACATCATAAAAATGTAAGAGCAGTTGAATCAGTGTTGATTTACCTGCACCTGAACGTCCAACAATCCCAATTTTTTCACCAGGTTTAATGTTTAAATTAAAGTGATCGATCACATTCTTATCGTTATAAGCAAAGCTGACATCTTTAAATTGAATATTGCCTTCTGAAATATCCAGTGGTTTTGCATCTGCTTTGTCTTCAATTTTAATCGGACGTCCTAGTGTTTGCATACCGTCTTGAATCGTTCCGACATTTTCAAACAAAGCGGAAGTTTGCCACATCATGAACTCAGCCATGCTATTCAGTTTCAAGATCATCGCAGTTGTTGCTGCAATCACACCAATTGCAGCCTGACCTTGTAACCATAACCAAACTGCTGTACCCAATACGCCAAAGAAAAGAACCGCTGTCAGTAAATTAATACAGAACTCATATGACGTGCCTAAGCGCATTTGCTTAAAGACCGTAATCATGAATTCCTTCATGGATTCTTTCGCATATTGGCTTTCACGACCAGCATGTGCGAAAAGTTTTACCGTTTGAATATTGGTATAAGCATCAGTAACACGGCCAGTCATAATAGAACGTGCATCGGCTTGTTCTTTTGAAATTCTGCCTAATTTAGGAATGAAATAAAGTGCAGCGCTAACAAATAGAATTAACCACAGAAATAAAGGAAGCAGTAAAATTGGGGAGATTGAACCAAGTACCACGCTAATGGTGATGAAATAGATGACAACATAAGTCACCATATCACCTAGAATGACCCAAAATTCACGCACAGCCAATGACGTCTGCATGACTTTGGCAGATAAACGACCTGCAAAATCATTATGAAAGAAATCTAGGCCTTGTCCAAGCAGTAGGTTATGAAAACGCCAACGCAGACGCATTGGAAAACTACTGTACAAAATTTGATGTCTGACAACCGATTGCATACTTGCAAAGAAAATATTGGCAAGCAGAATACTGGAAAGAATAATCAAGTTATTCTTATGCTGTTCTAAAAAAGTGTTTGGTTTGGATTGCGTTAGCCAATCCACCAAATGACCAATTTGAGAAAAGAATAATGCTTCAAACGTTGCTGTTGCTGCGGTAAAAAGTATAAGAATAATCAAATACCGTTTTACACCAGTTGCAGCTTGCCAAACAAAAGGGAAAAATTTGGTCGGCAATGGTTCGTTTAAACCTTTAGATGGATAGGGATCTACTAATTTTTCGAACCATTGCAGTAACATAAAATCCTCTTAACGTTTTAACGCTTAGATCACCATATCATTTTCATGTATTTTAGAAGATAACATGGCTTGAACATCAGCGCCTGAAGGTGCTTGGTATAGTCTTAACCCAAATAATGGAATAATTGCCATTAAATGATCAAAAATATCTGATTGAATGGCTTCATAGTCATTCCAGACCGTAGTGTTACAAAACGCATAGATTTCTAAAGGTAAACCTTCACTCGTGGTTTGTAACTGACGAATCAGAATGGTGTTGTTTTTTGAAATTCCCGGATGTTGTTTGATGTAAGCTTCTACATACGCGCGGAAAGTTCCAATATTGGTTAATCTACGTTGATTATATACCGACTCATGTTGTAATTGTTGGTTAAAACTTCTTAATTCATCCTGTTTATGATCAAGATAATCGGTAAGTAAATTAAACTCTTTTAACTTACTTTGCGCTTGTAATGACAGAAAATGAATACTGCTTTGATCGATATAGATTGAACGCTTAATTCGGCGTACACCAGCTTGTGACATACCACGCCAGTTTTTAAAGGTATCGGTGACTAACTTATTGGTTGGAATGGTGGTAAAGGTCTTATCAAAGTTCTCAATGGTGACGGTATGTAATGACATATCAATGACAGTACCATCAGCACTTAAAGACGGCATTTCAATCCAATCCCCAATACGAATCATGTCATAAGATGAAATTTGCACTGAAGCGACCAATGATAAAATGGTGTTTTGAAAAACCAACATCAAAACAGCAGCCATTGCACCAAAGCCAGCTAAAAGAGTAAACACATCCTTTTTCAAGAAAGTACCTAGAATCATCAAGCCACATACAATGAAAATGAGTAGTTTAACCAACTGCAAATAGCCTTTAATTGGCTTATTTCTTGATTTAGGATTACGTTGATAAATCAGATTGAAAACACTTAAAAATTCGCTGATCGCCAATGCTAATGTTAAAAAAATGAAGGCTTGCGCAAGCATCTGCGTAATCGAAACTACTTTTTCAGATAAGTACGGTACAGTCGTAATCCCGTTCATAATCACAATAGCAGGAACGATATTGGCAATACGGCGAATCACACTGTGCTGAGCAAAAATTTCATTATTGGCAAACTTTAGTCTGGAAATAAGTTTGCGAATTCCACGTACCACCACTTGTTTAGCTATAAAATTAGCAATGAAAGCAAAGACAATCAGTAAGCCTAAAGAAGTCAGCATCTCTAACCAAGGATACTGATCTGACCAATCTTTAAGATTTTGGATAAATTCAAATTTTTCCAAAAGTAAAACCTCTAATTTAAATTAGTGGCTATTTTATTAATTTTAAATAAGAATAATCTTTTAGGTAACGTATTCACTACATTAAAAGCACTCGAATTAACCATTTTTTAATTTTGTTGAATTTTCTTTTATTTAATTGCCATTTGAAAATGACAGAATGAATCACATTAAAAATAAAAGTGAAAATAAAACAGGAGACCATGTGATCTCCTGTTTTATTTGAAGTGTGAAAAAGTGTTTGCGTAATTTCGATTAAACTTTAAAATTTATCCGCTGATGCTAAGTTCCACATTCTAAAGTAGAAATTCTCTTCATCTTTATTTTCACATCTTAATAGTTCACCATTTTTAAGCCAGAAATGCAGTTGAGCATAGTTCTTGATTTCACGGTCGTTGACACGCTGAGCTAAATGGTGCGCTTTAATTTCATTAGGATGCTGTAAGCCAGCAGCAGCAATCATTTCAGCCAAGGCTTTCAATGTATTCTTTTGGAAATTAAACACACGTTCAGCTTTGGTTGGAACATCCAATGCTTTTTGGCGCTCTTTATCTTGCGTTGCCACACCGACAGGACATTGGTTGGTATGACAACTTTGCGCTTGAATACAGCCAACTGCAAACATAAAACCACGCGCACAATTGACCCAGTCCGCACCAATTGCCATGGTACTGGCAATATCAAAGGCACTGATGATTTTACCACTTGCCCCGACTTTGATTTGATCACGTAAACCTGCACCTACAAGGGTATTATGCACGAATAATAAGCCTTCACGTAGTGGTGTACCCATGTGGTCGATCAACTCGATTGGTGCTGCCCCCGTTCCACCTTCAGAACCATCAACAACAATGAAATCAGGTACGATTTTAGTTTCAAGCATGGCTTTGACAATACCCATAAACTGCCAAGGTTGCCCGATACATAGCTTAAAACCAACAGGTTTACCATTGGATAATTCACGTAGTTGTTGAATAAAATACATCATTTCAATCGGTGTACTAAATGCAGAATGTGCCGCAGGTGAAACACAATCACGATCACGAGGTACGCCACGAATTTGCGCAATTTCTTCACTGATTTTGTGTTTAGGTAAAATACCGCCGTGTCCAGGTTTAGCACCTTGGGAAAGTTTGATTTCAATCATTTTGATTGAATCAAGTACTGCTTGTTTTTGGAACTTTTCAGGGTCAAATTTTCCATCCAAAGTACGGCATCCAAAATAACCGCTACCCAATTCCCATACAACATCACCACCATTTTCAAGGTGGTAAGGGCTAAGGCTACCTTCACCAGTATCGTGATAAAAATTACCCATGTGTGCACCTTTGTTTAATGCACGAATGGCGTTAGCACTTAAACTACCAAAACTCATTGCTGAGATATTCATGATCGATGCGCTATAAGGTTGCGAACATTGATCACTCCCAATATTAATTCTAAACGTGGTGTGATCTGCTGGTTTACATGGCGCTAAAGAATGGGTTAAAAAACGATAATCTTCTTGATAAACATCAATGATTGAACCAAAGGGTTTGTCCGCATTTTCATCTTTCGCACGTTGATAAACTAAACTACGTTGTGAGCGTGAAAAAGGTAGGGCATCTTCATCAGATTCAATAAAATATTGACGAATCTCAGGGCGGAAACTTTCGAAGAAAAAGCGGAAATGCCCCATAATAGGGTAGTTTCTTAGGATTGCATGTTTGCTTTGTATGATGTCATAAATGCCAACAATACTTAGTGCGATAGTAATGACCCAAAGGACGTTGAGAAATGTGTCCGAGAAGAAATAATAAATAAAATGTGAATCATGAAAGAAAATAATCCATGTCAAATAAATCGAAATAAATAAACAAATGAACCAAATTGAATATCGTGAAAAAAAAGTATTAAAAAATTTACTTCGAATTGCTTGAGCAGGACTTGCCATCTGAATTATTTACCCAGCTAAAATAACATAAGGCTAAATTGCCAATTTTATACAGTTTTCTCAAGTAATGAATTGTTAGCAATAAGAAAGATTCTATTTTAAAATAAAAAATGAGTGAAAAATTAACATGTGAAACTTTAAGAAATATATTTTTAAACTTTAATTTTCTGTGCAAATAAAGTCGCGAAACGTTGTTTAATACGTTGCCCATTTTCATCTAAACGATGTAATTCACCTATATTTTCGTTATATTTTAAAATTTTCCAGTCTTGATAATAATTATGTAATTCATTGACTTTGAAACTAAATGGAAAATCAGGCAATGCAGGATAATCGCTTGTATTCATAGCACAAACAATCAAATTAAATCCACCGAAATGAGTCGCATTTTGCATATTTCGAATCAATGGTGGAATCGTTTCAGGTTGCAAAAACATCATCACAACAGTTGAAAATATAAAATCATAACTTGATCGTATATTTTGATCGACATTTAAATCTCGAATGCTTGTGTGAATATTCTGCAAATTTTCGGTTTGAATGATTTCATTTAATTTTAGAATACTCATTTGATTGACATCAAAAGCATCTATTTGAAAACCGAGTTGATTAAGATATAAACTATTACGCCCAGAACCACAGCCAATATCAAGCGCTTTGCCTACTGGAATATCGGGTGTTGCAGCTAAAATTTCAGAATGCGTTGCTGTTAACTGATATTTTTTCTCAAAATAATCACGCGCTTCACAATAAAAATTCAGTTGGCACTGAATATCTTCGGATGCCGATACAATTTTATGCCAAGCTTGTGGCTGAATATAGGGTGGTTGATGATCTACATTAAACTCATGTTCAGATAAAGTTTCACCATTTTCATTCAGCATCGCAAAATGGATTGTGCCTTGCATAATATGCAATTTTGCCCAAGTACCTTGTTTGGTGTTGTGCGGACGTTTAAAACCTTCGGGGATCGTATCAGATGACCAAATAGGGAGTTGTCGATAACAACGCAAATCATTCATTCGCTATTCCTCAAAGGTTTATTTTAAAGTTGAGTCTAAACTCAATCACGTGCTTAGACTCATTTGACTATACCTTATTCACCAGTCGGAACAAGCATAAGCACAGACTCATTTAAAAGCATCGCAAGATCTTCTAAGATTTCCTCATCTGCTAAATCTGCATTGAATACAATGCTTTGACCATCTGCAACTTGTTGTAAAAATGGCGTAAACGCTTCAGAAATACAAATGCCTTCGCCGTTTGCCCAAAACAGAATTTGATCATCTTGATCTGAATAAAGTAAACGTGAAGCAGGTTCTAATTGAATTAAATAGCCTTGATCTAAAGCTTCTTCCAAATCGCCTGTGCCAACTTCTTCTGCTTCTGGAATATTTTCAGGGTATTTAGATTCTGACATTAAACTCATAATTGCATCATCTAGAACAATTGAATTTTGCAATTGCGTTAAGATTTCAGCCTTTAAATAAGCCAATTCATTTTCAGTGATTTCACCAGCACGTGAAACTTGATCACGAATAATATCGATTAAAGGATTCTTTAACTCTTGATTTTCAGAAAACTTATCACAAACTCGATCCATCATATCAGTCACGTTTGGCATACGGAAACCAAAAGAGAAAGTCAGACATTCATCTTCTGCAACACCATAATGTGATAAGCCAGGTGGTACATAAAGTAAATCACCAGGGGCTAAAACTTCGTCAAAATGTACATCAATATCAGCAAGTAATTTAAGTGGTTGTCCTGCAATAAAGTCGGTATCTGCATCACACATTTGACCGAGCTGCCAACGACGGTGTCCATAACCTTGTACTAAAAATACATCATAAAAATCAAAGTGTTTCCCAACAGAACCGCCTTGAGGTGCATAAGACACCATAATATCGTCACGGCGCCATTGCGGAATAAATGGAAATTTTTTCCAAAGTTCAGCTAAATCAAAAGAGTAGTGATCTACAGCCTGAACCAGTAATGTCCACAGCTTTGGCATTTTCTGAAAATCACCTTTAATCAAGGGTGAGTTTTTGACAGACCATTGATTCGGATCTTTGTCTTTTTGTTTGATTAAACGTGCTGTGACATTTTCATCCAGCGCCAACTCCATAACATCACTTGGCTCTAAAATATTGGCAATCTCAGGCAAGGCGTTACGAACCAATAATGGTTTTTTCTGCCAATATTCTGAAAGGAATTGTTCTGCGGTGATTCCGCCTAAAACATCTAAAGGTTGCGACATGAAAATAGCCTAAGCAAATTTGAATCAATATTGGATATATTGTCTTATGAGGAGCTAAATGGTGCAAGTAAATTCAAAATCGCTATTCGAAAATCTAAAAAATAGATTAAAATAAAGCCAACGCACTGACTAAAATGATTCTTCTCCTTGAGAATAAGAATCATACTCTAATATATTATTCAAAGAAGAATTATGATGTTGACTAAAGAACAAGCAGAAAAAATATCAGACAGTATACTTCAGCAAGAAATTGAAAAAAATCAGCTTAAAGAAGCCCAACAAGCATATAAAATTCCTTGGATCTATCGTCGTGATGCTTTAGGTAAAGTGCCTATGCATCAGCAGTATTCATTGTATAAACAAGCGAAATACTTAATGCAGGAATATCGTCCATATAAGAAGTTTGTATATGTAAATTTGATTCTTGCTATAAGCGTCGCTATATATCTATTGATCGATCCTCATAAAATACAATATTTTGGTAGGTTGGAAATATTTACTGTTTATATTTTCTTTGAATTATTCATTTTAAAGGCTTATCAAGCTGTTTTAATCAAAATGTATTTTAATAAATTGATACGAGAAAACCATTCAAACCATGATGTGTAATGATCACAATATTAAATAACAGACTATACAGCATGAGATATCCATTAAATAAACAGTTGTATCGTCTAAAATCTACAAAAAGATGTGGTTAATTAAGGTAAATTCATCCCCAACTTTCTTAAAATTCCACATAACAGAATCATTGGCATACCCATTAAAGTGGTTTGATCCTGACCAATCATTTGTTCAAATAAGCTGATGCCTAAGCTTTCGCACTTAAAACTACCTGCACAATGTAAAGGCTGATCAATTTCAATATAACGTTTGATTTCATCAAGTGTTAAATCTCGAAATTTAACATGATAATGTTCAACTAAAGTGTGCTCAAAACCTGAAGCCAAATGTTGCACACTCAAAGCTGTACTAAAAAAGACATTTTTGCCTGAATTGGCTCGTAATTGCTGAATTGCATTTTCTACAGATAAAGGCTTACCTATAAATTCTTGTGGAGCATGTTCACGCCAAGCCACTTGATCTGAACCAATCACAATGGCATTGGGATGATCCTGAGCAATGACTTGGGCCTTTTCAAAAGCCAATCGCTTTGCTAAGTCATCCGCATGTGTTTCACCCTGAGTAGATTCATCTATATCAGGGGAAATACAACGATAATCCAAACGTAACCGATTCATTAAATCTTTACGGGTTTGGCTAGACGATGCCAAGATGATTTCAGGATGACTTAATTTAGCAACATTCATTTCAATGCTATTCATGGAAAGTTAAACCGCATATTCCATAAGAACATCAAGTGGAACATATGACAAAACTGCTTGGTGGCATGCCTGTAATTTTACTCGTGGCGCCATATCATTTTGATATGCTTCAACCCAACGAGTCACACATAAACACCAAAAATCACCAGGTTCTAAACCAGGGAAGCCATGCTCAGGCAAAGGGGTGATTAAATCATTACCCACTTTTTGAGAATAATTGAGAAATTCAGAAGTCATTTCAGCACAGACAGTATGCTGACCAATATCAGACGGTGCTGTATGACAGAAACCATTACGGAA
This sequence comes from Acinetobacter sp. P8-3-8, assembly GCF_000214135.1. GTDB lineage: Bacteria > Pseudomonadota > Gammaproteobacteria > Pseudomonadales > Moraxellaceae > Acinetobacter. Next base: position 90,625 of record NZ_AFIE01000002.1, read on the forward strand.
ATAACCTGTAATAGGTGAATAACAACAGCTTGCCAAAGGCTCGCCTAATACATTTAAACCATTAATTTTAGGATCTGGATGAAAAGACATAAGCGTACAAATTTTCGAAGTTAACGCTATGATAATCAAATCTGAATATTTCTACAGCTTTTCTACAAAAGTATCTAACCTTTTTTTGCGTAATCATTTAGAATCTACGCGATTTTTAATATCTATAAAGAGAGCTATACATGAATTTTCAGCGTATGACTGACCTTGATTTAACGGGCAAGCGTGTTCTTATTCGTGAAGATTTAAACGTTCCTGTTAAAAATGGTGTGATTACTAGCGATGCACGTTTACGTGCTGCGTTACCTACGATTAAGCTTGCATTGGAAAAAGGTGCAGCAGTCATGGTTTATTCTCACTTAGGTCGTCCTGTTGAAGGTGAGCCACAACCAGAACAGTCACTTGCGCCAGTAGCAGCGTATTTGACGGAAGCTTTAGGACAAGAAGTAAAATTATTCACTGACTATTTAGACGGTGTTGAAGTTGCAGCAGGTCAAGTTGTTCTACTTGAAAACTGTCGTTTCAACGTTGGCGAAAAGAAAAATAACCCTGAACTTGCAGCAAAATATGCAGCACTTTGCGATGTATTTGTCATGGATGCATTCGGTACAGCGCACCGTGCAGAAGCTTCAACTGAAGGCGTAGCTCGTTTAGCGAAAGTTGCAGCAGCAGGGCCTTTATTGGCTGCTGAGTTAGATGCACTTGGTCGTGCATTACAAACACCTGAAAAACCAATGGTTGCCATTGTTGCAGGTTCTAAAGTTTCTACAAAACTCGATGTATTGACTTCACTTTCTGATATTTGTGATCAATTAATTGTTGGTGGTGGCATTGCCAATACGTTCTTGGCTGCTGCTGGTTTCAATGTCGGTAAATCATTGTGTGAAAATGATTTAATTGACACAGCAAAAGCCATTGCTGCAAAAGTATCTGTACCACTTCCAACAGATGTTGTTGTTGCTGATGCTGCTGAAATTGATTTTTCTGACTTCTTAGGTTCTTTAGCAAAAGCGAAAGCAACAGTGAAGAAAGTTGAAGATGTAACTGATAACGATATGATTTTAGATGTAGGTCCAGAAACTGCAAAAGCATTTGCTGAGATTCTAAAAACATCTAAAACGATTCTTTGGAATGGCCCAGTTGGCGTATTTGAAGTTGATCAATTCGGCGAAGGCACAAAAACTTTATCTTTAGCGATTGCTGAATCTGCTGGATTCTCTATTGCAGGTGGTGGTGATACTCTGGCTGCTATTGATAAATATGAAGTTGCTGACAAAATTGGTTATATCTCAACAGGCGGGGGTGCATTCCTTGAATTTGTAGAAGGTAAAACACTTCCAGCAGTTGCAGTATTGTTAGAGCGTGCATAATAGAGTTGTGTTTATTTAAATATTCATTGTGAGCATTTAGATAAATAACGGTTTTGTGAATAGGCTGACCATGTGTCAGCCTTTTTTATTCTGTCATTCATCATTAAGTCATCAAAATGAAATATATCTGCAATAAAATCGTGAGCATTAAATCACCAGCTGTGGAAAAATGTGATGAAATTTAAATTTGCACTGATTGCACTTATTCTTGCTCCTTTGGCTTTAACGGCTTGTAGTAAACAAGACAAAGCACCTGCTTCTGAGCAAACTTCGGCTTCAAGTGTTGCTATTGAATCAGAAACAGTCAGTCCAGAACAACAAGCAGCAATCGATGCGATTGATAAGCCTGTTTTGGATGAAAAGAATACAGATGTTCCTGCTGAAAAAGCCAATGCACCTGCCGATGTTGCAACTCCTGCAACAGCAGAAGAAGCACCAAAAGCACAATAATTAATTTTGCTTTGTTGTTATTTGTTAAAAATCCCTGCTAAAGCAGGGATTTTTTATGAAATAGTGAATATTGTTGCTGAATTGAAATAATTCCCCATGTAGAATATCGGGCATTACCTGGGAGGATATTATGGCACTTATTTCATTGCGCCAGCTCTTGGATCATGCCGGTGAACATAACTACGGCGTTCCAGCGTTTAACGTAAACAACTTAGAACAAATGCGCGCAATCATGTTAGCCGCAGACGAAACGAATTCACCTGTAATCGTACAAGCTTCTGCTGGTGCGCGTAAATATGCAGGTGCTCCATTCTTACGTCATCTTATTTTGGCTGCAATTGAAGAATGGCCACATATTCCAGTGGTAATGCATCAAGACCACGGTACAGACCCTGATGTATGTCAGCGTTCAATCCAATTGGGCTTCTCATCTGTGATGATGGACGGTTCATTGGGTGCAGATGGTAAAACACCAACCACTTATGAATATAACGTTGATGTAACTCGCCGTACTGTTGAAATGGCGCATGCATGTGGTGTTTCTGTCGAAGGTGAAATTGGTTGCTTAGGTAGCCTTGAAACTGGTTTGGCAGGTGAAGAAGATGGTGTTGGCGCAGAAGGCGTACTTGACCATTCTCAACTTCTTACTTCTGTTGAAGAAGCACGTCAATTCGTAGCAGATACCAATGTAGATGCTTTAGCAATTGCTGTAGGTACCTCACACGGTGCGTACAAATTTACTCGTCCACCTACAGGTGATATTTTGGCAATTGACCGCATTAAAGAAATTCATGCGGCACTTCCAAATACCCATCTTGTTATGCATGGTTCAAGCTCTGTTCCACAAGAATGGTTAGCTGTAATCAATCAATACGGTGGCGACATCAAAGAAACTTATGGTGTTCCTGTTGAGCAGTTGGTTGAAGCAATCAAGCATGGTGTTCGTAAAATCAACATCGATACAGATTTACGTTTAGCATCTACTGGTGCAATGCGCCGTATGATGGCTGAACAACCAAGCGAATTTGACCCTCGTAAATTCTTTGCAAAAACTGTTGATGCAATGAAACAAATTTGCGTAGATCGTTATGTGTCGTTTGGTACAGCGGGTAATGCTGACAAGATCCGCCCAATTTCTTTAGAGAAAATGGTTGATCGTTATAAATAATCGTTAAGGATTGTTTATACAGTTGAAGCCCACTTTTTGTGGGCTTTTTCTTGGATAATGAATAGATAAAAGAAGATCGTCATGGAACTTATATTCTCAGCAGCATTGTGCAGTGTGTTGGTATCAATCCTTTTAAAATTTGCAAAAAATAAAGGTTTTGATGCATTACAAATGATTGCTTGGAATTATGCCATCGCCAGTATTTTGAGTTATCTATGGTTTAAGCCTGATTTAACTCATATTTCGGTTTCAGCGACACCGTGGTGGTTGATCGTTGTATTGGGTATGGTGTTACCCAGTATCTTTTTGTGTTTAGCCAAATCATTACAGACCGCAGGTATTTTAAAAACTGAAATTGCACAACGGTTATCTGTTGTATTGTCGCTTCTAACTGCTTATTTCTTATTTCAAGAACAGTTTAGTCAATTGAAAATAATCGGGGTAGTACTGGGTATTATCGCTGTGTTATGTCTTATTTTTTCACAATCAGGTGCGTCAAAGACCACGTTAAATCGCAATGGTATGTTTTTTTTGCTTAGCGTGTGGGTTGGCTATGCCATTGTCGATATTTTATTAAAATACACAACAAGTTTGGGGCTGCAATTCCCTGTAATATTAACTTTGATGTTTATTTGTGCTTTTATTTTGTCTATTGTTTATCTTCTTATTCAAAAAGCACAATGGAGCATTAAAAATATCATTGCAGGCTTACTTTTAGGGCTGTTAAATTTTGCGAATATTGCCTTATATGTAAAAGCACATATTCTATTGAAAGATTCTCCTGCGATTGTCTTTGCAGGGATGAACATTCTTGTTGTACTATTTGGCGTTATTGCAGGGTTATTTATTTTTAAAGAAAAACTGAATAATATGACGGTACTTGGTCTGGTTCTAGGTCTTGCAGGTGTCATGTGCTTGGCTTTAGCAATTTAATAATAAAGAATAATGAGGAAAATCATGATAGAAAACTTATTTTTAGAAAATGTTGAATTAGCACAAAACAATATACGACTTGTCCCATTGTCATACGAGCATGAACAAGGGCTTGCGGAAGCCTGTAAAGATGGTGAGTTATGGCGTTTAAGAGTCACTTCTGCACCGCATTATTTAGAAGTCAAAAATTATATTGAAAATGCTTTAAAGCAAAAAGCAGAGGGTAGTCGTTATCCTTTTGTCGTGATAGAGGAAAGTACGGGAAAAACATTAGGATCAACCAGTTATCATGATCTTTTATTTGATGTGAAACGTTTTGAAATTGGTTATACATGGTACGCAAAATCGGTTCAACGTACGCATGTAAACACAACGTGTAAGTTGCTGTTATTTAAATTTGCATTTGAACAACTTGGGGCAAATACAGTTGCTCTACGCACTGACCAATTTAACTTTAAAAGCCAAAAAGCGATTGAACGATTAGGTGCTAAAAAAGACGGTATCATTCGTGGTAATGCACGCCGTAAAGATGGCACGATCCGTGATACGGTGATGTATAGCATCGTAAAAGGTGAATGGGCTAATGTAGAAGCACATTTACAATATTTATTGACCAGTTATTAGATGAGCTTATCCATTATTTTAGTCATAAATTATAGATTCTGAAAAGAATCTATAAAACTATCCACGGCTTATGCTTTGACTTATGGATTTTGAATAATATAAATCATCTTCCTCAACTGTTTTAAAGATAAAATTATTTTTCTCCAATACTTTAATGGACGCTGTATTTTTTGGATCGACATAAGCTTCAAGATTTTGAATAGAAAAAGTGTGTTTTAAATCGTTTTCCAGCCATTCAACAGCTTTAGATGCATAACCTAAACCCCAAAATGGTTTAAAAATAACATAACCAATTTGAGCTGTTTCTTGCTGTGGAAAAAGCGTCGCTTGTAATGTTCCGATCGGTTGTTTTAACTGAGTATCACTAAACATAACCCAATTGAGCCATATTTCTTCAATACTTGCTGAACCTTGGATTAAGCGTGAGTATCTTTGTTTAAGTGCTTGTATAGATGTATATTTTTGATCAGGAATATAGTGGTAAAGCGCATCTTCTTGCAAATATTCAAAGAGTATATTTGCATGGTCGATATTTAAACTTTGAAAATAAATTTTAGTCATTAATAAGGTTCTTCTATAATAAATTTCTTTTATTTGGGTGAATACATTTTGATTACAAACGTCTATATTTATATCTCGATTTGATTTGAAAATAAATAATAATCAATCTATTACTTACTGATTCCGATATTGACTCGGGCTGAGTTCAAATTGCTTTTTAAAAGCTTGGCTAAAGGCTGTTTCAGAAGAATAACCCACTTGGTGTGCAATCTGCTGAATAGAAAGTTGACCTTGTTTAAGCAATTGACTGGCAAGACGTAAGCGATGTTGCTGTAGATAAGCCAAAGGTGTTTCACCGATAATCTGATTAAACAGATTGGCAAATTTAGAGCGTGACATACAACAGGTTTCCGCCAATGATTCCACTGTCCAACCAAATGCAGGTTGACTATGAATTGCGGCGAGGGCGTTGGAAAGCTCTGGGTGAATTAAGGCGTTGAGCCAATTGTTTTGATTTTGCATTTGTTCAATATAATCACGGACACATTCAATGACCATGATGCTGACCACATGATCCATGATCTTGTTTTTACCCGCCATGGTTCGCCGTGTTTCAGCTGAAACAAAATACAAACCAATGCGTAACCATTCAGGGGCTTCATCACTCAACGCATTTTGTATATGTAAATAGGGTGGTAAGGCATTCACCAGCGGCTTTGCCATAATGGCATTTAAATGGCATCTGACGGTGAGGATTAAGGTTTTTTCACTGTCCCCTTGACCAAATTCAATGGCATCCTGTCTTAGCCCATCAAATAAAGAATTAATATTTAATACTTCAACTAATTTTTGATCCGAAGTTCCCATGACTTGATGGTGCAATCCCGCAGGAATGAGCAGCATGTCACCGGTGTTTAAATCTAAGCTTTGATTGCGAAAATTTACGTGAGCTTTACCATATAAAATAATATGTGCAATCACCGCAGATTGTTCTGCACATTCAAAAGCCCAAACACCTTGAGCTTGCAAATAGATATATTCAGAGTGATTTAGATGAATATCATCAAAAATTTTACTCAGTGCATCCATAGACTTAATTCAATATTCCATAACGTGATTATAAAACCTATACCTTATTAAAGCATGTGCGTTTAGGACAATTTCTAGGTTGAATGTGCCAAAGACTTTATTAAAGCATGTGCGTTTAGGACAATTTCTAGGTTGAATGTGCCAAAGACTTTTGCATAGCTTTTCTGGACGATTACAACTGTTGTTCAATGCCTGAATAAACAAATATATACATAAGAATAAGGCATTAAAAGGTGAAGTTATGAATGCTCCAGTACAAATGACTGAATTACAGCTTCAGGATGTAAAGCAAAAGTCAGGTTTTCAACTCGATAAAAAAAGATATTTATGGATGATTAGTCCATCATTACCTGTGATTGGTTTAGGCATTTTAGCGGGTTATCATGTCGCACCGAAACCGTTGAAAAAAGTATTTGCACTGGGTGGCCCAATTGTTTTACACGTGATTATTCCAACAATTGATTCATTGATTGGTAAAGATAAAAACAATCCAACCGCTGAAGATGTCAAACTGCTTGAACAAGACCCATATTATGCACGTTTAGTGAAATCTTTTATTCCTATTCAATATGTTGCCAATGTTTATGCATGTTATTTGGTTGGACGTGAACAAACTTCTTTATTAGATAAAATCCTATTGGGAGTGTCCATGGGAGCGATTAACGGGATTGCGATCAATACAGCACATGAGCTGAGCCATAAACATGATCGTATTGATCATATTCTGTCGCATTTAGCCTTAGTTCCTTCAGGGTATAATCATTTCCGTATTGAGCATCCGTATGGTCACCATAAACGTGCGGCGACGCCAGAAGATCCTGCTTCTTCGCAAATGGGCGAAACATTCTATGAGTTCCTACCACGTACCGTGATTGGTTCATTCAAATCTGCAATTGAAATTGAAACCAATCGTTTAAAACGTAAAGGCTTAGGTTTTTGGTGTAAAGAAAATGAATTATTGCAAGGCTGGGGAATGACTGCTGCATTCCATTCTTCAATGGTGGGATTGTTTGGCAAAGGCATATTGCCATATTTAGCGACCCAGTCTGCTTATAGTATTGGTTTATTTGAAATTATTAACTACATTGAGCATTATGGTTTATTGCGCCAAAAGAATGAGAATGGTAAATACGAACGCACTATGCCTGAGCATAGTTGGAACAATAACAACATTGTAACCAACTTATTCTTATATCAGTTACAACGTCATTCAGATCACCATGCTTTTCCAACACGTCCATTCCAAGCGCTACGTCATTTTGATGAAGCGCCAGAATTACCAAGTGGTTATGCAAGTATGTTATTGCCTGCACTCATTCCTTCTTGGTGGTTTAAAATCATGGATAAGCGTGTATTTGATCATTATCAAGGTGATTTGAATAAAGCCAATATTTATCCAAAACGCCGTGCAAGCTTATTTAAAAAGTTTGGTGTGATTGATAAGTTATTAAATTCATCGAAACAAGATGTTTAAGATATTTTATTGATTGTGTGACTGATTCAAAAATCCTTTCCTTTGAAACAGGAGGGGATTTTTAGTTTTTATACTTACTATTTACTATGTTAAGCCTTTTTCACGTGTTGATTCATTCTTTCCAATTTTTGCTGTTCAATCTGTTGTTTGATCTTAAAAATCGTATCATCAATATCTATCATGGTTAAAACATCAAGGTATGGTTTTGCAGGGTGGTCATCTGAAAGCTGTAATCTTTGATATTCGTTTCCAGCTAAATTTCGATGCAAAAAATTATAATCGATCAATGTTCTACGTAATTCAACATGATCAATCCACAGTATGCTTCCAGTACCATTCAACCAGTGTTTCAGTGCTTCATTCACATTTTTCTCATTAAGTATTTGAGATGATGGAACGGTCAATGAAGCCAGTCCTAAACAAGTCTGAAATTCTTCATGCTTTAGGTTTTTAAGCGTGAAATCTTTTTTCTTTAAAAGGCGTTGTAGTATTACCAATATATTTGCTTGATGAATGGTTATTTCAGAAGTTGTTGTATTCATTTTCAAACTCTTTTTTGTTTTGCAGATAATTGAATCTAAGTGAATCACATGGTTAAAATGAGTGCAAAATTTTCATAATTAGCTCATTTTTATGAGATTCATCATTAAAATACATGGCTATCGTATAAAAACTAAACTGAAAAAAGAAGCTGTTTTTAAATAAAAATTGAAATTAATGATCGAAAGATATCTTTTGAAGCATGTTGATTTTATTGAAAATACACGGGTCAAATAGGAGTACGAGTAAAATAAACAGTAGATAAAAGAAATACGCTAGCGATTAAAAAATAATTAAAACCAATACTATAAGCAATTTGCAGGTTTAGGCACTCCAGCCAAACGACTTAAATGACGAGCCACTAAACCTGTATTAAATTTCTCTTGTAAAATCGCATTATTAATTTCAGGGCTGACTGTTTTCATTAAGAATTTAATCAATGGACGTGTAGCAGGTGAGTGTCCAAATTGTGCATAGAATTGGCGAACAGCCTGCAACACTTCAAAATGCCACGGTGTTAACTGTAATTCTAAAGATTTAGCTAAAGCTTGTGCGACATTTTCATTCCAAACGGTGTAATCCACCAAATGACCGTCTTGATCTAATTCTAAATTTAGTTCTAAACTCATTAAATAGCCTAAGCGAATTGAATCATAGATTTATATCGTGCACATAAAACTATGAAGGAAAAATTATTTAAACCTAATCAATGCACTCAAATCAAACGAGATCGATATTGCGCATCGTAAGACAGCATTAGTTTAACCGAATACAACGCTTAAAATCTAAAACTAAGTCTGCAAATTGATCATATGAAAGCTTTTGTATCTGTGCGGGTAAAGATCCAACTAAAATCTCAGCATCATTTTCCAATACAGCAACACGCTGTTTATTTAGGACACGCGGGTCTTGAGCAAATAAAACAGCATCACCCATTAAAACAATATGGTCATGGGGAGTATAGAGGCGTTCTAATTGATTTAAGATAGCATCAGTTTGCTGAAAAGAAGATTGAATTAAATATAGTGTTTTATCTGACATGAATGATTACCTGATTTAAGCCTTTTACCAATACAGCACGTGATCAAATGATTGAATAAATTCAGCATTTAAATCAACAAATGCAAGCTCTTGTTGTGATTGCGTAACGAAACTTGAGTTTTTATCCTTATTTTCTACTAGAACAGGTGTTAAATCATAAAACTCAAAGCTATCCACCATGTTTGATGCGATTTTGAATGCATGCTTTAGACCATCAAATGCCAGTTCTGCATTTAACAAACTCAATGCTGCATCTTGAAGCAACACTTTGACTTCACAGCCAAAAGTTGCCAAAACCATGGTTGCAGAAAGGCTCTCATGGACCTGTAAGCTGTTTAAATTGGCTTGGGTTAATATGACGAGTACAGTTTTCACACAATTTACCTTTTAAATGCAACAATTGAATAAAAATAACAACCTAGAATTGAATTAAGCGATCTGTAGATTGAACAGCATCTGCAAGTTCACCTAAGCCGACAAGTTCAAAGCCTTGAGCAAGGTTGGCAGTGTGAATTTGGTGGCGCTTGGCGTTCTCCTCATCCGTTATTCCACGTGCTAAAGCAGCACTGACACAAACAGGGAGTGTTATTGCTAATTTCTGCCACTCGGCAGTTAAGTTGCGTTGATCATCAGGTATCCATTGCAAATTATTCGCAACTTGTACACCGTCTTGGTAGAAGAAAACACGGAAATGTTGATTTTTGCTTTTTAAAGCTTGCGCAAGACCCAAAGCATGCCATGCATGGATGGAGTTTGGCGCAGAGGTGATTAGCAATAATGTACTCATTGAAATTTCACTTGGAGAATGGAAGGCGACTTTGCAACATTCAAACTTGATAATAAATAGGTAGTATACAATGATTTTAGTGACTGGTGGTTTAGGCTTTATAGGCTCGCATGTGGTTTTAAGCTTGCTTGCTCAAGGGCAAGAGGTCGTCATTGTTGATAACTTAGCCAATGCAAATTTACAGTCTTTAGAACGCCTTGAATATATTACGGGAATGTATATTCCTTTTGTCAAAATTGATATCCGAAATACACCTGCTTTAAATAAAGTATTCGAACAATATTCGATTGATGTGGTAATTCATTGTGCAGGATTTAAGTCGATTGAAGAATCTGTGCTTAAACCGCTTGAATATTACAATGATAATGTCAGTTGCATCATGAGCTTATTACGTGCCATGCAAAGAACTGGCGTGCGAAATTTAGTGCATATTTCAAGCATGGCTGCTTATGCACAATCGAGCAAACAGCTAAATGAACACACGGCTTTTAATTATTCATATCCAAACCCATATATCAAATCGCAACAGATGATAGAAGAAATTATCCGAGATACTTTTAGAACGGATAATGAATGGCGCATTGCTATTTTAAGAGTGGGTAATGTGGTCGGTGCATTTGAGCATGGCGTACTTGGTGAGTTTGTGGTGCCGATGCCGAAAAATATTGTGCCATTGTTATTACAAGTTGCTGCACAACAAAGAGAAATGATCGAATTACAGCAAAATGCACAGACGGATGATGGAACTGTAGAACGTAGTTTTATACATGTACTTGATGTGTGTGAAGCCATTCAAGCCAGTATTTTATGGTTGCAAGGACAACACAATGTCTGTGAAAGCTTTGATATTTCAGGACAATTATCTTCGATTCAAAATTTAATTAAAGTTGTTGAAGAAGTGACTGAAACAGAAATTCAGCAGTTTATTGCGCCGTATCAAATTGAAGAATTGGATCAAATTGGATCGAACAGCACGAAAGCACGGGATGTATTGCAGTGGCAGGCAAAAAGATCATTAAAACAAATGATTGAAGATGAATGGAGGTTCTATCAAAACACCATGAATAATCGTTAAAAGTTATATTTCATTAGAAAACGCACACAAGTGCAAATAATTATCGTTTACATTTGTGGTTGTATTGTTTAGCATTTGGTTGATATCGTTCATGCTATAAGATATTGAAAATGGTAAATACGTGATCAATTTAAAAATATGTTTTCGAATGAAGATTTGAGTATTGAGTTGATCAATTGTGCTAACTATTTTAAGTTTAAGCATGATTAGAATGAAAGTTGTTAATGCAGTGAATACATATCGTTAGATTCGTTAGAAAAATTTGAGGTTGCTATGCAAACACGTATTGAACATGACACGATGGGTGACGTTGAAGTACCAAGTGAGGCGATGTGGGGTGCGCAGACGCAGCGAAGTGTTGAAAACTTTAAAATTGGTACAGAGCATATGCCACGCCCAATGATCCGTGCGATGGGTTTAGTGAAAAAGGCTGCTGCGATCACCAATGCTGAACTGAATCAAATCCCACAAGAACTTGCAAAATATATTGTCGATGCCGCAGATGAAGTCATTTCTGGACAATGGGATTCGCAATTTCCTTTGGTGGTTTGGCAGACAGGTTCAGGTACGCAAAGTAATATGAACTGCAATGAAGTTATTGCCAATATTGCCAATCAAAAACTAGGCAATCCACTTGGTTCACAAAAACCTGTGCATCCAAATGATCATGTTAATCGTGCACAATCAACCAATGACTCATTCCCAACAGCCATTCATGTTGCTGCTGCATTACAAATCAATGAACTACTGATTCCTGCGGTAAAACGTTTAAGAGATACCCTGAATCGTAAATCTGAAGAATTTAACGATATTGTCAAAATTGGGCGTACCCATTTACAAGATGCTACGCCGTTAACCTTAGGGCAAGAGTTTAGTGGATATGTGTCACAGCTTGATCATGGCTTAAAACGCTTACAACAAGCATTGGTTTGGCTATATGAGCTACCTTTAGGTGGGACTGCGGTAGGTACAGGCTTAAATGCACATCCTGAGTATGCTGAAAAAGCGGCTGAGCAATTGGCACAACTTACAGGCTTGCCATTCATTAGTAATCCAAATAAATTTGAAGCTTTAGCAGGGCGTGATGCGGCTGTATTTGCTTCAGGTGCATTAAAAACCTTAGCAGCAAGTTTAAATAAAATCGCCAATGATATTCGTTGGCTGGCCAGTGGGCCTCGTTGTGGTCTCGGTGAATTATCTATTCCTGAAAATGAGCCAGGTTCAAGCATCATGCCAGGTAAAGTTAATCCTACACAATGTGAAGCCATGACCATGGTGGTTGCTCAAGTGATGGGCAATGACACGACCATCAACTTTGCAGGTGCCTCAGGGAATTTTGAGCTTAATGTTTATATGCCAGTGATTGCATATAATCTTGTTCAATCTATTCAATTACTTGGAGATTCTTGTAATAGCTTTGATGAGCATTGTGCTGTAGGGATTGAGCCGAATCGTGAAAAAATTGATTATTTCCTTCATAATTCATTGATGTTAGTGACAGCGTTGAATCCTGTGATTGGTTATGAGAATGCAGCCAAAGTGGCTAAAACGGCTTATAAACAAGGCAAGACTTTAAAAGAAGTGGCTGTTGAATTGCAGTTGGTTACACCTGAGCAGTTTGATGAAGTGGTGCAACCTGCAAAAATGGTTCATCCAAATGCCAAGTAGCGACATACTCAATGGCTTAGACTGTATCAATTGAGCATAAATCATCAGCAATAGTTTGTATCTCGATTCGAAGTGCGTACAATATGCTTTAGAGTTTTATTGTTGATGATGATTATGCTAGATATTTATTTAACGGATGTTCAGGAAAATGTGCAATTTAAGGATTACCCAAGTGAGCATCCTGTTAAATTTATTTTAAATTTCAAAAAAATATTTCCAAGTGTCATGGAGTTATTGCTCCCAGTTCTTCCGAATGATGAAGATTTGGAGAAAATGACTTGGGAATCAAATACTCAAGATTTTGAAACATTTAAAAAGTTGCTGACAGGTTGGGGCGTGATTGAATTACGCTTACAAGCGATTAGCCAATATAAAAATAAAAGCTTTGCAGATCAGTTGGTCAAGCAAGCCCAAATGAAACGTAAGGAATTTGCCAAACAGCAAAAGCAACTCACGACTGTTGAACTCGATTATTTATTTATGCATGAAGTACATGCTTTGATTGATGCAGAACTGGTTGAGCTGGGTGAAAAGTTCTATTTACCCGTTTTACGTGAGCTTTGGAAAAATACAGTTCCAGCAAAAGTGTTGAATGCGAAATTTGATTGATCAGTCTGTATTTTAAGATTTGAGAAAAGACAGCGAGAGGCTGTCTTTTTTATTCGAGGCCGAGATGATTACGTGTAAGACTTTCAGTAAGATCATAAAAATAATATTTATCTACAAAAAGCAGTATAAAAATTATAATTGAATAAAAAAACATCCTTTATACTCTATTTGCTTACTTAATGAATAACAAACAAGGAATGAAAAATGCCTAATCACTTTCAAGCACTTATCGAAAATCGCCGTACCATTTATGCAATTGGGAAAAATGTAAAACAAAGTACCGATGAATTGGTTGAAATTATTGAAAATGCAATTGTGCATGCACCTTCAGCATTTAACTCTCAAACCTCACGTGCTGTTCTGTTATTTGGTACAGAACATACTGCATTTTGGAATATGGTCTTTGATAAATTAAAAGAATTTCTACCCACTGATGAAGCTGTTGCTGCAACGAAAGGCAAAATAGACAGCTTTGCTGCGGGTGTGGGTACTGTTTTATTCTTTGAAGATATGGATGTTGTCAAATCTCTACAAGAGCAATTTGCTTTATATGCAGATAATTTTCCAGTTTGGGCTGAGCATTCAACAGGGATTGCGCAATTTGCAGTATGGACTGCGTTGGCTGAAAATGGTGTAGGTGCATCTTTACAGCACTACAACCCAATTATAGATGATCAAGTTCATGCAAAATGGGAAGTCCCTTCAAATTGGAAGCTCCGTGCTCAACTTGTCTTTGGTTCTATTGAAGCGCCAGCGGGTGAGAAATCATTTATCGATAATGCAACACGCTTTAAAGTATATAAATAATTTTATTTAAATCTTTACAGTATTTAAGGGCAAATCTTGATGATTTGCCTTTTTTTATATGCTTGACAGGATTTTTTTGTTTTATGTAGTTCAGCTTTACTATTTTTACTCGATGATCAAATTTCCTCGGGGATATATTCAAGTTTTTTGAAGAAAAACAGTATATTGATTAGTTAGAGTATATAATTTATCAGAATAATGCGGTCGAATATTAATTTGTGATGATATTTCTGAACCCATTCGAATAATAATACTTCAATGCTTTGATTATCCATTTGTTACTGAACACAGTTGAGCACGCTAAAAATATCTTTAAGCATTCGAAACAATATTTAAATAGCCGATTTAATAAACTTGAATTTTCACTTTATTTTCTACCTTTGTATTATTGACTAAATCCTGAATAAACAGATAGGTATTCATCAAATATGCTTTAAAATTGTGTAAAGATGCACTATAGTGGAACAAAGAAAGTTGAGCGTTGCGCTTGGTTTTTACTCAATTGGTTATCGCCAATTTCAAGCGTATAACATTCACTTTTTGTTTTTCTCTCAATATGAGCAATCAATTGTGTTAAGACGAAGTGGTTTACTGATTGCTTTTGCAACAGTATTTTTACAGTTCGCGGTTTTTCTACAACCGTTATTACCTCAGCAATATCAAATTGCTCCGGTGTGCGAACTTGTCACTCCATCATTACACATCTCTTCTTCAGTTGTATCTTCAGAACAACAGATTTCTCATTATCATCATTCAGAATCCAGTCGTGCATTTGTACTTGACCATGATCAACATGCAAATTCAAATGAACTTGATGTAAATAACAAATATTCGCACCATCACGATCCAAATCATCAATGTCCATATTGTACTTTTTATGGACATTTGATCATGCCACCCGAATTAGGGGTTCAGGAAGCTTTGGTTCGTATTCAGGTACGTTTATTAACTTTTGTTGAAAATTTTCAGCATATTTACTTTCAACTTCAACGTTTATATCTGATTCCTCAGGGACGAGCCCCTCCAAGTTTTGCATAAGTTTTAAGCTTCACTCATAGATAGATTTTTAAAATTATTTATGAATAAACAATATCTTATGTAGAGAGCCAATATGTATTTGCACTTAAATCAACTGATGCAGGGTATTCGACAGATTCAGCCCAAATTTTTGTTGAAAAAAACAGCAATAAATAAACTACAGACAGTGGCTTCTGTTCAAGTTTATGCTTTAGAAACAATGCTAAGAACACGTATTGAACAATATATATTCATCAATCGTCGTAATAATTTTAAATTCAACCATGCGGTTATTGATGGTTTGAAAATGGGTAAGGTGGTGCTATGAGTTTAGGATTTACCGCACTTGAATTGGCACGGATTCAATTCGCATTCACTGTGTCTTTTCATATTATTTTTCCTGCAATTTCGATTGGTTTAGCCAGCTTTCTTGCTGTTTTAGAATGGCGTTGGCTCAGAACCAAAAATCCTGTGTATCAAGACTTATTTAAGTTCTGGGTCAAAATATTTGCTGTTGCTTTTGGAATGGGCGTCGTTTCAGGTGTAGTCATGAGCTACCAGTTCGGAACCAACTGGAGTGAATTCTCTCGTGTCGCAGGTTCTGTGACTGGGCCATTACTGACGTATGAAGTACTCAGTGCCTTTTTCTTAGAAGCAGGTTTCCTCGGTATCATGTTATTTGGTTGGGGACGAGTTGGGCCACGTGCACACTTCTTTGCAACGGCAATGGTGGCACTTGGAACATGTATTTCAATGTTCTGGATTTTGTCATCAAACAGTTGGATGCAAACACCACAAGGCTTTAGCATTGAAAATGGCATTATCGTGCCACAAGACTGGTTCGCAATTGTATTTAACCCGTCATTTCCATACCGTTTAGCGCATATGGCTGTAGCCGCGTTCTTGGTTTCAGCACTCTTGGTTGCTGCAACGGCTGCATGGCATTTGCTCAAAGGTCGCCGTGATGCATTGGTGAAAACATCATTCTCAATGGCAATGTGGATGATTTTAGTCCTTGCACCATTACAAGTTGTGATTGGTGATAATCATGGTCTAAACACTTTAAAACATCAGCCTGCGAAACTTGCAGCAATCGAAGGTCACTGGGAAACCAATAAAGGTGAGGGCATGCCTTTATATTTATTTGGTATTCCAGATATGGAAGCTGAAGAAACTAAATATGCGATTGGTATTCCGAACCTCGGTAGCTTGATCATGACGCATACTATGGATGGTGAGGTCAAAGGCTTAAAAGAATTTGCACCTGAAGATCGTCCAAACTCTTTAATCGTGTTCTGGAGCTTCCGTATCATGGTCGGTCTAGGCATGTTGATGATACTACTTGCATTCTTGGCATTGGTTTTACGCAAAGGTGGAAAAATTTATGAAAATAAATGGCTACATCGTTTTGCATTTGTGATGGGGCCATCGGGATTCATTGCTTTACTTGCAGGTTGGTTTACCACAGAAGTCGGTCGTCAACCGTGGGTTGTCTATGGCGTAATGCGTACCAAAGATGCTTTATCTCCAGTTTCAGCAGAACAAGTCGGTCTGACTTTAATCATTTTCGTAGTGGTGTATTGCGTCGTCTTTGGGATCGGTATTTATTACATGCTCAAGCTTATGCACAAAGGGCCACAATTTATTTATGCATCACCTGAAGAAGGTGTGGTTCATAGTGAAGAAGCTGTCATCCTTGCTTCGAAACGTCCATTAACAAGTGTTGATGAAAGCGTAGATTCAGACCCAAAAACTGACAATGGCAATGAACAGGAGCGTAAATAATGATTGATTTATCTCTAATTTGGATTGTAATTATTGCCATTGGTGTATTTATTTATGTGGTACTCGATGGTTTCGATTTAGGTCTTGGTATCCTGTTTCCATTCGTAAAAGACAGTCGTGAACGTGATGTCATGATGAATACGGTTGCACCTGTTTGGGATGGTAATGAAACGTGGATGGTTTTAGGCGGTGCAGCACTTTATGCAGCATTTCCAATGGTTTATGCAACAGTCCTTTCGGCTTTGTATTTACCCATTATCTTGATGGTGGTTGCGCTTATTTTTCGAGGCGTTGCCTTTGAATTTCGCTTTAAAGCCAATAGAACAAAGCACTTGTGGGATAAAGCCTTTATCGGTGGATCATTTTTTGCAAGTTTTTTCCAAGGGATGATCTTAGGTGCTTATATTCAGGGCATCAAAGTTGAAAACCATATGTATGCAGGTGGGGGCTTAGATTGGCTTACACCATTTACAGTGTTTACAGGCGTTGGTGTGGTCGTACTTTATGCAGCACTGGGGTGTGGATGGTTAATTTTTAAAACTGAACTTGATCTGCAAGATCGTATGTATAAGTTGATGCCTAAATTAATCATTGCCTTGTTTGTAATTTTTGGCGCCGTGAGTATTTACACACCTTTGGCACATCCTCAAATTGCAGAACGCTGGTTCAATCCACAACAATTGATGTATTTCAGCCCTGTGCCTATTTTGGTGGTTGTATTTACATATTTAGTATATCGATCATGTAAAAAGCGCAATGAATTAAGTCCATTCATTTATACATTGGCTTTGGTGTTTTTAGCATACACAGGCTTTATGATCAGCCTTTGGCCATACATCATTCCGCCATCAATTACGATTTGGGAAGCAGCATCACCACAAAGTAGCCAACTATTTACGCTGATCGGTGCATTGATCTTGATTCCAATTATCTTGATTTATACAGGACTTTCTTACTGGGTTTTCCGTGACAAAGTTCGTATAGGTGATGATGGTTATCATTAATTTGATGATAGAGCAGATATGAATCCTTGCTTAGGTTTATTTAGTTAAAATAGCCTAAGCAATTTCAGCAATCATTTTATTTTTCATGATACGAATTTGGAAGGATATAAATCAATGAAGCTTTCTCAAACACAATGGTTTATTTTACTTTGGATCGGTGGCTTTTTAACTTTGGCCATTATTGCTGGTTTTTTTAGAATGTTAATTCAATTGGCTTATTGATCAATATATTTTCATTTAAAAATTTGTTTAAAGAGGTCTTTGAGGCCTCTTTTTATTGCCTGAAATTTGTAGTGTTTATATATGGGGGAGTGCATTTAAATAGCCTAAGCAATTGAACTATTCACAATTTTTTAGTTCCCAAATTCTCTATAAACATAAGTTCTCATATCTTAATTTATGTGATTTAAATAGGTATAAATAAAAAATTTGTGACATAAATTAAACAATATCAATATTAAGAAAGACTAAAATATAAATGAAAGTCTTTTTAATGCTAGAAGGTGAGTATTCAAAATAAAAAAGAAATTTTACGTAATTTTAGTGACTGATTTATTTAGAAAACTCACACAAAATCATATAAAAGAGCAGGGTCAATCAGGAGTAAAACAATGAAAAAATCTTCTGTATTTTTGTTCCAAGCAGAAAATGCTACATATACTTCGGCTGTATTTTCATCTTATAAGTTAGCGCAAAAATGGGTATACGAAAATGCTTTGTCAGGCGTGGTCATGGAATATCCTTTAGATATATCGAGTTATGATTGGTCTATTTCAAAGAACTATTTTAAAGTGAAATCTGCAATTGATCGATCACCCATTTTTATTGGTAGCTTTGTGTCTGCATATCAATACCAGTGGCATTTTAGACATGGAAAATTCATCGATAAATTTTCGACAAAGCTTTTAAAAACTTTTTAAAAATAGCCTAAGCAAAGATTTTCATAATTTCAGATCTTAAAAAATCATTCCTAGAATTTTCTTGCAAATCTTTATGCCAATAAATCCCCATATCTAAAGTTGGAAGTTCAATTGGATGTGCATAAATATTCACATTTGGATCGATATGCATATGTTTTAATATTTGTTTAGGAATCGTCAACATCGCATCAGGGTGTTGCGCTAAAACTTGCAAAGCCGTTGAATAATGCTGACATCTCAAAAAAACCTGACGACTGAATTGTTTACGGTTCAAATGAATATCTTCAAGTAATAGGCCAGTACGACGTGATGAAACACCTATATGTGCAGATGCAAAATATAATTCACTATTCATTTCAGATTGTTGAGTACATACGACAAAATGATCTTGTACAAGACTCTGATATTGAACTTTGTCGCCATAGTTTTGTTCTAAATCAATAATAAAATCGACTTGTTGTGAAGCTAAATCTGCCACAACATTTTTACGATCCAGTTTGGAACTTAAAAATTGAATATTGAGTTTGAGCTTTTGAAAATGATTAATCAGTTGAGGAAAAATAATCGGCTCAATCTCATCATGAACTGCTATTTTCAACGTATGAATCAGACTTGGGTCAAACTTTTGCTTTTGTTTTGAAATATTTTGAATGGAAAAT
Source organism: Acinetobacter sp. P8-3-8 (assembly GCF_000214135.1). GTDB lineage: Bacteria > Pseudomonadota > Gammaproteobacteria > Pseudomonadales > Moraxellaceae > Acinetobacter. Next base: position 110,194 of record NZ_AFIE01000002.1, read on the forward strand.
AATGCTGTTTTAATCGGTTGATAAATTTGCTCGGCAAAGGGCGTTGGTAACATTTTCGAACCTGCACGTACAAATAAATCATCGTCTAAATGTTGTCTCAACCGTTGCAATGCATGACTGGCAGCAGATTGGCTAATACATAGAATTTGAGCGGCTTTAGAAATATTTTTTTGCTCATATATCGCAATAAAAAGCGGGTATAAATTAATATCAATGTGGTTGAAAAGTGCCACATCAATAGTAGATTTATTATGAATCATATTCATAGTGATGTATTGAATTAAACCATTTTGTTCATAATAGTTTTTAAGTTAATGTGTTGTAAAGCGTGATAAATACATTAATTGATTTTTAGTGTCATAGAAATCTTAATACGGATAAAAGGATGATGGCTATGTTTGAACTTTCAGCACGTGCACAAGATTATATTCAACGTACTAAAACATTTATAAAAGATGAAATAGAACCAGTAGAAACTGAATTTTGGAATGAAGTTCATCATCTCAATCAAGGTGGTGATTGGACACAATGGCAATGGCCAGCACAGTTAGAAGTATTAAAAAACAAAGCAAAACAAGCAGGGCTTTGGAATATGTTTCTACCTGACCCAGTTTTAGGTGCAGGCTTATCCGTTCAAGAATATGCACATATTGCTGAACTTTCAGGACGTAGTTTAATTGCACCAACTGTATTTAACTGTAATGCTCCAGACAGCGGCAATATGGAAGTGTTATGGCGTTATGGCTCAGAAGCTCAAAAAGAACAATGGCTTAAACCTTTATTAGAAGGAAAAATCCGCTCAGTTTTTTGTATGACCGAGCCTGCTGTTGCTTCATCTGATGCCACAAATATGCAGGCAACTGCAGTAGTCGAAGGCGATGAAATTGTTTTAAACGGTCGTAAATGGTGGTCTTCAGGCTTAGGTGATCCAAATGCCAAAATCATTATTTTTATGGCGCATACACCAGATGAAACCAAAGACCGTCATCATCAACATTCAATGGTTTTAGTTCCTGTAGATGCACAAGGTGTAAAAATTGAACGCATGTTGCCAGTGTTTGGTGATTATGATGCACCACATGGTCACGGCGAAGTCAGTTTTGATAATGTCCGTGTTCCAATCAGTAATTTTATTGGTGGTGCAGGGCAAGGTTTTGAAATAGCTCAAGGTCGTTTAGGTCCAGGTCGTATTCACCATTGCATGCGTTGTATTGGTGCTGCTGAAAAATCTTTAGAATTGATGATTGATCGAGGTATGAGTCGAACTGCTTTCGGTAAAGAAATTTTAAAACTTGGGGGGAATTTAGAACGTGTTGCCGAAGCACGTGTTGCGATAGATCAAGCACGCTTACTGACTTTATATGCAGCTTATAAAATGGATACCCAAGGCAATATGGCTGCCTTAACCGAAATTTCTGCAATTAAAGTCGTCGCGCCATCAGTATTAGAAAAAGTCGTAGATATGGCGATTCAAATTCACGGCGGTGCAGGCATCTCTCGGGATACACCATTAACAGGATTCTTTGCACAAGCACGTGCTTTACGTTTAGCAGATGGCCCTGATGAAGTGCATAAAGGCATGATTGCTAAAATAGAACTGAAAAAACGTGGTTACGGTTCACGTAAAAAGTAACAGTTTAAGTGTTGAAAAATAACTGCTTTACTATAGAAATATTTATATAAACATTCATATATAAGGCAGTTAGAAGATCAGGTTTTATCTCATTATTTCGTTTATACATCATTGATTTTTAGAATGCATAAGATTCAGGGAAATAACATGTCAGTTATTGATATTGGTGGAAATGTACGAGAAGGCGAAGAGCTAGATGTTCGTGCTGTTGGAAATTGGCTCATTGAAAATGGATCTGAAATCTCAGGTGCGGTGGAAGTGACTCAATATTCTGGTGGGGCTTCTAACTGGACATATCGATTGAAATACGACAATGCTGATTTAATTTTACGTCGTCCACCTAAGGGAACAAAAGCTAAATCAGCACATGATATGGCAAGAGAATATAATGTCCAAAAGCATTTAGCACCTTTTTATCCAGTACTTCCTGAAATGGTGGCTTTGTGTCAGGATGAATCTGTGATTGGTTGTGATTTCTATGTAATGAAACGCATTGAAGGCATCATTCCACGTGCAAAATTACCTGTAGAATTGCAATTTGGTGAAGCAGAAGTTAGAGAACTCTGTATTAATGTTTTGGATAAATTAATTGAATTACACCAAGTACCGTACAAAGGCACAGAACTTGAGAAAATAGGTAAAGGTGACGGCTATTGTCGTCGTCAAGTTGAAGGTTGGGATCAACGTTATGAAAAAGCACATACCATCAATGTGCCTAGTTTTAAATTTGTTCGCAAATGGTTAAATGAAAATATCCCTGCTGATTCAACCAGTTGTATCATTCACAATGATTGGCGTTTTGATAATGTGATTTTAGATCCGCAGCAACCGACGAAAGTGATCGGTGTTTTGGATTGGGAAATGGCAACAATCGGCGATCCATTAATGGATTTAGGTTCTGCGTTAGCTTATTGGGTAGAAGATACCGATAATCAAATTTTCAAATCAACACGTCGCCAACCGACCAATTTAAAAGGTATGCTTACCCGTAAAGAAGTGGTTGAATATTATTTAGAAAAAACAGGCTTACAGACTGAAAATTGGACTTTTTATGAGGTCTTTGGAATTTTCCGTTTGGCTGTGATCGCACAACAAATTTATTATCGTTATTATCATAAACAAACAGACAATCCAGCATTTAAAGATTTTTGGATTGTTATACATGCTTTACATATTCGTGCTTTGAAATTGATTGGTTTACACAAACTAGAAGCCAATGAAATTGCACAAAAATACATTGAAAAATTTAAGGAAATTTTAGGAAAATGACCACAATTTATCTCGTTCGCCACGGGCAAGCTTCATTTGGTGCAGAAAGTTATGACAAACTTTCTCCAAATGGGGAGTTACAAGCTAAATTATTGGGTCAATATTTCAATAAAATTTTGAAAGAATCTCCCTATGTTGTTGCAGGTTCAATGCAGCGACATCAGCAAACCGCTCAATTTGCATTGGCTGAAAGCTTCCCTGATGTTCAAATCGTTACAGACAATGCTTGGAACGAATTTAATCATCAGCAAGTTTTTGCACAATATGATTCACGATTTAACGAGCCACATTTGCTTAAACAAGATGTGGCTAAAGAAAGTAGTCCACGTGCCTATTTAGCCAAAATTTTTGAAGGTGCAATTGATCGTTGGACAGGCGGTGAATATCACCATGAATATGATGAATCATGGCCAGATTTTAAAAATCGTGTAGAAACAGCATTACAAAATTTATGTGATGAATTGGCTAAAACCAAACCACGTTATGCCGTCGTTTTTACCTCAGGTGGTGTAATTTCCGTTGCGGCAGGAAAGTTGTTAGAACTGAGTCCGAATAAGACATTTGCACTGAATTGGGCAATTGCCAATGCCAGTTTAACCACACTGCGTTTGGTTGGAAATGAACCGCAATTACTTAGCTTAAATGAACATCATTTTATTAAAGCCGAAGAACCACAATTATTGACGTGGATTTAATGGTTTATATCTGATTCATATTGAAAGAAATATAAGGGAAATAGCATGGCAAAAACGATTTTGATCACAGGGGCGAGTTCAGGTATTGGTGCAGGCATGGCACGTGAATTTGCTCAAAAAGGTTATAATTTGGCGATTTGCGCACGTCGTTTAGAGCGACTAGAAACGTTAAAGCAAGAACTAGAATCTAAATATGGTGTCAAAGTTCTGACCAAAGTCCTTGATGTCACCAATTATGACCAAGTTTTTCAAGTTTTTCGTGAGTTTAAACAAGAATTCGGCACACTTGATCGAATCATTGTCAATGCAGGTGTCGGTGATGGACGTCGTATTGGTAATGGTAAATTTGCGATCAATCGTGCAACGGTAGAAACCAATTTTATTTCGGCTTTAGCGCAATGCGAAGCAGCCGTTGAAATTTTCCGAGAGCAAAAGTTTGGTCATCTCGTGGTGATTTCTTCTATGAGTGCAATTCGTGGTATGCCAAAACATTTAACTGCATACGGCGCAAGCAAAGCAGGTGTTGCTGCTTTAGCTGAAGGAATTCGTGCAGAACTAATTAATACCAAAATAAAAGTTTCAACGATTTTTCCAGGTTACATTCGTACTGAAATTAATGAAGGTGCAAAAAAATTACCATTTGAAGTTGATGTAGAAACAGGCTCGCATTTGCTGGTTAAAGCCATTGAAAAAGAACCTGTTAAGGCTTATGTTCCTCAATGGCCGTGGCTACCATTGGGTTTGGCGATGAAAATATTACCTTTAAAACTTGTCAATAAACTTGGTTAGTTACTAATACGAGTTAAGGTGTGAAAATGTCTTAACTCTGTTGTAATTTAAAGTTGTGATTCAAAATTGTATTCCTTTAAAAATAACCATTACGAAGATTTTTATTGTTGAAAAATAAAATTTGTTTAAGATCATACTACGGCAATAAATTTTGAATAAGGCAATTACAGGCGAGTAGATTCAAAATTTTAAAATCAGTATTTCTATTGTGATGATTGGTCTATGTTTTTAAAAATATCTACACTGTTATTAATTCCATCGCTTGTCGTTCAAGGCTATAGTGTCAAGAAATATACCCCAAGATTGGAAGAAGCAAGTGGTCATCGACAAGGTACAATTGGCAAGGGCACAGCTTTATCTATTTTAATTTTAGGTGATTCGGCTGCTGCAGGTGTAGGGGTAAAAGATCAGCAAGATGCTTTATTGGGTTCAATTTTAAATGAATTAAAACATGATTTTGAAATTCATTATCAACTTGAAGCTAAAACAGGTGATACCACCTTACAGGTTTTAGAAAGAACAAAACAACTCAAAAATCAGCATTTTGATATTGTGATTACTTCTGTCGGTGTCAATGATGTGACCAAATTGATTTCTCCACAAAAATGGATTCAGCAACAACAACAATTTTATATAGAAATTGAGTCCAAATTTTCTCCAACAATGCTTATATTAACAGGAGTTCCACCCATGCATTTATTCCCAGCCTTGCCTAATCCTTTAGGATGGTTGTTGGGGCAATATTCGACTGCGATGAATAAACAACTCAGTCAGTTTGTAAATACAAAGCCACGTTACCAATTGATTCAATTTGATTTAGCACATTTTAAAGCATTGAATTTACAGATGGCTGAAGATGGATTTCATCCAAGTAAAGAAATTTATCAACTGTGGGCGAAAGAAGTTTCGCAAGCTATTTTACAGAATTTCAATAAATGATGATCATTTTTGATCAATGCTTTTCACGACTAAATTTAATCCAAAAGCATTCAGTAATTTTAAAATCGATTGTAAAGTTGGGTTCGAATCCGTTTGCTCCATTTTTTGTAAAGTTTGAAGTGCAATTTTTGTGATTTTCGCCATTTCAGGTAAGGTTAATCGCAATTCAGTACGAAGAAATTTAGCAATTTGATGAATTTCCCACTCAGGGTGTAATTCAATCATGTCTAGAACTTGCTGTTTTCTTTGAATTTGCTCAATTGGACTGAGTGTTTTAAAGCGTTTGTCCATATTATAGTTTCTCCAATTGCTGGCAAATATTTTGAATTCTCTATTAATAAATTTAAATTGTATAATATTTAATCATAATTTTATTATAATAGAAAAATAGGAAGAAAACAGCAGGCTAATATTTTATTTTAGTAAAATATTAGCCTGAAAAAATTAAACTTATAAATTGATATTGAAATAAAATGATTTGAGTCCACAATATTAATGATAACCTGAATAATGTCTACTTATGTCAAGTTCTGAACAAACGATCGAAACTCATCCACTAAAGCCATTCTTACCACCCAATGCTAAACTTTTAATGCTAGGTAGTTTTCCACCACCTAAAGAACGTTGGAAGATGGATTTTTATTATCCAAATTATCAAAATGATATGTGGCGGATTTTCGGTGTGATCTTCTTTGAAAATAAAGATTATTTTTTAGATTTACCCAATAAAAATTTTAAAGAACAATGTATTAAAGATTTTTTAATCGAAAAGGGCATTGCGATTTTTGATACGGCGTATCAAGTGATTCGCTTAAAAGGCAATGCAGCAGATAAATTTCTACAGATCGAAACGCCAACAGATATCAAACAACTGTTAGTTCAAATGCCGAATTGCAATAACATCATGACAACTGGTGATAAAGCAACAGATACATTGATGTTATCTATGCCCGAAACGGCTGAAAAACCTCAAATCGGGCATTCATCAAAAGTTAGATTTTCAAATCGAGATCTCACTTTGTACCGAATGCCATCATCTTCGAGAGCTTACCCATTGGCATTGGACAAAAAAGCTGAAGCATATAGAAACTTATTTAAAGAAATAGGCTTACTTTAAGTAAGTTTTTATATTCTATTCAGGCATCTAAAACAAAACTTGTCATTCATACCAATGTTTTAACTTTAGAAACGCTATTCATATAGGTCAGTAATCTATCAATAGCGATTTTAATTTAATTTTGAAATTCTCAAGCAAACTTTTTTGCCATAACAACACATGCAACTACTGAGATGCTTACTAGAATCATGGCAAGGCTGATATGTTCACCTAATAAAAGTGCAGATAACATTAAACCAATAAAGGGTTGGAGAAGTTGAATTTGCCCAACTTTTGCAATCCCGCCAAGTGCTAAACCTTTGTACCAAAATACAAAACCAATGAGCATACTAAACAGTGAAACATAGAGCAGGGCCAGTATAGGCGCAATGCTGATATTGGAGTAATGATCTGGAAAATAGTACACACTACCTAACAACATGATCGGTAGAGCAACAACCAAAGCCCAACAGATCACTTGCCATCCACCTAATTCACTGGATAATTTCCCTCCTTCTGCATAGCCCAAACCACAAACAACAATAGCCGCCAACATATAAAAATCACCAAGTGATAAGCTTAAGCTCTTATTTTCAAAGAACATAAAAATAATCACTAAGCAACTTCCTAAAATTGCAAATAACCAAAACTGTGTAGAGGGTTTTTCTCCACCACGGAATACTGCAAAAATTGCAGTAGATAAAGGCAGTAAACCTACAAAAATAATCGCATGAGAAGATGAAATCGTTTGTAGCGCAAGTGCTGTGAATAATGGAAATCCAATAACGACACCAAAAGCCACAATAATCAGCTTTTTAAATTGTTGTAAATTAGGTTTAACTTGTTTGAACACGATCAAGCAAATGAGTCCGATAACACCTGCGATAGCAGCACGAGAAGTGGTTAAAAATTCAGGTGTAAAGCCAAGTACACCGATACGGGTTGCAGGTAATGATCCTGCAAAAATGACTACGCCAATCAGTCCGTTTAACCAACCTTTTGAAGCTTGATCCATTTTCAAATACTCATCATCTTTAGATGGATTAAAACAGTTTGCAGTTATATTTTGATATGTACGATCTAAAACAATTTGAAGAAACTGTACTGCCCATTTAACCAGTACAATTTGTATTGTTCATTTAGAATGATTATGCTGAATGTTCACCAATCCTGAATCCACAAAGAAAATGGCTAAAACAAAAATTGATATTGCAATGGATATTGTCAAAGAACAAATTGCCAATAAAAGTTTAATCGCAGGTTCACGATTACCTTCTGTACGTCAACTCGCAACACAATTAAATTTTTCTGTATCGACGATCGTTGAGGCATATACGCGTTTAGTATCCGCAGGTATTTTAGAATCAAGGATTGGAGCAGGCTATTTTGTTGTTGGACATGTCGTCCAAGCTCAAGTCTTTGAAACTAAAATTCAATATCAAAGAGAAATTGATCCACTTTGGATTTCAAGACAATCCCTAGATGCAAAGTCAAATGTGTTTAAACCCGGTTGTGGATGGTTACCAAACAGTTGGATGCCTGAACAAACTGTTCGCAAAGCATTAAAACAAGTTGCGAAATCTGAAACAGAATTACTGATTGATTATGCTGTGCCAAATGGTCATTTACAGCTTAGACAATGGATTGCTCGACGTAAGCAAAACTATGATTTAAACCTTGATTTAGAACAAATTTTAATTACAGACTCTGCCACGCAATCAATCGATCTTATTTTCAGACTTTTACTACAAGCGGGTGATGTTATCTTAGTTGATGATCCATGTTATTTTAATTTTCAGGCTCTCATCAAAGCACATCATTTAAAAGCTGTGGCGATCCCATTCACAGAACATGGCCCTGATATTGAGCACTTCAAACAAGCTTTAAGTTTAAAACCCAAAATTTATCTAACCAATTCAGGGATTCATAATCCGACTGGTGCAAGTTTATCGATTCAAACGGCTTTTCAAGTTGCCAAACTAGCTGAACAAGCCAATTTGATGATTATTGAAGATGAAATATTTGCAGATTTTGAATATCAACATGCGCCACGCTATGCGTCATTGGCAGGGTTTGAACATGTGATTCAAATCGGGAGTTTTACTAAAACCCTTTCAGCAGCAGTCCGTTGCGGTTATATCATTGCCAATACACAGAAAATTGAAGCATTGATCGACTTGCGTATTGCAACCAATTTTAGTCATAGCAATTTAAATGCTGAAATTGTTTATCATGCATTGATGGATAGTGGTTATTTAAAACATATTGATTGGCTGAAAAAACAGCTCGTTAAAGCAATGAATGAAAGCATCTATAAACTGGCACTTTTAGATATTCATCCGTGGATTATTCCCAAAGCAGGGATATTTTTATGGTGCAGATTGCCTAAAGACATTTTAGCCTCAGCTTTATCCAAATATTGTTTAAAAAATGATGTCATTCTTGCCCCTGGAAATGCATTTAGTCAGGCCGATGGGGCAGCGCATTTTATGCGGTTTAATGTGGCACAATGTATTGATAAACGTATATTTGATGTACTTGAGGCTGGAATTAGAGAGATTCGAAAGCATGATCATATTGACGATGATTGATAGTGGCTGAAATTATTAGAAAATTGAAGTGAATGATCAGAATTTTATTCATTTGATCTATGGAAAGCCGGTTGCTTATTGATGATATTTTAAAATTGTATATTTGAATAATTTCTTAATTTTCTAATGATTTGAAATTTATACAGAACACATTGAAATTACCTGTAACACAGATTATAAATAAGTATTAATTAAAATAATGTGATTAAAACGATTTATAAGGATCTCGTATGAATTTTACCGGTGATATCAAAGACTTCCGTCAGCCCATGATCACTTCATTGGGTATTATGATGGGCTTTATTCTCAACTTTTTAGCTGGATGGGCAATCGAAGGAACACCAGAGCATCCTGCTTTAGAAAGCTTGTCTGATTGGGTCATTGTTCTAACCCTTTTAATTTCTTTGATTTGTATGTTGATTGTTGTATATCGATTGCTAAGTAATAAAACCTATGATGATGCTCAAGCCATGTACTATACGACTTTAAAATTATATATGTTCAGTATTTGTATTGCTTTCCTGGGTATTATTTTTGCGTTATTTATATAGTAACGAGAAAGAATGGCTTGCTGTATTTTACTGTTTTTATAAAATAATAAAATTAAAGTAGCATTTGTACAGTGAAGTTTATAGAGCAAAAAAGATGAATATACAAGAAGTCGCCAGCCCCATTGATTTAAAAGATCCTGATAAGGCACTACTATGGGCAAACGAAGCCAATCTGAAACGGCCTTGGCGTTATGAGTTTTTTGATTTATATGTAAATAAAATCAAAAGCTTGAATAGAGAAAATATTCACGTCTTAGAAATAGGTTCTGGCCCTGGATTTCTTGCTCAACATTTACTGCAACATTGCTCAGAAATCCAATATACAGCGGTTGATTTTTCACAAGCAATGCATGAGCTATCTAAAAGTAAGCTACTTCCAAGTGAGCTAGAAAGAACTGAATATCAAATCGCAGATTTTAAGCAAACAGATTGGTTTACAGGTTTAGGTCAATTTGATGTTGTCATTATTCATCAAGCTTTACACGAATTACGTCATAAATCTTATGCAACAACATTCCATAAGCAAGTCAAAGCATTATTAAAAGATGATACAACATATTTTGTTTGTGATCATGTTTTTGCCTCAGATGCGATGCAAAATAATCAACTGTATATGTCTGTTGCTGAGCATTTTCAAAGTTTGGAAGAGGCTGAATATACTCAGGTTGAATTGATTAAAGATTACAAAGGCTTATGCCTATTTGAATGTAAACTTTGATGGCACTAAGCGAGTAAGTAATATTACCAATGTAATGACAAGGTAATGCTAAGTATAGTGCAAAATAACGCTGTAGCAGGAAGTAAAAATAAGAAGGCTACATCATCCACTCAATCGGTAAATATGACACACTGTACATCATCAATCTTTGAAATCGAGTGGTTTCAGGATCTGTTTTATATTCAATCGTCTTTCCATCTGGGCGGTGATCTAACCAAATAATTTCGCCCTGATTGTTTAATTTTAATTCATAGGCAACAGTGTGTAAGGTTTGATCTAGCAAACCAGAAATTTGTTCTTGCAGTGGATCAGATGTTACGACTAAACCGACTTCTGTATTGAGATTAAATGAACGTGGGTCTAAGTTAAATGAACCAATAAAAACTTTGTCATCAATATCAATAAATTTTGCATGTAAACTGGATTTATTTTTACCTTTTTTAGGAATCACATTTCCAGTCACAACCTCATACCAAGTACGGCGTTTACGCTCAATATAAGGTTTAAATTCATACAGTTCGACACCATTTTTGAGCAAATCCATACGGTATTTTTGATAAAAAGCATGCACTAAGGCAACATCATTGGCGACAAAAGAATTGGTCAGTACTCTGACTTTTACATTTTGTTTGGGAAATTGATTGATAAAATCTGTCCCATCTTTTGTAGGGACAAAATAGGCAGCAATTAAATCCATCTCTTGTTTAGGATCGCCCATATAATTACGAATTTGATGATAAATCAGTTCATTATCTTGTGCCTTACCCAAAGTTTTCTTTGGTGGATCAGCAAGAAATTCTGCAAATGCCCAATTCACTTTATTTTGATTTAATTCATTCGCCAGTTCTTTTTGCTCTAAATTTACCTTTTTATCTGTAGGATGATTTTTTTGTCCTAACTGCACAAAGGCTTGACGTAAATCGAGCAGGTCTTGTTTTGAACCTTTTTCAATAAATTTTTCAACAGGATAGCTCAGTTCAAAATTCCAAAACTCTTGAAATACTTGATTTGCATGATGGACGGCATTCCCTAAAAATAGAATATCCATATCAGTAAACTGGAAAGACTGACTTGCATCAAAATATTCACTGCTAATATTACGACCACCTGTGACCGCAATTGCACCATCAGCAATAACTAATTTGTTGTGCATACGATGATTGATACGATTTGCACGTATCAGATAATCCATTACTCGAAAATGTCTAAATTTGTATGGATTATAAAGCTTGATTGAAATATTAGGATGTGTAATCAGTGCACTTAATTGTCGATCTATTTTTATACCATTTTGATCATCAATTAATAATCTTACTTTGACACCACGATCTGCAGCCGCCAGTAATTCTTCTAACATTAAATTGCCAATAAAATCATCGGCCCAAATATAATATTGTAAATCTAAAGTATATTTTGCTCTTCTGATCAAATGTATTCGGGAGGCTATGCTTTGGTATGCATCACTCATCGCTAAATAAGCGGTTAATCCTTGAGCGATTTTCTTTTGAGAATCTGGGTCATTGTTAATCCAATGATCTACATGCATGGTCACTTGTTGTTCTTGTTTTGAATCATTCATAGGCAAACTACATCCTGTCAAAGCCATCACTAGAGATAAAATCGGTAAAATTTTGAATTTTTTCATCTTTTTTGTTGGTGTTTGCTGAATACCTAAATCATATCATTACTTTAATGTTGAATCATTAAACTTAGAATGTTAACTGTTAGTCGTTTGTTAAATTAAACATTCTCTATATTCAAGTATGAGCACAATATCTACATTTAAATTTGCATCTCAATCACATGATTTAAAATCAGTAAGCCGTTATTAGCATCAACTGATTTAAATGGATTGATTTGATTCACTGAGTTGTAATATTCACAAATGAATAAATAAGCAATCAAGTAAGGTATTTGAAAATAAGACTGTATTAATTTTATAAATTTAATATAAAAGTAAAACTTTTTTTGATATGTTTAATCTTTAAAATGATCAAAGTATCTTTATGAAAAATATTACAATTTTAGCTGTCCTTGCAGTTTCAGTAGCAGCGTGTACATCTATCCAAACCACAGATTCAAAGCAAGCCAAACTTGGCTTAGCCAATCCAGCAAGTCAATACTGTGTAGGTCAAGGCGGAAAATTAGAAATTGTGAAAGAAGCCAATGGTGAAGTGGGTTATTGCCATTTGGCAAATGGTGAAAAAGTAGAGGAGTGGGCTTTATTTCGTCAGAGCCAAGCGCAATGTGTTGCTGAAGAAGCGGCTAAATTGGTTGGTCAAACAGGTTTGACTGATGAGCAAATTAAACAAAGCACTAAAGCACAAGTCATTCGCCGAGTAGGACCAAATCAGCCCGTAACCATGGATTATCGTGTAGACCGAGTCACAGTGACCATAGAGCCTGTTACTAAAATAATTACACAGGCCAATTGCGGATAAAACGTATATTTATTATGTGTTTAGACATTAACCAATATCCATAAAAATAAGAAACCCAAGCGAACTTGGGTTTCTTAAAACATCAATGTTTAAAACTTGATTGTTGAATTAAGAGGTTGCTTTAATCACTTCCGCAACTGAATCCGCAACATAATCAATATTTTTTAAGTTTAAGCCAGCAGCACACATACGACCGCTACGCACTAAGTAAATCGCATATTTGTCTTTTAAAATATCCACTTGCTCAGCAGTTAAGCCTGTATAACTAAACATACCTTGCTGTGCTGTTAGATAATCAAAATTACGCTCAGGCAAAGCCGCTGTTAATTTTGCTTTTAAAAGTTCACGCATTTGAATAATACGTTCGCGCATTTCTTTTAATTCAGCATGCCATGTTTCAGTCAAAGTAGCATCATTTAAAACATTATCTACAACTAAAGCACCTGTAGTCGGAGGGCTAGAGTAAATACGACGTACTGTTGCTTTTAATTGTCCTAAAACTTTTTGTGCAGTCGCTTGGTCATCACAAATAAAGCTTAAACCACCGACACGCTCACCATACAGCGAGAAAATTTTAGAGAATGAATTGCTGACAATAAAATTCATACCTGATTTGTCTAAGGCACGAATTGCATAAGCATCTTCTTCCAAACCTTGTCCAAAGCCTTGATAAGCAATGTCTAAGAATGGAATCAAATCACCAGCTTTCAATACTTCAATCACACGATCCCATTCGGCAGGTGTTAAATCTGCACCAGTCGGGTTATGACAACATGGGTGAAGTAAAACAATACCTTTTGCTGGGATTCGTTTTAAATCTTCCAACATGCCTTCGATATCAACACCATTGGTTGTTGCATCGAAATAACGATAGAAATGCGAATTAATTCCAGCGCCATTAAAAATCGCGATATGGTTTTCCCAAGTCGGTTGGCTCACCCAAACGTCTGATTCAGGAAAATATTTTTTAAGGAAGTCTGCACCTACTTTTAATGCGCCAGAACCACCTAAGGTTTGAATCGTTACCGCACGGCCATCTTTACGCGCTTGACTGTCCGTACCTAAAACAAGCTTTTGGGTTGCTTCGTTATAAGACTTTAAACCATCCATCGGTAAATAAAGCTTTACCTTGTCATTGCTTGGTTCAATATTTTTTAAAGCCGTTTTAACCGCTTTCAATTGAGGAACAATGGTGTCCTCATTGTAATAAAGACCAATACTTAAATTTACTTTATGTGTCCGTTCATCTTTGCCAAATGCTTCCATGAGGGAAAGAATCGGATCACCTGCATAAGGATCTACATGTTGAAACATGGTTGAAAGTCCTAAATCAAACGAAGATATTCATGGCTGATCATATATGTAATTCGAAGGGTGACTCAACAGCAGATTCACGATTATTTTGAATAATTTATTCGACTTTAGCTTATATCAGTCTGAAAAGTTGAATTTGATCGTCGTAATCAGTTTTTTGAGCATCATTTTCATCTATTCACTACAAAGCGCTTAAATATTATAGATAGAGTGTTGAATCCTCATTCTCACAATAAATTTGTAGATAAATCATTAAAAACATTGTTGATAGCTATATTTCTTGCCATCATATTCATATTGGAAAGGCTTTTTGGACGGTTTTAAATGTTACTCAATTATCAATATGACCAAGCAACGACTTCTGACAATGATTCACCGACATTGGTACTGATTCATGGTTTATTTGGCAGTTTAAGTAATTTAGGTATGATTGCCCGTGCCTTCCAAGGGAAATTCAATATTTTACAAGTCGATGTCAGAAATCATGGACATTCAGCACATGCTGACGATATGAATTATGTATCGATGGCGACAGATGTTTTAGAAACGATTGATCATTTAAATATTCAACAATTTATTGTGATTGGGCATTCTATGGGTGGCAAAATTGCGATGAAACTTGCTGATTTAGCACCTACACGACTACAAAAAATGATTGTTTTGGATATGACACCTTTTGCGTATAAAGAAAATCACCATGATCAAATCTTTAAAGCTTTATTTGCTGTAGAAGAAGCACAGGTTGAATCTCGTAAAGATGCGACAGAGATCATGCGTCAATATTTGAAAGAAGAAATGGTGATTCAATTCTTATTAAAATCATGGAGTAAAGGCAAATGGTTGTTCAATGTCAAAGTATTGTTTGAGGATTATCCAACAATACTGGGATGGACTGACCAAAGTGTAAATGCAGTACCTACATTATTTATTAGAGGTGGAAATTCTCCATATCTTTCAAAACCTGAGCATTTTGAAGCGATTGATAAACAGTTTAGCAATCATCAGATTCAAGTCGTAGAAAATGCAGGGCATTGGTTACATGCAGAAAAACCTACGGAAGTGAATGAGCTTATTACGGCTTTTATAGGGGCTTAGTGTTTCAGTATCGGCAGATCAGAGGCGAAAGAACGGAAGTTGTTTGAGAAAGCCTTTTAGGGAGGTTTTTGTTAATATCATTAAATTACTAGTAAGTTTTAATATTTTTTGGGGTGTAAATTTTGTCAAAATCTAAAACAATTTTTAATTTAACAGAAGAAAAAACGTCTAAGTTAGCTGTGTTAATTGATGCTGATAATGCTTCTGCTAAAGATATAGAAAATATTCTGAATGAATTAACTAAATATGGTGAGGCGACAGTAAAACGAATATATGGAAATTTTGTTAATCAGAATGGTAGTTGGAAACAAGCTATTAACAACCTAGCTATCAAACCAATGCAACAGTTTGCTTATACAACAG
The DNA here is from genome assembly GCF_000214135.1 of Acinetobacter sp. P8-3-8. Lineage (GTDB taxonomy): Bacteria > Pseudomonadota > Gammaproteobacteria > Pseudomonadales > Moraxellaceae > Acinetobacter. The sequence continues at coordinate 125,688 of NZ_AFIE01000002.1, forward strand.
GAAAAAATGCAACTGATGGATTTATGATTATTGATGCAATGGATCTTCTCTATACAGACCGTATTGACGGTTTTGCTATTGTATCAAGTGATAGTGATTTCACAGCTTTAGCTATTCGTATAAAGGAACAAGGTGCAACAGTATATGGATTTGGAAAAAAACAAACTCCAGAAGCATTCCGGAATGCTTGCTCCCATTTTACTTATGTTGAAAACTTAACAAGTTATGAAGACCCCAATCACTCTCTAAACAAAGAAGAACCATCTAATAGTAAAAAGGAAGCTATAAATACGGTAAGCAAAGATATTGTTCAGACTAAACCCCAAACTAATACCAAATTACCACTAGATAAAATCAAACAAATTTTTGATAACCATGACACTGAATGGGTTTCTGTTGCTTCATTGGGATCGCAATGGAAACTTTTACAAGTAGATTTTGATCCACGTACATATGGATTTAAAAAGCTTGGAGATTTAGTTAAATCATATCCAAAAATTTTTGATGTAGAGGAACGATCAACCAGCACAAATGAACATAAAAATTTATATGTGCGGTTAAAAAAATAAAGCAGTTAAATTGATGCTAGTTTGAATTATATTTATTTAAATTTGGTTTTTAAGTAAGCCTTTCTAGCATTGAGTTTACTAGGGCGGTTTTTTATTTCTAATCAAATAAATGGATTGCGGTCTACAATTTTCAAAATTATTTTTGTAGGCTATGAAATACAAAAGCAAACAACTTACTGCAAACCAATGCAACTATAAATTATGCTAACATACTGAAAATACAAACCAATTTTATTCTATGCGTTCTTTCCCAATCCAATACAAACTGAGTGGATTTTACTTTTGGTACTATTCAATCGTTGGGACATTTTTGCCTTATTGGAGCTTATATCTTCAAGATCAAGGGTTTAACTACAAAGAAATAGGTCTACTTTCATCAATTGCGATTTTGACTCGTATTTTTGCACCATTTATTTGGGGTTTTATTGCAGATAAAACGGGAAAGCGCATGTTGTTGGTGCGTATCGCAACATGGATGGAAGCCACCATTTGGTTTTTGATTTTTATCATTCCCAATAATATGCAATCTATAGCATTGTTAATGTTTATTTTTAGCTTTTTCCAAAACGCCATACTTGCACAATTTGAAGGTGTTACTTTATTCTGGCTAGGTGATAAACATACTGAATATTATGGAAAAATAAGAAAATGGGGCTCCATTGGTTTTATTGTTGGTGTATTTAGTATTGGTGCGATTTTAGACGTTGTTGATATTCATTATTTACCCATGATGTTGCTTTGTATCGCATTTACAGCATTTATTTGGTCATTTTCAATCAAAGAACCACATACAGCGCCTAACTCACAAAAAATCCTCGAACCATTATTGCCCATATTAAAAAGACCTGTTGTTACTGCATTCTTTTGCATTGAATTTATTATGCTTTTTGCACAAGCGCCTTTCTATAGTTTTTATAGTAACTATTTGAAAACAGCAGGTTTTAATACCACTGAAATTGGCTTTTTATGGTCAGTCGGTGTGATAGCTGAAATCATTATGTTTAATTATGCAAATTTCTTCCTGACGCGTTTTTCATGGAGAAATCTAGTCACAATGTGTTTGATCATGACGTGTATTCGATTCTTATTGGTCGGGTTTTTCCCTGAACATTTCTTTATGCAGTTTATTTCACAAACTTTACATGCATTTAGTTTTGGTCTATTTCATATTATTGCTATGCGAATTATTTTGCAGAATTTTACAGCCAAACAACAGGGTAGAGGGCAAGCTTTGTACAGTACTATGTGGGGCTTGGGTGTTGCTTCAGGTAGCATTTTGGCTGGTCAATATTGGGAACTTTTATCAGGTACAACGATCTTCATTTTTGCAGGCTTATCTGCATTATTCGGCTTGCTCCTAGTTAACTTTTTACCTAAAACTGTTCATCCATCTCATTGATATTATTTAAAAATTATATCTAAAAATATCTATAAATCATTTAAAAGCCACTGAATATTGAATATATACAATGGCTTGCTCACGTAGCTATTTTTATTGGAAAATAACAGAATCATTAAGCATGATTATTGAATAAGTTATTTAAGAAGTTATCTAAGAAATTATTCACTAAGTCACACAAGAATTATCCAAGAACATGAACAATAATATGCACAAGAAAAGGACCAACCAAGACCATAAAGATGCCTGCTAACACCATGGTTAAACTAGCAATGACACCTTCTTCTTTATGACGCATATAAGCCTTAGTTGTACCAAAACCATGTGCTGCATTACCCAATGAAGCGCCTTGTGCAAAATGTGAGCGAAGTTTTAATCCTGCTAAAATAACATCACCAATAAACATGCCAACAATACCAGTAATCATGGTAAAGAGAATAACCAACTCAACAGAACCACCGATATGCGAACTCAGTTCCATCGCAAATGGTGTGGAAATTGAACGTGCCATCAAGCTATAAGTGGTTGATTGATCAAAATGAAACAATTTTGCTAAATAAAAAGCGCTCACCATGCCCGCGAACATACCCATGATCACACCCATGGAAATAGAAAGGATATGTTCTTTGATGATTTGCCGATATTCATAAATTGGAATAGCGAATGCAACTGTTGCAGGCCCTAACATCCAAACAATCCATTGACTATCAAGCATATAGGTATCATAAGATACATGTGTTAATAGCAAAGTAATGATTAAAATAATAGGCACAAATATAGCTGGTGACAGAACTAGATAAGGAAATTTACGATAAAGTTTTTTTACTAAGAAATAAGCCAGTAAGGTTCCAACGAAACAAAGGATTGAAATAATAGACATTATTTTTCTCCATGAATCACATGTTGAGTCTGCCTAGAATGATTTTGCTCACGTTGTTTTTTGAGTTTATTTTCAAGTTTAAAACCCAAATGCACACTATATGCAGTCACAACCATGACACAAATTGTGCCTATAACCACTGCTAAAATCAGTTGCCATCCTTCAGTCATAAACAACGTTTTATATTTCATTAATCCAATAAAACAAGGAATGAAAAATAGAACCAATTCACCTAGGATAAAATCTGAACCTGTTTTGATCCAGGTTAATTTGAATATTCCAGTCATAAGTCCAATTAAAACAATGAATAAACCAATGACAGCAGCTGAAATTGGTAAATTAAATTGTTTTTGAATGAGAGAGCCAATCCACCAGAATAAAATCAGAATCCCAATTTGTAATAATGTTCTGGAAATTCTATTCAATTGAAGGCTTTGGCTGGCATGTGTGAACATGAGGAATGTTGTTTATTTCAATAAGATTGACTATTTTAGTTGCAATACATCATGATTATTATGAATAATAAAATAGTAATTATGCCATTTTGGAATAATCAATGGACTTGAAAGATCTTAGAATTTTTGCAGAGATTGTCAATCATCAAAGCTTTAGTCTAGCTGCTGATCACTTATGCATGACCCAGCCTACAATAAGTAAAGCAATCAAACATTTAGAAGAAGATTTAGCTACAGCACTATTTAAGAAAGGTGAAGCTGGAAGAAAAAGGGAAGTCGCATTGACCTATGAAGGTGAGTTGATTTATCAACATGCCATGAATATGTTAAATGAACAAAACAAAATCTTTGAAACATTAAATCAAGTTCAAAATTTAAAAAAAGGGAGTCTAACCATAGGCTTACCACCATTGGGCTCATTATTACTTACACCATTAATTGCTTTATTTCATAAGCATTATCCAGAAATACAGCTTAAATTTTTAGAAGTTGGTGGTAATGGTGTTGAAGAAGCGATTGCAAATAAAACAGTAGATGTAGGTGTTTTACTTGAAAATTTAAGACCTAATTTTGCTGCGATACCTATTGTAAATTCACCTATGTGTTTATTATCTAAAAAAGAATCACATTGGAATCAAAGAGAAACTGTAAATTTAGCTGAATTAAAAGAGGAAAGTTTTTTACTTTATGCAGATTCATTTGTTTTAAATAAGCTTATTACACAGGCTACGAATGCTGTAGGTTTTGAACCAAAGGTTGTGTGTAAAAGTAGTCAGTGGGACTTTATTGTGAAAATGGTAGAGTTGAATATGGGGATTGCCATTTTACCTAAAATTTATTGTGATCAGCTTGATCCAGATAAATTTTCATCTGCAATATTGCTTGAGCCAAGTTTGCATTGGGTGCTCAGTATGGCATGGAATACAAGTATGGCAATGAGCCCAGCAACCAAAGCTTGGTTGAATATTGTAGAGTTAAATTTAGATAAGATTCATTTTTAACTATGAGGTTATTTATTTGAGTGTCTATGTTTGCAGTATTTTTATTACCATTGATTTCGCATAATGTATATTATGTTAAATCCGATACCAAGGGCTGTAGCCTACACAACGCTGTTGTTGCTACAGATCGCCAACGTGAATTTAGAAATGATAATTCACGTTGGCGATTATCCTAAGTAACATAATATTCGTTATGCAAAATCCTAATACCTATAGTAAGCATTACTATTACTAATGGTTAAGTTATTGATAAAAATTTGTATTTCAACATCATCTTGTATTGCCCAGACCATCAGCTTTACTTCTGTAATCTCTTGATCATCGGCATTGCTCTTAAGCTGTAATTTTCTATGTTAATTATGTTTAAATTTCAACCCTCTCATTTTTCAACTAGCTCAGGTTATAATGATGACCTCCCAAAATATAGTTGATCTATTATGAACGCCTCCAATGACCCTCTACACGGCAAAAAACTTGCTGACATTTTGGATGAATTATTGGATTACTACGGTGGCTTTGAAGGCTTAAGTCGTAAAATTGAAATTAGATGTTTTTGCATAGATCCAAGTGTTAAGTCATCATTGCGTTTCTTGCGTACCACACCATGGGCACGTGAAAAAGTAGAAAGCTTATATTTGTATGTCTTACGCCAAAAAGCCAAACAGAAATCGTAGCGATCAAAACCAGACCTCAGCATAATATTTTATACCAAATACTAACTACACTTATTGAATAACCATCGATTTTGTAGACACCTGTTAGTTAGTGGTGGACTGCCACCACTCTCCTAGAAAAATTTAGTCTATTCTTAAGATCTTTTTAGTAGGAAAACATGTGTGCTTGCGGATATTTTCCTTGAATCATGAGTGCAGAATATCCAACACGATCATCAAACAACATGACATTGCTCACTGTTTTAGCATTCTTAAGTTGACTGGCTTTTATACAAGCCACTTTTATTTCCTGATCATGTTTGTTCCATGCCTGCTCGGAACTTCCGAAAGTTACGCTGGTCATAGCAGAACCTGCAACAAAACCTAGAATGGTAAGATATTTGAAAAATATACTATATTTCAATGTCATGATGACTGTCCTGTAAATTCGAGTGTCTGAATCTATACTGAAACAATCTCATAAGAGAATCTAGCCATTTACACATGTTGTAACAGCACTTATTCAGGATTACACATATCTCTGTAAATTATTAATAAATATATATTATATAAGTTGATGTGAATACGCACTCTTATTCTTTTTACTAGTCGATGCTTTGCGTTTAAATCATTGATGAGAATAATTAAAAACGAAATTGATCTTTACTATAATCGCTAGGATGTGACTTTGAAACTGAACAACACCATAAAGATTTATTTACCACTATGAACTTTTATGGTGTATTTACTTGCTTAATTATAATGATAACGACACATAGCAATGATAATTGAATCGGAAGCCACCTTATAAACAATCCGATTTTCCTTATCAATGCGCCTTGACCAATATCCTGATAAGTCATGTTTAAGGGGCTCAGGTTTGCCCATACCATCAAATGGTGATCGTTTAATTTCTTTAATTAGCGCATTAATTCTTTTAAGTGTTTGTTTATCTGTAGATTGCCAGTATAAATAATCATCCCAAGCTTCATCAGTCCAACTTAAAATCATTCTTCAATCAGCTCACGGCTAATGGTTTTACCTGCTTCAATCTGAGCAATTGAGTCACGTAATCTTTTTGCGTTTGCTGGGCTTTTAAGTAGATGAGCTGTTTCTTCATAGGCATTAAAATCATCTAGGCTAATCAATACAGCCGTTTGATTGTTTTGCCTTGTGACAAGTACAGGAGAGTGATCATCTATAACACCATCAAGTACATTTGCTAAGTTCTTTCGCAGATCAGAATAGGTCACAACTTTCATTTATACACCTTACTTAGGTACAAATACTTGTACTTATATTAGTACAAGATTATGATTTTTTCAATATGATCAGCAGCTACTCTGTATGTATATTTAACAGGAGTACTTTGAGTAAGTTTTAATCTTTCTTATTTTGTCCATCACAACGTTTTATCGATTCAACATGTCCAAGATAAAATGACCGTACTGAACACCTTTGCCGACTGCCCTGTCACATATTGGTTATGCCAACACTCGATTTTCTAATTTAATCTTAGAAACTTTATCTGCCTTGAATTGGCCAAACAATTCATTCATATCTACGTTCAGCCACAACGACCCACTATCTTATTTATGTTTTCATGGACGATTTTTGATTGATCGAAAATTTTCCTCATAGATTGTGAAACTCTACATTAATCAATCTATTATAGTTGTGATCTCGAGATTTCCCTTGAGAATTAATACTTGATTATAACTACCTGTATGATTTTCATTTAAAACAATGGCTTATAAAATAAATTTATGTAAAAAAACGGATTAATATTATAAAAAATAGTCTGTATCACTCTGAATTTTAGGCGAAATATGCTGTTCAACCCACGTTAACCATGCTCTTGTCTTAGCATCAATAAAATGACGTGATGGCAATAAAGTATAAACGCCAATATCAGGTGATCTCCAGTCTGCTAAGATGCGACGTAATCGTCCAGTGCGTACAGCCTCAATCACAGCAAAGGTTGGAAGCAATGCAATCCCCATGTCTTGCTGTACCATGTCCAGTAATAGTTCTGGTGTATCTGCAATCAATGGCCCTGTAATATCGATTTGATACGAACAACTATTTTCACTTACCAGATGCCATTGCGGTGTAATAGATGGGTTCACCAATCTTAAACATGCATGTTTTTGTAAATCGTCTAATGATTTCGGTTCGCCATATTTTTCTAAATAAGCTGGTGATGCGCAAAGTAATGAAAATATTGTTCCAATTCGACGTGCAACAAATCTTGAGTCAGTCAAAGATTCGGTAAGATATAAACTAACATCAATTCCTTTTCCTAAAAGATCAGGTACATTTTGCGAAGTACGGTATTCAACCGTAAGCTCTGGATAGGTTTGGCAGAACTCAGCCAGTATCGGGGACACATAATGATGACCAAAACTGACCATACTTAAAACACGTAAGCGCCCCTGCGGTTTGCTTGCCATTCCCATTGCTTGAGTTTCAGTTTCTTCTACCATTGCAAGCACTTGACGACATTGCTCTGCATAAGTTGCACCTATATCGGTCAATGCATGCTGTCTCGTAGATCGTTGTAGTAATTTTGTACCTAAACGCCCTTCTAACTCGCTAATGAGTCGGGATACTTGCGCTGTTGTCAGTTCCATCTGCTCTGCGGCAGCGGTAAAACTTCCACTATCAATGACTTTTAGGAAAGCATGCATTGCATGTAGTAATCCACCATCAAGATTTTTGCGCATAACGTAAATATCTTTTTCTAAATTACGCATTGTTGCACCAGTATGGATCAACCACAATGACATTAATGTACATACTTTGAACAGTTTCATTATCTTAAGTTGAACTGATCAATCTTTTCCTCAGTATGCCATTTACTCCAAATATTCAACCGGATGTTGAAAAAAGAAAGTAGCTCGATCTACAAAATTCTAAGGAGACATAAATGAATATAGCGACAAAATTTACTCCAAATAAAATTCCAACCAAGGATGTATCACTTGAAGATAAATATCTGAGTGATGACGGTACTGCTTACATGACAGGTATCCAAGCCATGGTGCGTCTACCACTCGCACAAACACGGCGGGATACGTTAAACGGTTATCATACTGCTGGTTTTATTTCTGGTTATCGTGGTTCCCCTGTAGGAAACTATGATAATTTTCTCTGGCAAGTTGAAGGCATACTCAAAGACCATCATGTTGTTTTTCAACCTGGCGTAAATGAAGATCTCGCTGCTACTGCAATTTGGGGTACCCAACAAGCCAATCTCGCAGGTCAAGGTAAATATGATGGCGTGACCGCATGGTGGTATGGCAAAGGCCCTGGTGTGGATCGTTCTGGAGATGTTCTCCGTCATGCTAATCTTGCAGGAACATCAGAGCGAGGTGGTGTGGTTGCCTTCTTTGGCGATGATCACTCTTGTAAATCTTCAAGTATTCCTCACCAATCAGAACATGTCATGATCGGTTGTGGCATTCCAATCTTTTACCCGACTTCAATACAACAAATTCTAGATTTAGGCGCGCATGCGGTCGCCCTGTCACGCTTTGCGGGTGTATGGACGTCGATGAAATTGGTCAGTGAAGTTGTCGAAACCTCAGCTTCTGTTCATGTGGATTTAGATCGAGTCACTCCTGTTTTACCCAAAAATGTGCAAATGCCTGTAGATGGTGTCAATATTCGTTGGCCAGATCACGGCATTCAACAAGAAGAACGCCTTTATCAATATCGCTTACCCGCTGTCTTGGCTTATGCACGTGAAAATCAATTGAATCAGGTGACATGGCATTGTCCTGATGCGCGTATTGGTATTGCCGCAAGTGGTAAAGGTTATTTAGATACGATTGAAGCCTTACGCATTCTCGGAATTGAAGGTGAAACAGCGCAACAGCTTGGATTAAGAGTGTATCAAGTTGCTTTAATTTGGCCTTTAGAACCGCAAGGTCTGCGTGAATTTGTCGAAGGTTTAGAAGAACTGATCGTTGTAGAAGAAAAACGCCCTATTCTTGAAGCACAAATCAAAGATGAACTCTATGCACTTCCAGATGGAAAACGCCCGCGTATCATCGGTAAAGCGAGTGATGGAAAAGGTGAATGGAGTACATCGATTGATGAAGCACCTTTGATTGGTCACTATGAATTCCAACCTGAACCGATTGCAAAAATGTTGGCAGCTCGATTCTTAAAATTAGATCTTCCAGAAAGATTAAAAACGCAAATTCAAAATAGACTTGAGCTGTTACAAAAAGCAGAGCACGAGTCACGGCGTATTTTGGATATTGCAGAACGTAAACCTTTCTTTTGTAGCGGCTGCCCTCACAACTCATCAACTAAGTTACCCGAAGGCAGTCGTGCACTGGGCGGGATTGGTTGTCATTATATTGCCGTGTTACAGAATCATGAAACAGAAACGTTCACGCAAATGGGTGGTGAAGGTGTGAGTTGGGCGGGTGCTTCTCATTTCACCAATGAAAAGCATATTTTTGCCAATCTAGGCGATGGAACCTATTTTCATTCAGGTTATCTTGCTATACGCCAAGCGATCGCTGCAAAACTCAATATGACCTACAAAATTCTCTATAACGATGCAGTGGCAATGACAGGTGGACAACATGTCGATGGTCATCTGAGCGTGGCACAGTTAACACGACAATTGGATGCTGAAGGCATCACAAAACAAGTCATCGTCACGGATGAACCTGAGCTGATTCATGCCGAAGAAGGTATTGCGTCTCACGTCGAGATTTACCACAGAAATGAATTAGATGATGTCCAACGCAAATTACGTGAGATTTCTGGGGTTACGGCGTTAATTTATGTTCAAACCTGTGCCAGTGAAAAACGTCGTCGCCGTAAACGCAATGCTTATCCTGATGTTGCAGAACGAGTTTTTATCAATAGTGAAATTTGTGAAGGTTGCGGTGACTGTTCTAAACAATCGAACTGTTTGTCAATTGAACCTGTTGAAACCGTATTAGGAACCAAACGTCAAATTAATCAAAGCAGTTGTAACAAAGACTCTTCTTGTGTCGAAGGTTTCTGTCCAAGTTTTGTCACAGTCCATACCCGCGATATGAAACGTCCAGAAATATTCAAAGGTATAGAAGCTGGCTGGCCAGAAAAGCCTATCCTTCCTGAACTTGATCAAAAGCCCATCCGTATATTGGTCGGCGGTGTTGGTGGTACAGGTGTAGTTACAGCGGGTGCTTTATTGGGAATGGCTGCTCATTTGGAAGGTAAAGCTACACGTATCATGGATATGGCTGGACTTGCTCAAAAAGGTGGTACGGTTTATTCCTACATACAACTCGCTACAGAAGATGAGCAAATCTCCGCAACCAAAATCCCTGCGGGACAATGTGATCTTTTAATCGGTGCAGATGCGATTGTTGCAGGCAGTAATGCGGCACTTTCTCGTTTAAAAGCTGATGCTGTTGTCATTGTCAATGAAGATGGTTCCCCTACTTCTGATTTCCTTGAGTCTCGTGATTGGTATGCGCCAATTACAGATTTGATTCATCGACTTCGTAGTAAAACGACTCAAGGAAAACTTACATCTTTACCTGTAACACGTATTGCCACACAAGTTCTGGGCGATGCAATCTTTGCAAATCAGATCTTACTTGGCATGGCTTGGCAAGCAGGTCAAATTCCATTGAAACGTGAAAGTATTGAGAAAGCAATCCATTTGAATGGTACAGCTACTGAAAAAAACCTTGAAGCTTTCCGCATCGGTTGCCATCTCATGAGTGATCCTGACTTAGCCAAACGAATTATTGCAACCATACCGACAACGAATAAACCAACCACGCTGGCTGAACTCATTGAAGATCGTTCTGCTCGTTTGGTTGAGTATTGGAATCAAGATTATGCAACTCAGTATCGAACTCTGGTGAAACAAGCTGCCAAAGTTTTACCCGAAGAATTAACTGGAACCATTGCGACACAGCTATATAGAGTCATGGCGTATAAAGATGAATACGAAGTTGCGCGTTTACTCACAGGAAAAAGCTTTAAACAATCAATCGAAACGCAGTTTGGTCAAGGTCTACATTTAACCTATCACTTAGCACCTCCTGCTTTGGGTGCTCATGGTACCATACGCAAACGTGCTTTCGGATATTGGATGCGTATTCCGATGATGATTCTTGCTCGTCTACAGTGGCTTAGAGAGACTTTCCTTGATCCATTTGCTTTACAGCAAGAACGTCAAAAAGAACATGCTTGGCGTGATCGTTATATTACTTTTGTGAAAGCCATCAGCTCTGCACCTGAAAATTATGACTTATCTGTTGCTGAGCAAATCGCTCAATTACCAGCAGATGTACGAGGTTTTGGTCATGTCAAAATGCAAGCGATGGACGCAGCGATACAACGTTGGGATGAGCTTTCATTGAGTCTTCGTAAAGAATATGAATAGATTTATATAAGTGGCTGATATCAAGTTTAGATTGTATTGATCATGTTCAGCTACTTGATTTTATATATCACTAATTTTTTACTCACGAGTCTTAAATTTGAGACTAGAGTCCACTATTAGAAAGCGTGGACTCTTTTTTATTAACCTAAAATTCCAAAATACTGTTGAAGACCTGTAGCAAGAAGACTACCTACAGCAACTTGCCAAGTACCATCAATAGACTTACCGAGCATTTTTGACATCCAACCCTTTAGATCAGGGCTATATTCGCTTGGTGATTGTGGTAAAGGCGTAACATCGATGATAGTTTGTAGTTCTTGAATATCAGCGTCTTCAACACCATGACTTCTTAAGTTAGAAGCTAAATAGTTAAAATCGCCTTTAAACATATTGTTTAATGTTTGGTTTACTGTAGAGTTCGGGCTTTCAATCACATTCGCTTGATTATTACCATTACCATTTTGAATGAAATTATTTTGCATAATCACAGATTCCTTTGATTCTATTTCATCACCAAATATACCTTTATTTTCCAGTTCAAAAATCCAATCCAAAATTTTATTTCGAACTTGTTCAAGTATGTTTGAAAATTCAGACTTATGAACAGCAAGATAAATTGGATTATTAGCCAAAGAGGGATTCTGCTTTTTTATACATCTACGCAATTCTTGATCGATCGCTTTCTTATCTTGCCTTAAAAATATATATTCACCAGAACGTTCAAGACAAGAAAAAATATTCGAAACGCCATCACGAATAATTTTAGAGTTTAAATGTTCTAAATTATGAGGAAACTCAACTGTTATCGAGGCTCCCATATTTCTTCTTATTTTCCAAACTCCAGATATAACTCTATAAAAAGGTGGGAATGGGAATTCTGGATAGCCATTTAGTTCATTAGTTAAAAAATCAACCATCTCAAATTCATTAAACTTTTTAGAAAGATATAGAGAGAACCTGACTAAGTCTGATATATCAGACTCTTTAGATAAAGCTATATACTTAAGCTTCCCAACTTCTTTCATAGATTAAATCATTCAAAGTCATTCTGAAGTCGCATAACTTCATTTTATGTTAAATAGAATATCTGAGACTGTAGCCTACACAACCTGTTTGTAGCTACAGTTCAGTAAAGTGAATCGCTGCAATCATAATTCACGTTGCTGAGTATTCCAAGTAACATAATAAAAAGTTATGCAGAAATCAGACCGCTACATGCCTAAGGCTAAGTGTTATGATTAAGCCCTGTTTATGATCTAATTCTCATATGAAAAATCCGTTTTCTGACAACGCCCAAATTGGAGTGGTTTCTACTTTCTCTGAACTTGTAAACTCCAAATTTCAAGGAGAAATGAATGCAATTTGCTGGCATAGAGATTTGATTGGTGATTTTAAAGAAATTGTGGCTAAACTTGAGTTAAAAGAGAATATTACAGAAGTTTCTATTGAAGATCTTTTAGCATTAAAGCTTTCAGAACAAGGAAATTTAGCAAGAGAAATTATTCTAAACGATATACTGCTATTAACCGATTTTGGCGCATCCCCTGCACTTAACTTACTGAAATGTTATGAGCGTGATGACGAGCTAGACTTCATTTCAACAGATGTATACTCGTTTCATATTGACCGCTCACCCATCGAAACAGATACTTTCTTATGTACCTACCACGGCGCTGCAAGTGATATCGTGCCTAATGATCAAGTAGAGCAAAAAGTTTTGATTCCCAAGATCAGGGAAAAACTCAAAGAACTACATGATGGCCCAGAAGCTGAATTTGAAAATTTCCTAGAAGAATATTTTTTTGATTTGCATTATCAGCCTAAACCCAACGCAAAACCTATGAATTTAGGCTTAGGTCATCTTTGGCGCTTGGCGGTAGATCATCCTACACAAAAAGTCTTACCCTGTGTTCATCGAGCACCTGTCGAAAAGGATGGTGAGTATAGATTACTGTTGATTTGTTAAAAAATTTATTCCATATTAAAGACATTGATTTAAGCGGCTTCTACTTCACCTACCTGATGATAAGCACGATTAAAATAAACCAGACCATGTTCATGCTGGCTTTGTCGAATTGCGACAATACGACAAATAAAAATAGTATGCGTTCCAACCGCTTGAATTTGATCAATTGCACAATCAAAATTCACCAAAGCATCCCTTAAAACGGGCGCACCTGTTTTTAATTCCGTCCAAACACCGTGTTTAAACCGTTGTTCTGAACTCATTTTAGAAGAAAATACGTTAGAGATATCCTCATGCTGTGAACCCAAAACATTCACCGTTAAAATTTTATTTTCTACAAAATATTCATGTGATCTAGAAGCTTTATTCATACAAACCAATAATGTCGGCGGTGTATCCGTAACGCTACACACGGCGGATGCAGTGAATCCATGACGACCTGATGCCCCTGCTGTGGTCACCACATTGACTGCACTTGTTAACAAAGACATTGCATTTTTAAAGTCTGTTGCTTCAACCATCACTTTGTTCCTAAGTTCCTATATGAAACTATACATATTTCTGTATTTTTATATTCCACACGATTTCGTTTCGCAGGCATATATATCTTGAGAATGAATGGAGTAGTAGTGTAGTAGTAAAGATATGTCCGTTTGGGAGTCAGGGCTACTTGCTTGATTGTGAATAATATTCAATCAAAAACGTAACCCTTTACACACCACTACTTGGCTAAGTATTTTTGCTAAATCACTAAACCGAAAGTTCTCTACGGATGATTTCTGCACCTGCACTTAAAGCATTGAGCTTGCCTCTTGCCACTTCACGAGCCAAAGGCGCCATACCGCAATTGGTCGAAGGATAAAGTTTATCAGCATCGACAAACTGAAGTGCTTTGCGTAGCGTATCTGCAACTTGCTCAGGTGTCTCAATGGTATTGGTTGCCACATCAATCGCACCAACCATGACTTTTTTGCCGCGGATCAGTTCAATCAGATCCATTGGCACACGAGAGTTTTGACATTCGAGTGAGATAATATCGATCTTAGACTTTTGAAGTTTAGGGAATGCCTCTTCATATTGACGCCATTCTGAACCTAAAGTCTTTTTCCAATCTGTATTGGCTTTGATGCCATAGCCATAGCAAATATGAACCGCAGTTTCACATTTAAGCCCTTCAAGTGCTCGTTCAAGCGTTGCAACCCCCCAATCATTTACTTCATCAAAGAACACATTAAACGCGGGCTCATCAAACTGGATAATATCCACACCCGCAGCTTCTAATTCTCTCGCTTCTTGATTGAGAATTTTGGCAAATTCCCAAGCCAGTTTTTCACGGCTTTTGTAGTGACCATCATATAGTGTATCAATCATGGTCATTGGTCCAGGCAATGCCCATTTAATTGGTTGTGTTGTTTGACTACGCAAAAACTTAGCATCTTCAACAAAAACAGGCTTTTGACGAGAAACAGCACCTACCACTGAGGGCACACTTGCATCATAACGATTACGGATACGCACCGTTTCACGTTTCTCAAAGTCAACACCGTCAAGGTGTTCAATAAATGTGGTAACAAAATGTTGACGGGTTTGCTCGCCATCACTGACGATATTAATGCCTGCATGTTGCTGTTCTTGCAATGACAAACGTAAAGCGTCTTGTTTTGCTTCAAGTAATGCCTCACCCTCTAATTTCCAAGGTGACCAAAGCTTTTCTGGCTCTGCAAGCCAAGATGGTTTAGGTAAACTGCCAGCCGTTGATGTTGGTAATAAAATTGCCATTTTAAATCTTCTATCTCTATTATCTATTTCAGGTATCAATTTCAGGTCAATTAAGCAGCGTTACTGTTTACGGTGTAATTCGCAGCCCATTGCTCAAGGATGTTTTGATAAGGCTTGATAAAGTTTTCTTCCGTCCATTTACCTTGTTTTACTGCCAATTGACCACGTTCAACACGGTCATAAACGATTCGTGTTAATGAGTAATCTGGATACTCCAAACTTGCTTGATACACTTGTGCTGCTGATGAATTTGCATTGTAAATTTCAGGACGATAAATCTTTTGGAATGTTTCCATGGTGCTAATCGCACTGATGAGCTCAAAGTCACTGTAATCATGCAGTAAATCACCTGCAAAATAGAACGCTAACGGTGCAACGCTACCTTTCGGCATGAAAAAGCGAACCTGTAAACCCATTTTATGGAAATACTCATCGGTACGAGAGTATTCATCTTGTTTATACTCCACACCTAAAACAGGATGCTCATTGGCAGTACGATGATATTTCTTCGCCGTTGAAACACTTAAACAAATCGCAGGCTGTTGATTAAACTCTGCTTTAAAAGTCTCTGAATTCACAAGGTATTGATAAAGCTTGCCATGTAAATCACCAAAACCTTCAGGTGCATACGATGTTGAACTCGCTTGATTGTGTTCTTTTAACACCACACTAAAATCGTAGTCACGTACATAAGATGAGAAACTATTTCCAATCATGCCTTCGATACGTTGATTGGTGTGATGATCTGTAATTGTACTTTTCAGCATTTCAATGATCGGGAAAGCTTGACCATTGCCTTCAATATCCAAATTCGCAGAAATAATATCGATTTCAAGTGAATAGCGATCACCATTTGGGTTGTCTGATTGTGCTAAGGCATTGAAACGATTATTGATCATTCGGAGCGTATTGCGTAGGTTCTGTTCACGACTTTCACCACGCGCCAAATTAGCAAAGTTAGTTGTTAAGCGTGTGTTATCTGCTGGTTGATAGTTTTCATCAAAACGAATGCGTTTAATTGAACATGCAAACTCTGTACTCATGGCGATCTCTACCCTATTTTTTGCAATAAAACCGGAATTTCTTGATGTAGAGATTTATACCCGAATCGATACATGAATAAAAATGATTTTATCTAACACCAAGATGAGTAAATTTCACTTATAACAATCCTGCTGTATTTATTCAAAATAAAAAGCAGAAAGTTGACTACAATATCTTTAGCTAATTTGGTTGTTTTTATTGATTAAGTTATTGAAAATATTATCTTAATTTAAATATTAAGATAACTATAAATACATCAAAAATAAAATAGTTAAGCAATCAATATATCTTCAAATATATGTATAGTGACCATAGAAAGCTGTAATTCAAATGCACAATTTAGATGCAATAAAAAAAGTATGCTTGTTTTGGATGTCCTGATATAAAGAATTTCCACTTTGTAACGATAACCATGGTTTAAATCATAAAGCTTTTAACATCACGAATAATGAAAATAACTCATGTTATTCTTATATAAAAATCAATATATTCATCTTTTGGCTGTTCCCCAATAACTGAAGTATACAATTTAGTTTTAAACCTTATCGCTATTCAACAAACGTAAATGTCACAACTGGCTTTTGTGTAAGTTTAATGAATCAATAAAGGGTTATGAAATAAGTATGACATTTAAAATTATTGTATCTTTACCGCCAAAAGTATCTCATCACGAAGTTTTTCATTTGAACACTTATTTAACAAGACATAGTGAGTTAATGAAGCAATTTCATCAGCAGGATAGTTGTGAATATTACTATTCTGAATGATGAAATAAAAGGATTCTATAATATGATCCACAAGTTCTGCTGAATAAAAAGGCTCTTTAATCATCCGAAGCAATGCTTTGAAAGCGTCATTAAAATAGTGATATAAAAGACCATATTTTGAAATTTGATAATTTAATCCATATTTATAAATGTTTTGCTCATAGCAATATGAATTATTAATATCTGTATTACATAGATGCTCACCCCACATTGCTACTTTATAGGCCAAAAGATAATTATTCATTTCTGCATATAATTTGCTTACTTCATATAATAGTTCAGCTTTGCTTGGGTGCGCATTCCAGCCTATCAACCATGTATGTAATGCACTTGTATAATTTTCTTGAATTTTATATGTATCACCTAAATATCGATATGCAAGATATTCTTCATTTTTATCGTTAGAAATATTTGAAAGACTTATTCTTATTTTAAACCACTCTATGGCTTTTATATAGTCGCCGTGGCTGAAGTATGATGTAGCACAATAGTGTGCATACCTTGCTTTAAAAGATGATGAATCCTTTTCCTTATTAAATGCATTTTCTAAAACCAGTGCATCATCTAAATATTTATTTGGATTTTTATTCCGATTTCCAAAATGACCAGTTTGAACAAAATAATCTCCATCAATAGTCACGGAGCTCAAATTGTTATTATTCGCAACGATAGACTCATGTAAGACCCCAACCCAATGTCCAACAGTATTCTTAATTAGATTTCTTTTAAAGTGATAGAAACCATGATCATGAGCACTTCTATATTTTATTTCATAAATATCAGCTGTTAATTCAGGTAATCTTAGCTCACCATTGAATCGATCATCAGCATCGAAGAATAAAATATAATCACTTTTATCTGCACAACGTTTTAAAGCAAGATTTCTGTTGTATTCAAAATCTATCCACTCATCACTATAAATTTCGTACTGAAGCTGATTTGAATCGAAATAGTTTTTCATTACTGCAATAGTATCGTCACTCGAACCCGTATCGCAAATAATAAACAATGATATATCAATATATTTTCTTATATTATCAAAGGCTTCTACAATAATTTCACTTTCATTTTTAACAATCATGTTTAGACAAATATTAGGTACATGTTCAGTATTACGCATTTGTAACATCCTTTATTTTTAAAAAGACCTAAAACTAAAACTGCCTAAGCTAACTTAGACAGTCTTGTATAACACAATCTAAATGAATAGATTAAAAATCCATCGTCCATGAAAATTGCGCTGTGCGTGGTGTACCAAGGAACAGATAATCATCTCCGAAGAAACTACCTGTATCGCGCCAATATTTTTTATTAAACAAATTATCAATATTGAATCGAAGCGTATTGTCATTACCATAAGCACGGAAATTATAGGCAGCCCCTGCATCAAATAAGGTATAACCCTCTACTTTGGCAGTACCTGATTTATTGGCATACTTACTACTGCTGTACTGTATACCTGCCAATAAACGCAATCCATCCACTTGCGGTACTTGATAAGACACATGACTGGCAAAACGTACTTTAGGCACATTTTGAGTTTGGTGATCCTCATATTCAGCCGTCTGAATATCTGTTAGTCGTGAACGAATCAATGCCAATGTAGATGTTATATCTAAATTTTGAGCCAAACGACCTTGTAAACCCAATTCCAGACCAAGGTTATGCTGTTCACCTTCGGTTAAAAAATAATTGTCAGCATTGGTGTACTGATGATCTTGTTTTAAATCAAACAAGGCAGCTGTAAATAACATTGCTTGCCACTGTTGTTTAATACCCAATTCGTATTGAGTTGAATGAATAGGCGCTAAAGTTGCATAAGCATTGCCTTCGATCCCTTTATCTTCATTACCATAAGCAAACCACGGCGCCTGACCACCATCACTCAACCCTTTGGCATAAGAAGCATAGAGATGAGTATGTTCCCACGGTTGATACATCACAGCCAATTGTGGCAAAAAGCGATTAAAATTGGTATCACGGATATTTGTACTGTCAGCTGCATAGGCATCTTCATTTAAATGCAGTAATTTACCGCCTACTACAGCAGACCAAGTATCATTAAAATCAATCTGATCTAATATATTCAAGGCAGTTTGTTGGCTGTCTAATGATTTGTAGCGATTGCCTAAGGTTTGGTCAGTCGGTGCATAAGGTATAGGATCGTTATAAATATTTCCCGAGCCAATAGGTTCATTTATCGGCTCATGTTGTGCATGGCGTTTATAAGTTTGTGATAATTCTAAACTAAGATGATGTTGCCATGTTCCAATGTTAAATTTACCGTTTAATCCTGCTTTAAATTGATTGGTCAGGTAACTGTCATCTGGGCTACGGAAATCATAAATATCATAGTTGCCATTTTGGTCAAAAGTATTACCTAAGCCTGAAGTCTGACACTCAGTGCTGTAACAGCCCCATGCAAATGCTGAATAATCATCAACCACCACACGGCTTTGTGATGCTGATAAGTTCGTTGTCCAATGATCGTTGATTTGATAGCTATATTTTAAGTCCGCATTTAAGCTTTCATTAATTACAGGCTTACTCCAGCTTTGGTAACCTAGCAAACGATCCCACTCAACATCGCTAGGTACACTTTGACCATCAAGCAGCTGATAGCCTGGTACTGAACGTTGACGCTGACGTTGTGATTCAATATCAAATTCTAGTTTAGAGCGATCTGAGATATCCCAATCCAAAGCTAAAGATCCAAACAAGCGCTTTCCATCAGCATGTTCAACATAAGGATGGATTTCTTCTTTAGCTACATTCATTCGATAGCCAAATTGCTTGTTTTCGCCGAATAAACCACCCAAATCAGCTGCTACTCGATTACCACCATGACTGTCGGCTCCAACCGTAATCGAACGAATATCTTTAGGGCGTTTGCTTACATAGTTGACCACGCCACCAGGTGTAGACATACCACTTTGAATTGCACTAATACCCTTTAAAATTTCGACTTGTTCTTTATTTTCCAGTGCCACATTTTGCTCACCTCGAATTAAATTACCATTGAGTAAATAGCTTGATCCTAGGTTTAAAGCAAAACCACGCATGACAAAGTTTGGATAATAGCCAATCGGTGCATAGCCATCACCTACAGCTGCATCGTTTTTCACTACATCGCTGAGTGTTTTCGCATGTTGATCTGCTATTCGTTCCGCTGTTACTGTGCTAATCGATGCAGGAATTTCAGCAATATTCTGCTGAGTAAAACCTGATAAATTCACCAAGGGTTGATAATAAGCAGTTTGCGCTTTTTGAGCAGTTACGATAATCGTAGGAAGCTGTTGAGCATCATTTTCAACTTCCGCATGGGCTAATACAGGGCTTAAGCCTAGACCTAGACATGAAAATGAGCCAACCGCCAATAATGCTTTTTGTAAACGAGAAAATGGATACGTTTTCACAGTCGTTGTCTAACCCCAAAAGAAAATTTTACAGCCTGAATTTTGTGGGCACGAGTATTCACAATTTTCTTAAATTGAACAAGTATTTCTATCGCATATCTCGAATTAAAAAATAATTTCTATTCAATTTGGTACACAAAAACTGCAAACAAGAAAATATCACTTATTCGTATACATGTGATTAAATATTTATAATTCAATTTCTCTACTGATTAAAGCTGAAGAAATAGCCTGTGCTGTGGATTTAACACCAAGTCTTTTTCTGATATTGCGTAAATGATTTTCGACCGTTCTTACTGATATCTCAAGGATTTCAGCAATATCAGAATGCTTTCGCCCAATTGCCGTCCATTTTAAAACCTCTTTTTCTCGACCCGTTAAAATACGTTTATTTTCAATATTATGGATTTTAGTTCTACGTTGTATTTCACGAAATGCGACTGTAGCAACAGCCTGTAAAATAAATCTAAAGTCTGCACTCATATCTACAATTTCACCTGCAAAAGAAATTGCACCTTCTAGACCTGTACGACCGAAAATAGGAATTTGCACACCATTTACATCACCTTTATCCAGTGAATTTTTAATAATACGATAACTTTCTTTACTGGTATCTTTATTGTATGTTTTCGCCCAAAAGAAAGGTTCATCATATTCAAAAATATGGCTGGTAATTGGACATCTACGTAAATACATGTCCCTTTCTGCAATATTATTTTGATCTACCCAATCGCCATAGGTAAAGAAAATTTGGTCAATTAATTCATCTTGATCATAAGGTGAAACACTACAAATAATGATTCGATCAAAGCTTAATTTATGAGCAAAACCAACAAAAACTTCATATATATTTTCAAGTTCACGTGCTTGTCTGAGCTGTTGTATGGTTTGAAATAACAATTCAGTAAATTGATCTTTAAGCAGTTTCATACAAGCATTGTTCTTAAAATGTCTTTCATTACTATAAAAGCTCTGACTCATTTTTTAAATACTGTTTTAAGTAAAGTTTTTAAATAAAAAATGTGATTATTGAATCAATTCATCCATGAAGTCCATACCCTAAAAAATAGCCACTATTTTTGAATAGTGGCTATAAATTTTCATCATGGATATCTATTAAATAAATACACCTAATAGATACCTAAGACCTTATACAAGATCAGGATCGGCCAATAATGTTTCAGCAGCTAATTTACCTAAGTTGTGTGATGCCAAAGGACTATCACCAGTCAAAAGCTTTCTGTCTTTATGAACCTGACCTGTAATGCCTTTATTTAATATTTTAACGCCTAAT
Organism: Acinetobacter sp. P8-3-8; assembly: GCF_000214135.1. Lineage (GTDB taxonomy): Bacteria > Pseudomonadota > Gammaproteobacteria > Pseudomonadales > Moraxellaceae > Acinetobacter. The sequence goes on from NZ_AFIE01000002.1 coordinate 147,320, forward strand.
TTTTCTAAATTTTCACCAACCAACCATTGCAATTTACCCGGCATATAACCAATTTCAATGTTTGGACCTGAATCAAGTGAATCTGGGAATACACAAAGTTCATAATCTTTGAAAATATAATCTTCTGGTGCTTCATCGACCGCTGCTGCAAGTAAAGAAGCTGGGCCATGACACAATGTAATGACATATTTATCTTGAGAAAGCGCCCATTTTAAAACATCTTTCACGGTTTTACTTTCAGGGATTTTTGCAAGCACACCATGACCACCTGGGATAAATACACCTGCGTATGGAGAATTCTCACCAATCGCTTGTTCTAAAATATCTTCAAGTTTTAATGGATTTTTGAGTTGTTCAGCATATTTAGCATAGGTATCTAAAACCACTTGCTCTTCTTTCGGCATCGCCCACATTTCAAGTTTCACAGGGTTACCCGATAATGTGGCGATATCAAACTCAAAACCCGCATTATCTAAATGAAACATCGGTAATAACATTTCAACGGGATGATTGCCTGTTGAGAAAAACTTTTCATTTTGCATCAAGATATAACGTTCATCTGTTGCAATCATCAAGATTTTTTTACCACCTTTATAAGGGTTTGGATAAGTTGTACCGTCGTAATCCGTTTTTGAAGACGTATATTGGCTTAAAGAATAAGCGGATGGAAAAAATGCATTATCTTCTGCTGTATCTGGTGTAGGTGCTTTGCTTAATTCACTCATTGTTATACTCCAGTGGTTTTTAACTCATGATTTTTAACTAAATGTATCGAACCGTCTGACTCAGTATATGCTAGTCTCAAAACATATTTAAATAAGGGAAACCCCCTATTCCTACAAAATTACAACTGAATTGTATTAAGTGAAATTCAAGCTGATTCAAAAAGATCATTTTGATTTAAAAATTTTTTATACTTTCAAATAAAGTTATTTAACCTATTGTTTTTATTAAAATATTAACCCATTTTAACACTATTATTTTAAAATACGTTCACACCAAGCTTTACAAACCCATTCCCAAATAGCATGAAGGTACAGCATCGTTTTATATGCTGTACCTTATATATTCAATCTTCTTTCAAAATGAACTGAAAATAGAACTTAGCTCGATAAACCAACCGCTTTTGCACGTGCTGCATGAAGTTTCTTATAACTTTCAATTAAACGTAAATGACGATCTAAGCCTTCAAGTTGCATATTGGTTTCAGTTAAACCATAGAAACGAATGCTTCCTTCCATTGAACCAATCACGGCATCCATACGTTCATCACCAAACATACGACGGAAATTAGTTTCATAGTCATTCAGATCTAGTTCATCATCTAATTCAACTTCAAGGACGACATTCATACATTGGTAAAATAAACCACGCTCAACCGTATTGGTGTTGTATTGTAAGAATGTTTCGACAAGCTCTTTGGCTTCTTCGAACGCTTGCAAGGCAATATAAATTAATAACTTCAATTCAAGAATGGTCAATTGTCCCCAAACAGTATTATCATCAAACTCGATACCAATCAAAGTCACGATATCGGTGTAATCATCAACTTCCAGTTCTTCAAGACGTTCTGCTAAAGCTTCAAGCTGCTCATCGTCTAAACGGTGTAGATTCAAAATATCTTCACGGAAAGCTAAAGCTTTATTGGTATTGTCCCAAATCAAATCTTCAACCAAATAGATCTCTGAATAATCAGGGACTAAAATACGACAAGCTGTAGCACCTAAGTGCTGATACACCGCCATGTAGACTTCTTTGCCCATTTCTTCAAGAATGCCAAACATCGTTGCTGCTTCTTCAGCATTGGCATGTTCACCTTCACTGGTGAAGTCCCATTCTACAAACTCATAATCAGACTGAGCGCTAAAGAAACGCCAAGACACCACACCGCTTGAATCAATAAAATGTTCAACAAAATTATTCGGTTCAGTGACAGCATTACTACTGAATGTAGGTTTAGGTAAATCATTTAAACCTTCAAAACTACGACCTTGCAATAATTCCGTTAAGCTACGTTCTAAAGCGACTTCTAATTTTGGATGTGCGCCAAATGATGCAAAAACACCACCTGTACGTGGGTTCATTAAAGTCACGCACATCACTGGATATTGACCACCGAGCGAAGCGTCTTTCACCAAGACAGGAAAGCCTTGTTCTTCTAAACCTTTTATACCTTCCACAATACTTGGGTATTTTGCCAAAACTTCTTCCGGTACATCAGGTAGTGTAATTTCACCTTCTAAAATCTCACGTTTTACAGCACGTTCAAAAATTTCAGATAAACATTGAACTTGCGCTTCTGCTAAGGTATTACCCGCACTCATACCATTACTTAAATACAAGTTTTCAATCAGGTTTGATGGGAAATACACCACCTCACCGTCAGACTGACGTACAAACGGCAATGAACAAATACCACGCTCAGTATTGCCTGAATTGGTGTCGTATAAATGTGTACCTAAAAGCTCATCATCAGGGTTATAAATTTCTAAAGTATATTCATCCAAAATTTCTTTTGGTAATTCACCATTTGGACCCGGTTTAAACCATTTTTCATCTGGATAATGTACAAATTCAGCATTGGCAATCTCTTGACCCCAAAACTGATCATTATAGAAAAAGTTACAGTTTAAACGCTCAATAAACTCACCCAACGCGGAAGCTAAAGCACTTTCTTTGGTTGACCCTTTACCGTTGGTAAAACACATCGGTGATTGTGCATCACGAATGTGTAATGACCACACATTTGGCACAATATTACGCCATGAAGAAATTTCAATCTTCATGCCTAAACCGGCCAAAATACTCGACATATTGGCAATGGTTTCTTCTAATGGTAAATCTTTACCTGCAATAAACGTGGTACTTTCCGATGCTAAATTAGGCATCAGCAAAGCTTGCGCATCGGCATCGATGCTTTCTACTTCTTCAATAATAAATTCAGGGCCAGTTTGGATCACTTTCTTGACTGTACAACGGTCGATTGAACGTAAAATACCTTGGCGATCTTTATCAGAAATATCTGCTGGCAACTCAATCTGAATTTTAAAAATCTGCTTATAGCGATTTTCAGGATCTACAATATTGTTTTGTGACAAACGAATATTGTCAGTCGAGATATCTCGTGCAGCACAATACACTTTGACAAAATAAGCAGCACATAAAGCAGATGAAGCGAGGAAATAGTCAAATGGACCGGGTGCTGAGCCATCGCCTTTATAGCGGATCGGCTGATCTGCAATAACTGTAAAATCATCGAACTTGGCTTCTTGGCGAAGATTGTCGAGATAATTAACTTTGATTTCCATGCTGGCACCTAGATATTCTTATGTGAAAACAATAAACACATAAAATTCAAAATATTAATCAATAAGCCGAATCACGGATCAGAAATTGATTTAAAAATAAATAAAGTCATTCACCAACCAAATTGGTCGATGGGTGTGACTGACTTAAGAAAAGATTGGCGGTATTATAGAGTGATTTCGTCCAGTTGATAACTTTTGTCTGTATTTCTCAGCAATTTCTATCACTTCTATTCTTTTTTAATGTTTTTAATCAATGCAAGCTCAGAACTTTAAACAGAACTTTAAAAAGTTCGAGTGTTTATAGCTATACAAGTTATGGGCTTTCATTTAGTATTTTTACAGATACGTTTTCTCTAAATTTGATCAGGAATCATTTGTTTTTATGAAAATAGCAGATATAGGCAATCAACCTTGCTCAGTTGCACGCACGTTATCCGTGATCGGTGATACTTGGTCAATGATGATTATCCGTAATGCTTTTTTAGGGATTCGTAGATTTGATGACTTTCATAAAAATTTAGGTGTCACTCGCCATGTTTTAACGGATCGCTTGAATACACTTGTTCAAGAAGAAATTTTATATAAAGCGCCATATACCGAAACACAAAAACGTTTTGAGTACCGTTTAACGCAAAAAGGGCTAGATCTATACCCTATTTTGATGAGTATTATTCATTGGGGCGATACTTATATGGATAAAGGGTTGGGCGCACCTATAGACTATATTCATAAAAGCTGTGGTCATAAATTTCACCCTGTTATGATTTGTTCTGAATGTTCTACACCTTTAAACCCTAAGGAAGTCAAAGTTGAAATTGGTAAAGGTTTATCTGCTTTTCATACCGAGGTAAAAGAGGCTTAAAATTATATTTATCAAGGATTATTTCTACTTCTTTCTTTATTCATGGAATGTATTTTGTACATGTTTCCCCAAAAATAACGTTTTTTCTATAGCACGACGATTAACCAAACCTTGAACTGTCCGCCCGCCCGCTTTAATCCACACATCAAATTGTTGACTCGCAGCGAGATAATCTCCTGTATTTAAAAGCTTGACTAAGGTTGAATTCTGAAAAGCACGTATTCCAATGTTATATGCCAATGAAACCAGTGCATCAAACTGATGTTGTTGTAATGGGACGATTACAACTTTAGATACAGCATTCTCAAAACGTGCTAAATCATGCAACATATAAGCTTCAGCTTGTTGAATTGTACAACAATCACCATCTTGTACACTTTTTCCATGTGGGAAAACTGTCGTACCAAAGCCAATTGTCCAAACGCCAACGCTGTCTTGATATGCATTCAAGCGAAGACCTTCAAAGTTAGAAATAAGCTGCATACCTTTTTGACTAATTTTATACACCGTATCTTGTGCATAACCCATATTTTGATTCGGTGCTTGGTCTACAGCAATTGCAAAATCATTGTTTGAAGGTTGATTTTGGGGTTTAAAAATTGTTGAGATCAATTTAGATATCATTTTTGAAAAAGATAGATTCATCATTTATCTCAATAAAATATGTTGTCATTGTAAAAGTTGTATCGTTGAAGCTGAAATTTTTATGCGATATTTTTGTAAAAATTATGTTCAATTTTTAGGTAAGTTTCACATCGATAAAACTATTTTCATGGTTCAAAATTGATATTTTCAAACATACAAAAATAAAACCATATAAAATGTATGTGTATATCACATAACGATGCTAATACTACAATTTTGTTCAAAAAAATACTCAGATTTCGAATTGTTCTACAATGCTTAATGTGCTATCAATAAATAAGTTGAACAATTAATAATTAAGGAGAAATATGATGCTTTATAAACACATCCTACTTGCAATAGATGATTCTCCTATTTCCTATGCTGCTGTAGCACATGCAGAAAAATTGGCAATTGCTTTGAATTGTAAAATAACGGTGACCAGTGTAATTGCAGTAGATCCTTTTAAAGGGGTTGATTTTTATAAAGTTGCGCCTGCTGTTACTCAATATTTGATGGAAGCTGAACAAAATGCGCTTAATCGTTTAAAAGATGTTCAGGAAACTTTAATCCATCACGGTGTAAGTGCTGTCGATACTAAAATTGTCAGAGAGGTACCACCTGCAACAGGTATTTTAAATGCAGCCGATGAGTTGAATGCGGATTTAATTGTGATGGGTTCACATGGTCGTACAGGGTTTAAAAAGTTCTTCTTGGGTAGTGTTGCGCAAGAGGTATTATCCATCAGTCCTTTACCTGTATTGATTATTAAATCAGTCAATGAGATTGATTAGTCTCTCATTTTTAATTGTTTTTAGTCATTATTCATTTGATTTATTGAAAATAAACAGGAGATTTTCTCATGTCATACCAACATATTCTTGTTCCAATTGATGGTTCTGATATTTCTTATTCTGCAATTCGCCATGCAGCCGAAATAGCCAAAACATTTGGAAGTCAAGTAACCGCAATTAGTGTTGTATCTGAAGATCCGTTTGCAGCAGCAGACTTTTACTACACTTCTGCAATGTTGAAAGATTATGTTAAGGAAGCTGTTAAAAATGCTGAAGAATCTTTAGTCAAAGCGGAACAAATTGCACAACAGCAAGGGATTACGATTAACACTCAAGTGGTTAAAGATGCTGTTTCTGCTGAAACAGTGGTAGCAACTGCTGAAGAATTAAAAACTGATCTGATCGTGATTGGTTCTCATGGTAGAAAAGGCTTCCAAAAGTTTTTCCTTGGTAGCTTCGCCCAAGATGTTTTAAATCATACACAATTACCTGTTTTGATTGTTAAACAGTAATTCTAAATAAACTCAATGATCAATTTAAAAACCCACTTTATAAAGTGGGTTTTTTATCGTTTTAGATGAGTATTCAATCAAACATTTTAGATTGAATAGTTCTATTTAAATTGCAATAACTTTAACCAATATCGTTTGAAATTCTTCAAAATCATCATAAATTTGTTTACGGGTTAATTCTTTGGATTTAACTTTAAAATCATGATTTTGATAATGAATTATATTTGGAATTTGATCGAAATAATTTGCATCGGCTTCTATACTTTCTTCAAATAAAGGTGTGCCAAGTTGGTATTCTCTACTTTTAAGGACAACATACTTAACTGTAGTTTTCATATAACGCACTCCTTTTTCATATGCACTTTATTTTTATTTATATCATCTTTTTACATTGTTGAAAGATAAAAAATCACTCATTTGTCTAGTTATTCCCCGATTAGCGCTAAAAAAGAAAACCCACTTTTCTTTAAAAGTGGGTAGACCATGGTTTTTTAGCCTGATTACGCTGAATTATCATTATTTAAATACTGTCGTTCTTGTAGTCTTTTTTGTATTTTTCTTATTGCGTTTATTATTGCAGTGAAATATGACAGTGTTATTGCACTTCACTCATTATTTCATCTAAATCTATTTTTTAGTGCAATGTGAATAAAATGAGTTGTATTGCTTTGCTTAAGCTAATGATTAGCAAGGCTTCATCTATTAATCGTTCATAAATGATTCATTAAATTGAAAAAATACAATTTTACAACGCCTAATGAAATAAATTGATTCACTTTTTTACCAAAAAACGGTAAATTTTACACATTCTGCACAAGCAATAACATTAATGAATAGGAAGCGTTATGAAACTCCAATTAGCTTTAATTTCTTCTCTAGCATGTTTAACTTTAGCGGGTTGTGCAGGTTCTTACCCTGAAAAAGTAGTAACCAAAGGCCCTTTAATCTGTGAAGCAAACGAAGTATGTCCTGAGCTTGCGATGCGTTGGAATGAAGAAAAGCGTAATGGTTTTAAAATTACAGCTGAAATCAATAATTCAAATAAATACGATATTAAACAATTTGTATTCTTAGTTGACGGCCAACCTTATGCTTATTCAACCATTAATCCTACTCAATACAATGGACAAACATCATCAAATTCGATCAATGTTCCAGCAAGCTTCTTAAACTCGTTCCGTAGTGGAAAAGAAATCACATTGAAGCTAGTGACTAACCAAGGCGATATTGAACGCCCTATTTTAAAAGCTGATGGTCAACAGTCATCTGCTTATCTAACTTTCTTAAAAGGTTATACAGGTCAAATTGCCCAATAATTTAAATTATTAAAATTTAAGAATAAAAAACCAGACTAGATGTCTGGTTTTTTTATATGCTTAGATCAATGAATATCCATTAATCTAAATGCGATTTTACTTTGGCTCAATTGGTGTAAATGGTGCAACAACATCAGCATTTTGCGCACGATGACGCATAAAGTGATCCATGAGCACGATTGCCATCATTGCCTCTGCAATTGGTGTCGCACGAACGCCTACACATGGATCATGACGACCTTTGGTCAAAACATCTGTATTTTCACGATTGATATTGATGGTTTTACCCGGTGTAGTAATTGATGCTGTTGGTTTTAACGCTATCGCAACACGAATCGTTTGACCCGAAGAAATCCCGCCTAAAATCCCACCTGCATGATTTGCCAAGAAACCATCAGTTGTTAATTCATCACGTGTTCTATGTCCAAATTGCCCTGCTACTGCAAAACCGTCACCAATTTCCACACCTTTAACGGCATTAATCGACATCATGGCATGTGCAATATCTGCATCTAAACGATCAAAAACAGGTTCGCCCCAACCAACAGGTACTTTTTCTGCCAAAATTTCAAGTTTTGCACCACAGCTTGAACCTTGCTCACGAAGTGACGTGACCAATGCTTCAAAACGAGGTACAGCTTTGACATCACCACAGAAAAATGGATTATTCGGAACTTCATTCCAATCTAAAGTTTCTGCAACTTCTGTCCCAATTTGTGTGACATGCCCACGTACGACTATACCGAATTTTTCGGCTAAAAACTTTTTAGCGATCGCACCTGCCGCAACGCGCATCGCTGTTTCACGTGCACTAGAACGACCACCACCACGGTAATCACGGAAACCATACTTTTGAGTATAGGTATAATCTGCATGGCCAGGACGGAATGTTTGCGCAATATTACCGTAGTCTTTTGATTTCTGATCTGTATTACGGATCAATAAACCAATAGATGTACCAGTAGTTTTGCCTTCAAAAACCCCTGAAATAATTTCAACTTCATCTGGTTCTTTACGTTGTGTTGCGAACTTTGATGTCCCCGGTTTACGACGATCTAAATCTTTTTGTAAATCTGCTTCGCACAACTCAAGACCTGGTGGAACGCCGTCCACAATCGCCATCAAGCCTGCGCCGTGAGATTCACCACAAGTCGTTACACGGAAGAGTTGTCCAATACTATTACCTGCCATACTGACGACTCCTTAAACTTGAGTAGATTGAATAAATAAATCACGATATTGACGACATTGCTCAGCTGTTAAAGCAAAAATACCTGAACCACCGTTTTGGAATTGTAACCAATGGAAATCAACAGTATTAAAGTTTTGACGCATTGCCCATTCTGAGTTACCGACTTCAATCACAATCAGACCATCCTCAGTCAAATAATCTGCTGCTTGAGCCAACATCTTACGGACTAAATCTAAACCATCTTGACCAGCAGCTAATGCAAGCTCAGGTTCATGGTGAAATTCTTCAGGTAAGTCTGCCATATCCTCTGCATCGACATAAGGAGGATTTGAAACGATCAAATCATATTGATTTTCAGCAGGAATTTTCGAGAATAAGTCTGATTCTAGTAACGCAACTTGATACTGTTTATCGTGATGCTCAGTATTGATTGAAGCAACTTCTAAAGCTTCTTTTGAAATATCTGTTGCATCAACTTCCGCATCTGGGAATGCATATGCCAATGCGATTGCAATACAACCCGAACCTGTACACATATCTAAAATACGTAGTGGTGTTTTAGCTTGTGTATTTTCAGGTAACTGATTATTCGCTTCACGCATTTGACCATTTTCGTCTAAATAATACGGCGCAAAACGATTATTGATCAACTCTGCAATTGGTGAGCGTGGAATCAATACACGTTCATCAACGTAATATGGTTTGTTGCAGAAATAAGCTAAATTTAACAAATAAGAAGTCGGTACTTTTTCATTAATACGACGTTCTAATAGACTTAAAAATTCAGCTTTTTCACTCGGTAATAATTTTGCATCAAGAATTTCAGCATCTGCTTTCCATTCCAATGACATTGTTTGTAAAACCAAAGCTGAACTTTCAGCAAAATAATCTTCTGTACCCTGACCTAAATGTGCATCGTATTGACGTAAAGCTGTAACACCAAAGCGAATAAAATCACGAATTGTTGTTAAGTTTTCAGCAGCTTCCTGTAAATGTTCAGGGCTAATAGTCGGTCGATCCACTTAAGGTTTCTCCAAGGTCATATTTTTAAACAGCTTATGATACCTTGTTTTGAATGACTTTTATAATGCTTTCAAACTTTTTCACGATCAGATTTCAAAACAGATTCTAAAACAATAATTTTTATAATCTGAATGCAAGTCGTTCTAGCATATTTCCTCGATTGACTGTTTCTTTCAATGCACAGGTATAATATTTACTTTTATATACTTCAGATACCGATTTGTTCGCTTCATCACAACGCTGATCTCTCGATTTAACCCATTGTTTTTGGTATTTCTTTTGAGCCCTTTTTTCTTTTCCTGAATAGAGAACCAAAGTTTTTTTGAATAATGTTTCTACACGGTCATCTTGGTATTTAAACTCATCCTTTGCACAATTTGCATAGCTGTCGCTTTTTGAACTGACACAAGATAAATAATCAGAACTGTACCCCATTGCATAAATCGGCATTGGCAATAACAAAGCAACCGTTAACCCCAAGTATTTTAACGACATTCAATTTTCCCTGTAAAAAATCATTATTTTAATTAAATAGCTCACTTGAGTTTAAAAGATTTAAGAGAAATTACAATCAATAAGCGAAGTGAATCATTAAATTTGATTCGATCCTAACTACCCAAATCTAACTAAATCAAAATCTATTGGCTAATGGATATTACCACCCCATTTTTTAATGCAATATAACCCAATTCAGGATAATACCAAGTTTCACTTTTGCCCCTAGACGTGGTATAGGAACTTTTTCGTTCAGGTGCTCCCCATTTTGTGGTTTTAATCACTTGGTCACCTGACATACCAACTTTAGGTTCTCGTGCTGCTTTCCATTGTTGATATTTTTGAGCATCACCCATCGATGCTTGAGCGTGATTTAAAGATGTAGAGCCTGCACATGGTTTACCTTGATATACGGTATGCCCCTTATTTGTACAGGTATAAACTTCTGCAAAAGTGTTTTGTAAGCACAATAATGTAAAAACCCCTAAAATTTGTTTCACTACACACCTACCACGTACTTAAATTTTTAGATTTATTTTGTTATGTATTATTGTTTATTTTTAAAACAAATCAATAACTTTAATCATAAAAATGAATTTATATGTGATGCAATTGATAAAATTAGTGCTTTCACTTGAAATTGCTTATATTGACCGTTATATATACACCAAGTTTCAAACTTAAACAGAATTCAGTCAATTTATGAGCTACAAACACAATAATCTCCTCGCCATGCGTCAATCATGGTGGAATGATGAATCCAATCCATCTGTTCAAACTGAAAAACAATTCTTTCAAAACACATTGGCTGAACTTGGCGTTTATGAAACACCTTCACTTGATGATGTGAAATATTTTTTCTTTGGTTTACCTAGCATTATCATTGTCAAAGGCTATTCACTTGGATTTACAAATCGAAGTGTTAAAGACATGATTACGCATCATATTGAAACGAATAAACAATCTTTAATGCTCAAAAAAGAGATTAAAATTCAATATAGAATGTAAACTTGCAAATATTTCCAATGAATATGCGATTTAAATCAACGAAAGTAGAAATATATCGCCCCGTTTAGCGAATTGAACTATTTAAATAGCGCTATTGCATGTAATATTCTTCACAATTCATCATCTTTTCGAATCTCTATAAGGATTTTATCTTCATGTCAGATCAGAACGAAAAGCTCAAACAGTTAAAAACCTCGTCAATGGATCGTCGCTTATCAATTGCAAAAGCGTCATTATTAGCAGGGACACGCTGGGCAGCTTCAAGTGCTAGTTCAATGTTTTCAAGTGAAGAAGAAAAAGAGAAGAAACGCAAACAAGCGATGAAAGATCAAGCCAATTATCTTGTTCAAGAAATAGGTAAACTGAAAGGTTCTATCGTTAAAATCGGTCAAATGATGGCGCTTTATGGTGAACATTTTTTACCTGAAGAAATTACTCAAGCATTAAATACACTCAATAATCAAACTGTTGCACTGGCTTGGCCTGCAATTAAAGAACAATTGGTCAGTCAATTGGGTTCTAAACTAGATGACTTAACCATTGACCATGAGCCTATAGGCACAGCTTCCCTCGCCCAAGTTCATCGTGCTATACGCAAATCCGATGGTTTGGAATTGGTATTAAAAGTTCAATATCCGGGTGTGGCGGATGCAATTGATTCAGATATGAGTTTGTTTAAAAACATGCTCAAACTGACACGTATGGTGCCACAAACCCGTGAATTTGATCAGTGGTTTGATGAAGTTCGCGAAATGATGCATCGTGAAGTGAACTATCATTTAGAAGCTGAAACGACTCGTCGTTTTGGCGAAAGACTGAAAACAGATGCCCGCTATGTGGTTCCGCAAGTCATTGATCATTATTGTACCAACCAAGTTCTATGTATGACCTTTGAACGTGGTGTGCCAATTAATAGCCCTGTGATGCTGTCTTTACCGCAAGAACGCCGTAATCTGCTCGGTGAGTCTTCACTTGAAATCGCAGTTCGTGAGCTATTTGAGTGGGGCGAAATGCAAACTGACCCGAACTTTGGCAACTACTTGGTTCGTTTAGGTAATGGCGAAGATATTAAAGATAAAATTATTTTGTTAGATTTTGGCGCAATTCGTCAATTTGACGCGCAACTTCTGACTGTTGCTCGTAATTTAATCAAATCAGGTTATGACCATGATAGCCAAGAAATGGTCAATTCAATGTCAGGCTATGAGTTCTTTGACGATATGCCACTCAGTATTAAACCTGATATGGCAAAAGTATTTCTTCTTGCAACAGAAGCTTTTAGTACGTTATTGAATAACCCAGACTTACCTCCTGGCGTAATGGATGAACAGAATCGTTATGATTGGAAAAAAAGCCAATTACATAGCCGTGTAATGCAACGTGCATCTAAATCTATGGCTTCGCGTTACTTTAGTATTCCACCAAAAGAATTTATGTTCATTAGCCGTAAATTTATTGGCGCTTACACATTTATGACTGTGATTGATGCTAAAACCAATGTTCGTAAAATGGTGACTCCTTTTTTTAATAAGCACTAAATTTTCTATTTTTAAATAGAATCTAATCACCTTCGTTAAATGTCAGATTTGTCAGTGCTCAACTTTTGTTGGGCATTTTTATTTTCAAATAAAATATAAAATACAACTATTTAAATATCATTTTACACGTTCATTAACCACTTATCTAAGGTCAATGACTTTGTCAGCTTTGACATAGTTTTTTATTTTTTTGCATGTCAGGATGTTGTCATACCAACATTAAAATTACAGGGTACGACGGAATGACAAATATGGTAAACAAAGCTCAGGGGTTGGGCTTGAACTTAATCACAAAAATTGCAGGTAGTGATTTACTTGATCAATTTAAACTTCGAAAATTTGTAGAAAAATCACTTTATCAAGGCTCAAAAGCCAGTTTTAAGACGCTCACCGCAACACAAAAAGCATTTAAATCAGATTCTAATGTATCGAAACAACGCTTACCCAATCAGTCAAAATCATTATTTGATTTAAGCCTGAACGAAGAACAGCAAATGACAGTTGATGCAATGGATCAATTTGCATCTGAAGTGCTCTATCCACTTGCGCATCAAGCCGATCATGATGAAAAATTTCCAATTGAATTGTGGCAATACAGTACAGACCTTGGTTTAAATTACTATGCTCTTCCAGAAGCTTTAGGTGGTGTTGCTTCTGAAAAGAACATTGTCAGTAATATTCTCATTGCAGAATGTTTAGCCAAGGGTGATTTTTCACTTGCAGCAGGCTTACTTTCAACATTCAGTGTGATCAATGCAATTACTCAATGGGGTTCAGAACAAGTTCAAGCAACCTATTTACCAAGTTTTGCAGAAGATACAGAAATCCAAGCCAGTTTTGCAGTACAAGAAGCCACTGCTGCTTTTAATCCAATGAAACTCAAAACCAAAGCCATATCCAATGGTGGACAATTCAGTATTACTGGAGAAAAAACTTTGGTTATGCTGGGTGAAACGGCTGATTTATTCTTAGTCAGTGCCGATTTTAACGGTAAACCTGATGTATTTGTGGTGAATCGTGATGACAGTATTACCATACAAAAAACACCAGCTATGGGACTTAAAGCAACTGAAACTGTGACTTTAAGATTCGAAAATAGCCCTGCACAACGTTTAGGTGATGAGGATTTTAATTATCCAGCATTTCTAGATTTGGGAAATTTAATGTGGTGTGCGATGGCCGTAGGTACATGCGAAGCAGTAAAAGCATATTGCATTAAATATGCCAATGAACGTACTGCATTTGGTGAACCTATTTCACATCGTCAAAGTGTTGCATTCATGATTGCCGACATGGCAATTGAAATTGAAGCAATGCGTATGTTAACACTCAATGCAGCAAGCCTTGCCGAAGCTGGACAAGCTTTCCATCGGGAAGCCTATTTAGCACGTTTACTCTGTGCTGAAAAAACCATGAAAATTGGTACAGATGGTGTACAGATTTTAGGCGGACATGGTTTTACCAAAGAACATCCTGCTGAGCGTTGGTATCGTGATTTACGTGCTATGGCAATTTTACATTCAGGCTTACACGCTTAAATTAAAAAACGAATAACGAATAGAAAACAGGATAAAAATCATGAATTTACAAAATCCAAAGAAATTTAAAGTGCTTTTAGATCAAGCACATGAAACTGCACTCAATGTACTTCGTCCTATTTCACGTAAATATGACAAAGCAGAACATGCCTACCCGAAAGAATTAGATATGCTGGCTTCGTTGCTTGATGGTATGAATGACGGCGGAGAAGGTTTAAATGCAGGTGCTGCTGTGAATGTCCGTGGTGATGTTCAAGTGGGTAATAAAAATGGCGTAAACATGAGTACCGCGCTGAGCATCATTGAAATGTGCTATGGCGATACAGGTTTACTTCTGTCTATGCCACGTCAGGGTTTAGGAAATTCTGCAATTGCTGCTGTAGCCAATGATGAACAATTAGAGCGTTTTAAAGGCACATGGGCGGCAATGGCAATCACAGAGCCGGGTTGTGGTTCGGATTCTGCTGCAATTCGTACCACCGCAACAAAAGATGGTGATGACTATATTTTGAATGGTGAAAAGATTTTTGTGACTTCAGGCGAACGTGCTGATTCAGTGGTTGTTTGGGCAACTTTAGATAAAAAACTCGGTCGTGCGGCGATTAAATCTTTTGTGGTACCGAAAGGTACAGCGGGCATGAAAGTTGAAAGACTTGAACATAAATTGGGGATCAAAGCATCCGACACGGCTGCAATCAGCTTTATTGACTGCCGTGTTCCTGCTGCCAATTTACTGGGTAATGCTGAAATTGATGTGGCAAAAGGTTTTGCAGGTGTGATGGAAACATTTGACAATACCCGCCCCTTAGTTGCTGCAATGGCTGTTGGTTGTGCGAAAGCATCTTTAGAACGGATTAAAGAAATTTTTAAAGATCAACTTGATCCTGATTATGCAATGCCTTATTTACAGACCTCGAATATCGCAGCACAAATTTATCGCATGGAAGCTGAATGGGAAGCTGCTCGCCTGCTCACGATAAAAGCCACATGGATGGCTGATAATAGAAAGCCTAATTCACGTGAAGCTTCAATTGCCAAAGCCAAAGCTGGACGGATTGGTAATGAAATTACGTTAAAATGTGTCGAGTTAGCAGCAAGTGTCGGTTATAACGAAACTGAATTATTAGAGAAATGGGCACGTGATTCAAAAATCCTCGATATTTTTGAAGGAACACAGCAAATTCAACAACTTATTATTGCACGACGTGAATTAGGTAAAACCTCTAGTGAGTTAAAATAGTTTTTTTTCTTACTAAAATGATCTCCAATGAAAGGAGAAAATTATGAGAATAGGTTTTGGAAAAGTTTAAAACTGACAAACTTTTAACCAGTTAAATTTTAAACTCACCACAAGAGATGATTTTTTTGTTATAAAAATTCATCTCTTTTTTTATGCTTAGATTTTCATATGTTTAAAATTAGGCCAATTCAAGCCAAGGATAATGCAGCAATCGCTCAAATTATTCGTGATGTTTCTCAAGAATTTGGTTTAGCACCTGAATCAGGTTTTGCAGTTGCAGATCCAATTTTAGACAATCTATATGAAGTCTATGATCAAACCAATGCGCAATACTGGGTCATTGAGGATGAAGCTGGGCAAATTCATGGTGGTGGTGGTCTTTCACCATTAACAGGCGATGCTTCTATTCTTGAAATCCAAAAAATGTATTTTTTACCTACATTACGTGGTTTTGGCTTCGCCAAGCAAATTCTTGAAAAAAGCTTTGAATTTGCTCAGCAACAAGGGTTTGAATCGTGCTATTTAGAAACCACCAAAGCGCTTTGGCAAGCTGTTAAACTTTATGAAAAATTAGGTTTTGAGCATTTAAAACAACCCAAAGGTAATACTGGGCATAGTCATGCTTGTGAAATTTGGATGCTAAAAACGATTAAATAAACCACGATTTTCAATTTAGAATATTCTTAAGTTTCAACTCTGTTGATCGTGTTCATTCAGGAAATATCAGAAAGAGAATCATATGTTTATCGCCGTATATCGTTTTCAGATACATGCAGGCATGGAAGCTGATTTTATACATGCATGGAAAGTTCGCACCGAAGGTATTTATCTGTTACTCGGCTCATTGGGTTCACGACTACATAAAGATACCAAAACGGGCGATTATATTGGCTATGCACAATGGCCTACACAGAAACATTGGGAAAATGTTCAATTTGATCTGTTAAACACGGATAATTATCCTGATTATAAAAAGGCGGGTGAAATGATGAAGAAAACGATTCAACATTCTGAAACAATTTTAGAACTTGAAGTTGAAGCTGATTATTTACACAAATTTCCTTTTGCATTTGTTTAGACCAGAAATATATGTGTTTTCTTCATCAATGATGATTAGATATAAAAATAACCTTATGGACATGATATGCATCAACTTTTCAATTTATTGCAACCGCTACGTTTAACAGAAATCGTCGATATTGGTGCAAATTCTATAGATGGTGATCCCCCCTATAAAATACTTTTGCAATCAAAATTATGTAAAGTCACAGGCTTTGAACCTCAATTAGAAGCACTAGAAAAGCTCAATACGCAAAAAAGTGAATTAGAGCAATACCTCCCCTATGCCATCGGTGATGGAAATATGCATACTTTGAAAGTTTGCCAATATTCGGGGATGACCAGTTTACTTGAACCAGATCAGAATACTTTCGACAATTTTGTCGCATTAAAAGCGAATGCTACGGTTATGGAGCGTGTGCCCATTTCCACATGCAAATTAGATGATATTGATGAAATTCAAGCGCTTGATTTTCTTAAAATTGATATACAAGGTGCAGAACTGTCTGTTTTCCTTTCAGGCAAAGAGAAGTTGCGTAATGCTGTTGTTATACAAACAGAAATCTCCTTTGTTACGCTCTATGAAAATCAGCCAAGCTTTGGTGAAATTGATATTGAATTGCGTAGTCAAGGATTTATACCGCATTGTTTTGCCGCCGTAAAAAAATGGCCAATCTCACCGTTTATGTATGAAAATGAACCTTTACGGGCTGTTAATCAATTACTTGAAGCCGATATTGTATATGTTCGAGATTTTACGCAACCGCAAAATATCAGTGATGAGCAATTAAAACATCTCGCGTTGATTGCTCACGGTTGTTATCAATCTTTTGATTTAACTTTACGCTGTATAAATTTATTGGAACAACGAACAGCACTGCCAGCAGGTACCCAACAACTTTATATAAACATGTTGAATAATTCACATCATGTCGTTTGATTTTTAAACTTAGTTTTAATGAATATTTACAATGATATATCGAATGAATTTGTTCATTCACTATATAAAAACTTTAGTTTTTTATAAGACTAAGGTTCTGTTATGAAATCGTGGTTGAAGTAATATATTTTTAAGTTGTGCAAAAAAGGAAAGTTTAGATCATGTTGTATTTAGAAGATATCAATATCGGTGATCATTTTACCAGTCGTGAATATGAAATGACACTTGAAGAAATTTTAGAATTTGCCAATAAATATGATCCTCAAGTTTTCCACACCGATGCAGAAAAAGCCAAAGATCACCCTATTTTCCAAGGTCTAGCAGCAAGTGGATGGCATACTTCTGCTGTAACTATGCGTCTTTGGACAGAATGTTTTCCTGTTGCTTATGGTCTCATTGGCTCAGAATCAAGTTTAAGATGGCCAAAACCTACGCGTGTTGGCGATAAAATACATGTAGAAGTCGAAATTGTTTCTATTACGCCATCAAGAACCAAAAATGATCGTGCTATTGTAACTTATGTAACGCAAGCCAAAAATCAACATAATGATGTCCTGTTGATTTCAACCACCAAAATTGTGGTATTTAAACGTGATTTTGATGCTCATTAATTCTTAATTTGTCTTACAATATTGAGAATTTTTTACATATTCCATGACAATATATTTAGGGTCTGTAGACATTTTATAAATCGCTTAAATCTAAGCTAAAATTAAACAGACAAGGAATGAAGTAAAGCACATGTTGAGAGCAACGGATAGCAAATGAAGACAGTCTCAGGTCGCCAAGATCAGGGAATTCCTGGTGTATATGGACTATTAGTATTAGATATTGTTTCTCGCTGGGGATATAGCGCAGAAACCCTTTTTGCACCTTTTAATTTTACCAGTGAACAGTTGGCAGAACCCGAATTTCGTATTCCGACACCTCTTGCCAATGAATTAGTCAAGCATGCCTTAAAATTAACGGGTGAAACAACGCTTGGATATCACCTAGGTACACAAATGCGTATTTCGATTCATGGGTTCATTGGCTATGCCATTATGACCGCTCATGATATTACGGACGCATTAGTCCTCGCAAACCGCTTTATCCAGTTACGTATGCCCTTTTTACAATTGTATTTTTCTACTTTTGGCGAAAAAGCCACCTTACAATTGCAATGTGATATTGATATCGAGCCTTTACGTACTGAAATTGTGATGGGTCTGACCTTTGGTATTATGACCATGGCAAAGGCTTTAACGGGAATCGAGAACTTACATGGTGATATCGATTTTGATTTTCCAAAACCAGAAGGTTTTGATAAATATATAGAAAAGCTAGCTGCACGTTACGATATGAGCTTTGATCAGCCTCATTTGATTGCAAGTTTTGATAAATCATACTTAGGTTTGAAAATGGTCAATGCAGATCCAATTGCCAGTCAAATTGCGATTAATCAATGTGAGGCAGAGCTTTCGGCACTTGGAGAAAGACGCCGCCTAGCCATGCGTGTACGTGATATTTTGACTCATTCAGAGCAACATTATTTAAGTATTGAAAATGTCGCAGATCGACTACACATGTCTGATCGAACACTCAAAAGACAATTGGCTGCTGAAGGAACATCTTTTTCAACATTAGTCGATGAAGTTCGCTATCGTCATGCAACATCCCTACTCTCAAGGACGGATTATACCCTTGAGCAAATCGCTGATGAATTAGGCTATAGCGATGTTGCAAACTTTAGCCGAGCCTTCAAACGTTGGAGTGGTCGTAGCCCAAGCAGTTGGCGTAAAGACCCATATTTATAAGTCTTATTTGCTTGAATGAATAAGTTTATCAATATCTTTGCCTTTTGTTTTTATAGAAAAACCTGTATAACGCTTAGCAAAAAGAAATTGTCATATTAAGGAGTCATTATGAATCATCCTTCAGATTTGAAGTATGCAAATACACATGAATGGGTAAAAATTGAAGGTGATCTTGTGATTACTGGTATTTCAGATCATGCACAAGATGCTTTGGGCGATTTGGTTTATGTGGAAATGCCTGAAGTGGGTAGCCACGTAACTGCTGGAGCACAAGCTGGTGTGGTTGAGTCTGTAAAAACAGCATCAGATATTCATGCACCTGTTTCTGGTGAAGTTGTTGAAATCAATACAGCACTTGAAGATGATCCTGATTTTGTTAATGATGATCCGTATGGCAAAGGTTGGATTTATAAAATTAAACCTGACAATATTGCTGATGTTGAAAAACTACTAAGCAATACTGAATATGAAGCAGGATTATGAATCCTCTCCCTAACCCTCTCCTTTATAAAGGAGAGGGAACTTCCATTGTAAATTAAATGTTCATTACAACTCAACTTACGCAAGAAGCCTATTGAACAGCAACTTAAAAACAAAAAGATCAGATTAATCTGATCTTTTTAATGCTTAGATTTTAGAATTTAGCTTAGGCAATTAAGCAGTACGCAATAAAGGTTGAACAGATAATTGTTCTGCAATATTGAGCAACAATTGCTCTGTTTTGTCCCAACCTAAACAACCATCAGTCACTGATTGACCATAGGTCATATCACATGAAATTTTCTGTTGACCATCAAGTAAATGGCTTTCCAACATCACGCCACGCACCTGCGTCATTTGTCTTTCAGCAATAATCTGTTGTAAGACCTGCGGTTGTTTCAATGGGTCTTTCGCACTATTACCATGACTACAATCAATCACTAACGCAGGCAAATGACCTTGATGTTGCTCACGAATCTGTTGAATTGATTCTGCATCGTAATTACTGCCATGATTTGCACCACGTAAAATCAAGTGAGCCAAAGGATTACCCTGACTTTGCATAATACACGGCGTTCCTTTTTGACTCATTGCCAAAAATTGATGTTCGTGGCTTGCCGATTGAATGGCATCTAATGCAATTTGAATTGAGCCATCCGTACCATTTTTGAAGCCAATGCTGAAAGGCATATGACTTGATATTTCACGGTGAATCTGCGACTCACTAGTACGTGCACCAATTGCACCCCAAGCCAATAAATCATCGAAATAAGCTGTCGCCATTGGGCTTAAAATCTCACTGGCAATCGGCAAACCCATTTCGATGATCTGTAAATAAAGTTGGCGTGATTTTTCTAAACCAAGTTGCATATTGGATGATCCATCAAGATTTGGATCATATAAAAAACCTTTCCAACCGACTGTAGTACGTGGCTTTTCAATATAAGCACGCATCACTAAAAAAATTTGATCTGAGATTTTACTTTGAATTTGTTTTAATTTTTCTGCGTATTCGAGTGCTGATTTTTCATCATGAATTGAACATGGCCCAGCAATGACCAGTAAACGATGGTCATGACCATCCAATATATTTTGGATCGTTTGACGCTGTTCTGCGATTTGAATCGCGAGTGTATGATTTAATGAATATTTTCTTTTTAAATCATGCGGCAAACTCAGTTCGATTTCTTGACTTTGATTTTGTTGTAAAGCGATATTTAAAGCATTCATGATGTATTCCTTTGGACTTTTTAACAGTCCTTACTTTTATTTGAGCGTATGTGATCTATTCGAACGGGGCTGACCAAAATAAAACCAATAAAAGTTGCTAAAATATACGTTATTCAATGTCATCATGATGTTCTCCAAATGTCTCAAATCAAAAGCTTATAAAGTAAAAGGCATAAAAAAACCTGATCGGTGTTGCCGATCAGGTATTAACTTTGATGGGCAACTATTTCAGTGCCCGAACGACTTCAGGCAACTATTTAAAGAATTGCCAAAAATAATAAGAAGTAGCGATTACTGGTTGCTTTAACATCTTCATGTCGTTCATAAAATCTGTATTAAATTTACAATACTCTCTGTTCACCGACTTTACAAGCGTTTTTTTATGTTTTTGATGGATTGACGAAAATTGCCGATGCTTAAATTTAAGCAATTTTGTTGGAGAAAATTCAATTCAACGAACCATTAACTTTTAAGCCTAACTATTTCAATTAAATATATTTAAAAAACAATTATTTAAAATAGTTGAAAGGCAATTTCAAATAACCCATCCCATTTGCTTCTGGCACTGGAAACTTTCCACCTGCCATATTAATTTGAATGGCGACTAAAATCAGTTTAGGCATTGATAAGGTTGCATCACGTTGTTCACGCATTGTAATAAACGCTTGTTTATGAACACCTATATGGATATGAATATTTTGCATACGCTGTGTTTTTATATCTGTTTGACACATATAGTTTTGCCTAGAGTTGGCCAATTGAGGTAAATAGTCATGGCACAAATACATTCGCATATTTTCAGGTAATTTAAATATTTGTTGCACAGAATCATAAAGTTGAGATGCACTTCCTTTAGGAAAATCACATCGAGCTGTTCCATAATCTGGCATAAACAAGGTATCTCCAACAAATATCGCATCACCAATCACATAACTCAAACATGCAGGTGTATGACCTGGTGTCGGAATGTTATATGCCTCTAACGCCCCTATTCTAAAAACTTCTTGATCTTTAAATAGATAATCAAATGCTTGATGAGAATTTAATGCTTTAATATCAATATTATAAATATGAGAGAAAGTATCTTGAACGATAGCAATTTTTTCACTCATTGCAATTTGTCCACCTAACTGCTCTTTTAAATATTGTGACGCCGTTAAATGGTCGGCATGAACATGCGTTTCAAGAATCCATTGTACTGTTAAATGCTGTTTTTGAATGTAATCAATGATTTGATCTGCATGATGGGTCGATGTCGTTGCTGACGCTGCATCATAATCCAAAACACTATCGATAATTGCACAACACTGGGTCTGAGGATCGCTAACCACATAACTAAAGGTATGGCTCGATTCATCAAAAAAATCTTGCACCAATGGACGAATCATTGCTTATGCTCCTGCGACCTGACGCTGAATCAATATACCAAGTAACATGGCGACAATAAAATACAGTGCTTGTGCATAGCCCAAACCAATCAGTGTCAAGGCAGGTGCAGGACAAATCCCTGCGATTCCCCAGCCTATACCAAAAATAAATGCACCTGAAACCAAGTTCCGATCTAATTGTGTCTTTTGCGGTAGCTCAATGACTTCATTAAAAATGGTCACAGGTTTACGCATAGCTTTTTGAAATGGAAAAAATGCTACAGCGATCGCACCAATCATCACAAAGGCTAAACTTGGATCCCAATCTCCAAATACGTCTAAAAAACCAATCACTTTGGCAGGATTAGACATACCTGAAAGCATTAAACCGAATGCAAATAATCCACCAAAAATAAAAGCCAAAATATTTTTCATAGTTCAACGCCAATCACGTGACGAATGACATAAACCGTTATAAATCCAGACAACATAAAAATACTTGTTGCTACGATAGAACGTTTTGACAAACGACTGATACCACAAATCCCATGCCCACTGGTACAGCCTGAACCTAGACTTGTACCAAACCCAACCAATAATCCTGCAAGAATTAAAATCATTGGACTTGACGTTACCAATGTAATTTGAGGTTTGAAGATGAACCCGTAAAGGAATGGCGTAAGCAATAAACCTGATAAAAACCATATTGCAGGTGTTTTGAATATGCTTTTTGGATTGAATACTTGCGCGATTAAGCCACTCACCCCTGCGATGCGGCCATTACAAAATAAATAGCCTACAACAGACAACCCAAGGAGGATTCCGCCTAGTAAAGCCAACATGATATCCGATATAAAAGCAGGCATGATTTTAAATTCAAACAATATATGTTTTTATAATATATATTTTCAATAACTAATCAATCTAATTTATGCTACAAACAGTTTTTATTTTTATCAAATTTATCAAAGATACTAACTGAACTCATCTAGTACCTTATCTACAAACCATTTAGGAAAATATTCTACGGCAGGATTAAGCTTTAAAACTTCAGCTTTTTCTATTTCTGCAATAAATGCTGCTTTTTCACCATGACTAGAATTGTCAAAAATATAGGCACGATCTGAAGCTTCAATCGCAGCCATGAGCAAATCTAAACTACGATAATAACGTTCACGGATTTTTTGTTCAGGAACAGGATGACCACCTGCATGAACACGATAATGTACGCGACCAATATTAATTTCTGGGTCTACTGTTGCAACATAATATAAATAGGTTTTAAATCCTTGCTTCTGTGCTTCTCTCAAAAATTCGACTTTACTACTATGCGACATGACCGTTTCAAAGGTAAAACTAATTTTTAGCCTGAGAAATTCCATGCGAATAAAGTCGATAATTCTAGCGCACAAATAAGAATCTATTTCTTGTTGTTGAAAATGGATTGAGCCATCATTTGAAATTTGTGGATTTTCTAATAATAATGGAACAAATTCACTAGCTTGCTTACGTTTTTTGATCTTTAAAAATTGAATCAATGCATCTGCATCTAAACTTTTATGATAATGGTCTAACTTTAAAACAAGTGTTTGTTTTAGTTCTTTTTCTAATTCATCTGCATTTAAATATGCCCCAATTTGATGGGGCGCTAAATAATCTTTAATGGTGCTTTTACCAGAACCATTTGGCCCTGCAAACATTCTAATTCGTGGTTGACGCATAGAAGCTTATGCCATCACCTCTTGTTTATTTTTACGTTTTAATACACTACGTTTAAGCTGCGGAACAACATAAGCTTTTGATAAATCTTTTAGAATAACTTCTTTGCCAGCTTGCACTGCGATTAGTTTAAAGTTTTGAGCATAAACCACTGGATGTTCAGATTGAATCGCATATTCAAATGCATCAGAAAAAGACTGAATCGCCAATTTAGGAATGGTTGCTTCTTCACGCAATGTTGTTTTCATCACTGTCATCGTTGTTGAAGTGTTCATATTCTACTCCAGCATCTAACTTATAAGATGTTTAGTTCATCTTACCATAATCCATATTTTTGTCTATTTTGTAGCATCTATAGTTTTTGAATCATGTCTGCGTAAAAAACAAACAAAGAAAATATAAAATCCATGCGATATATTATGTAGCAGTTATACTAACCTAAACAGTATGGAAAGCTTAAATATGTCTAATGGTCTTGAAATTGATGTAATGCGGGAATCTGCATCATCTGTAGTGACGATTTTAAAATCCTTAGCCAATGCAGATCGTTTACTTATTTTGTGTCATCTGGCTCATGAAGAACTAAACGTTTCTCAAATTGAAGAGAAAACCCAAATTAATCAACCAACACTTTCTCAACAATTAATGATGTTGCGTAAAGGTGACGTTGTTTCAACTAGACGTGATGGCAAACAAATTTATTATTCTATTAAGGATGAGAAATTAGTTGTTGTGTTAAAAACTTTATATGATCTTTATTGCCCCAAAGCATAGTCTGATTTAACTTTAATAATTCAAACAATAATTAAAATAATTTAAAACAAGATGATCATTACAGGCCTGATCAGCCCTATTTTTCTTAGCATTTTTTATGCATAATATATATGAAAATATGATAATGAAAGCGTAATGCCCATTCCCAAGATTCAACTCAGTAAAATTCTCCCAGCATGGCTATGGCTTCAAGATTACAATGGAGCCAAATTCAGAGCTGATTTACTCGCAGCACTTATTGTCATTGCAATGCTTGTTCCACAAGGCATGGCTTATGCAATGGTAGCGGGCTTACCGCCTGTTACGGGACTGTATGCCAGTATCTTACCGATGATTGTCTACGCATTGATCGGCGGAAGTCCGACATTGTCAATTGGTCCAGTTGCACTTATTTCCATGATGACCTTTGCCACGCTTGAACCTTTATATGAAGTGGGTTCCCCTGTTTATATTCAAGCGGCATGCTTGTTGGCTTTATTGGTGGGTATACTTTCGACTTTATTGGGTATTTTCAGGTTTGGATTTTTAATTCGCCTGATCAGTCATCCTGTCATTAAAAGCTTTATCATCGCTTCGGCAGTGCTAATTGCACTGAGTCAGGTTAAATTTATACTCGATGTACCATTAAGATCGGGCGATATTATTGAATTTATTCAAAGCGCATGGCAATACTTACCGTTGACCAGCACAGCAACACTTGTTTTCGGTATTGGCTCAATTTTATTTCTAATTTATATACCGAAATTACTTAACACTCAGATTTTCAAATCATTTACAAATGTGATTCAGTTTTGGATTAAAGCTCTACCTTTACTACTGGTCTTTATTTCGATTGGTTTAGTACAATTTTTTCATATCGATCAATTAGGTATTAAAACGGTAGGAGAAATTCCCTCAGGATTTCCACCATTAAGCATGCCCTTTTGGAGTTGGGATTTAGTCATTCAACTGTTACCGGGCGCTGCGATGATCACTATGGTGAGCTTTGTTGAATCCATTTCTATTGCTCAGGCTACAGCGTTTCAACAACGAAGTGAATTAAATAGTAATCAAGAGCTGATTGCATTAGGCGTAGCAAATATCAGTGCAGGGATCAGTGCTTCATTTCCTGTAACAGGTAGTTTATCTCGAACTGTGGTCAATGCTGATGCAGGTGCTAAAACGCCAATGGCAGGTGTTTTATCTTCAATTTTTATTGTCATTGTCAGTCTGTATTTTACAGGCGTGTTCAAAGAATTACCGTTGGCGATTCTCGCTGTAACAATTATGGTCTCTATTTGGAAATTGGTCGATTTTAAACCTTTTATTGAAACATGGCGTTATTCAAAGGCAGATGGTATTGCCATGTGGGTGACCTTTTTCGGTGTGTTGTGTATTGATATTTCGACAGGTTTGATTATTGGTATTGTTTCTACATTTATATTGTTGTTGTGGAGAATTAGTCGACCACATATTGCCGTGATCGGTTTAGTTGAAGGCACACAACATTTTAGAAATATTTCACGTCATGATGTATTGACCAGCGCCAATATTGTATCTATTCGTATTGATGAAAATTTAACCTTTTTAAATGCCAATACGCTCAAAGAATTCGTGATTTCTGAGGTGAGTAAAAATCCAGATTTGCACCATGTCGTGATCAATTGTTCAAGTATTAGTAATATTGATTTGAGTGCTTTAGAAACCTTAGAAGAAATTAATCGTGAATTGGATAAACTGAAAATCCAATTACATTTATCTGAGGTGAAAGGCCCTGTGATGGATCGACTAAAGCAATCAAATTTGGTCAAGGAACTGAGCGGTCAGTTTTTTTTAACGCATTATCAAGCTATGCATAAACTGGACGCACAAAGTTTTTATCATATCTAACAATGTTAAATGGATTGATTTAAAAGCATTTTTTACACTTATTTTTGGAAAAACTTGTATATTTTTTAATATCTTACTTTTTATCTAAAAATTGTATTTTTTATGTGATCCTGTTTAGGTATAGAATAGTCAGCTTGTTTATTGATTTTAGGCCAGTTTAGGCATTTAAGGTTCGCATATGTTCGCTGCCCTAGCACGTTTAAGTTTAGTTACACGTATTCTAATTGCTATTATTTTGGGCTTTTTAGTGGCCTACCTTTTTCCAAGTTCTGCTGAATATTTTAATATTTTAGGCGAATTATTTATTAAGGCACTGAAGTCTGTAGCGCCTATTCTCGTATTTGTATTGGTTACAGCATCAATTGCAAACTTTAAGGTCGGTGAAGGTGCTGGAAACCTCAAACCTATTCTTGGATTGTACGCGGTCGGAATGCTCTTGGCAGCATTGAGCGCTATGATTGCAAGTACAGTATTTCCAAGCACTTTGATCTTTACTCATGCATCGGATGCAACTTTACAGCCACCTGGTAGTGTCGCAGAAGTTTTAAAAAATCTTTTACTGAGTTTTATTGCCAATCCGATCTCTGCATTAGATCAAGCCAATTTTATTGGTATTCTTGCTTGGGCGGTAGGTTTAGGTGCAGCGCTTCGTCATGCTTCTGACACAACCAAACAAATGATTATTGATGTTGCAGGTGCAATTGATTCAATTATTCGTATTGTGATTGCTTTTGCGCCAGTCGGTATTTTTGGTTTGGTTGTTGCGACTTTTGCACAAGCAGGCTTAGAAACACTGAAAAACTATGCACAATTGATTGCTGTTCTTGTTGGGACTATGATTTTTGTGGCATTGGTGATTAATCCGCTCATCGTTGCTGTGGTGATGCGTAAAAACCCATATCCATTGGTTTTAAAATGTTTAAGAGAAAGCGGTATTACTGCATTCTTCACACGTAGTTCTGCTGCAAACATTCCTGTAAACCTTGATCTTGCAAAACGCTTAGGTGTTTCAGATACGACGGCAAATGTAGCAATTCCATTAGGTGCAACAATCAACATGGCAGGTGCTGCTGTAACGATTACTGTACTGACCTTAGCTGCTGTACATACACTGGGTATTCAAGTTGACTTAGTTACCATGATTATTCTGTGTATTGTTTCTGTCGTGACCGCATGTGGCGCTTCAGGTGTCGCAGGTGGGTCATTATTGCTTATTCCTGTTGCATGTGGGTTATTTGGTATTCCATCAGAAATTGCAATGCAAGTAGTTGCAATTGGTATGGTGATCAGTGTTTTACAAGATTCAACTGAAACTGCTTTGAACTCTTCTACTGATGTCTTATTTACAGCAGCCGTAGATCTTTCTAAAAAGTAATACATTCAAGTTGTATGAATAAAAAGAAGGATTTATGCCATTACAGCGCTTACCGATTTGGATTCAATTGGCAGCTTTCATGCTTGCAGTTAATGCAGGCATGATTAATGTACTTGGCTTAATCACTGTTCTACACCAGTCGATTTCCCACATGACAGGCAATACCAGTTTATTAGCACAAGCCATTATTCTGCATCAAAGCGATACGATATTTTATCTATTTTGGGTGATATTCAGTTATATACTGGGTTCAAGTTATAGTGGATTTATCCTAGGAAATAGTCACTTTCAACTGGGTCGAAGGTACGGTATTCCGCTCAGCCTAGTCGCATTCTTTATATTACTCTGCTGGCTGTTTATTCCACAATATCCAAGATATGCATTGCTATGGGCAAGTGCTGCTATGGGAATACAAAATGCGATGGTGAGCCACTATAAAGGCACGATTATTCGTACTACGCATTTATCAGGTGTATTGACTGATTTGGGCTTAGCTTTGGGTTATTTTTTCCGTGGATTGAAAGCTGAAAAGCGTCGTATTACCTTACATTTATTGATTCTTTTTGGATTTTTTCTAGGTGGAATCATTGCGAGTGTACTGCATCCTTATTTACAATTGAATGCATTTCTTATTCCTGCGGGTTTAAGTCTTATTTTAAGTTTAGTGTACTGGTTTATTTATTTTCGGTATCGCTCAATTCACAGTTAATGGTTGGTTATGATTATGGTTAAAAATGCATTGCAAGCTCAGTTGCTGAAAGCTGGCTTAGTCGATAATAAAAAAGCAAAAAAACTGTCTAAGCAAGCACAGCACGAACAGCGTACTGGGCAAAGTAATGAAGCTGAAATCAAAGCCAAGATTGAACAAGATAAGCAAGAAAAACTATCAAAAGACCAAGCCTTGGACTTGGAAAAGAAAAAAATATTGGATGAAAAAGCACTGAAAGCATCCATTATTCAAATGATCTCGCAACATAAAATCAGAGATACAGATGGTGAGTCGGTTTATCAATTCATTGATGGATCGATTAAAAAAATCTATATCAATCAGCAAGTTTATAATGCTTTAGTGTCTGGCAGTTTAGTGGTTGCTAACGATGTTGAAGGTTATGCAATTTTACCAAAAGCATTGGCAGATCGTATTAATGACAAAATGACAGGCTTTATTATTGTAAATAATTCTGAGAAAAATGAACAAACTACAGATGAAGAAGATCCATACGCAGCTTATGTGATTCCAGATGATTTGATGTGGTAATTCATGCTTCATCGGAAAATTTATTTCAAACCTAGCACTTTATAGTCGCTAGGTTTTTTTATTGATACAGCATTGGCAATTCACAATTCATTCACTTGCAAAACATAAGTCACATTTTCAATACTCTAGAAACAATGCAAAATAAATCATCAGAATAAATGGATGACGATGCTATGCAAATGCACAAATATTTTATTGCAAGTACTATCCTTACAATGTGATTACACTGTAATGCTACTGTAGGAGGTGGGCAACATATTGAAGTATTAGGTTATGAAGCCAAAGAACAGAAACTTTATCTTTTAAGACATTATGAAGATGGTCGAGGTCGTTTGCCACAATTGTATTATTATCAGTTCAGCAGCAAGACACCTAACAAATTAATAGAAGTTCGCTCTCTTTATCTCAATCCTAAAACTAAAAAAATTGATTATGACCAAGATGGTGTCCAGTTTGAAAAAGATTTAACTCAAATTAGAAAACGTTTAACGCCCCTGATTGTGGGAAATGCAAACACTGTAAAAATACACATTTTAAATCAGAGCAAAAAGCAAATTCCCTCTTGGTATGATCCTTCTGAAAAAATAACCGAGTACAAAACCAAGTATAAAGTTATGACTCATTCACATCAAAGCAACAATCAAATTGCTGTAAATTATGATAACAAATTAAAAATTACCCAGAATTTTATTGTCCCTAAACAGAATAAGATGCTGATTGTGATTCAATATTTAGGTATTCCTTTTGAAACAGGTTATCAAGTTGAAGATCCTGTTTTGCTTTTGCCTAAAAAATAAATCTTAAGGTTCTTGAATCATCTCATCCATCTTCACTAAAATGAATAAAGCCTCGCAAGAGGCTTTTACAATAAAGCAAACCAATAATTTGTTTTATCTATTTGCCCAATTGTTAAATCTGCCAATGTATAACAACCATGTTCTTCTAAAACTTTAGAAAATTTATCTTCTATACTTCCAATATCTTCTGCGTAGAAAACTCCTAAAGTCCATACACTTCTTATATCGTCATTTGACTTTCTGACTTTTGAATATTTATCTAAATCTAATAACATTTTTTTTAAAAAGTTGACTGGTTTCACATCCTGCTTAAATTCTAAAGCCATATATTCATTAAGCTTCCAACCCTTTTTTCTAATTAGAAAATCTGGTTTTAATTTCAATTTAATTTTTTCTTTTCTTCGGTCATATTCATAACTAAACTCTCTATACCACTCAGGTTGATCATCAAATCCATTTAAAAAATACGCAAATTCAATTTGTAACCAAATTTCCCAACCGGTAATATTGCTACTTTAAATAATTTGAAATTTTTTCTTAATTTCTTTTTCTTTAAAAAACTTAGCAGCAATATCTAAAATATATTCATGATCTTTAGTCATTTTTCCCTCGAATTATGTAAATTTATTTATTAATCACTATTTTTATTTTATTTTTGATGCATAAAAAATAGCTACAATACATTTATATTGTAGCTATTCTAAAAAATCAAACTTTTTAAAATTTAATTAAGCAGCTGAACGCTCTTCAATCGGTACAACTTTACGTAATTCTGGCCCTGTATATTCAGCACTTGGGCGAATGATACGGTTATCTGCACGTTGTTCCATCACATGAGCAGCCCAACCTGTCACACGTGACATCACAAAAATTGGCGTAAATAATTTAGTTGCGATATCCATGAAGTGATAAGCAGATGCATGGAAGAAGTCTGCGTTACAGAATAATTTCTTCTCACGCCACATCACTTCTTCGCAACGTACAGAAACAGGATAAAGCACTGTATCGCCAACGTCTTTTGCTAAACGCTCAGACCAAATTTTGATAATGCCATTACGAGGGTCATTGTCTTTATAAATCGCATGACCAAAACCCATGATTTTTCTTTACGCTCTAATTTACCCAGCATTTCACGCTCAGCTTCTTCAGGAGACGTCCAGTTTTCAATCATTTCCATCGCCGCTTCATTGGCACCACCGTGTAATGGACCACGTAGTGAACCAATCGCACCAGTAATACATGAATGCATATCTGACAATGTTGAAGCACATACACGTGCTGTAAATGTAGAAGCGTTAAATTCATGCTCTGCATAAAGGATTAACGAAACGTTCATCACTTGCTCATGCAATTCATTTGGTTTTTCGCCACGAAGTAAATGCAAGAATTGAGCACCGATTGAATCGTCATCAGTATTTTCTTCAATACGTACGCCGTCATGGCTAAAACGATACCAATAACAAATAATTGCAGGTAATGTTGCAAGAATACGATCTGCAACATCTTGCTGTTCATCAAAAGATTTCTCAGTTTCTAAATTACCGAGCATCGATACACCTGTACGCATCACGTCCATTGGATGTGAATCTGCAGGAATACGCTCTAAAACTTCTTTCAACGCTTGCGGTAACTGACGAAGTGATTTTAATTTTGCTTTATAAGCTGTTAACTGCTCTGCTGTTGGCAATTCACCAAAGAAAATTAAATAGGCAACTTCTTCAAATTGACAGTTTTCAGCTAGGTCTTGAACATCATAACCACGATACGTTAAGCCTGCACCGCTTTTACCAACGGTTGAAAGTGCTGTTTTACCTGCAACTTGACCACGCAATCCTGCGCCTGTAAGTACTTTTCCTTCAGCCATTTTTTATTTCTCCTGCGTAAACAGCTTGTCTAATGTATTTTCAAAAGTATGATAATCAAGGAATTCGTAGAGTTCTTTTCGTTGTTGCATTGTGTCCAATACATTTACTTGTGTACCGTTTTCACGGATTGAACGGAACACTTCAAGTGCTGCTTTTTGCATTGCACGTGTTGCTGAAAGTGGATACAGCACCATGCGGATGCCCTGTTCAGCCAGTTCATCTGTAGTGTAATAAGGGGTATCACCAAACTCTGTGATATTCGCCAATACAGGCACACCGACTGCATCGCATACGGTTCTGTACATGGTAATGTCAGTCATCGCTTCTGCAAAAATTGCATCTGCACCCGCTTCTACACATGCACATGCACGGTCGATCACAGCTTGTAATCCTTCTTTTTGTAGGGCATCTGTACGAGCCATCACCACAAAATTAGAATCTGTTTTTGCATCTACAGCAGCTTTAATACGATCAACCATTTCTTGTTGTGAAACGATTTCTTTATTTGGACGATGACCACAACGCTTTTGAGCTACTTGGTCTTCGATATGAACAGCCGCAGCACCTGCACTAATCATTTGTTTCACAGTACGCGCAATGTTGAATGCACCGCCCCATCCTGTATCGATATCAACAAGTAATGGAGTGTCGACTCGTTCTGTAATACGACGGACATCTTCTAAAACGTTATCCAGACTGGTCATGCCTAAGTCTGGTAAGCCGTAAGAGTAGTTGGCAACACCAGCACCTGAAACATAAATCGCTTTGTAACCGACTTGTTTCGCCATCATTGCTGCATAAGCATTGACTGTACCGATAATTTGTAATGGTTTTTCCACTTCGAGAGCTTGTCTAAATCTTAAGCCTGCAGACGTTTGTTCTGTCATATTCCCTTCCACAGCGGTCACTTATCTATTGAGTTCTGGTATAGCCATAATATTTGTCACCAAAATGGCTATGGTCTGAGTGTACATAAAACTTTGGATAAAGAAAAATGAATTTTGATTCATTTTTTTAATTTTTTGATTTAATTCGTTATTTTTTTCATTTTAATATTGCTTAAGATATTTATTGACATCTTTGTTATAATCGTTACAACCCACTTATTCACTTAGTATTTTAAAATTTATGCACAACGACTTAACGCAAATCGGAACCTTATGCTGTGATTTACCACAAACTAAACGTGGTCATGAACGCCGTATTGCATTATTACTCAGTGCCAATGAATTGTTTTTGAGTCGTGGTTATGATGCTGTTTCTTTAGATGATATTGTGCAACATGCTGGTGGTTCTAAGGCTTCAATTTATAAATATTTTGGCAATAAAGAAGGCTTATTTACTGCAATTTGTGATTATCGCCGTGAGCAGTTTTTTAAAGATATTTGTGTGCCATTTAATTTTGATACAGATGATTTACGTTTATATCTCATTCAAACCTTAATGAATTTTAAAACACATTTATTGCTTCCTGAAAATGCTGCTTTTATTCGTTTAATTTTAGAACAAACCCAAAGAAGCCCAAAATTGGCCTTGTATATTCATGAACAAGGGCCAAAACATATCCAATTGGCCATTGCATCTGCCCTGACCAAGGCTGATGAACTGGGTTTAATTTATTGTAAACAGCCCATTTATGCGGCTCAGTTTTACTTTGGCATCATTCGTCATATCGAATGGCGTGTGTTAATGAATGTTGATATTCAAGAAGATGATCAGGAAGTATACAACTACATCAGTTATTGCGTAGATCGTTTTTTACAAGGTCATCAAAAAGTCTAGTTTTTTTGCATTTCCCTTTTCTTATAGTATATTAGTCCATTCCTGATTTTTTATTCACCAACCACCAACAATACATTGTCGGTCAATAGCATTGGCTTTGACCAAGCAATTATTGTGGAGTAACCATGGCTCTACGACATTTTCTTACCCTGCGTGACTTATCAACTGCTGAATTAAATCGCATCATCGAACGTGCTCAAGAATTAAAGCGAAAACAACATCAACATGAAGTTTTTCAACCTTTTGTTGGTAAAGTGATGGGCATGATTTTTGAAAAGTCGAGCACACGAACTCGTGTATCATTTGAAGCAGGTATGAATCAGTTTGGTGGTAGTGCCATTTTCCTATCTTCACGTGATACTCAATTGGGTCGTGGTGAGCCGATTGAAGATTCTGCACGTGTCATTTCAAGTATGTTAGATATTGTGATGATCCGTACTTTTGGGCATGACATTGTTGAACGTTTTGCAGAATATTCAAGTGTACCTGTGATCAATGCTTTAACTGATGACCACCACCCTTGCCAATTGCTTGCAGATGTGCAAACTTTTGTTGAGCATCGTGGTTCAATCAAAGGCAAAACAGTAGCTTGGATTGGTGATGGCAATAATATGTGTAATTCATATATTGAAGCTGCACACATGTGGGGCTTTAAGCTTAAAATTGCATCTCCAAAAGGTTATGAACCTAAACCTGAATTCCTTTCAGAATTTGCACATTGTGTTGAATTGGTTGATTCAGCAGAAGATGCAGCTGTTAATGCTGACTTGATCGTGACTGACGTTTGGGCAAGTATGGGACAGGAAGAAGAACAAAAGATTCGTGAAAAAGCATTCGCTCAGTATCAAGTCAATGAAAAATTGATGGATTTAGCGCACCCAGATTGTTTATTTATGCATTGTTTACCTGCACATCGTGGTGAAGAAATTTCAGAAAACATGCTTGATCATAAAAATGCTGTGGTTTGGGATGAAGCAGAAAATCGTCTTCATGCACAAAAAGCATTGGTCGAGTTTTTGTTGAATGAACAATTAAAATAAGATGAATTGCAATTTACCTATACATGCTTTATTTATAATCAATAAATAAAAGTGATGTATAGGTAAAATTTTGAATACTACAAATCAACCTATTGTTTTTGTTGCTGGTGCAACAGGTGCTATCGGCTATAAGCTTTGTTTAATTTTAAAACAGCATAATTATAATGTTTTTGGCTCTACCCGTTCTGAAAATAAAGCAAATTTCCTAGAAGCTATAGGTGTTCAACCTGTAATCGTTGATGTTTTTAATGAAAATCAGTTAATAGATAAAATTAAAGCGATTTCACCTCAATATATGATTCACCAATTAACCGACTTACCTTTTGGCTTGAATCCAGCGTTGATGTCTGAAGCCAGGATTCGCAATGCAAAAATTAGAGAAATTGGTACACAGAATTTAATCAAGGCTGCTCATGCAGTTGCATGTGAAAAGTTCATTGCTCAAAGCATTGCCTTTGCGCATGAATCGAACCTAGCACAGGTAGATGAAACGACTGAATTGGCATGTAATTCTGACAATGAAATACTTAAAAAGAATGCTCAAAGCATTGAGAATATGGAATCACAAATTGAAAATAGTCATTTAAAATATGTGATTTTACGATATGGTAAACTTTATGGTGCAGCTACAGGCTGTGAACCAACTGGGCTTGGACGTATTCACGTTGATGCTGCTGCCTATGCTGCATTTCTTGCAATAAAATCTGGAGCAGGCATTTTTCAAATTACTGAAAATGATCAACTTTATAACAGTAACAAAGCCCAAAAAACTTTAAATTTTGATTCATCTTATCGGTGGAAATTTTAGTCATTTACAAAAACTTTCCGTATACTAAAACCATATTTTAACAATGTGTATTATTCCAATGAATTTCAAAATAATTTCTCAACTTAGCGCCTCATTATTTTTATGCTTTTCTATGGCGACACATGCAACAGAATTAGATAATTTTCTGATACAGAAAAATTTGATCGATCAGAATTATAAAATTAAAGATCAGAAAAACTTAGATGATGTATTAATTGCACTCAGTGAAGAAGACTCCCGTGTGCTACCGCTACAGATTGATCAGAATACGCTAATAGAACAAATGAACCTTTACCATGATCATATTGATTTACAAGGTATTATTACATCGACTGATTTTAACCAATTTGCAAATAATGTCGGAAAAGAAAAAATTCATGAATTATTGATCAAAGGTATGATTGAGAATTGCGACCTCATTTTTGAAAATCAGTTTCAAAGACAAAACCCTTATTATGTGAAAATGAAGCTTGTTTCAGACTATAAAAGTTACGAGCTTAAAATTAAAAATAGTCAATGTAAATTCTAACTGAATTGTTCAATTGCTTATTTATTCAAAATATACAAATGAATGATCAATAGAGTCTGATCGTTTTAGGAAAATTTAATATTTTTGAAACATTTAAATCAATTAGATTTCAATATTACAAAACATTTAACAATTCTGTCATATTGAAATCTTACTATGCCCTACAAGGTCTTTTAGACAGCTTCAAATGACGCAGATCATGCCCGCTTCAAACAGTTTCCAACACAGTTCAGCAACCTATATTAATCGTGAGATTTCACTATTAGCATTTCACCAACGGGTTTTGGCACAAGCCAAAGATGAAAATCATCCATTATTAGAACGTTTGAATTTTTTAATTATTTTTTCAAGAAACTTAGATGAATTTTTTGAAGTACGTGTCGCAAGTTTAATGAAACAAATTGACTTAAACAGCATCACTACCGCACCAGACGGCATTCCGAATGAGGTTGTTTTACAACAAATTTCAGAAAATACTCACCAAGCAGTACAAGACCAATATGACACTTTAAACCATGTGTTATTGCCCCAATTAGAAAATTATGGCGTTAAATTTATTCAATACAACAACATCCAAAAGAAACATTTAGAATGGATAAAAAACTATTTCTTTAAACAAGTTCAACCTGTAGTTACTCCGATTAGCCTTGATCCTGCACATCCTTTTCCACGGTTGGTCAATAAAAGTCTGAATTTTATCGTTACACTTGAAGGTAAAGATGCTTTTGGGCGGCAGATTGAATTGGCCATTGTCCCAGCACCTCGCTCATTGCCTCGTATTGTCCGTTTACCTGATGAATTGACCAATGGTGAGGAACATTACATTTTACTCTCAGCCATTATTCAGCAACATATCAATGATTTATTCCCTGGAATGACAGCAACAGGTTGTTATCAATTTCGTGTTACGCGTAATGCTGATTTAACCTTGGCGGCAGATGTTGACGACTTAGCTGTCGCTTTAAAAGATGAATTATCTTCACGTCGTTTTGGTCGAGCAGTTCGTTTAGAAGTTGCAAACCATTGCCCAGACTCGATTAATTCTTATTTACTAGAACAATTCGATTTAGACCCACAACATTTGTATCAGGTCGATGGACCTGTGAATTTGACACGCTTAATAACAAATTTTGATATTCCAGAATTACGCTTTAAAGCATTTCAATCTGTCATTCCAAAAGCATTACGTAATCCACACCAAATATTCGAAGTCTTAAGCAAACAAGATGTGTTATTACACCATCCTTTTGATTCTTTTAAGCCTGTTATTAATCTACTTAAAGAAGCTGCCAAAGATCCCAACGTATTGGCAATTAAACAAACTTTATACCGTAGTGGCCCAGACTCGGAAATTGTTCAAGTGCTTGCTGAGGCAGCACGTAATGGCAAAGAAGTGACAGCGATTATTGAGTTACGTGCTCGTTTTGATGAAGAATCCAATATTATTGTCGCCAATATTTTACAAGAAGCAGGTGCTGTGGTGGTTTACGGCATTGTTGGCTATAAAACACATGCCAAAATGATTTTAATCGTGCGACGTGAAGGTGAAAAATTAAAACGCTATGTTCACCTTGGCACTGGAAACTATCACGCTGGCAATGCCAAAATGTATACCGATTATGGCTTATTAACAACTGAACCTGATCTCTGTGAAGATGTACATAAAATCTTCCAAGAGCTTACAGGCATGGGACGTATGGCGAAGTCTAAAAAGATGTTTCACGCCCCCTTTACCTTGCATGCTCAATTACTACAATTAATTGAAAATGAAACTGCTTTTGCGAAGTCAGGACGACCTGCTCGAATCATCATAAAAGTGAATGCTTTGACCGAACCACGACTGATTGCAGCTTTATATAGAGCCTCACAAGCGGGTGTAAAAATTGAACTGATTATCCGTTCAATTTGTTGTTTAAGACCACAAATACAGGATTTATCTGAAAATATTACTGTACGCTCAATTGTAGGACGTTTTTTAGAACATACACGCGTTTATTATTTTCACAACGATGGTGATGAAAAACTGTATTGTTCAAGCGCGGACTGGATGGGACGTAATCTATTTTCACGGGTTGAAACATGCTTTCCTATAGAAGATAAAAAGCTTAAAAAACAAATCATTGAGTTTGGTTTATTGAGCTATTTAAAAGACAATATTCGAGCTTGGGAATTGGATGCACATGAGCAATGGCATGTTGTTCGCCCTAAAAAAGACCAAGCTGCTTATATTGCCCAACAAGTATTAATGGAACAACGTGTTATTACTACTACGGCTTAAAATTAGTCGAGAAACTTAGGTAATCAAAAGATTTATTGCATAAACCCAATATATCGAGAATATCCTTCTATGCCTAAACTCGCTTTGTAAATTAAATAGTTAGGGTATTCCGAACTTGTTAATTCACTAAAAATATTGAGACCTTGATCATCATGTGCATGTATCTCATCCACACTGCGTTGCATGGTGCTTTCAAATTCATCAGCAATATATTCAAAGCCCAAATCCATCGCTATAAATAATGTATGCTCGCATGGCTGAATATATTGTTCTTCATTCCAATCAATAACAGCATGTTGACAATGTGGGCATGTAACATTTTCTTGATAATTTTCTAGCGTGATCAGTTGAAATGGCATAGCGTTTGGAACAGAATAAAATTATATTTTAAACGAGTTCGGGGAAATTAGACACTCGTTTTAAACATGTGTTTTTAAGTGGTTTAATGATTTTTATATTTTGAATAGATATCAAAAAAGATAAGGATATTATGTCAACAATTGAAAAAGCGATTGCTTTAGCGGCACGTAAGCATTCTGGTCAAAAAGATAAAGCACAACAACCTTATATTTTCCACCCACTCAGATTGATGTTTAAAGTTAAAACACCTGATCAACAAATCGTTGCCGTATTGCATGATATTTTAGAAGATACTGATACCACGGTTGTTGATTTAATTTCTTTAGGATTCAGCCAAAACATTGTCGATGCCATTTTGGCACTCACTAAAAAAGAAGGCGAATCACGTATTGAAGCAGCCTATCGTGCTGTAAAAAATCCAATTGCTCGCGTTGTCAAACTTGCAGATGTTGCAGATAATATGGATTTGTCTCGAATTCCTCATCCAAGCGCTAAAGATTGGTTACGATTAGAAGAATATAAGAAAGTTCAATATATTCTTCTTACAGCAACTGCTTGATTTTAAATTGCTCATTTATGGATTAAATATGTTTTATCAACACAATTTAAAATTGACTTTTTGCAACAATCAAGTTTAATAACACTTAATTGTTGCAATTATGGAATGTCGTAACCATGCTCTCAGATTTGGATGATTTTTATTGTTTTGGCTTAGTGGTTGAGCATGGTGGTTTTAGTGCAGCCGAACGTGCAACAGATATTCCCAAATCTAAATTGAGTCGTCGTGTTTATAATTTAGAAGAAAAATTAGGTGTTAGATTAATTCAACGTAGCTCACGCCATTTCGCAGTCACCGATATTGGCATGAACATTTACCGTCATGCACAAGTCATGATTAATGCTGCTCAATCTGCACATGACTTGGTTGATCATTTAAGCGAGCAACCTCGAGGCGTCATTAAAGTCAGCGTGCCTGTTTCAATTGCACAAAATGAACTCTCTAAAATATTACCTGACTTTTTAAAAACTTACCCTGAGATCAAAGTTCAACTCATGGTCAGTAATCGCCGTATCGACATTGTCAATGAAGGCTTTGATATCGCTTTACGTGTTCGTGCCAATTTAGATGATGATCCGAGTCTAGTTCTTAGAAAATTCGAAAAAATTGAACAGCATTTATTTGCAAGCCAAGCTTATTTAAATGAATATGGCATGTTAAAAAAACCTGAAGATTTAACCGAACATCGTATTTTAAGCATGGTGGATGAACACCTTGATCAACAAATGGTATTGCATGATCAGGATAACAACCAACAAAAAATCAAAATCAATCCAGTGTTAATGGGTTCAGATTTGATGATGTTAGCAAAATTAGCCAGTCAAAATTGTGGTATTGCCCTACTTCCAGACACCATTGCCAATGATTATGCTTTAACAGGTGAATTGGTTCGTGTACTTCCAGACTGGAAAGCACCACACGGTATTTTTCATGCGGTTTATCCATCACGGCGTGGCTTACTTCCTGCGGTACGTGTTTTTATTGATTATTTAGTCAAACATTTAAGTAAATACTAAGCTCAAGAAATATTAAAATTTATGATCTATGTTGATGAATTAATGCTTTGATTGATCACTTAGGTACTCGCTTAATGATGAACTGATTCGCTAATAAAACTGGAGAATAAGAAAGCTATTCTCCAATTTTATGATCAAAATCATCAAGCCTGTTTTAATTTTAGCGTTATGCACTGAAATACATGAGCTACTTTATCGCTAAATATCTCTGAATAAACTTAAATTGCTAAACTTGCTTAGAATCATTTGTCCATTACCCCTAATTCTTGATACCATCGCTACTGCTTAATTCCAGTGTTTTCTTGATTTTTATGACTTCATCTTATCAACAACAGCTTGATGCCAAAATTGAACGTATCCAAACTCAATTTGCTGAATTCAATCCACCATCTTTAGAAGTTTTTGTCTCACCAGAGCAACATTTTCGTATGCGTGCTGAATTCCGTATTTGGCACACTGATGATGATATGTTCTACGCCATGTTTGAACGTGATGCAGATCAGCAAAAAACGGTGGTTCGTATTGATGAATTTCCAATTGCAGATCAAAGCATTAACACACTGATGCCAATTTTATTGGCAGAATTAAAGAATAATACTGTACTTTCAAAACGCCTTTTCGAGATTCATTTTTTAACAACGCTCAAAGGTGAAATGTTAGTTTCGCTTATTTATCGTGCGCCATTGAATGAAGAATGGGAAGGTTTAGCCAAACAACTGGCTGAAAAACTCAATATTAAATTGATTGGTCGTAGCCGTGGTCAAAAAGTCATTTTAACCGATGAATTTGTGGTTGAAGAACTCGAAGTGTTTGGACGTAAATTTCAATATAAACAAATTGAAAGTAGCTTTACTCAACCCAATGCGCAAGTCTGTCAAAAAATGTTGGAATGGGCTTGTGATTGCGTTGAAAAATCTGATCAAGATTTACTTGAATTATACTGCGGTAATGGTAATTTCACTTTGCCTTTATCATTAAAATTCAATCGTGTACTTGCAACTGAATTGGCAAAATCTTCAGTATATGCAGCGCAATGGAATATTGAAAAAAACAACATTGATAATATTCAAATTGCACGACTTTCTGCGGAAGAATTTACCCAAGCCTACAATGGTGAACGTGAATTCCGTCGTTTGCAGGAAGCCGAAATTGACATTCAAAGCTACAATTTTGACAGCGTTTTTGTCGACCCACCACGTGCAGGAATCGATGACGATACCCTAAAACTATTGCAAGGCTTTGAACGTATTCTTTATATTTCATGTAATCCTGACACTTTGCATGACAATTTAAAAGTATTACTACAAACCCATAAAATCGTAAAATTTGCGATGTTTGATCAATTCCCATACACACATCATGTTGAATCAGGTGTTCTTCTAGAAAAGATTTAAACAATTTATTACAACAGTAACAATGCGGATCAAATCGATTTTGCATTGTTATTATTTAAGTTAAATCCATATATATCAATTCATTATATGAATTTAACTTTATCAATCTTGAATAACCACATAGCTTAAAAATTAGAATAATGCTTCATTTGAGTGCTTAATTGCTTCTTCTCTAAGCATGAAACGCTTGTATTTTAGAAAAAAAAGATTATATTTCGAACTATGTTAGGTTGCGTATGAAAGGCTCTATGAGTTTTTGGCAAAAGCTGTTTAAGGCTGAAGATACACTGCAAAATGAACATAAAAATCAAATTGCATGTGTTGAAAATGATTGTTCTTGTAAATCCAATGATCAACTTTTATCTGCGTTGAACAATGCGACAGATCAAGATGTGATTACTGGAATTAAGAAAGTGCTGATTTCACGTGGTTTCAGTAAAAAAGAACTCAACCAATTACAGCATCCTTCTATTCAATAGTCATGGATGATGGTTCAAAAAAGCATTCAGTTTACTGGATGCTTTTTTATGGTCATAAGTTTCATAATATTCACGGTAACTTTGTCCGAAAATCCCCCCTTAAATACGTCATCCTTGCCCTTTCTGAACTGTTTCAAAAATGATTCACTAAAACAACAATCACATTTCTCATAAAACTTAAATAAAACTATAGCTTAACAATGATTTTAAGTTTGAATTTTATTTATAAGGATTTTAGAGAAGTCATAAGAATACATTCAAGGACAGAAATCTATGCAAATAAGACCACTTTTTCTCAGTATGATGAGTATATTCGCAAGTACATATTGCCATTCAGCAGCCATGGATCAATCAGGACAATCCATACTTGCCTTTCTCGAAGAAAAAAATTATTTTGAAGTCAATGCGACAACCATTGATCCTGATATTTCAGGGCAAGTTCGTGATCGACCAGACTTAGTTAATGCAGATAGCCGTGATCTCGGTACTGGCGACATGGCACAATCATTTCAATATTATAATGCTGCACTCAAACTTCAAATTGCGCCAAAGCTTTCATTTGGACTCATTTACGATCAACCTTATGGCGCTGAGGTAGAATACCCATTACGAAGCAATAATACATTTTCAGACAATGAAATCAGCCATCAAGGTACAACTGTTGATGTGAACTCGCAAAATATAAGTACATTATTTGGTTTTCAGCCCAACGCTCATTTGAATTTTTACGCTGGTGCTGCATATCAGACAGTCAAAGGTAAAGTTTCCTTACGTGGTAACTCTATGAGCATTTTTAATGGTTATGATGCCTATATGAAACAAGACAGTGCAATGGGATGGTTAGCAGGTGCTTCATTCCAAATACCTGAAATAGCGCTTAAAGCGGCAATTACCTATCGTTCTAAAATTAAACATAAGATGGATGCACAGGAAACGATATTTTCTGAACCTTTAATCATCACTCAAGCGAGTGAAGCTGAAATCAGCACACCTCAATCGGTCAATTTAGACTTTCAAACAGGTGTTTATAAAGATACTTTGGCTTATTTAAATGCACGTTGGGTGAATTGGAAAGATCTCACAATTCGTCCAACTCAGTTTGGCGCACTGACTGAATTGGTAACAACAGAGTTGAGTCAGGGTACATACACCAAAGGCTTTAATCTCGATGAATATAAAAAAGATCAATACAGTATTACGCTAGGTGTAGGTCATCAATTTACAGATCACTGGAGTGCATCGACAGATGTGAGTTGGGATTCTGGCACTGGCAATCCTGCATCTGTACTTAATCCAACGAAAGGTGGCTGGGGATTAGGTTTAGGTGTTCAATATGCGCCTGCATCGAATTACTTTATTGCTGCTGGCGTTAAATATTTCTGGATTGGTGATGTCACCGCTCAAGATGGAACGTATTACATTCCTATTCCCGGTGCATCTGAAATAGCACAACAAGGTGACTATAGCGACAATACGGCGATTGGATATGGTCTGAAAATAGGTTATCGCTTTTAAAATTTCAAAGTAAAATATTAAAGTATTGTGTCAATATCTAGAAAACAGGAACAAAAGATCTTTAAAGACCATAGCGACAAGCCTATGGTCTTTATCCATAAAATGCCTATAAATACATCTAAATATTGATTTTATATGTTATAAATCAATTGCTGTTCTAACCATAATTTATACCCATATAAAAATTTGAGGGATATATGAAACATTTACTTTTCGTTCCAGTCTTTGCAATCGCAACACTTTTAACTGCATGTAGCAATATGCCAAAGGAGTGTGAAGAATCTTGGAAACACATGGAAGAAATCGCTAAAAAAAGCGGAATTCCAGAATCAGCGTTGAAAGAACAAAAGAAAGCATTTGAAGAACAAATTAAAAGCTTATCTAAAGATGAAGCAATTCAAACCTGTAAAGCGCAATCTTCTATTCTAGGCATGGTTAAATAGCAAATAACCTATTTTCAAATAAAAACCAAACCATGATACAGCGTCTATAAACGCTGTATCATTTTGATTTATTTTATTGTTTATTGTGCTTAATGTTTAATTCATCGCAATTTTGAGATTCACTAAAAATAAACATTGGTCCTAAATCATAAATTTGGTCATGCCGTTTCGCTTGCGGTATAAACGCACTCGAAATCGAACCATCGAGATACAAAGCTTGATCAACATTAAGATGCTTTTTAAAGATATTTGCAAAGTCATAAAAATTCATCTTTTCACGACTAATCACAAAATAAAGCTGATTGTTTTTAATTCCAACACCATTTCTAATTTTTAAAGAGTCTGAACTCGGGCTAAAAATCGAATTAATTTTTCCATTCAGCAATAACATCGGCCCTGACTGTGTTGCAAATTCTGCTTTAAAATTGGATTGCGCATATTGTTTCGTTGTCAAAATCACCGCTTGTTTTTTATTCCATGCTACAACACCATTCGGTTGTAGAAAAAAATTACCAAATTGATTGGTGCTCAAATTCAATGGACTGCGTTGTTTAAATTGTTCGACATACAAACCCACTGGCGAGAAATTCGCATGGTACATTCCTGCATTCATTGCAAAACTTAATTTACACTTCGGTAAGGTTTTTTGAACAGTATTAAATTTTTTA
Organism: Acinetobacter sp. P8-3-8; assembly: GCF_000214135.1. Taxonomy (GTDB): domain Bacteria; phylum Pseudomonadota; class Gammaproteobacteria; order Pseudomonadales; family Moraxellaceae; genus Acinetobacter. The sequence goes on from NZ_AFIE01000002.1 coordinate 192,170, forward strand.
TAAGCAATACCCTGCTGATTATTCAACACCAATTGCAGTTGATCTAAACGATCTATCCGAACAGCGTCTGCAATAATACGCTGATTTTGTTGAATTTGAATGTAATCCGTACTGGCTTGAATGTGTAGTGCTAAAGCACTCAACCCCAGTAATGATGATAAACCCAAAATCATTTTTGTAAGTTTCATGGATTTCTAAATCAAGCTTTTAATGATTCAACTTTGATCATTCTACAATGCATCGCGAATAATAATGAATATTATTTATCATTTTAGATGCATTTATTTACGCAATTATCAATTGTAAAACTACCATATTCTCCTCAGCTCGCTATAATGAAATGACCCTTTCAATTAAATACATGTGTACACTTAATTTGAACTGAGTGGAATATGCTAAAAAAACGCTTATATCATTACCCTTTAGGTGCTCATCTTATCGTTAAGCATTTTGGCTATAGCCATCATGGCATCTATGCGGGCAAAGGCCGAGTTATTCATTATTCAGGTTTTGCGCATCTTTTTAAGAAACGCCCAATTGAACTTACATCCTTAGAAAAATTCGCGCACGGCAAAAATATTGCAGTTCGTCATTATGATTCACCTAAATATAAAGGTCGCCATATCGTGCGTCGTATGCGTTTACGTATGCATGAAAATAACTACCATTTGATTATTAACAACTGCGAACATCTCTGTAGCTGGGCGATTACTGATATTGAAAGTAGTCCACAAGTTGTCAAAATGATGAACCGATTAACCACCATTGGCTATATCAGTTCAATCATGACCTATATGAATGGACTATTTCTTACTTTGGCAACGACCTGTTTCGCCTTAGTGCTTTATATTAAAATGAAGCTTAAAGCCCAAGCTAAGTTAAAACTGCCAACTTATTTAAGCTTAAAAGAACAGCAAACTAAGAAATAAGCTATTTGGCAATTTTTAGATATCAATAATAAGCTGAATCATCAAACTGGTTTACATCATTCAAATGGCGGAAATTTATCTTCAATTAAATTCAATCTTAGACCATGCTCTAAATAAGCTTTTAAATTATCAATAACAGTAGTAAAACCACCTGTAGCATCGATAATAAAAGCAATAAGTTCAGCACCTTGTAGTGGAATATCGTAATTTCTAATTTTCAAATACGTTTTGTCTGGGCTAACTTCTTCAAAAATAAAATCGACAGTCGATCTAGGTTCACCCCATACAATTTGAATTAATTTATTTTCAATAATACGCAATACTTTGACTTGTGTATCGACTTGATATTTATCCCAAGACCATGTGACTGTTTGCCCTTGCTCTAATTTTCCTGTAGAAGAATTAAACCAAAACCGTTGTGTAACTTCAGGGTCAATAAAAGCTTCAAAAACTTCTTGGACTGGATTGCGGATCAACATTTGGGTTTCAATGGTTGGATTCATTTTATTCTCCAAATTTATTGTATTAACAAAGTGATACCATAACATTCAGCATTTAGGTATCACGATTTTGTTAATAAATTTAATGCACTAGTTTTGAATAAGTGATGATTCAACAATGGCTTGATAGCGCTCTGAAAATTGACCATTCCAATAAGGGTAATAAGGATACGGCGGATAAACAGCACTTGTTTGATTTAAGCGCTGTAACTGTGAATCTGTAAGCAATATATCTTTTGCAATTAGATTATCTTGAAGTTGTTGTTGATTACGAGCACCTATGAGCACAGTCGAAACAGTAGGACGTGTTAATAACCATTTCAAAGCAATTTGCGGGACTGAATATTCTGTTTCTAAAGCAATCTCTTTTAAGATATCAATCACTTGATAAAGATATTCTTCATCCACTGGTGGTGCAAACTTCGCTGTTTCATGTAACCGACTATCTTTTGGTAAAGGATGCTCACGATCAAACTTGCCAGTCAAACGTCCCCACCCCAAAGGACTCCACACAACAGCACCAATCTGTTGATCGTGATTTAAAGGCATTAACTCCCATTCATAATCCCGTCCAATGAGTGAATAATACACTTGATGTGCCACCATTTTTTCATAACCATAACGATCTGCAATCGACTGCGCTTTCATCAATTGCCAGCCTGAAAAATTAGATGCTCCGATATAACGCACTTTCCCACTTCGAACCAATTCATCTAAAGTTTTTATGAGTTGATCTATCGAAGTAAAGCTATCAAACTGATGTAACTGTAGAACATCGATATAGTCTGTATTTAAACGTTTTAAAGATTGCTCTACTGCATGAATTAAATAGTGACGACTGAATCCAACTTGATTCACTTGTTCATTGGTACGAAGCGCAACTTTAGTTGAAATAATCGCATTGTGCCGATATGGCGCTAATGCAATTCCAAGCATTTTTTCAGATTCGCCGTCTGAATATACATCGGCAGTATCGAAGAAATTAATCCCTGCATCTACGCAATTTGTAATCATTAGATTGGCTTCTTTCTGCTCTGCTTGTCCCCATGCAGAAAATAGAGGTCCTTTCCCACCAAAGGTTCCAGCACCAAATCCCAACTCAGATACTTTTAAACCAGAATTGCCTAAAAAATTATATTTCATGATCATTCACCTTGCTTAAATAACGTGACTCATCACAAAATAACAACTTGGCATTATTTAAAAAATCCGGATAATAAGAAAATACTTTTTCGATTTTATGGAAAATGAATACAGAAGACTTTCAGTTTTTCTTACGTGTCGCAGATTTAGGTTCAATCAGCCAAGCGGCAAAAGAAGCCAATATTGCAGTTTCAGTTGCAAGTCAAAGGATTCAACGGCTTGAAAATCAGCTCAGCCTTAAACTCTTTTATCGCACTACACGCAAAATAAGTCTGACCGAAGAAGCCAAAACATTGATCGAGCAAGGACGTCCTCTTCTCGATAATTTTCAGACATTAACCGAAAATTTAAAGCTTCAAGATCAAAAACTTTCAGGAAGCATCAATATCACGGCTTCCGCAACCTTTGGCACACAAATACTGGTTCAAGTTATTGCTGAATTTTTAAAACAATACCCTGAATTATTAATCAATTTAGATTTAAATGACCAGAATGTAGACCTTATTGCTCAGGGCATGGATCTCGCAATCCGCATTGGAAAACTACAAGATTCTTCTTTAATCGCAAAACCTTTATGTATCAATAAACGCTTGCTTTGTGCTGCACCTGAATATCTAGCTAAATTTGGTATCCCCAAACGTTTAGAAGATTTACACGAACATCGTTGCATCGTGCAACGCCATCAACAAGGCATCACCAATACATGGGATTTTCTGGATCATGGTAAATCTAATCAAAGATTAAGTATCCATGTAAATAGCTATTTTATTACCAATTCAGGAGAAGGGATTCGACAGGCATCGTTGGCAGGACTAGGTATATCCAATCACTCGTTTTGGCATGTCAAAGAGGATTTAGATTCAGGAAAATTGGTTCAAGTTCTTCCTGATTTTACGGTAGAACCCACTGCGATCTATGCAGTTATTCCAGATAAAAAGTTAATCTCTTATAAAGTAAAAGTTTTAATTGAGTATTTACAGGATTACTTTAAAGAGTTCTAAAGGCTATTTGACTAAGCTTATCCGTTATTTATCCTGATTAATATCAGTCCATTTACTTTATCTCTATACAATAGCATTCCTCAATTAAGTTTAAGCAGCATGAAAAAACCTAGCCGAAGCTAGGTCTTAAATCATGATTTCATTCAGAATTGAATAACATTATTTTCCAGGTTTAAAGCTATCTTTCAAATCCAAGATACGGTTAAACACTGGCTTTTCAGCAGTATGATCATATTGATCTGCAACAAAATAACCTTCACGTTCAAATTGGAAACGATCTTCTGGTTGAGCATGAGCCAGAGCAGGTTCAATCACAGCTTGAACAATACTTAATGATTCAGGATTTAGATTTGCAAGGAAATCATCATCTGCATCAGGTGCTTCTTCGGTAAATAAACGATCATAAATACGTACTTCTGCTGGAATACCCTTTGTTGCAGAAACCCAATGAACCACCCCTTTAACTTTACGACCTTCAGGATTTTTACCTAAAGTTTCAGGGTCGATTGAACATTTCAATTCAATCACTTCACCATTTTCATCCTTAATCACTTCATCGCACTTGATCACATAAGCATGGCGTAAACGCACTTCGCCGTCTGGAATCAAACGTTTAAAACCTTTCGGCGGAACTTCTTCAAAGTCTTTACGGTCAATGTAAATTTCAGAAGTTAAAGGAATAACACGATCGCCCATGTCTACATTTGGATGACGTGCATGGCTTAAATCCATATCTTCAGGAAGATTGGTCAACGTCACTTTTAATGGATTGAGCACAGCCATACCACGCGCTGCTGTATTTTCAAGTGATTGACGAATACAGAACTCAAGCATTGCAACATCGACAATACCATCTGTCTTAGATACGCCAACACGCTTACAGAAATCACGTAAACCTTCAGGCGTAAAACCACGACGACGCATCCCTACAACCGTTGGCATACGTGGATCATCCCAACCATTCACATAATTGCCTTCAACCAATTTACGTAATTTACGTTTAGAGGTAATGGTGTAATCAATATTTAAACGGCTCGATTCATACTGACGTGGCACAGCTTTAGAATGTACTTTTGCAACAATCCAATCATAGAAAGGACGATGATCTTGGAATTCTAAAGTACAAAGTGAATGGGTAATACCTTCAATTGCATCTGATAATGGATGAGCATAGTCATACATTGGGTACATCTTCCATTTATCACCTGTTTGGTGATGTTCAGAATGGAGTACACGATACAAAATTGGATCACGCATATGCACATTAGGCGATGTCATATCGATTTTGGCACGTAAAACCGCTTGACCTTCACCTAACTCACCATTGTTCATTTGTTCAAAACGAGCAAGATTTTCTTCGATTGAAGCATCACGATATGGAGAATTTTTACCTGGTTCTACAAAGTTACCACGATTCAATCGAATCTCTTCTGGTGATTGCAAATCGACATAAGCATCACCTTGTTGAATCAATTGAATCGCCCAAGTATGCAATTGATCAAAATAACTTGATGCATAACGAGGTTCGCCATTCCAGTCGAAACCTAACCATTTCACATCATTGGCAATACCATCGACATATTCTTGTTCTTCAGCATCAGGATTTGTATCGTCAAAACGTAAATTACATAAACCCTCAAATTCTTCTGCAATCCCAAAATTTAAGCAAATTGCTTTAACATGACCAATATGCAAATAACCATTTGGCTCAGGTGGGAACCGTGTAACAACCGTTTGAGTACGCCCTGCTTCTAAATCGTCAGTAATCACTTGACGTACAAAGTCCAAGCCTGCCTGTTGTTCTTGCTGCACAGCATCGACAGGTGTAGTACTGGTTGTCGGGGTCTTTGGCAGTTCTGAAACAACATCATTTGGCTTCATAGTTGATAAATCACTTTTAAAAGTTAAAATAAGATAAATAAAAACGCATTTCTGGAAATATTAACAAAGAAAATAGCGTTTTTGCTTGCTATGTAGTTTACAGTTTGCTTATGCTTCTCTCAACCAAAAACCCATGGCTTTTTGTCATGATTAGGAGATTATAGAATGAGTTTTCCTCAAGTCGAATTAAACACCAACAAAGGACGCATTGTTCTTGAACTTAATGCTGAAAAAGCGCCTAAAACAGTCGCTAACTTCTTAGAGTATGTTCGTGATGGTTTTTATGATGGCGTAATCTTCCACCGTGTTATTGATGGTTTCATGATCCAAGGCGGCGGCATGGATGAAAACTTCAAAGAAAAAGCGACTCGTGATTCAATTGAAAACGAAGCTGACAACGGTTTAAGTAATGATGAAGGTACGATTGCAATGGCTCGTACTCAAGCGCCTCACTCTGCATCTGCTCAATTCTTCATTAACGTGAAAAATAACTCTTTCCTTAACCACACTGGTAAAACAGCACAAGGTTGGGGTTATGCAGTATTTGGTAAGGTTGTTGAAGGTTTAGACATCGTTGAAGCGATCAAAGGTGTACGTACTGGTAACCGTGGTTATCACGCTGACGTTCCTTTAGAGAATGTTGTGATCGAATCTGCGAAAATCATTTCGGAATAATTAATCTCCCTAAATCCCTCTTTATAAAAGAGGGACTTTCCTCCCTTTACAAAGGGACTTGCGGAATGTTGTTCCTCAAGAGGGATTATTAAATAGGAAAATAAGTGACCTATCTGTTTATCGCTGATTTACATTTGTCACCTGATCACCCTCGACTCATTCGGGGGTTTTTAGCTTTATTACAACACTACCAAAATAAAAACACCGAGCTTTATATTTTAGGTGATTGGTTCAATGCATGGATTGGTGATGACTATACTGCACCATGGCTTGATGAAATTATTAAACAGTTAAAACAGTTTACAGACGCTGGAAATCAGATTTATTTCCAAGTGGGTAATCGTGACTTTGCATTAGGACAAAAATTCTTAGACACGTTTAATGGTCAATTACTGCCTGATATTTACACGGTTCATATTGGGAATAAAAGATTTCGCCTTGAACATGGCGATGCACTATGTACCGATGATATTTCCTACCAACGATTTAAAAAAATCATTCGCAATCCAATCGTTTTAGCTCTTCTAAAAAGTACACCGCTCAGCTTTAGGCAAAAACTTGCCAATGGCTTTCGTAAAAAAAGTCGTGAATCGCAGCAAAACAAATCCTATGAAATCATGGATGTTAATCAACACGCTGTTGAACAAGCGCTGCATAACGTTGATGTACTGATTCATGGTCATACTCATCGTCCACAAATCCATGATGTGAATGGCAAACCTAGAATCGTTTTAGGTGATTGGCGTGAAAAAACCTCTGAAGCCATGCTGCTAGAAGTCAATGAAAATGGTGATTGGAAATTATTCAAATGGACGATTGCTGGATAGCAAATCATCTAAAAATCGTGATTTTTCACGTTTCTTTACGTGATAAAGATTTAATTTTTAAAAATTGAGAATATAATATATCGATATTTTACGATATATGTGATCAGTTCATGGATTTGTTAAGCATCTCAAAAACACGTTATACCACCAAAGCGTATGACGCAACCAAGAAAATTCCTCAAGAGCAATTTGAACGCTTGCTTGAAATTCTGCGCTTAGCACCTTCTTCTATCAATATTCAACCTTGGCACTTTTTTATTGCAGATCATCAAACTGCGAAAGAACGTATTGCAAAAGCTTTGGTCGGCAAATATAGCTATAACGCAGCTAAAGTGCTTGATTCTTCTCATACTATTTTATTTTGTACCAAAGCTGACATTACCGAAGATCATCTCGCTAGCTTGTTGAACCAAGATGATTTAAGTGGTCGTTTTAAAGATGAAAAAGCCAAACAAGGTCAAAAAGATAGTCGTACAGGTTATGTTGATTATTATCGTAATGAAAAAGGCGATATTCAACGTTGGGCTGAAAACCAAACCTTTATTGCACTTGGTCAAATGCTTTTAGCAGCAGGTATTGAAGGCATCGATGCAACACCGATTGGCGGTTTTGATGAGCAAATCATCACTGATGAATTAGGGTTAAGTGAAAAAGGCTTAATTCCTTCTGTAATCATGACTCTAGGTTATCGTAGTGAAGCAGATTTTAATGCCAAATTACCTAAATCTCGCTTAAATAAAGAAGAAATTTTTACCAAGCTGTAATTACGCTATTTAATATTAATGCATTTAATTGTAGGTGTTTTTTTAAGGGTGAGGACATGACTCATTTACGCATTAGTATTTAAAAATAAATCTATAAAAACTTTTTTGTTTTTGTATTTTTAAATACATAGTGTGTACTATCGCGTTAGGCGGCATGGATGCCACCGTTGTTCGGAGGTACAGGACGTACCTCCCGAACAACAGAGGGCTTTTGCTACATTTCGCCCGGGAAAAGTAGAGTATCGCCTACACAAATCAATCTAAACATTTCACAGAAAAATAAGGCTGTGAAAACCGCTTATATCTATTTTTTTAATTTTTTACGAATAATAAAAACTATCAATCTTTAAACAGGATGACTTCTCGATATTTCCTGACTAATCATCACCGCAGTTGCAGCAGAAAGTGTCCATCCTAAATGCCCATGCCCCGTATTATAAAATACCCGTTCACGCTTACCACGTTTCACCACTGGCATCATATTCGGCATCATCGGTCTTAAACCTGCCCACGGTATACAATGCTCCGTTGAAATATCGAAGTTCTTATTCACCCAATCTGTTAAAGGTTGAATTCGATCAGAGCGAATATCACGGTTATAACCATTAAACTCTGCCGTTCCTGCGATACGTAAACGATTTTTACCCAACCGCGAAGTCACGATTTTGGCACTTTCATCGAGTAAACTGACCCAAGGTGCGCCATTAATACTCTTTTCATCGTCCAATTGCACAGTAATCGAATATCCCTTCACTGGATAAACATTGACACGATCCCCTAACTGATTCGCAAGTTGATAGCTACCTACTCCACCACAAACCACTACAGCATCAGCGCTCAATTGCTCAATGATTTTTGATTGACCTTCTTTATTTTCACCACTTGGGTGATATTGAATATTTACACCTTGAGCAGTGTGTTCAACATTAACCACTTCCATGCCAAAAATATATTTCACACCATATTTTTCAGTCGCTTTAGCCAAACCTGTAGTGAATTTATGAATATCACCTGTTGCATCACCCGGACAATAAAATCCACCGTAATATTTACCTGTTAAACTAGGTTCAATTGATTTAATTTCTTCAGGTGTTACCGCATGGCGTTCCAAACCACCTTTACACAATAAACCATTTACACGAGTCGCCACTTCATAATCGTATTCAGAATGATAGAAGTGCAAAATTCCTCGCTTCTCTAAATCAAAATGGATTCCTTCTTGCTCAGCGATACTGAATAATCGTTGACGTGCCAAAAGTGCCATTTTTACAGTATCTTGCGTGTTAGATTCGTAATGTTTGATATTGCCTAGAAATTCAGCCAACCATGCATATTTATGCAAATCAAAAGATGGATTGAGCAATAATGGCGCATCTTTACGTGCCATCCATTTAATCCCTTTTAATACTGTAGATTTTTGATTCCAAACTTCAGCATTACACGCCGATAATTGACCGCCATTGGCGAATGAGGTTTCCATCGCAGGGAAAAGATGTTTATCAATCACCGTAACTTGATAGCCCAATTGAGCAAGCTCATAAGCTGATGTTACACCTGTAATTCCTGAACCGATCACAACAATATGACACATACGCACACTCCTTTGAAATGCAATACTTTTTTTAATGCACTATTCAAGCATGCCCCATCTGTCATGTTTACCTGAGAGCTTCGATAAAACTTAAACCATTTAAGTTTTACCATCCCCTTCGGTGAGCCATTTACTTATTTTTCAATAGAATGACTTCTCTCCAGATTTTAAAAATTATTACAGTCCTTTTGCCTGAGAGTTTCCGGGGTCGTTGCTCCTTCGGCGAGTCTACAAGAGACTTCTCTCCTGCAATAATATTTAATTATAGTAATGCAACTTATATGCCATTTTCAGAAACAAATACAATAGATATTCGTAGACTTGTGTAAGTAAATTGGCTTGAACTCATCCTCTTTTTTAATGGAAATAGGCTGTTTAGTGATTCACTGAAGCATATCTAAATACATTCAAATCATCATATTCAATTTGTGGTTTTTTATGAGAGATAATGTCCGAGAGCAATTTTGCAGAACCGCACGACATCGTCCAACCTAGTGTTCCATGCCCAGTGTTGGTATATAAATTTTGATATTTGGTTTTACCGACTATCGGTGTGCCATCAGGTGTTGCAGGTCGTAAGCCTGTCCAAAAATGTGCATCAGAAATATCACTGGCATTGGGAAACAATTGTTGTAAAACCATTAACAAAGTATTTTCACGGCTTGATTTTAAAGAACGATCAAAACCGTTAATTTCAGCCATTCCACCAACGCGGATACGATCATCAAAACGGGTTAAGGCAATTTTATAAGTCTCGTCCAAAATAGTTGAAACAGGTGATAATTCTGCATCAATAATTTTCGTGGTAATTGAATAACCTTTAAGTGGGTAAACTGGTGCATCAATGCCCAATTGTTGCAATATTTCATGGCTATAGCTGCCTAATGCAATAACGTAGGCATCACCTTTTATTTTTGAACCATCTTTTAAGACCACAGCAGTAATTTGATCTGCATTTCTCTCAATAGACTCAATCACTGTATTAAATAAGAAATTTACACCTTGTTTTGCTGCGAGTTCAGCCAATTCTGTGGTGAATTTTTGACAATCACCAGTTTGATCATTAGGTAGACGTAATCCACCAACAAAATCAACGGTAGCATGCGCCAAAGCAGGCTCAGCTTTGATTACACCTTGCTTATCTAGTAATTCAAATGGAACACCTTCATGCTTTAAAACTTCTGTGTCCTTACCTGCGACATCTAACTGTTCTTGTTTTCTAAATAACTGCAATGTTCCTAACTGACGCTCATCAAAATGAATCCCAGTTTCAGCACGTAATTCATCTAAACAATCACGACTATATTCTGAAATTCGTACCATACGCTCTTTATTGATTTGATAACGATCAATATTACATTCTGCCAACATACGAACCATCCACTGGTATTGAAACATATCTCCAGTGAGTTTTATGGCAAGTGGTGAATGCGGTTGGAACATCCATTTAAAAGCTTTTAAAGGAATACCTGGCGCTGCCCAAGGTGAAGCATAGCCTGGTGAAATTTGACCTGCATTGGCAAAACTGGTTTCTAAAGCGACATTGGGCTGTCGATCGATTACTGTGACTTCATGTCCTGCTTGTCTTAAATAATAGGCTGACGTTGTACCAATAACACCTGCACCAAGAACGATTACATGCATAATAAACCGATCCTTAAACGAATCATTCGTCTTATAATTAAAATTTATAAATATTGATAAAAATATTCATCATTAATTTAATTTAGCATTTTCCAAAATTTTGGCAATAAAGTTTTGGTGATGAAATGTCAATTCACCATCAAAATTTATGATTATAATCATGTTATTTTTTATAAAAAAAAGGATATTAAATTAAATAAATATCCTGTGTAATACAATGAATGAAATCGAGTTAAAAATTTCACTCATAATACTTTGATAATATTATTGAAAAATGATTAGCGATGGGTATGAATCGACATGACGATACCAAAACTGGCCATTAAGGCAATCACCGCTGTTCCACCATAACTCATGAGTGGCAATGGATCGCCTGTTACTGGTAAGATTCCGCTGACCATTCCAGAGTTTACAAATACGTAGAAAAACAAAGACAAACCAATTGTTCCAGCCAACAATCGACCATAATTATGGAAACAATTTAAACTAATCACTAAACATCTAAAAATGATTGCGGTGTAGAGTACAAATAAAAAGAAAACACCAATAAACCCAAACTCTTCTGCATAGGTCGACATAATAAAGTCAGTATGATGTTCAGGCAGATAACCCAATTGTGATTGCGTTCCTTCCAGAAAACCACGTCCTGTCATACCGCCTGAACCAATGGCAATCTTGGATTGAATAATATTCCAACCTGCACCAAGTGCATCCGACTCAGGATCAAATAAAGTCAAAATACGTTTCTTTTGATAAGCTTGCAGTACAAAAGTCCAAATCACAGGAAATGCGAGTGCCAATGCTCCCAAAGTACCAATAATCAGCGTCCAAGACATTCCGCTCAAAAATAGTGCAAACACACCACCAATGATAATCCCGATGGCTAAATCGGGTTGTAATAATGCCAATACAAACGGCACCAGCATGATGACTAATGCAACAACAATATGCTTAAATTTAGGGGGTAATGGATTCCTAGAAAAATACCACGCCATCATCAAAGGCATTGCAAACTTCATGAATTCACTAGGTTGCATACTTCCAATACCCGGAATCGTTAACCAACGCTTTGCACCTAAACGTACATCACCGATCAGTAAAACCAAAATCAGTAATAGAATGGCGATTAAATAAAACCACGGACTGATCGCTTGATAAACTTTAGGGGGAATTTGCGCACAAATAAATAATAAGACAAATCCTACACCGAAGCTGATTCCTTGACGGATCACCATAGATACATCTTCTGAAGATGCGCTATACACCATCAACAAGCCAAGAATGGTGTTCAGAATTAAAAATCCAAGCAACCAAGGATCTAAATGTAATTTATCCCATCTAGATACATTTTGATTAATGCTCATGCCATCTCGAACAGATTGGCGTAAAAACTTATACTGGGGTGCTGGCGTCATGGATAAAATCTGTAGACATACTTATTTAAGTTAAAATAATCAGATAAATTTCAATTGAGAAAATCTATCAACGAATAATCGTTTTGATTTTACCTTATTTTTATTGCTGTGACTGTAAAATCAATTTTGCTAATTCAAGATCATCGGGATAGGTTATTTTAATATTATCTGAACGCCCTATCACTACTTTGATTGGTTCATTAATATGTTCCAACGCACTTGCTTCATCGGTAATGACAATGTCATGCGCTAAAGCAGTTTCAATCGCAGATTTAAGTTTTGTAAAGCTTGAAATCTGTGGGGTCTGTGCTTGCCATAATTGATCACGATTGACTGTTTGATCAATCTGATTTTCAGCCACAACACGTTTAAGCGTATCACGTACAGGAATTGCCAATATTGCACTGGTCTGTTGATCAATCGCTGTATTGAGCAAATCGGTTAAACATTCTACTGTAACGCATGGTCGTGCTGCATCATGCACAAAGACTAAGTCGTCTGGATCTGCACATTGTGAAAGGTAATTTAAAGCATTTAAAACGGAATGAACGCGTTCAGCACCACCAATACAAAAGTGAGCAAGCTTTTTATTGCTTAAATTGAGTGTTTGCGCGACATCATCTTGCTCACCAATGGCTAAAACATAGCCTGCAAGCGGCAATTGATTTAAACGGTCGATGGTATGTTCTAGTACTGTTTTATTTTCAATGATTTGATATTGTTTAAGTTCTGTTTTAGAAAAACGACTCCCTGAACCAGCAGCAGGAATAATTGCCCATATTTTACGGTTGGTCTGGTGCAGGATTGTCATCGTCTTCATTGGTTCTTAAATCAGCATTTGGATCTATATAGATAGGTTTGTAATGGGTACTGATGGTACTCATTTGTACAAAAGTTTCATGTGGCTTCACTAGACCGAGGTCTAAACGTGCATGTTCTTCAATGGCTTCTGCACCATTTTTTAGGTCATACACTTCCGCAGCGAGAATACGGTTTCTTTCTTTTAAGTCAGCATTGACTTCAGCTTGTTGCTGAATTTGCTGAACTAAAGCTTGATGAGGGAAATATCCGCCCTCACCAAACCAGAAGCGATACTGTAGGATTGCGATGATCAATATCGCAATCACTAAGATCACTTTACTTGAAGTTGTTTTAAATACTTCTAACATGCATTCGTGTCTTGTGTAACAGCATTAAATTAAGGTGCTAATATACATCAAATATTTTATGTAGAGAATGTTTTACTGTGGTAAATATGCAAATCGTGAACAATATGCAAGCTTACCTGTATTCGATTTTGTTTTCATAATATAAAAGCATAAGCATGCTAAACGATTTATTTGTATAATAATTTGGTTGAAAACAAAGAAGTATGCTTAATTCATTTTAACCCTTTATTTGCTGATAGTTCTGCTATTCATGTAAATTTGAAATAATGCTTAAGTCACTAACTTATAAAACAATAAAATCATAAACCCACAAAAAAACCACTCTTTTCAGAGTGGTTTTTTCAATCTAAATCAATAAATTAATATTAATTTAAACCCTTGAACTCAGCTTTACCGCGATAAGCTGCATGAGTCAATTCTTCAATACGAAGTAATTGGTTATATTTTGCAACACGGTCAGAACGGCATAGTGAACCCGTCTTAATTTGACCCGCTGCTGTACCTACTGCTAAATCAGCAATGGTAGAATCTTCAGTTTCACCTGAACGATGTGAAATTACTGTAGAGTAACCATTTGCTTTAGCAAGATAGATTGCATCTAAAGTTTCAGTCAAAGTACCAATTTGGTTATATTTGATTAAGATCGAGTTACCGACTTTCTCATCAATACCACGCTGTAAAATCTTAGGATTTGTAACGAATAAATCGTCACCAACCAATTGGATTTTATCGCCAAGGATAGATGTTAAATAAGACCAACCTTCCCAATCAGACTCATCTAAACCATCTTCGATTGAAATAATTGGATATTGATTAACTAGACCAGCTAAATAATCAGAAAATTGGTTGCTTGTGAATGCTTTGTTGCCTTCACCTGCAAGAATATATTGACCATTCTTGTAGAATTCTGAAGATGCGCAATCAAGTGCAAGCATGATGTCAGAACCTGCTTTATAGCCAGTTTTGTCAATTGCTTCAAGAATAACGGTAATCGCTTCTTCGTTTGAACGTAAGTTCGGTGCAAAACCACCTTCATCACCTACAGCAGTATTTAAACCTTTTTTGTTTAAAACTGATTTTAGAGAATGGAAGATTTCAGCACCCGCACGTAACGCTTCTGCAAATGATGTAAAGCCCACTGGCTCAATCATAAATTCTTGAATATCAACATTATTGTCTGCATGTGAACCGCCATTGATGATGTTCATCATTGGTACAGGCATAGTTAATGTCGTTTGACCACGTAAGTCAGCGATATATTGGAATAATTCAGTTTTCTTTTCAGTTGCAGCAGCACGTGCAGCAGCCAAAGAAACAGCCAAAGTCGCATTCGCACCTAATTTTTCTTTATTTTCAGTACCATCAAGCGCGATCATTTTGTCATCAAGCGCTTTTTGTTCAAATACGTTTTGACCTTTTAATAAGTCTTTAATTTGACCATTTACGTTTTGAACTGCAGTGCGAACACCTTTACCTAAGTAACGTGCTTTATCGCCGTCACGAAGTTCTAAAGCTTCACGAGAACCAGTTGAAGCACCAGATGGTGCACATGCACGGCCAACAACGCCAGAGTCTAGGATTACGTCAGCTTCGATGGTTGGGTTACCACGAGAGTCCAAAATTTCACGTGCACGAATGTCAACGATTTGGCTCATGAATAATTCCTCAGTTGATTAAAAATAAGATGCCTCTAAAGGCATCAATGTGTATCTAATTTTTTGAAACCTTTGACCAAGGTATCCAATTCTTTTATTTGCGCCAAGAATGGTTCAAGTTGCGACATACGCAAAGCACATGGCCCATCACATTTGGCTTTTTCAGGATCAGGATGACCTTCCAAGAACAAACCAGCAAGACCTGTCGCCATACCTGCTCGAGCTAAAGTTGTGATTTGAGCACGACGACCACCTGCTGAATCAGCACGACCGCCCGGTGTTTGTAGCGCATGAGTAACATCAAAGAACACAGGGACATTCATTTCTTTCATGGTGTCGAAGCCTAGCATATCAACAACTAAGTTATTGTAACCAAATGCTGAGCCACGCTCACAAAGAATCAGTTTGTCATTTCCAGCTTCTAAACATTTGTTCAGAATATGACGCATTTCATGCGGTGCTAAAAATTGTGCTTTTTTGATGTTAATGATGGCTTGTGTTTTTGCCATCGCTTCAACAAGATCAGTCTGACGACTTAGAAATGCAGGAAGTTGAATAATATCTGCAACTTCCGCAACGGGTGCAGCTTGATAAGGTTCATGTACATCAGTGATGATCGGTACATTGAAGTGTTTCTTAATGTCAGCTAACCACTCAATCCCTTTTTCCAAGCCTGGACCACGAAATGAATGCAAACTTGAACGATTGGCTTTATCAAAACTCGCTTTAAACACATATGGAATATCTAATCGTTTACAGATATCGACATAAGTTTCAGCAATTTCAAAAGCTAAATCTTTAGACTCGAGTACATTCATTCCGCCGAATAATACAAATGGCAAATGATTTGCCATTTGTATATCGCCTAAACGTACAATTTCTTGTGGTTTTAATTGTGACATTTAAACTTCCTAGTTAAGTTGCTACACGCTTATTTACTATTTTGATGCTGTTTTTTCGCAGCGTCGATAAAGCTAGCAAATAATGGATGCCCATCACGTGGTGAACTTGTAAATTCCGGATGGAATTGTACAGCAATAAACCAAGGATGTTCAGGAATTTCTACAGTTTCAACAAGATGTTGAACTGCTGAATAGCCTGAAATTTTCATACCTGCTTGTTCAATTGCAGGAATGAAACGATCATTCATTTCATAGCGATGACGATGACGTTCTGTGATTTCAGCTTTCGCATAAACTTCACGTGTTTTTGTGCCTTCAACCAATTCAGAAGTTTGAGCACCTAAACGCATTGTTCCACCAAGATTTGACTCAGTGCTACGGTGTTGAATTTCACCACGCTCATCTAACCATTCAGTGATTAAGCCAATCAATGGGAACTTGGTAGAACGGTTGAATTCAGTTGAAGTTGCTTCTGGCATATTTGCAACATGACGTGCAAATTCAATTACAGCCAATTGCATACCTAAACAAATACCAAGGAATGGCACACCATTTTCACGAGCGAACTGAATCGCCTTCATTTTGCCTTCAGTACCACGTTCACCAAAACCGCCTGGAACTAAAATCGCATCCATATCTTTTAAAGCTTCGGCTACGTTTTGAGTTTCAAGTTCTTCAGCATTGACATATTCAATTTGAACTTTAACGCGGTTTTGAATCCCTGCATGTAAAAGTGCTTCATTTACAGACTTATAGGCATCTGGTAATTCAACATATTTACCGACCATCGCAACACGGACTGTGTATTCAGGATTCAATAATGCTTCTACAACATGATCCCAATCTGAAAGATCAGCTTCAGGTAAACCGTCATAGCCAAAACGTTCACAAATTAAATCATCAACATTTTGTTCGTAGAATGTACGTGGAATTTGATAAATCGAACGAGCATCTTTACACACTACAACTGCACGTGCTTCAACGTTGGTGAATAATGCAATTTTACGTGTTGTATCTGCATCAACATCATGTTCAGTACGGCAAATCAAAATGTCTGGCTGAATACCAATTGACAATAATTCTTTTACAGAATGTTGTGTCGGTTTGGTTTTAAGTTCCGCCGCAGATTTGATATATGGAAGCAACGTTAAATGCATTAACATGGTACGTTTATGACCAAGTTCAACCATTAATTGACGTACAGATTCCATGAATGGAAGCGATTCGATATCACCGACAGTTCCGCCAATTTCGACAATAGCAACGTCATAGCCTTCACCTGCGCGAAGAACTCGTTCTTTAATATTGTCGGTAATATGTGGAATAACTTGTACTGTACCACCAAGGTAATCACCACGGCGTTCTTTATTTAAAACGTCTTGGTAAACCCGACCTGAAGTAAAGTTATTCAGTTTGGTCATTTTTGCACGACGTAAGAAACGTTCGTAATAACCCAAGTCTAAGTCAGTTTCGGCACCATCCTCTGTGACAAAAACTTCACCGTGCTGGAATGGGCTCATAGTCCCAGGATCGACATTAATGTATGGATCCATTTTGACCATGGTTACTTTTAAACCACGGGCTTCTAAAAGTGCAGCAACTGAAGCAGCTGAAATACCTTTACCTAGCGATGATACAACACCACCAGTTACGAATATAAAATGGGTCATTAAGTTTCTCGTACAATGGAGCCTAAATTGGCCTACAATGTTGTGCGATTTTACTTTACTCTGTACCAAGAAAGCAAAGTCAATTCGCATCAATTCATAGAACAATAAACAATTGACTATTCTATCAGCATTTCCAATAAAAATTTAGCTCTTGATAAGATGATTTTCAAATATCATTTTACTGTTATACTGCTACCATCTCTCTAATATGTATTGTTTTGAGTAATTATGAATAAGAAACTTTTAATTTGTGGTGCAATCGCGACTGTACTACTTGTATCTGCTTGTGTAAAAAAAGAAGCGCCTAAAGAAGATGAGCAAGAAGTTGAGACCACTCAAACTGCAGCATCTGAGCCTGCACAGTTCGAAAACCTACCAAGTGCTGAACAAAATGGCACTCAACAAGTTGAAGCACCTGCTCAACAAGTAGTGATTGAGCGTACTCAAACTGAAAATACGACCACTGAAATTCGTCGTGAAACACACGAAGCACATGCAACAACTCAAAATCAAGCAGCTGAAACTAAACCTGCTGAAGAGTCTAAGCCTGCTAAAGCTGAATCTGTGAAAGTAGAAACAAGCCAAGCTGCGCCTAAAGCAACAACTGGCGCTGCACAGTCAGAAGATGACGCTGTTGCTGCTGCGATTGCCGCTGCGACACCTGCTTTGAAAAATTAATTTTAAATTTTTCATAAAAAAACCAGTCATGATTGACTAATGCTGATCAGTTAAGTCTTTTTAAATCCTCCCCCTTGCGGAGCATGCTCCTCACCTTTTTCAAAGGAGGGAGTATCAAGAATCTAAAATTGTTTTAAATTCTCGATTGTTCCGCTCTTTTTCCTTGCGCCATAAATGGCTCAGGGTTAGGGGGAGATTCTTAGATGAGTAACTACTAAAGTACTCTTAACTGACTGGCATTAAGTCATAATTGATTGGTTTTTTTAATCTATTCACCGATCAAACTGATGGTCAAACCAAAAGCTAATACTGCTTTAAAAAATCGGCAATCAGTTTAGCGGCCCAAGATTTAGTATCCAAGCCCTCATAAAAACCACAATGACTACCTTTCTTGGTGGTTACCACCATAATATTATCCATATGCTGAATCGTGTCTTTGTACGGTTCTAAATTCTTAATAGAACATACAGGATCATCTTCTGCATTTAAAATCATCAATGGAATTTTTACATTTTCAAATACGTAAATCGGGTTAATGGCTTGATCATAACTTTGATAATCGGTAAAACCTGCCATTTCATAATAGGTGGTTTGAAACTCTTGTAAGGTCTTTGTCGTCAGCACTTTTTCAACTGAAGCAACAGCATTCCATGTGTTTTTATAGGGATAAACAAAAGCTTTGAATAGTTTTTGTGTCATCATTTTGCTATAAAAAGGATGAACATTTTCAAAACCCGTTTGCGTGTTATAACCTGGACACATCGCAAAAGCAGCTTTAAATGGCGTGTCTAGTCCCTGCTCACCTAAATAACGCACTAATAACCCTGTCCCCGCAGATGAACCAACCGCATACATATCAGATTGAGGAAAGACTTTTTCAATATGTTGAAGTTGTTCTTTTAAATCAGATGTTGATCCAAAGATCGACATTTGCGGAACTGGCATAGGTAAACCCGCATGACCGCGGCGTAAACACAATGCAATTCGCCAACCTGTATGTTCATGTAGGTCTTTGACCAATTCGCGCATACTTTCAGGCGTACCTGTAATGGTATGCATCACCACAATCGTTGGCGTTTCTTTTGGTAAATCATAACCATACCAAGCAATTGCTGTCACACCACCATCTTGCATAGTGAGCTGTTCAATGCGGTCATATTCAAGCTTGACCGTCTTTTTCTTAATCACATCAAAATAGATTAAATGAATATGTTGATTACTCAACCATGGTGTAGGTCTGTATTTCTGTCGTAATTGAGGGAGTTTATCGACCAAATCTTTAAGCTGCCCTTTTTGGTCATAGTACATTTTAGGGAGTTCTGCACCAGTGACTTGATCCAATACAGATTGAGCAAGCTGAGTGAGCTTATTGATGATTGACATGATATAACTCTCTGTTCAATACATTTTAAAATGATTCAATTACAACAATTTTATTATAACCCTGTATCAACAATAATGTGATACAAAGCATATTTCTAATGATAAAACATTCATCATTAGAAACATTTTTAAACCAAAACCCTTATTTAGGCGTAATTATTTAGTAGGCATAAATGCAGCCATACGTTGTCCCATTTGTGCTGCCAAAGCTTCCAAACCGCTTTTTGGACGTAACATCACTTCAAAATCAACAATTTTACCTTGCTCATTAAAACGAATCATATCAATCCCTTTTAATTTCTTTTCTCCCACATTGGCAGAAAACTCTAGTACCACACTTTGCTGGTCTTCTGTATAAAACTCACGGTGATAGGTAAAATTTTCAAAAATTTGGATCACATTGCTCAAAATAAAAAATACAACTTGTTTACCTTCATATGCGTTATAAGCCACAGGTGAACGAAAACCACTTCGTCCGCCAGTAACTCATTCAGAATGCCCATATCACGGCTTTCTATCATCGTGTGCCATTTTTCTAGTGAAGCTTTTGTATTGATGTAGCTCATTTTTATATCCTTATTGAATCAAAATATTCACACCGAGATTAACGAAATGAATGCTCCTTCTTCCTCAGGGATGAGGAATATAGTTCCGCAAGAGGATGAGGGGGAAATAAAACTTTAAAAAACATCTCCCTAACCCTGAGCCATATATGGCGTAAGATAAGTAAAGGAGAGGAAATTTGTATCTCAACTCATCATTTCATTCTAGGTACTCCTCCCTTTTTTAAAGGGAGGTTGGGAGGGATTTTATTTCAGAAAACCTCTCCCTAACCCTTTCCTACAAGGAGAAGGAATCCATTAAATTTTGGAGCGCATTTTCTTTACAAATTAAATCACTGCTGCCAAATCAGCACCTTGACGAATTGCACGTTTTGCATCCAATTCACCCGCTTCTTTCGCACCACCAATCAAATGTACAGATTTACCATCAGCTTTTAATTGATCGAACATTGCTGTGTAAGGTTCTTGTCCTGCACAAATCACCACATTATCAACATCAAGGATCATTGATTTATCACCTACAGTGATATGTAAACCTTGATCATCAATTTTGTCGTAGCTTGCACCAGGAATCATATTGACATGACGGTGTTTTAAACCTGTACGATGGATCCAACCTGTCGTTTTACCTAAGCCAGCACCCACTGATGAAGTTTTACGTTGCAAGAGGTAAATTTCACGTGGAGATTGCTCAACTTCTGGCTGTTTCAAACCACCGACATGTGCATAAGAAGTGTCAATACCCCATTCATCATAGAATTTTTGAGGATTTAAACTACCGCTTTCACCTTCGTGAGATAAATATTCAGCCGTATCAAAACCAATACCGCCTGC
Organism: Acinetobacter sp. P8-3-8; assembly: GCF_000214135.1. Lineage (GTDB taxonomy): Bacteria > Pseudomonadota > Gammaproteobacteria > Pseudomonadales > Moraxellaceae > Acinetobacter. Next base: position 213,394 of record NZ_AFIE01000002.1, read on the forward strand.
ACCAATCACCGCAACTTTCTTACCAACAGGTTTACGCTCACGTAACACTTCGATATAAGTCAAAACTTTTGGATGATCAATACCATCAATATCCAAATGACGTGGCGTTACACCTGTTGCAACAACAATGTCATCAAAGCTTTCAGCACTTAACTCTTCATACGTTGCGGTATGATTCAAGACTAATTTAATCTTTGGTTGTAATTCAATTTTACGTTTGAAATAACGTAAAGTTTCATAAAACTCTTCTTTACCCGGAATGGTTTTCGCAATATTGAACTGGCCACCAATCTGATTCGATGCTTCAAAAATAGTTACGTTATGACCACGATCTGCTGCATAAGTTGCAAAACTTAAACCTGCTGGACCTGCGCCAATCACTGCAATGTTTTTAACTGCTGTTGATTCTTTGAAAATAAGCTCAGTTTCATAGCAAGCACGTGGATTTACTAAACATGTTGCTATTTTCATTGAGAAAATATGATCTAAACACGCTTGGTTACAACCAATACAGGTATTAATTTCATCTGCACGACCTTGTTCTGCTTTCAAAACAAATTGCGAGTCTGCAAGCATTGGACGTGCCATAGAAATAATATCTGCATCACCTTGTGCTAAAACGTGTTCAGCCATTTCAGGGGTATTGATACGGTTTGAAGTGATTAAAGGAACATTCACAGAACCTTTTAACTTTTTAGTGACCCAAGTAAATGCAGCGCGAGGCACTTTAGTCGCAATAGTAGGAATACGTGCTTCATGCCAACCAATACCTGTATTGATAATGGTTGCGCCTGCTTTTTCAATTTCTTTCGCAAGTTGAATCACTTCTTCTAAAGTTGAACCACCTTCAACCAAGTCCAACATCGAAAGACGATAAATAATAATGAAGTTTTCACCCACTTCTTCACGGGTGCGTCTTACAATTTCAATCGGGAAACGAATACGTTTTTCATAGCTTCCGCCCCACTCATCATCACGATGGTTGGTACGTGCTGCAATGAATTCATTGATCAAATAACCTTCTGAACCCATGATTTCAACGCCATCATAACCAGCGATTTGCGATAATTTTGCACAATTAGCAAAGTCAGCAATGGTTTGGTTCACTTCAGCAGAAGTCAATGCATGTGGTTTTACTGGGTTAATCGGTGCTTGAATTGCAGATGGTGCAACATTTTCAGCCTGATAAGAATAACGACCTGTATGTAAAATCTGCAAAGCAATCTTACCGCCTGCATCATGTACCGCTTTGGTAATGACTTTATGTTTTTCAGCTTCTTCCAATGTATCTAATTTAGAACCACCGTGAAAAGTCACACCGTGGTCATTCGGTGAAATACCACCTGTTACAATCAGTCCTACACCGCCAGCAGCACGTTCTGCATAAAAAGCAGCCATACGATCATAACCGCCCGGAACTTCTTCAAGTCCCACATGCATTGACCCCATCAATACACGGTTTTTTAATGTGGTAAAGCCTAAATCTAAAGGCGCAAGTAAATGCGGATAATTAGACATGTATACTCCTTGGCGTGCTTTCGCTGGCTGGTATTTGTAAATAAGGTTTAACGAATACGATTAATGCAACAAGTTGCATAGTTTTTATATTTATAATCGAGATTTGATTTTTATGCAACATGTTGCATAATGACTGCACATCCATTTTATTTGCGAAATATAACGAAAATGTCATTAGCCCATGTTTTATTGACAAGTTTGATTGAAAAGCCAAGTACAGGTTTTGAATTAGCTCGCCGTTTTGATCGCTCAATGGGTTTCTTTTGGAATGCAACACACCAACAGATTTATCGTGAACTCAATGGTATGCAAAAAAAAGGTTGGATCTCGACTTTAGAAGATCAAGCCGATACAGGTCGTAAGAAAACCTATCAAGTTGAACAACTTGGGCGCATTGAATTAACAGAATGGCTGGTCAAGCAAGGACAACCTGCCCAACTACGTGAAGAAATTATGGTGCGTTTACGTGTAGAAGCTCAACTCGGTGGTAATTCTGTGTTACCAGAATTAGAGCGGCACTTAGAATTGCATCGTGAAAATTTAAAACTATATCAACAGATTTTTGCCAAAGATTTTGCACATACAGATGACCAAGACCGTACTTTATATATTCATAAAATGATTTTACAATTGGGAATAGACTTAGAAAATGGTTGGATCAATTGGCTAAAACAAGTCATTTCTCAACTTAAAATATTTGAAAATCAAGAGAATACATAAGGTGCAATATGCCATATTACACAATGCCTGATGGTGAACATTTATTTGTTCGTGAAATCGGTCAAGGAGAACCTGTTCTTGTACTTTCAGGTTTAGGTATGCAAAGTTGGCAATGGCTTCCTTTCCTATTACCCAATATTAAACAATATAAATTCTATATCCCCGATTGGCGTGGCTTTGGCGGTTCGAATAACTGTAAAATTCCGCAAGATCTGGATGCGATTCACAATCATTGGCGTGATGTAGAAAGTTTAATTCAACAGATTAATTTAAATGACTTTATTCTCATGGGTTATTCTATGGGTGCGACCACTGCCATGCATGGTATGCAATATGGCAACTTACAGCATCAATTAAAAGCCTATTTACACATTGATCAAACACCTAAAATCCCGACTGACGATACATGGGAATTTGGATTATTTGGCAAAAAACATTCTAAATTTAAACGCTTACTTCAAGACTTCTCCGACTTGCTCCATCAAAATTCAAATTATCGTTTAGTTGATGACTTACCGATTACACCAAGAACTGAATTGGTTCAAATGTGGGCAAATTTTATTAAATTGCAAGGTAGTAATAAAATCAGCCCTTTTATATTTAATTTGGCGTTAAAACATCCACAATTACAAAAATATTTACTGCCAATGAAACGTATGGATTATCTCACTTGGTATATCGATAATTATTTAAATCATGATGAAGATTATCGTGAAGCGATTGCAAAATTGAACTGTCCGACGACCTTTTTTATTGGTGAAAAATCAACTTTGTACCCTGCAACAGGTCAAGTCCAAGTCTCTACAACTTTGAATCATGCAGAAAATGTTATTTTCAAACGATCAGGTCATACACCACTCATCACTGAACCTGTAAAATTTGGTCGTGAAATCTCTGCATTCTTAAATAAAGTAAGTTAAAAATTAAAGAAATTACATTAATTTTAACAATAGATGCATTCAAAAAATAAAAGGTGGCAGAAATTTAGCCACCTTTAGCATTTCAATAACTGTCTAAAACACCTATATATCTAGGCATAAGCAGATTCAACACTTATTTATTCTAAAATTGACCTTTAGATTGCTCATCTATGACACATGTTCATCTATTGCCAGATCATTGCAGATTTAGTATTTTAATAAAAATGATAAAAAAATCACCAATTATTCCTATACAATTCTCACAATATGAAAATAAAAACAAGAATAAAAGTGCATACTTTTTTAGATGAATATGTTTTTAGCTGTATTTTTTTGTTCAAAATAAAAATACCTAAAATATTTAAACCTAAAATAACAAAAGTTTGAGAATCCCTGCCATTTTCGAAACACAAGATTTATCACAACGATAAGGATATTTTATGAGTGAAACACATAACTATCACCCACATGAAAAGCGTGATCGTGTCATGGCAATTGTTGGGGCTGCTTCGGGGAATTTAGTCGAATGGTTTGATTTCTATATCTATGCCGCATTTGCAATCTATTTCACCCACGCTTTAACTGCACCCGATATGAGTGACGCCTCTAAAGCAATTTATGTATGGGGCGTTTTCGCTGCCAGTTTCTTTATGCGTCCTCTTGGTAGTTGGTTATTTGGATGGATTGGAGATACCTATGGTCGTAAAAAATCCATGATTATTTCCATCACATTGATGGCCATCAGTTCATTTTTATTTGCAGCTCTACCTACTTATGAACAAGTTGGGATGGCCGCTCCATTCTTATTACTTGCAGTTCGTTTACTTCAAGGGCTTTCTGTTGGTGGTGAATATGGCACAGTAGCAACTTATATGAGTGAGGTTGCACTCAAAGGACAGCGTGGTTTTTACTCTTCTTTTCAATATGTTACGTTATCAGGAGGTCAGCTTCTTGCCAGTGCCTTAGGCGTACTCATGTTGGCGTTGATGTCTAAAGAGCAATTGATGGATGGCGGATGGCGTATTCCTTTTATCGTAGGTGGGGTCGTTGCAATTTTATCGTTCTTTGCTCGTCGTCATTTAAAAGAAACACTGTCTGAAGATGAAAGTAAAAAAGAAGGTTCAGGAAGTTTAAAAGAGTTATTTAAACATAACTGGAAAACATTCCTTTTGGTTGTTGGTTATACCTCTGCTGGTTCACTTTGTTTCTACATCATTACCGTTTATTCAAAAACCTACATCACCAGTTTAGGTTTTGACGATAAAACGGTGGGTTATATGATGACCATTGCACTCTTTGTCTTTATGTGTGCTCAACCTTTATTCGGAATACTTTCAGATCGAATTGGACGCCGTGCATCCATGATGTTGTTTAGTATCACTTGTGCAATTTTCATCTACCCTGTGATGGTTATTGCGATGCCGTACTTCCACAATTCGGCAGTGATTGTGACACTATTACTGATATTCCTTATGTTCTTACTTAGCTTCTATACTTCGATCAGCGGATTGGTTAAAGCAGAAATGTTCCCTCCGTATATTCGCGCCTTAGGTGTAGGTTTTGCTTATGCTGTGGGTAATGCAATATTTGGTGGTTCGGCGCCTGCGGTCGCATTAAAACTGAAAGACATAGGAATGGAAAATACATTTTTCGTTTATGTAATTGTGATGCTCATTATTTGTTTATTCTGTAGTATGCAGTTGCCAAAACAACCTAAATATCTACATCATGATCATTAACGCCAACATATATTGCTCGTTATGATTTAAAACAATAAAGGTCTGTTTATACAGGCCTTTATTATGTAATACTTAAAATAATCTAAACAATAAAAACGACACCGAAGTGCCGTTTAAACATGTCTATTATTTTTAGCTAAAACAATTAACCTGCTTTTTCAACTTCTTCATACGGTTGAACTGCAATTTCAGAAAGCATATTCTCAAACGAGAAGATTTGATCTAGTTGTTCTTGGGTTAACAATCCTTGCTCAAGTACTACTTCTTGAATGGTTTTATTCTCAGCAATACATTGTTTACCGATTTCATCACATTTTGCATGACCTAAAATAGGGTCAAGTAATGTGATGATACCAACACTGCGCATCACTGAACCAAAACAAGTTTGTTCGTTGGCAACAACACCTTGGATACATTTTTCATCCAAAGTCTGGATACCATTGATTAACAATTCAATAGATTCATTTAACGAAACTGCAATCACTGGCTCCATCACATTCAGTTGCAATTGCCCTGCTTCTGCTGCAAAAGTAATCGTTAGATCATTACCAATCACTTTAAAAGCAATTTGATTTACCACTTCTGGAATCACTGGATTCACTTTTGCAGGCATAATCGATGAACCAGCTTGTAATTCTGGTAGACGAATTTCCCATAAACCTGTACGCGGCCCAGAACTGAGTAACCGTAAATCATTACAAATTTTAGAAAGTTTAACGGCTAAGCGTTTTAGTGTACTTGAAAGTAAAATAAATACACCACAGTCACTTGTCGCTTCTACATAATCTTCCGCACCAATTAAATTTAAACCTGTGATTAATTTTAAGTTTTGATTGACTTGTGCAGCATAACCATGTGGTGTATTTACACCAGTACCAATCGCTGTAGCACCTAAATTAATTTCTAATAATAATTCACGCGTTTTTTTAATTAAACGTACATCTTCTTTTAATAAGGTTGCAAAGGCATGAAACTCTTGTCCTAAAGTCATTGGTACTGCATCTTGTAATTGAGTGCGTCCCATTTTTAAAACATGTTGGAATTCAGCCGATTTAATAAGCAATGAGTGAATTAATTGATTTATTTTTTCAAATAATAAATCCAATGAATAATAAGTCGCTAAACGTAATGCTGTTGGATAAACATCATTGGTTGATTGTGATTTATTTACATGATCATTCGGGTGGATAATGTCATACCGACCTTTGGAATAGCCTAGAGATTCTAAGGCAATATTTGCAATCACCTCATTCGCATTCATATTGATTGATGTACCTGCACCACCTTGAAACACATCTGACGGAAACGACTCTCGCCATTGTTCAGGGTGCTGAATCAATTGATCACAGGCATTTTGTATAGCCTTACTGGTTTCTGCTGAAATTTTATCAAATTGCTGATTGGTTTGCGCAGAAGCCTTTTTCACTTGCGCCAATGCACGGATAAAAAAACTCTGTTCTCCAACCGTATGTTTAGAGATTTTAAAGTTTTCTAAGGCTCTGATCGTGTGTATACCGTAATAACTATCTAATGGTACTTCTTTAGCACCCAGTAAATCTTTTTCTATTCTCGTTGTTTCTGCTTGAACCGTTTCTAATTCCATTTGCATTTACTCTAATAATGCACTGTAGGTGTGCAACAGCTAAATCATATTCCTTTTAATCTGTTTCTGTATTAGCAAAATACATCTTTTCGATAAAATTTCTTATTGGAATATTAATACATGTAGCCTTTGTAACTTTGTGTAAAGTTGATATTTAGACAATATTTTTCCTGATGAAAAAATAATCCATTCTGCTCGATATTTTCAATTGTATCTAAATGTACATTCAGATACATAATGCTCTCATAATCACCCTATAAAAATTACAGCGATTTTTTTTCATTTTATGGAAGAATCTGCACCTAAATGTGTAGCTATAAAAAAATAATGCTTGGATAATATGTCCCAAATGGAAAAGGATTGATTATGGACTCACTTAACCCCACAGTGGTTACTTTTATTTTTTATATCATCGCAATGGTTTGTATTGGATTATATGCATATAGAAGAACCACAGATTTCTCAGATTATATTTTGGGTGGTCGAAGCTTAGGTAGCTTTGTAACTGCACTTTCAGCAGGTGCTTCTGACATGAGTGGTTGGTTACTCATGGGCTTGCCGGGCGCAATTTATCTTACGGGGCTCTCTGAATCATGGATTGCAATTGGTTTAATCATCGGTGCATGGTTCAACTGGTATTTAGTTGCAGGACGTTTACGTGTACATACGGAAGTCCAGAATAATGCACTCACCTTACCCGATTATTTTACCAGTCGTTTTGGAGATAAAAAGAAAGTTCTTCGCATTATCTCGGCATTGGTAATTCTAATCTTTTTCGGTATTTATTGTGCATCGGGTATGGTTGCAGGCGCACGATTATTCGAAAGTATTTTTGCGATGGATTACACCACTGCACTATGGGTAAGTGCGATTGCAACAATGAGTTATGTTTGTATTGGCGGTTTCTTAGCGATTAGCTGGACAGATACTTTCCAAGCAGGCTTAATGATTTTTGCACTGTTGCTTGCACCGATTATGACTTTCTTAGCGATTGGTGATCTACAACATGTAAACCAATTAATCGAAACTGCTCGCCCACACGCTGCCAGTATGTTTAGTGGTGTAAGTGCTATTGCGATCATTTCATCAATGGCTTGGGGATTAGGTTATTTTGGTCAACCTCATATTTTAGTGCGTTTCATGGCAGCAGATTCGGTAAAATCGATTCCAAATGCACGTCGCATTGGTATGGCTTGGATGATTCTTTGCTTAGCAGGTGCTGTTGCTGTGGGTTATGTTGGTATTGCATATTTCCAAGCAAATCCTGATATTCCTGCTGCTGCAATCGTGGCAAAAAACCCTGAAACTGTGTTTATGGAATTGACTAAAGTTCTATTTAATCCATGGGTTGCAGGTGTAATTTTAGCAGCAATTTTAGCCGCTGTAATGAGTACACTCAGCTGTCAGCTTTTAGTTTGTTCAAGTGCATTAACTGAAGATTTATACAAAGCGTTTTTACGTAAAAATGCTTCGCAAAAAGAATTGGTTTGGGTTGGACGTTTCATGGTATTTGCAATTGCTGTATTAGCGATTTTGTTAGCCATGAACCCTGAAAGTAAAGTGCTTGGTTTAGTTTCATACGCTTGGGCTGGTTTTGGTGCTGCATTTGGTCCATTGATTATTCTTTCAGTGTTTTGGAAGCGTATGACTTTAAATGGCGCATTAGTCGGTATGATCGTTGGTGCGGTAACGGTTATTCTTTGGAAAAACACCATGGCCGATACGGGTTTATATGAAATCGTACCGGGCTTCATCTTGTCCTTTATCAGCATCGTGGTTGTCAGTTTAATGGGCAAAGCGCCACAACAGGATGTTGTTGATCGTTTTGAAAAAGCTGAACAAATCTATGATCGTGAAATGAATTAAGTAATAACTTAGGGTCTGTTGACATTTCATAAATGGCTTGCGTTGTAGGCTAAAATTGAGCAGACGAGGAATGAAACGAAGAGAATAGCGAGACTATTTTCAAGTTTCATAACGAAGGCTGAGATAATTTTAGCCACAACCCTTCGGGACTAGAGTGTTTTTTGACGCTACGTTGTTGTGAACTACTCATTTAGAATGACTAAATTTCGTATTTCACGCCTAGTATCGCCTAAAAAACACTCATAGTCGCAAACATAGACGAATTGTCTACAGACCCTAATAATTTAAAATAAATTTTAGGGGCGCAAGCCCCTTTAATTTTGAATATTGAAAATAAAACCTGTAGCTATAGTTGAATTTACTAGATCGATAATATGTACATGCACAATAACGACCTTACTTAATTTTATTATTCAAATAAATCTGCGAACTGTCTTTAATCACTTCCATCACTGGATAGCTTCGTGTTTCTTTTACTCCGGGCAATTGCCATAGAATTTGACCTGAAATACGTCGAAACTCTTCCATATTCTTACAGCGAATTTTCACCAGAAAATCAAACCCTCCACTAATCATATGACACGCCATGATTTCTGGATATTGCACAACAGCATACGAAAATTCATCTAAAACATTGGGTGTTGTTTTATCTAAAAGAATTTCCACAAAAACCACAAAATTCGAATTTAGCTTCTCATAATTGAGTTTAGCTTCGTAACCTAGAATAAAACCTTCATTCCCCAACTTTTGCACTCTTGCCAAAGCCGCAGTCGGTGACAGGTTCACCGCTTCTGCAAGTTTGATATTGGAAATACGACCATCTTTTTGCAAGATATCTAAAATTTTAATATCTATACGGTCTAGGCTTAAAATATCGCTATTCATATGAATTATTCTCTAAAAAATAGGGAAATTATAGTGAGTTATTCGTTAAATATTTTGTAATCATAAATTATATAAAGTTGTAAATTCAACTCAAAGTTTTAACAAGTCACAGGATGTTGACATGAGTAGCATTGAAAGTTTCCCTCATACCGATTACGCTCCCGCTAGTTTAGATTATATTACTGAATTCAAAGATAAAAATGATCATGAAGTAGCAATCAACACTGCATGGCGTCGCTCTGAGCCTGAGTGTGTAGAACATTTGCTAGAACAGACGCAAATTGATCAAGAATTGAATCAAAAAATTTATGATATTGCTTTCAATTTAGCGCATAGTTTGCGTGATCGCAAAAGTTCATCGGGTAAAGCAGGGATCGTTCAAGGCTTATTACAAGAGTTTTCGCTTTCTTCACAGGAAGGCATTGCGCTCATGTGTTTGGCTGAAGCTTTGTTGCGTATTCCAGACAGTGCAACACGTGATTTACTCATCCGTGACAAAATAAATCAAGGCAATTGGAAAGATCATTTAGGTCAAAGTAACTTGATGTTCGTCAATGCTGCGGCTTGGGGCTTAATGCTCACAGGCAAATTGATGGAAACACCAAAACAAACCAGTCTTTCAAGTATTTTAACCTCTCTCCTTGCCCGTACTGGTAAAGGCATCATCCGTAAAGCTGTTGATGTCGCTATGCGCATGATGGGCGAACAGTTTGTCACAGGTGAAACCATTGAAGAGGCTTTGGATCATGCCAAAGTGCTTGAAGACAAAGGTTTCCGCTATTCTTATGACATGTTAGGTGAAGCAGCACTGACTGAACATGACGCTGATCGTTATTTTGAAGATTATACCCAAGCGATTCATGCGATTGGTAAAGCATCTGAAGGTAAAGATGTTTACTCAGGTCCGGGTATTTCTATCAAACTTTCCGCTTTACACCCTCGTTATCAACGTTCACAAATTGAACGTGTGCATCAAGAGCTTTACCCTAGAATTTTAAATTTAGCACTGCTCGCTAAAACCTACGATATTGGTTTAAACATTGATGCAGAAGAAACGGAACGTTTAGAGCTTTCGTTGGAACTTTTAGAGCGTTTATGTTTTGAGCCTCAACTCGATGGCTGGAAAGGTATTGGTTTTGTCATCCAAGCTTACCAAAAACGTTGCTTCTATTTAGTTGATTATATTGTTGATCTGGCAAAACGTAGCAATAAGCGTCTGATGATCCGTTTGGTGAAAGGTGCATATTGGGACAGCGAAATTAAAAAAGCTCAAATTGATGGTATGTCCGACTACCCTGTGTTTACACGTAAAGTACATACTGATTTGTCATATATTGCCTGTGCTAAAAAGTTGTTGGCAGCGCCTGAAAATATCTATCCGCAATTTGCGACGCATAATGCGCAAACACTGGCTACAATTTATGAACTTGCAGATCCGAGTAATTATCATGCAGGACAATATGAATTCCAATGCCTACATGGCATGGGCGAACCACTGTATGAGCAAGTCGTTGGTAAAAAGTCTGATAATAAATTAGGCGTGCCTTGTCGTATTTATGCACCTGTAGGAAATCACGAAACATTATTGGCGTACTTAGTTCGTCGTTTGTTAGAAAATGGTGCCAATACTTCTTTTGTAAATCGTATTGCTGATAAAAATATTAAAATCGAAGACTTGATTGAAAATCCAACTCAAGAAATTTTAGCAACCGCACAAAAAGAACATGCGGTTGGCTTAAAGCACCCTGCTATTCCATTACCACAAGATCTTTACCAAGGTATTCGCCAAAATTCTAAAGGTATTGACTTAGCCAATGACAGTGAATTAGCTGAACTGAATCAGGTTGTTCAGCAATATTCACATCATCAATGGAATAGTTATAGCTTAGTTGACAACTTAGATGTACAAGATTTGTCAGAACAAAATACTCAAGAAATTCGCAATCCATCGAACCATGACGATCTTGTCGGTTATGTGATTGAAGCAGAAACAGCTCAGGTTGATTTAGCGCTGAACAATGCACATCAAGCTTTTGAGAATTGGAAGAATACAGACAAAGATTTTCGTGCAGATGCGCTATTAAAAGCTGCTGATATCATGGAATCACGTATACAAGAGCTGATGGTTTTGCTGTGTCGTGAAAGTGGTAAAACCTATAGCAATGGTATTGCTGAAGTTCGTGAAGCTGTTGATTTCCTACGTTATTATGCTGCTCAAATGCAACACATTTCAGAAGACGTACAACTCAAGCCACTCGGTACAATTCTATGTATCAGCCCTTGGAATTTCCCATTGGCTATTTTTACAGGACAAGTTGCAGCAGCATTGGTTGCGGGCAATACTGTCATTGCAAAACCTGCTGAACAAACCCCTTTGATTGCAGCACAGGCGATTCAAATATTATGGGAAGCTGGCATACCGCAAGCAGTAGTACAACTTCTACCAGGTCGTGGTGAAACAGTTGGCGCTCAACTCAGTCAAGATGAACGTATTCAAGGTATTATGTTTACGGGTTCAACTGAAGTTGCGAAAATCCTGCAAAAGACTTTGTCACAACGCATCAGCCCATCAGGTCAAGCGATTCCTTTAATTGCTGAAACTGGTGGACAAAATGCCATGATCGTAGACTCATCTGCACTCACTGAACAAGTGGTGATTGATGCAGTGAACTCAGCTTTCGATAGCGCAGGTCAACGTTGTTCTGCCCTACGCATTTTATGTGTACAAGAAGATAATGCTGCGACATTAATCAAAATGTTAAAAGGTGCAATGCAACAATTGAAAATGGGCAATCCTGTTGCGTTAAAAACCGACATTGGCCCTGTGATTGATTTCGAAGCACAGCAAAACATTGAAAAACATATTGAAAACATGCGTAGCAAAGGTTATCCAGTACATCAACTTGCTGAAAATACCCCAAGCAGTGACTTAAACCAAGGCACGTTTATTGTTCCAACACTGATCGAATTGCCGAATTTAAATGATTTACAACGTGAAGTGTTTGGCCCTGTATTACACATCATCACTTATAAATATGGTGAGTTAAAACAATTATTGAATCAAATCAATAGTAAAGGTTATGGTCTAACCATGGGCTTACATACTCGTATTGATGAAACTATTCAAACTACAATTGAACATGCCGAAGTTGGAAATTTATACATTAACCGCAATATCGTCGGTGCTGTTGTCGGTGTGCAACCTTTTGGTGGTGAAGGCTTATCAGGTACTGGCCCTAAAGCAGGTGGTCCGATTTATTTGTATAAATTGTTGCAACACAGCGAATTACCAAAAAAACCATTTGGTACTTTAAAGAATATTGCTGAGCAATTTGGACTTAAAGCTCCTGAAATGCACAGTCAGTTTAAAACATGGGTTGCACAAAACTATCCGCAACATACTTTGCAACATTATCAATCACCTATTGCGCTGTATGAACTTCCTGGTCCTACGGGTGAATTGAACCAATATCAAGTGGTTGCGAGATCTCATGTATTGGCAATTTCGAATGATGAATATGGATTATTGAACCAATTCAATGCAATTTTAGCGGTTGGAGCGAAGGTCTGTATTTTGAATGATCACGCACTTGCGCTTAAAATGATTCAAAGCATGCCAAAAGCACTCAAGCAACAATTTACCATGACCAATGATCTAAAATCAGGTGAGTTCGATGCAGTGATTCATCAAGATTCTTCGAAAAACTTAATGCGATTACAAAGTATTCTTGCGCAACGACAAGGTGCAATAATCGGCATTACTCATCTCAATGATCCAAGTGAATCTATTCCGCTTGAACGGTTAGTGATTGAACGTGCGATTAGCATTAATACCGCAGCCGCAGGTGGTAATGCCAGTTTAATGACTTTGGATAATGTCTGATTTCTCAGTTATTTATTGAAAAGTAAATGAACAAGAAATAAATAAGCTAGAAATAACACTCATTTAATTTGTTAAAATGCATCTTAAATGAGTAAAACCAAGTCAATCATCATTGGCTTGGTTTTTTTAATTTATATCGATGATACATAAATTATGTTCTTATTCTTTTGGATAAGTTCTTAGAAGCAATTCTTGTTTTATTGTCTCATAATCCTCTTGCGGCTCTGGTATTAAACCTTCAATAAACCATGCACCATCTGCTGCATAGCGTAAAATTTTTAAATCAAAAGATTGATCTGTTGTAACATGTTGAGTTAAACGATGGTCTAACCATTGATACCACATTTCACTAAAAGATTTATCGGTCATCACCGTCATACATAAAGCACCCCATGCAGAGTTTAAACCGACACTGGAACTTAGAGTGACTTCAATATATGCTCGAGTAAAACAGCCGTACTCAACAGGATCATTTTCAATTTTAGTGCTGATTTCTCTATCTAATTGATTAATTAACTCTTCAAGCATGGCCTTAATCAAAATTTGCTTATTGGCAAAATGATGAAACACACCACCTTTGGTGATGCCTGCCATCGTTGCCACGCTTTGAATAGACATACCTTGCACACCATTTTCGGCTGCAAGCTGAATTGCACTGTCTAAAATTAATTGCTTGATGCGTTCTGGGTCTTTTTTACGTTGATGTGGATTTTCCATCTTTCTATCTCCCGCCAATTCTATTTTCACCTAAACTGTTGGACTAATAATGTTAATGACCAGTTGAAGCTGAAAATAAATTAATGACCACCACACCCGATACAATTAAACCAATTCCAATCATTGCGGCAGCATCAAGACTTTGCTTAAACACAAAATAGCCAATAATTGCAGTTAAAATAATCCCCACACCTGCCCAAATTGCATAAGCGATACCTAAAGGAATCACTTTAATCACTTGTGACAATAGATAGAAAGCTAAACTAAACAATACAATCACAGCCAAAGAAGGCCATAATTTTGTAAAGCCTTCTGATTTGACTAAAAATGTTGAACCTGTCACTTCTGAAATGATCGCGAAGCCCAATAAAATATATGCGAATAATAAAGAATTCATCACCACGACTCAATTAACATACCAGTTGGTTGGTATGTTAATTGAGTATGCAAGAAAAACCAAACTTTAAATAGAAATTATTTTGCTAAAAATATTAAAAATAGGTAAATACTCATATTTTTTTTAAATTGCTATAAAAATAAAAAGTATGGATTAAGCCAATAAAAAAGGAGAAATGTTTAGTAAACATTTCTCCTTTTAGAATAATTTTCTTTATTAACTGGGGTTAACAAAATAGAAAAAAGACACCAACACCATAAGAATGGTAATTGATAAGAGTAAATACGTATTTAAGTTATTGAAACTTCTAATAAATTTTAATATTTCCATTATATGACATCACAAAACAAATCCTGATTTATTTTATAATACTTTGTTATAATTTGTAATATTTTTAGAAATAAAAATAGCAAAAAAATTAAATTTTCCTTAAAAAGATTATACCTTAGTCGTATATTTTTACTGAGCATATGAAAACAACACATAAGATATAAAATAAATAAGAATCATTATTATTTATCGTTTGATAAAATAGTTCAGCCTCATTCCAAAACACTTATTGATAAAACGGCGATTAAAGATCAAAAATTTCTCATTTAACAAAACAAAAAGAACGTGAATTTTATATTTTCTAGATTAAAAAAATTTTCTACTATTCCAAACATGAATAAGAAAACTTCGTGATTTACACGAAGTTCTCAAATAGCTTTTAAATACAATTTATTAGTTAAGCTAAAGAATTTTCACTTTCTGCAGATTTACTGTGTTTAGCTTCTGCTTTTTTCGCTTTAACTTTTTTATAGCAATATCCAGCTATAAGACCAACACCGATAATTTTTAAAAGTTTCATACATCACCTTAAGACTGACTCATTGAAATCTGTATTTAGAATCTAACACTTTTAACTGTGTCCTTCTGAGACCTTTTTGCTAGCCTTTTGTATGAAATGCGACCTTTATGTATTTAGAAGATCCATTGATATTTAGATTTGTTTGCGAAATAGTTTTATCGCAAAATAACGATTTTTTATAATGATAAAACAAGTATATAGGGAAAAAATGATAAAGATAGGAACTGAATATATTTCCAAAATAACTATAAATTATTGATTTTATTTCTAAAAAATCCCAAAACTTTTATGCAAAAAAGTCTAAGATTTTTTCAAAGGAGAATTAAAGCGAACTATATCTCAAGTAATTGAAATTTATTATTTTATGAATAACTGTTTATAAATAAAGATTTGATTTGGAAATGTGTTTAGAACTTTGTATTAGGATAAGTAACTGATTAAATTTAAAAAAATGGATATATTGTTCTTGGATCAAGCCAAAATCAACATATCCTATGCACAGTCTTAACTTACTTGACTAAAAAGTGATGTTTCTCTGTCACCATCTTAATTTTAATATCTTTATAAAATCTAAGCATTGGATCTTCTTGATCTTTCTTAAGTGCATTCACAAATTTATCTTCATTCATCAATTTTGAAAACGTTTTATAGCCTATTTCTAATATTTGAGGTTTTTGACCAGATTCTAAAAATTCGTCAATACGTTTATTCACTTTTTTGACACTAATATCCATCGATTCAACTCTTTAGGCTTTTCTATAGATATAACATCCTTTTATGACAGTTTGGTTTAAATGGAAAAATTATGACGAATTTATTGCTATAGAAAAATGGTCAAAGGCGCATTCTAGAATATTGAAATATATAGCATAAATATGAAGTCATTATGATATGCCTTCTTGGGTCTGACGATATTGTTCTATAAATTGAATGGTCTTATCAAAAGTCTGTCGACTGGCTTTATTGATCAAGAAAAATTGATATTCATGCACTAACCATTCTTTCGAATTTGGATAAAATACAGCTTCCACAGGTATCTTTTTTTCTTGTAATGCTTTTACAAATGGCATCGATTGCGTATCTGTCAGAAAATCTTTATTGCCACCACTAATAAAGACGGGTGGATATTGCAAAGTGAGATGCTGTGCAGGAGAAATGCGTTTTAAATAGTCGGCATTGTCTTTTTGATTGCCTGTATATGCTTGAACAAGCGTATTCACGCCCCATTCGATCAACTTCATTTCATCAGGTGCAGTATTCACAAAAGCATTCATATCATAAATTCCACAATGCAAGATCAATCCTTTCAACTGATTTGCTTGAATCTTTACTGTGAATTCTGATTGTTGCGCAAACGTGGGGTTACTAAGCAAGGCTGCGTAATGACTGGCAAGATTTGCACCTGCAGAGTCCCCTGCTAAAAACATTTGATTTGTATCAATATTATATTGTTTTGAATGTTGGGTTAGAAACGCCAAGGCATTGTTAATTTCATGCAGTTGCGTTGGATACACAGCTTCAGGCGCAAAGGTATATTGTACCGAAACGACATTATAACCTTGCGCTGCTAGTAATTTAAAATATCCTCTCGCTTTATCTTTGGCACCAGATACCCAACCACCACCATGAATCCAAACAATGGTTGGTCGTTTTCCAAGTTGTTGTATATCTTTACTTTGATAAATATCTAAACTGAGTTGAGGGTCTTTTTGATAACTTACATTAGCTGTAACAAACACATCTTCAGGAGCAAAATGATCTAAAAATAATCGCTGAAAATGCGTTGATGTATCAAATGCGGTAGCAATCACTTTGCTATTGGTCTGTACATTTTGGCAACCAGAAAGTGTAAGTACTAACATAAAAGACTTGAGGAGATTGGATAAATGCATGGTTAACCTTCAATACCGAAAATTAGAATCAAATATCGGTAAATATTTATGGCTCTAG
>NZ_AFIE01000001.1 GCF_000214135.1 Acinetobacter sp. P8-3-8
TGTTTATTATTTAAGTGAGTAGAGCGAGGCATAGCCTTGATTGTAGGAGAGGTATAGAGGATCGAGCTTATATAGAGTAGGTCAATATTAAGACTTAAGCATAAATAGAGTATTTTGAATTGTTTGGTAATGAATTTTTAATAGATACATTGTGTAATAAAACTAAAATATAGGATTTACCTATTATCGGGTTTTTTAATCAATTTATTGCAACAACTGATAAAAATTGGTACTTTTTTGTACAGGAATAATAAAAAAAGGAAGGTAGATCATGTTGATCAATAATACGGAACAGTCTGATTATTTAAAAGTTATATGGGTTTTGTTACTTACATTAGGGGTATCGCAAGCTAATGCTAAAAGCACCTTAGATGATAATAGTCTGGCTGATGAGGTCGGGGGTGTCGTTAAACTATCACCTATTATTATTAGTGCAGTTAAACAAGATGTACAACAGTCGATAGAAGAACAAAATAATCTGCAACAGCAACTTGCTAGAGAACAAGCTGATAAGGCCAAAAAAGATGAAATTTATTCGACAGTCTTAACGGATTATGAATGGCAGAAAAAAGATCCAGATTCAAATAAACCTTCGGATAAATATCTCAAACCGTATGAAAAATATAAATTTATTGAGATTGGCTATAATCCATATCAACGCCATGACGTCAGAATCACAACCGATGATCGTGTGACGATCTATATCGGTCATGAAATTGACGGTGTGGGTTTTGTTGGACATTAAACAGGGTGGTGTTTAATTTTCCATGCTCTATGGATTTTAGTATTGCGTTTGAAATCTAAGCCAATGGTTTCATTTGTGATTTCTTGAACGTCAAACATGGCTTGAACTTCTTCATCCATTTCAAAACCACGATAGTTATTTGAGAAATACAAAGTACCTTCCGTGGTTAAGCGGTTCATAGCACGTTTTAACAATGAGTTGTGATCACGTTGTACGTCAAAAGTACCATAGAACTTTTTAGAGTTTGAGAAGGTTGGCGGGTCAATGAAGATCATATCATATTGTTCATGACCTTCTTTTAACCATTCAAAACAATCGCTTGAGAAGAATTGGTGTTGTTCATCAGGGTGATCTACAGTCAAACCATTTAAAACAAAGTTTTCTTTAGACCAGTTTAAATAAGTATTGGATAAATCGACACTGGTTGTACTTGCCGCACCACCTAAAGCTGCATGTAGACTTGCTGTAGATGTATAACTATACAAATTCAAGAAGTGCTTACCTTTGGCTTCTGCTGCGATACGTAAACGCATTTGACGATGGTCTAAGAATAGACCCGTATCTAAATAGTCAGTTAAATTGACTAATATTTTTGCTTTGCCTTCTTGTACGATAAAACGTTTAGACGCAGTACTTTGCTTGGTGTACTGTGTTTTACCTTCTTGACGAGCACGTGTTTTGATGAAAATCGCATCACGGCCTAAACCTGTCACAGCTCGAATAGATGCCAATGCAAGGTTAAAACGTTTTTTCGCTTTTTCAGGATCAATGGTTTTTGGTGGTGCATATTCTTGTACATGTAAACGATCACCGTACAAATCAACAGCAACATTAAAATCAGGCAAATCTGCATCATATAGACGTAAGCAATAGATGTTTTCTTTCACAGCCCATTTTTTCAATGTCTGCATATTTTTTTGCAAACGATTGGTAAAGTCTTCGGCACCTTCAATTTTTTCGAATTGCTGAGGCTGCCATGTTTCAAGGAATGGCTTCATCACTGTTGCAGGCTTGATATCGCCGAAACGAATGTAAATTGGCAATTTACCATTCATCAAACGTAAAATTTGTGGATTATTAAAGGCTAAAACGTCAGCTTGCTCAACGGCTGCTGCAATTACTGCTGCATATTGATTTGGAAAATTCTTTTGTAAAAGCGCAGACAAACCTAGATATAAAGAACGGTTTGAGGCTTTTTCACCTAAACGCTCGCCATAAGGTGGGTTGGTAACGATAAATGACGTTTTACCTTCCGTCTGGAAGTCTGGCCAATCGGCTAAAGTACGTTCTTCAATTTGAATTTGATCAAGTTGTTGTTCAAAACCTGCGGCAATAATGTTTTGCTTAGTGGCTTTTACTGCTTCCCAATCTGCATCATAAGCATAGAATTTTGGTAATTCACGTTTTAAAGCTTGTTGGTGACGTTCAGCAGCTTCAGCTTTGATTGACATCCATAATTCATGGTCATGTCCATTCCAGCCATTAAAACCAAAACGACGAACTAAGCCTGGAGCTCGATCGGTTAGAATCATGAGTGATTCAATGATGAATGTGCCTGAACCACACATTGGATCTAAAATAATGTCAGGATTGCGTTCTTTTAACTTTGCTTTTTGCAAAATTGCAGCTGCAAGATTTTCTTTGATTGGCGCATCTGTCATAAAATGGCGATAGCCACGTTTATGTAAAGAATCACCAGATAAGTCTAAGCAATAAGTATGTTCAGTTTTGCCAGCAAGGACATATAAAGTAATTTCAGGTTGTTTAATGTCTACACTTGGGCGTTTACCCACAGCTTCCATAAACGAATCAACAACGCCGTCTTTAACACGCAAGGTTGCAAATAGGGTATTGACCTTAATATCACGTTCGATGTGTAAGCGAACAGCAAAAGTACTTTGTGGTGCAAAAATAAGAGACCAATCAAAATTCATGGCGCCTTCATATAGCTCTTCAGCTACATCACGTGCATCGTGAGTAAATTCAAGCTCATGTACATGAATCGGTGTAAGCACACGTGAAGCAAGGCGTGACCACATGCAAATACGGTAAGCATCTTCTAATTTGCCTTTAAAAACGAGTCTTCCAGGGAATCGTTCGACATTTTGAATACCTAAACCTTCAATTTCTTCTTGTAGTAAGGTTTCTAGTCCATCCGCACAGGTGACCCAATATGTAGAAAGACGTGGTTTCGAATTCATGAACAATTTCCAAAGACTGTAAAGCAATCTAACATTTTAACGTATTTTGATGACGAAAACTTGAGGTTTGATCAATGAATAGGATTTTTTTGGAGAATTAAGCTTAATTTTGGATGAAATTGAAAATATTCACCTAAAATTGAACTATTGTAATGGAACTTTCAATAAGTCTCTTACAAAAGTCAAAAATGATTAAAAATTAGCAGTAAAATTAATATTGAAATATCTTCTCCCTCTTGCGTGTAATAACGCTCATCTTCGATCTTTATATAAAGAAGAGGGAACTTCCATTATAAAAATATTCATCACAACTCGACTTACGCAAGCAGCCTAATATTTTTAAAAATACATAATAAATCACATTAAAAAGTCTGTCTGCTTCATCTGTATAGGAATAACAAGTAGTAATTTATGTATTTTTTAAGGATTTAAAATCCTGAATGAATACTATAACTATATGAAAAATTGATAAATATTAATTTAGATTTACTTCATATTTTACTTTTTGGTATGTAATTTGCTTATTAATATCCCGTATTAAGTCAGTAAATTGATTTATTTTTTTGGTTGAACTTTAGTTTGATTTATTTGGGGATTTTTATGCAAAAAGTATCTTCTATCGGTTTTGAAAATCATTCAGAAGCGTTTTCAATTGCAACATTGATGTTAGCTCGTTTAAGACGTGTTGCAGGTCGTGTGATTGATGTGATGTATTTGGTTGAAAATAAAACGTATGCACAATATGTCATTGAATTATCTGTGTCTGTTCAAGATATGGAACTCAAAAGACATGCTTTGCGTTTGCAACATTTACTTGATGAGGAAGAACCTGAAATACCCGTTGAATCAGTAAGAACCATGCAAGCCACTCAAGACGAAGAATATGTTTCTGGTGCAACAGAGGAAGAAATTTACCGTGCACAAGTTTCACATCACTATATTGGTGCATTGAGATAATCTTCAATTTAATTAGGCTCTAAATTTTGTTAAATTTAGAGCCTAAGCATAACCAAAATAAACTTAGTTTACTGAATATTAATCATTTATTTTGCAATGTTAAAATAATGATTATTTGTCTAAATCTTCATCTGCCAAAGAAAAATAAAATCTGTATAATACGTTAACTTAACATGTAAGGAATCTCTCATGCACTTGGCGGCATTGCATACTCCGAGTCAGATTCAACTCAATCAAGATGGGCACTTAAAACATTTCCTCACCATCGAAGGTCTTTCAAAACAAACTCTCACAAAAATATTGGACACTGCACAGTCCTTTTTTAATGACCAAAATCAGCTCATTACCAACAACCTCTTAGAAGGTCGTACTGTGATGAATTTATTCTTTGAAAATTCTACACGTACTAGAACAACTTTTGAGGCCGCAGCCAAACGTTTATCAGCCAATGTTCTCAATATTGATATTGCGCGTTCAAGTACCTCAAAAGGGGAAACCTTGCGCGATACGCTTTGGAACCTTGAAGCAATGGCAGCAGATATTTTTGTGGTACGCCATTCATCTTCTGGTGCAGCACATTTTATTGCTGAAACGGTTTGCCCACATGTTGCTATCATCAATGCAGGAGATGGACGCCACGCACATCCAACGCAAGCGATGTTAGATATGCTCACCATTCGCCGTGAAACCAAGAAAAAATTTGAAGACATGAGCGTCGCTATTATTGGTGATATTAAACATTCACGTGTGGCACGTTCTGATATTGCTGCGTTGCAAACTTTAGGATGCAAAGATATTCGTGTGATTGCGCCAAATACATTATTACCTTTGGGTTTTAGCGAGTTTGGTGAAGGTGTGCGCTTGTTTAATAATATGGAACAAGGCATTCAAGACTGTGATGTGATTATTACCTTACGTATTCAAAATGAGCGTATAGATTCACCAGCACTTTCTTCACAATCTGAATTTTACAAAATGTATGGTTTGAACAAAGAACGTTTGGCTATGGCAAAACCAGATTGTATCGTGATGCATCCAGGGCCAATGAACCGTGGTGTAGAAATCGATTCAAGTATTGCAGATGGGCCACAGTCAGTGATTCTTCATCAAGTGACCAATGGTATTGCTGTGCGTATGGCAGTATTAGCATTGGCAATGCAAGGGCAGTTACAAGAAAAAGGTTTGTTAGAAGCAATCGCAGTTTAAGGTGAAGGATAAAGTCATGAGTATTGTTAAAATTGAAAATGTACGTGTCTTAGATCCGATCAAAAAAACTGACCGTGTAGAAACAGTTTATATTGAAAATGGAAAGATCATTGCTGCATCAGATAGCGTAACTGAAACGATCGATGGTCAAGGCAAATGGTTAATGCCAACCATGGTTGATTTGTGTGCTCGTTTGCGTGAACCGGGTCAACAGCAACATGGAACATTAAAGTCTGAAGGTAAAGCAGCACGTGAAAATGGTATTTTACATGTCATTACACCGCCAGATTCACAACCCATCGTGCAAGATAATGGTGCTTTGATTCATGGGCTTGTTGAAAAAGCCATGCTAGATGGTGGCATTTATTTGCATGTGATTGGCGCGCAAACACAGGGCTTAAATGGTAAACAACCTGCAAATATGGCAGGTTTGAAAAAGGGTGGTTGTACAGCGGTTTCAAATGCTTACGCACCTTTTGAAAATGATGATGTGGTGATTCGTACATTAGAATACGCAGCAGGTTTGGACATGACTGTGGTGTTCTATCCAGAAGAGCATCAAATTGCTAAAGATGGTTGTGTGCATGAAGGGTTTGTTGCATCACGCCAAGGCTTGCCAATGATTCCTGCAATTGCAGAAACTATTGCCATTGCGAAATATCTTTTGATGATTGAGATGACTGGTGTGAAAGCTCATTTTGGGCTTATTTCAGCAGGTGCATCTGTAGAGCTCATTAAAATAGCCAAAGATAAAGGTTTACCCGTCACTGCCGATGTAGCCATGCATCAACTACACCTCACAGATCAACTGATTGATGGATTTAATTCTTTAGCACATGTTCGTCCGCCTTTACGTGCTGAAAAAGATAAAGAATTATTACGTCAGGGTGTAAAAGACGGTGTCATCGATTCGATCTGTACACACCATGAGCCATTGAGTAGTTCTGCAAAACTTGCGCCGTTTGCAGAAACTTTGCCGGGAATGACTGCTTTTGATACTTATGTACCGTTCGGTGTGCAGTTGGTGAATGAAGGTGTTTTTGAACCTTTGGAATGGGTTGAGAAAGTTACACTTGCACCTGCAAAAGTTGCCAATATGGTTGATCGTTGGAGTCAAGAGTCTGGCTGGGTATTGGTTGATCCTGAATTAGAATGGACAGTTTCTAAAGAGAATATTCTTTCTCAAGGGAAAAATACGCCTCTTATCAATCAAAATGTCCGTGGTAAAGTGATTCAAACTTTTATTGTCTAAGCTTTATCGTATTCTTATATTTCTGAGTCAGCTTCGGCTGGCTTTTTTATGTGTGATATAAATATGGTTTAACTACAAAAAACTATTATTATTCTCATTATTTAATAACTAGAATAAAAACGGTCAATAACTGATTCTATTATTACAAAACAACAATGACACAGGAGTGTTCAGTATTATGAATATTATTGAGCTGTTAAAAGAAAAAGTGACATCAAAATTATTACAGGGTGATAATCAGTTTCAAGATGAGAAAATAGAAGCGCTAACGGCTTTTTATCCGATTCTGTTAACCGTGTTTAAATCTAAACCTGAATTAATTGAAATCTTACAACAAAGTCTGAATCCACGTTTGGGTGAAGTTTTTAACAATAATGCGGAGTCAGTGAGTCATTTTCTCGGATTAGTTGGTGGTGAAGCACCAGCAAATGAAATCGAAAAGACTTTAAATCATGCCATATCACCAACGTTGTATTTACTCGAAGATCAAACGGGCACTGACGATAAACTGGCGATTTTCGATCTGATACAATCACAATGGGCAAATATTCAAGCGGCATTACCTGTGTGGGCTTCTGGATTATTTTCTGCGATTGGGTTAAGTGTTGGCGGCTTAGGTTTTGGTGCACAAGCTCAAGCTGCACCTGTGGTTGAAACCATTATCCCGACACCGCCAGTCGATCCGATTGTGACAACACCTGTCCCACCAGAGCCATTATCCAGTCATCAAGCGGTGAGTGAGCCTGAACCTAAAAAATCAAATTTATTTTTAACAGCATTGATTGCTTTATTAATTCTCATTGTTTTGGCATTTCTACTATTAAGAAGTTGTAAAAATGATGATGTCACAGCACCAGCAAATCAAGCAACTACAACGGCTCAGCAACCTGCACATTTTCAAATTACTACAGATCCACAAGGTGGGTTGGTCACATGCTCAGCAAAAATCGGTCATGAGGCGTTTACAACAGCTTTACAAAATGAAGTGAAACAAATTTTCGCTCATTCAGTCGGTTGTGGTATTGATTCAAGTCAAAGCTTTAATGCTGAATTGATCGATCAGAACTCTTTGGTCAGTGTTTTAAAATTGGTGAAGGGTATTCCAAATGCATCATTAACTTGGACGGGTAATGAAATCTCACTACAAGGTGCAGATCCAGCAACTTTACAAGCATTGGCTGAAAAGATTAAGCCTTTAGTGAAAGACATGAATGTTGTTGTACAAAAACCGTTAAGTGAAAGTGAAGCTGTTTCTTCAAGTATTGAACAGGCTAAGCAAGCACTGCAAGGTTTAGACCCAAGCAAAGCCAAAGCCTTAGATATTGCAACAGCACTGAATATGCAAATTATCAATTTTGCGAGTGGTTCAAATTCAATTCCTGATGTGAATAAGCCAATTCTTGATCAAGCTGCAGCATTGATGAACCATTTACCGAATGTAAAATTATTAATTAAAGGCTATACAGATGCTGTTGGGAATGCAGATTCTAACAAAGTCTTATCACAAAAACGTGCACAAGCCGTTGCAGATTATTTGATGAGTAAAGGTGTTTCACCAGATAAACTTTTAGCACAAGGTTTTGGACAAGAAAATCCTATTGCTGATAATGGGACTAAGGAAGGGCAATTTAAAAATAGACGTATTGAATTTGAAGTGACCAATACTGAAACTGGAATTACACGTGAAGTTTCAGAAGAAGGAATTGAGAAAAAACAATAAACCGATATTTGATATGTTTTGATATGTATAGAAAAGCCCTTAAAATTAAGGGCTTTTTTCATTTCTATTTAAAATAATCCATAACGTCAATCATAATCACTTCAATAAGTTTCAATGAATTAGTGCTGAAATTGATCAGATATTCTAATTTGTTCTGAATGATTTTTTAGATGCATTTGGGAATGAATTGATTCCTGTGCTTATTATTGGCATGCTGTAAACATATTAAAATAGTCCATGATTTAGATTAAATATGCGCATTAGTTTCATTGGTTCAGGACGAGTGGCTCATCACCTCGCTAAACAATTGTCAAAACAACATCAAGTTGTACAGATTTATAGTCGTCATTTAGAGCATGCTCAAATACTCGCTGAACAGTGTGATGCACAAGCGATTCAGAATTACACGCAGTTTGATACTCATATTGATGTATTAATCATTGCTGTGAGCGATCAAGCGATTGCAGATGTAATTGGTAATGTTGCAAGCTATCTTGAAAATGTACTGATCGTGCATACCTCAGGAAGTACGCATCTAAATGTATTGACTCAACAACATACTCGTTCAGGTGTATTTTATCCCTTACAAACCTTTAGCTTAGAACGTGGAATCGATTGGTTGAATACGCCGTTATTTGTAGAAGCAGCTAAAACTGAAGATTTGGACATATTAACCACACTTGCAAATAGTCTAAGCAATCGAGTTTACCAATACGATTCTAAGCAACGTTTAAGTCTGCATTTGGCTGCGGTATTTGCTTGTAATTTTAGCAATTATTGCTATGACATGGCAAAGCAAGTTGTCGACGCTGAGCAGGTTGATTTTAGTTTGCTTTATCCTTTAATTTTAGAAACAGCCAGTAAAGCGACTCAAAATGATCCTCAAACCATGCAAACAGGCCCTGCAATGCGTGGTGATCAAAATATTCTCAATATGCATATGAATATGTTGTCAGATGCGGGGCGAGAGGATTTAAAAGCGTTGTATCAGGATTTAAGTTTAGGAATTCAAAATAGGCAATCATCTCCCCAAAAATAAGCCTGAACGAAAGAGTGGATACAACGAGCTCTATAATAATGCATTGTATTTATCTGATATTATCATCGATAAGTGTTTTTATGGTATTGAATTATATCAGATTGTATATAATGACTTTGTGAATGAGCAATAAACTGAATTAGGAATTGCAATTCAAAAGACTTGAACATCAATGTTGTTGTTATATATTGGGTAAGTACTAAAATAAATCATTAAAGATAAAATGAATATTCAGCAAAGATTATTAAAAGAAGTTCACTGGAAAGATTTAGTTCAACTCAATCAAAAAGATGTCTGGTCAGAGTTGCTCATTTCTTTACCTTGGTTGGTGTTTTCATTATGTTTCGCATATTTGACTTGGTATATTCCAGCCTTATTCTGTTCATTCATGTTTTTTTTAACGGGGCTTCGACAGGTACACAACGCCTTTCATTTTGCCTTGGGGATCAGTCGCCAAAATACGCATTGGGCCATGTTTATTTTAAGTGTTTTAATGTTAGGTTCAATGCATGCAGTGCAAATCAATCATTTGCGACACCATCAACATTGTATGCAAGATGAAGATGTTGAAGCTAAAAGTGCAAAAATGAAGTGGTGGCAAGCTTTAGCTTTTGGGCCGATTTTCCCTGTGATGTTGCATAAAAAAGCATTTGAGGTAGGTACTACAACTCAACGCAAATGGATGTCCGCTGAGTTGTTTGCCAATATTATTGTTTTAATCGCCGTTTTTATTGTTCTCGATATTACCATTTTAAAATATCACGTTATTGCAATGTTCATCGGTCAATGTATGACGGCATTTTTTGCGGTTTGGACGGTGCATCATGATACCGAAGACCATGTTTATATGGCACGGACAGTACGAAATGAGTTTAAACGGGTTGTGACGTACAATATGTTTTATCACGTTGAGCATCACTTGTTTCCTGCTGTCCCTACACGACATTTACATATTTTGGCAAAACGTTTAGATGAATACGATCCGAGTGTGGAGATTCGGGAAGTGTTTTGATCAATATGGATTGCTATATTTAATTTATGCAACTTATATAAAGAACTGAATTTAATAGAATTATATTCAAGTATCTATAATCAATTTGACTACACCGATTTAACATCAAGGTAGTCAAATATGCTAAAGCATGTATTGATCATATTTTTATTGATCATATTTCTCTAATCAAATGATCTGCATATTGTTATGCTTTTTAGGATTTACTGACCCTATTTAAAGACTAAAAATTTGTTACTGGTATAATGATTTAAAAATGCAGACTTAGTGATAGGGCAAACAATCACCTCACGGTTAAATTTTCCATAAATAAAATAGAGATTTGTACTAGATAAACCTACAAGAGAAATAAAGTTCTGTTCGGAATCCTGCGTAATTAAAATTTCACGACTTAATTTTTGTAAGGCAAAAGGATCATTTGCTTGAACAGGATCAATTGAATAACCCAATTCATTAATCACTTGTTTAATATCTAAAAGAGAAACTTTTCGGTGAAACTGTGTTTTTTCATTTAAGCGTTGGGTAATGCTATTTTGATCGACATGCACATTAAATTTTACAGCGATCGCAGATGCCATGATAAATGCAATACGTGCATTATTAGACTCATCATCAGTTGTTTTAATTTTCAGTAAATCTGTTCTGATTTCCGATAAATAGGATTTTTCTGGAGATGAACATGTTTTAATCATATAAGCTCTCACATTTGAGATTCCAAGAAGCATTATGAAGATGAAAATAATGCTTTTGAATTGAAAATTTATCGTTCTATTCACAATCTACGGTGACTTTTTATTAACAAAATTTTAAATTGCCATAGCAGTTGTGAGTCGGAACTTGTCTTAAATTAATTGAAGGAATGGTGATACCTGGGTAACTTAATACTTGAAGCGCAGAAGGGTTATTAAGCACACCGAGCAATACTCTTGATGTCACTAAAGGCTCTTCAGGTGTCCCACCAAGACTTACACCAGGGAAAATAAGAAACCAACCTCTTTTAGCCAAGAGCATATCTTCTGTGATGGTACTGCCATTCGAATTGGTAAATTGTGAAGGTGTAGGGAAACTGCTTGTCCCACTCGTACCCATTTGTGGCCAAAGAATATCTTGTTGATTTAATGTCAAAAGAAAGCCAGAAGTTTTGTTACTACTGATATTTAAATTATGTATATCAATAAAGTTTTCATCGAGTGTGCCATAAGCGACACCACCTAATGCACTGACAAACACACCACCAATACTATCTAAAGGAGCGGCATCTAAGCCAAAAGGACCTAATTTTAAGTTGGTCATGCGATTGCCTGTGACTAATGAAGAAAAGACACCATTTGGTTGGTTGACACCATTTCTTGGTTTTACCGTTGTATTTAAAAGTGGTAAATTTCCATCACCTAAGGCGAGTATGCAATTTGAACCAGAGACTCTTGTACATAAAGTAGAGGCAAGCTCTACATGCGAAACTTGCGCAGGAAGACGACCACTGATTACATTTGCACCAGTTTCTCCACCTGGCGTTCCCCCAGGTGTACCTGCAATATTTGGAGTGGGGTTTTCACCTACAGACATTTGCCCAACGATCGTTTGTGCGCCTAAAGCAACACCGACAACAGAACGAGTAGAGGCTGAATTTGGATTTTTAACAGCAAATTGGATAAATGGATTATCTAAAACAGCATCTGAATCGGCGTAGGTACCACTCGGTCCAGGTGTTAAACCTGTTAATCGAACCCTTTCTAAATCAATATCGCACTGATCAGCACCATTCACACCACCGCAACCCAATTGCACTCTTCGAATATTGGCATTGAGTTCAAGTTTAGCCTCTAAACCTAAAGCGTAAAAACCTAAATTACTGGTATTCCCAGGTTCTGTAGGTGCAATATAGGACATGCTAAATAAAGATTGCCCAGTGATTTGATTGAGCTCCTTGTCTTGGAGTTCACTGAGTTTTGCAGAAGAAAACTGGCTGATACAGAGACCAAGTACGATTGAAATGGTTAATTTCCCTACAGCTTTACTGAAATCCTTTTTCATAGATGATGCCTACTCTATGTTATTTATTATGATTTGGCTTCTAAAACTGAATATTGATTTTATTTTCAATATGTTAAGAAAATGCTATAAAAGCCAATGCAAAATTGAATCGACACACAGTCAATGTGTATAAACACAATTTAAAGGACTTAAATAGCATTTGAGTCGCCAACTCTATACATAAATAGACAAGATGTAGTTCTATAAAATCATTATTTTTATGCGTTATTTGGCATAATTTATTTTACTTTTTGTTCTTTTTAAATTGAGAGGGGGTTTGTGAGGTAAAGCGCTTAAATGCTCGACTAAAACTTGTGGCATTGTTAAAGCCTGCGCTAAGGGCGATCTCATTCATCGATTTATTGGTATCTAATAAAAGCAATTGCGCATATTCAACTCCCACTTCAAGTTTGAGATCAGAAAGAGAATGACCTTCTTCATTTAATCTTCTGCTGAGTGTACGTTCTGATATAGATAAGGCTTCAGATATAGACGTAGCATTGATTACCGTATTGTTTTTTAAGCTTTGCATAATAAAGCGTTTTACATGGTTAGAGGTTAGATTGGTATTGCCTAATAATTTTATTTGTTGATTGAGTTGAGATTTAATCCAAGCATGTGTCGTTGGATTTGCTGTCGTTAGAGTAATATCGAGATCTTTTTTAGACATAATCAAAGCGTTTTGCGCACGATTGAACTGAAAATTTGCATCAAATGCTGTTTCATACATTTCAATCGTGTTTAATGGAGCGTGTGCAAAATGAACAGTGGTATGTTGTAAGCTTTGGCTTAAGAATGGTCGCCCAGTTAATGCGGTCAATGTAATAACTTCGGTTAAAAAGTGATTAATCTCACCAAAGTCATAGCGCAGTTTAAACGTATAGTGAACCTGATGACCAGACTCGATTGTCGCAACTTCTATAACAGGAATCAGTTGCTCTAAATAATCGAGTAAGCATTGAAACGCTTCTCCAACGGTGGGTGCTGTTAAGACTAATAAACCAAAAGGCCCATATGCTGTTAATGGTGTTTTTTCTAAAAAAATAGCACTGGCCAATTGATCTTTTGGCAACTGATTATATAAAGCATTTAATGCGGAAATAAACATTTTCCCGTCAATGGTTTGGATCAGTGTGTTTAGATTCTCAGTGTTTATATTGTAAAAATTACAATTTTTAAATACATCCAGCGAATTTAAAATATTGATACCAATATCAATAAACTGCTGTGGAAAGGATAATGTTTTTAAAGTTCTATCTAATTCGGACATGTTATTTTCACTTCAATACAACGTGGTTATAAATGTGGTTAAACGTGATTATAAAAATTAAATTCGACGATATTGACTGTATATGCGTAAGACCCATTCAGTGACAATGCTATTTTGAATCTGTTTTTGTAGTGGATGTGCTTCATCTGGTAAATGACTATTTGGCCATGGGCTAAGATCAGGTTTGATGAGCGGTGCTAACATACTTGCTGCGGTTAAATCTGCGAGTGTGAAAGTATTTCCAACCAAATAGTTATCGGGATTTCCATCTAGCCATTTTTCAATTTGAAGGAGTGCATCATTAATATATGCTTTGGAAATTGCAACTTGTTCGGGATGAATTTTACAAGTACGACGGATCATCAAGCGCAGAATACCTTGACTATGCCGTGTTAAAAAATGTTGGAATTGGCTATAGCCTTCAAAATTAAAAAAGATATTTACAATATCTGGCCGATCTATCATACAACTCCAACCATAACGTCTTATATGGTCTCCCAAATCATCAAACCAATCTTCACGTTCTAATATTTGCTTTCGTTGAACATCGTCGCTGGGCAATAGTGGAAAATGGGTGTAGTACTTTTCTAAATACAGTGCAATTTTTGTCGAATCACCAATGGTCACTTTATTATCAGAGAAAATAGGCAAACTTGTTTGTTGAGCCATTAACCAAGCAGGAGCAGCATGTAAGCCTGGAATCATATTGCGACAAGTGAAATCAATTCCTTTAAGCTCTAGATGCCAACGCGTTTTCTCACAATAGTGTGAAAATGGAAATTGGTAAAGAGTTCTTTTTATCATTGTCATTTACCTATTGTTATAAGTTTGGATTCTCATACAACCAAACGAAAAAGTCTGTTTAGTCAAAATTGAAATAGGGCAAAGTTGTGTCAGATTTACCGATCTTATTTAAACAGATAAATTGATTAGAGTGGATGAATTTATCTATTTTTTATATGGATCTGTACTGTACGTCTATTTTATTTTGATCAATTCATCAGGTTTTGAAATAAAAAAAAGGATAAATATTAAATATTTATCCCTTTAAAAAGCGAATATTAAAATTCAATTACGCATTTATTAATTGATTTTCTTGAAAATAAAATCATTAATTTTATGGCCAGATTCAATACCACGACGCTCAAATTTAGTTTGTGGACGCCACTCAGGACGGGGATAACTATTGCCTTTACCCGCCAAGTTTTCTAAACGAGGGCGATTATCTAAAACATCAAGCATCCATTCTGCATACGGTTCCCAATCGGTTGCTGCATGGAATGTTCCACCCATTTCCAATTTTTCTTCAATCAATGGCATACGATCATGCGAAACAAAACGACGTTTGAAGTGACGCTTCTTTTGCCATGGATCTGGGAAATAAAGCTGAACAGTGTTGATACTATTATCAGGCATTTCACGTAAGACTTGGATCGCATCGGCATCTAAAACACGAAGGTTTTTGACTTCTGCTACACCTGCTTCATAGACACATTGAGCAATCCCTGGGACATGGACTTCAATACCCACAAAGTTGCGCTCAGGATTAGCTTTTGCCATCAGCACCAATGAACGTCCCATACCAAAGCCAATTTCAACCGTCAGAGGGCGTTCAGGGTGTTCAAAGTGTTGGCGTAAATCACCAACAGGGTATTCCAAAATTAAATCACGATGTTGTTCGAGCGCAGTACGTTGCGATGTATTTAGCGGAGAAGATCTACGCATAAATGTCACAATTTCACGGTGTTCTTGTAAATTATCTAAATCTACAACTTGTGCTTCAATTTGATCGTTTGACATCTTTTTTGGCAATACTAAAAATCTAAAAGGCGTATTGTAAGACCTGAGTGGGGCAAGTCAAATTTTTTATCTAATCTTTAGTTAAATTGAATCCATTATGTATTGATGTTAAATTGTCATTAAATATTCACAACAGTGTCATTAATAAAAATTAATCTGCTTTAAATTTCAACAAACGTTAAAAAATTATGAAAATATTAAAACCACATCGCCTATGCCTAAGTTTAGCACTATTAGGTTGTTCATTCCCAAGCTACGCACAGCTTATGTTTAGCCAATATATTGATGCTACTGCAAACCGCAAAGGCTTAGAAATTTATAATCCTGATGCTGGTACAGTCAATTTGGCTGATTATGAAATTCAGCAATTTAGTAATGGGTCAACCAGTAAAAGTTTCTCTGTAACTTTGCAAGGTTCATTGTCCAGTAAGGCAAAATTTGTCATTGGTCGTTCAGAACTTCAAGCAGAGATTGGCGATAAAGTGAATCAAGTTGCAGGCTTATCTTTCAATGGTGATGATGCATTGGTCTTACTATATAAAGGCACACCTGTTGATCGTTTTGGTCGGGTTGGAGAGAAACCAGCAAATAATGGTTGGGGCGGAGCGATCACTAGTTATAAAAATAGCCTAAGCAGAATTAAAACCAAAAATGATGTGACTTCTATTGATCCATCTGCGCAGTTCGATTTAGACAGTGAATGGTCAAAATGGTCAGAAAGTAGTGCATTCAACCAATATTTGATGGGTACGACAACACCCCCACCATTAAGCTCAGTCAGTTGTAGCGCGACGGATACACCGATTGCAGATTTACAAACTGTAGCTCAGGATCAACAATATGTAATTCGTGGAGTCATTACCGCAGATTATCGTTATGAAAATGGGTTCTCTGGATTGTATATTCAGACACCTGACACTAAAGCCAAAGTGGATTTAAGCAATGCAATTTTTGTGTATTTACCTGCGGGAAGTACAATTACAGGGGGGAAGGTTGGGGAGGAAGTTATTCTCAAAGGTCGTTTAACAACGTATCAAAATCAATTACAAATCGATCAATTGAGTAGCAATATTCAAACTTGTAATAGTCAAGCTGCAAACCTCGTCAGTGCAATGCCACTGCAATTACCATTTTCAAGTTTAACAGATGCCAAAGGCAATGCACCTAAACGTTATCAAGGTATGTTGGTTAAAATCCCTCAAACACTAACAGTAAGTGAAAATTATAATTATGGTCGTTTTGGGGAATTATCACTCAGTTTAGGACGTTTATATATTCCAACCAATTTATATCCTGCAAAGTCGGCTGAAGCGGTAAATTTGGCAAAACAGAATCTATTGTCAAAAATTATTTTAGATGATGGCTATAACAATCAAAATAGAACGCCGTGGTTGCCACAAAACTTCAATGCAGCCAATACACTGAGAACAGGTTATCAACTGAAAAATGTAGAAGGGATTTTGGAATACCGCTTCAATGCATGGCGAATTCAACCCATTCCGAATAAAACACCTGAATTGGTGATGGATACCAATCCACGTCAATCAACTGTCATTACAAAAGATGCAAAACAAATTCGAGTGGCTGCATTTAATGTTCTAAATTATGACAATTCGCCATTGATAGGGGTTAAACCTGATCGTGGTGCAAATACAGTTTCAGAGTTCAATAGTCAACATTCAAAAACAGTCAGTGCTTTAAAAACCATTGATGCAGATGTGTATGGTTTGATGGAGATTGCCAATAATGGCTATGCTGAAAATAGTGCGGTGGCTTATTTAACCAAAGCTTTAGGTGCAGATTGGAAATATGTTACTCCGCCAAATACTGCAAAATTGGGTACAGATGTGATTGCTGTCGCCATTATTTACAATAGCAAACGAGTAAAACCTGTAGGTGCGGCTGTCGTTTATGATGATTTGACACAGAAAAATCGTGTGACGATGGCGCAAAGCTTTCAGGCTCTATCTGGTGGTAAAATATTTACGGTCGTCCCTAATCACTTGAAGTCTAAAGGGAGTTGTCCAGAAGATAAGACTTTGGCTGATGCAGACCAAGGTGATGGGCAGGGGTGTTGGAATGCAACACGTTTGACTGCCGTACAAAAGCTGACCCAGTGGATAGCGACCAATCCAACCAAAGTTGAAAAGCCCAATTATTTATTGGTGGGTGATATGAATAGTTATGCCAAAGAAGACCCAATTCTTGCATTTGAGAAAGCCAACTATAAGGCTTTGCTCAATGATGAAAAAATTGGACAAGGCAAAAGTGCCTATAGTTATGTTTTTGGTGTAGCGAGTGATCTCAACGGCAATGGTGGTGCAGGGAACTTAGACCATGCAATTGCAGATGCAGGTCTATATCCGATGGTGAAACGTGCTTTTGCATGGCATATCAATGCAGATGAACCCACTGCATTGGACTATAACGAAGAATATAAAACGGCTGAGCAAATCACTGCATTTTATAATGCCGATGCGTTTAGATCTTCAGACCATGATCCAGTGATTGTCGATCTTGATTTGAATGATTCAAATAGTGCCGATTCATCAAATGATTCTAAAGATACCAATGGTGGTGGTACAGGCTTGTGGTCTTTATTGGGATTAATATTATTGACTGTTGGAACAGCATTTACCCGATATAAAAAATAATTTTGAATCTGTTATTAGAAATGATTCAAGCAAGATTAAAATGATTAAGTGCAAGGAAAATATAAGTATTTTCCTTGCTTTAAGAAGCTCTCTTTATGACACGCTGTTTTATGACGCCGAACCAAATGGCAAACTAACTTTCAAAATAGTTTGATGAGTGAGTGAATCTATTTCAAATAACCCACCGAGTCGTATCACTCGTTGTTGCATGCTGTGTAATCCAACATGTAAGCCTGCATCTACCTGTGCAGGATCAAAACCGATACCATTGTCAGAAATTTTTAAAATTAAAAATTGTGCATTTTCAGTCAAAGAAAACTCAACTTGGGTTGCATGACTATGTTTAATAATATTGGTCAAAGCTTCTTCGGCAATACGAGCCATGGTTAAACACTGGAGTGCGTTGGGCTGTGTCTGCCAATTTTCCGACAAGATCCATTTTGATTGTATTGCAAATTCTTCAAACATTTGTACAAAACGATGGCGTATAGGCGCAACCCATTGAATAGGTGTTGTAGGAATTTTCGTATTTAAGCATGATCCAAAATCAATGGTTTGGCGAAGATCATTGCGTAAAAGCTTTAAAATGGACAGCATTTGTTTCTTTTCAATGTGATCATGGTTTTCAATTAACAGCATTGATCGAGAGATTGAGCCACCCAATCCGTCATGCAGATCATGTGAAAGGTTAATTCTTTCTTGTAATTTTGCATTTTCTAAAGCGAGTTGATGTTGAATATTTAACGATGTCGACAGTTCATTTTTCGCTTGGATAATACTTTGGCCAAGGGTTTGATTGAAATGTGCAATACTTTTCGCATCATTTGCAAGCCGTAAAGCCAGTATAAAACCGACCAATAATGTGCCAATAGGTGATGTATAAGGCGATAAAATATGACCTTTGAGTGTCATCATATAAATTGCATCATTAATCACAATCGGAATAAAAATCACGTATTGAATAGCCAGTACATAGGCTTCTTTTAATTTAGATTGATAGGCGATAAATGGATAAGTAAAACATTTTAATAAGAAAATAATTACACCCATGATGAATAATAGATTCAAAAGCTGTGGTGTATGTTGATCGGGAACAACAAAAATTAAAACAATTGAAATTACACAAAAAGTGAATAAAACATGTTCAATTCGAGGGTACTTTTTATTGGCAAAACGCCATGCAGCAATACAGCCAGCGATCATGGAAAAACAAAAAATCGCAATTGTAATACGATCTAAATTGATACTGGATAAGCCAAATACAGGCTCTTGTTGCATGATAATCCACACATATAACATCCATCCAATACCAACAAAACTAAACCATTTAAATGCTTTTTCGGTTGGATTGACTAACCACACCATGAGGCAAAAAACGCCGATAATAAAATTAATAATAAAACTCAGAATCGGTGAAATCCGTTTTTCTAATAAACTGCGATCATAAAGGCTTTTCATTTGAGCATGTTCACCCAAAAAAAGATGACCTAAGCCAGATTTTTGAGTAGGCGTTCCAATGACTTTGACCCAAAGGTGATTTGTACCTTGTTTTAGACTGGAAGCAGGTAAGACCCAATAGCGAGGTGTATGCCAACTGCGTGAAAGTGGTTCTGTTAAGAATTGATCTTTCCAAAGGAACTCATTATTGAGGTAGAGCTCTCCAGCCATGTTGATATTTTGAATAACTAAAGTGATTGGCGTGTTGTGTTGTGGGTTTGGGCATAAATATTGCCAGGTGATTTTATACCAAGCACTTACACTATAGTCCTTCCATCTTTTGTCCCAGTAATCGGGTAATATCTGTACCACAGACCAACCTGATTTTGGTAATTCTTGAATATTATTCACATTAGATTTGATGACTTTTACTGAGGAAATCGATGCTTGGCAATTTGCATTTTGCTCAATCGACGTCTGGTCAGCATGTAGTAGCGAAGAGGCAAAGACAATCAGCGTAATAAAACCAAAGTAGGCAATCCAATGGTATGGCCTACATTTGCTATAACACTGATCTTTATGCATTTAACTTTTCTCCAAAGCTGTAAAAAGTTATGAAAATGCTTAAGTTATATTGGTGTTGTTCTTCAATACCACATCATTATTATAATGCTTTGGCTATAATATACACAATTTATAAAAATATGAATGTATCGTTGTCTATTGTATAAAATTCAAATGATTTTTATGTACCACCTCGAAGCTTGTGCGGTACGACGGCACGAATCACAGTTAAGCCTGCCTCTGAATGAATATAAAACTCTCCACCAATTCGTTTAACACGCACTTGCATGCTTTGTAATCCAACGTGTAATCCTTCTTGGACTGTATTGACAATAAACCCTTGACCATTGTCTTTAATTTCTAAAATCAGCCTGTGTTGTTCATCTTCTACTAGCGAAATTTCAACTTTCGTTGCATGACTGTGCTTCACGATATTGGTGAGTGCTTCCTCCGCAACGCGTGACAAGGTTAAGCAGTGCAGAGGATGAGGAATGGTATTCCAATGGCTTGCAAGCATCCAAGAGGATTGAATATCCATTTCTTCAAACAACTGTACAAAGCGATGACGTAAGGGGGCGACCCACAATATCGGGCTTTCTGGAGTCTTTGCACCCAAACTAGAACCAGAATCAATGACTTGCCGTAAATCATTACGTAATAATTTAAACATGGACAATACTTGAGGTTTTTCAACTTTTTCAGAATGTTCCAATAAAATCATCGAACGAACGATTGAACCCCCTAAGCCATCATGTAAATCATGTGCCAAATTTAAACGTTCTTGTAAGCGCATATTTTCTATTTCAAGTTGATGTTTTTTTCTAAAGATTGTTCTAAATCAAAAGAGACAGTTTCAACGGTTTCTTTTAAAGTGCGATTAAATTTTTCGATGTGACGCATATTTTTTGAAATACGCCATGCGAGAATGAACGAAATTGCTAAACTGGTGATTGGCGCAGCAAAAGGTGTCCACATCATTCCAGTGAAAGGTATATTTAGTATTAAATGTAGGTCATGACAAGCGATAATAATAAATAAGAAGAAAACAGCAGCGAGTAAATAGACATCAAACTTACGTTTTTTATAAGCGATCCATTGAATAAAGAAGCAATTCAGGATGAAAATAACAACACTTGAGAAAAAAGCACTGTTTAGCGCTATGGTGAGATATTGATCTGGGATAGCCAATAAAACCACGACAAATATAAGTGTTAAGGTAATCAAAAATTTTTCTAAATTTGCAAAAGTAACATTGGCAAAGCGCCATAAAAATAAGCTTAGGGTATAGGCATAGGCCACCAAAAAGATAAGATTGAGCCGAGAGTGAATTAAACTGTCAGTGAATGGGAATGGTTCGATAATGAGTAAATTACAAATAAACAATGACCAAAAAAAACAGTTTAGCGCAAACCAACCAAAAGCAACTTCACGACGCCTAAATAACCAAATTAAAAAACTGGTTGTTCCAAAAACCAAAGTAATCAGTAAATTAATAAAATAAAGGGTTCTGCGTTCAAACATGAGTTGCTCATGCATACTACTGATACTTTCTGCATTTCCAAGTTTTACCACACCTAAACCTGAATGTTGTGAAGCGACTCCGACCACTCTAACTAAAACTTCATTACGGCCTTCATTTAAAGAGGTTGAAGGTAGAATCCAATAGCGAGGCATATTCCAGCTTCGTGATAGGGGTTTGACTAAAGATTTATCATGCCAAATCAATTCATTATTGCTATAGACAATCCCTGCAATAATAATTCGATCAATAAGTAATGCGACAGGAAGTTGTTCTTGGTCATCCTGACATTGATATTCCCAAATAATGCGATACCATACCGAACCTGAATAATCTGGCCAACGACTTTCCCAATCATCGGGCAATTGAACATTTTGCCAACCTTGTGTAGGGACTTGAGCTAAATTCTGATTGGCTTTAACGACTTGCGTGGATAGGATGACTGCACTACACGGATTCAGATGATTATTAAAGTTAGTTTCTAATAATGTTTCGGCAAATACATTTTGTATAAAACTGCAAAAAATGCAGATAAAAACAATACACTGTAATTTTAATAGAGTATTCCAAGATTTCGAGCTGTGTCGATTGCTTTGGCTCTGTTGCATACCGCAAGTTTCCGATAAATATGTTTAATATGAGATTCAACCGTGTATCGTGATAATGTCAGTTGATCCGCAATTTCTTTATTACTTAAGCCTTGTGCGACGAGTTCTAAAATTCCTAATTCTCTTTTCGAAAGAACGTCGTTATTATTTGTTAATTTTGAATCACTTAAATTTTTATTAACAGATCTTTTTTCATTAAATTGTAATTGTTTTAAAATTTTTTGGGCAATAAATGGATCAATAGGCGCACCGCCACGTAATACACTTCGAATTGACAATGAAACTTCTAAATCATCTCTTTCTTTCAATACATAACCTGTTGCACCAGCACTCAAAGCATTGAGAATAGAATCTTCAGTACTCCATGCTGAAATCACAAGAATAGTAATCGTTGGATCGTAATCCTTTAAGGTTTCAATAAAATCAATGCCACTTCCATCAGGTAGACCTAAGTCCACAAGTGCGAATGATGCTGAATACCGTTGAAGTTGTTCATTGGCCTGCGCTAAATTTTGAGCAAAATATAAATCTGATATTGAATATCCAATATTGACTAATATATCCGTTAGTCTTTTTTGTATTAGAGGTTCGTCTTCTACAATGATGACTGGGACAGGTAAACTTAACTCGTTGTTCATAATGTAGAAAACTCATCAATGTCTATACCCATATCTTTTCAGGTATTGGTCATTTTATCTATACCTGATAATAGGTATTTTGTGGTTAAACGTAAGTTTTTCTAAAAAATGTTATGATAATACGTTCTAATTAAATGCATTTTAATGATAATAAAGCGGTAATGTGTCTAATTTATGAGAAAAATTTAACAATTTCTTGGATGATGATTTTGCCTATTTTATTCTTTTAAAATGCGATAAATGAAAATAGCGAATTGCTCACTTTTGCTGAATCATAAACAAGGTTTTCATCATTCTTAAAGATGTGTATGTTAAAACAACATTTAGTCAAATCTAACTAACTTTGACTTGAAAAAGGATTCAATTTATTGAATATTCAAGTTGTATCTTATTTATAAAATTTACGCTTATTTGCAATTTTCACGTTTTAAAACTTGAAATTGGTCAATAAGCCATTTAAAACTGAAACAGTCATATAACAAGGATTAGATATGAAGTTGTATTATTCTCCAGGTGCATGTTCTTTAGCTGCCCATATTTTACTCAACGAAATTAATGTTGATTTCGATTTAGAACGTGTAAATTTAAAAACCCATAAAACAGAAAAAGGGGCAGACTATTACGAAATTAATCCAAAAGGTTATGTACCTGCATTAGAAATCAATCCAGGTTTGGTGCTCACTGAGAATGTTGCTGTGCTTCCTTTTATTGCACAACATGATCCTAAACAAGATTTGATTCCTCCATCAGGTTTAGGTCGCGCTAAAGTTTTGGAATGGCTAGGCTATTTAAACTCTGAATTGCATGATGAATATGCAGTTTTCTTTGGGCCGCCTTTAACAGAAGAAGAAAAACAACGTGGCTATGCAACACTAGATAAGATGTTGAAATATATCGATGATTATCTAGGTGAGTCTGAATATGATTATTTGGTGAATGATCGCTTTGGCCCAGCAGATGCGTATTTATTTGTATTAACAAATTGGTCGAACAGTATTCACCACGACCTTACACCATTTACCCATATTGTCGCTTTACGTAATAAAGTTGCGGAACGCCAATCTGTACAAATCGCAATGCGTGATGAAGGTTTAATCCCTTAAAACGTTTAAAATTGGTATAAAAGAGATAGTAGAAGTATTAATTGATTTGATTTAATTAGACTTTTTAGTTGTTTAAGAATGGGGCTTCGTGCTCCATTTTTTATAATAAAATCATTTTGTGTCAAAGTTTAAAAATTGGTAAGAAAATAAAAAAGCTTATTCTTGATTTTTAGGCAATAATCATTTGCTTGAGGTTGCGTTTTTAA
The DNA here is from genome assembly GCF_000214135.1 of Acinetobacter sp. P8-3-8. Lineage (GTDB taxonomy): Bacteria > Pseudomonadota > Gammaproteobacteria > Pseudomonadales > Moraxellaceae > Acinetobacter. Next base: position 23,966 of record NZ_AFIE01000001.1, read on the forward strand.
CAATAAAAATAATCGATATAGTTGCGCCATTGATAAATAGAGACAGTTTAAAAATGAGCAACATCCTGATCGTAAATGGCGCTAAAACTTTTGCACATTCAAATGGCGAGTTAAACGATACTTTGACCGTTCTTGCTGAGTCAGTTTTAGCTGATCTTGGACACACGGTTCAAGTGACACGTGCTGATAGCGATTATAGTGCCCAAGAAGAAGTTCAAAAATATCTTTGGGCGGATGTTGTGATTTACCAAATGCCAGGTTGGTGGATGGGTGCGCCGTGGACTGTGAAGAAATATATTGATGATGTATTTACCGAAGGTCATGGCAGTTTATATGCCAATGATGGTCGTACACGTTCAGATGCCGAGAAAAAATATGGTTCAGGTGGTTTGATTCATGGCAAAAAATATATGCTGTCTTTGACTTGGAACGCACCGATGCAGGCCTTTGATGATCCTGAACAATTTTTCCATGGTGTGGGTGTAGATGGTGTTTATTTGCCTTTCCATAAAGCCAATCAGTTTTTAGGTATGCAAACTTTAGATACTTTTATTGCCAATGATGTGATTAAGCAGCCGAATGTGCCGTTTTACGAAGATCAATATCGTGACCATTTAACCAAGGTATTTGCTTAAACAATATTGAAGCAAGTATTGAGTTCAGTTTTTTTAGCTCGTTTTAAGATTTAATTTATTTTAGGAATTTATGATGTTAACCATTATCGCTGAAATTCGTGTGCATGCAGGACCAGAACATAAAGTAAAAGTAATCAACGCGTTTGAAAAAATCACAGCAACGGTTTTAGCAGAACAGGGTTGTCATGGTTATGAATTATTGGTTGATGCAGATTTAGACGTAGGCTTTCAAGCCAAAGATGCTAATGTGATCACCATGCTTGAGCACTGGGAAAGTATTGAACATTTAAATGCGCATATGCAAACGGCACATATGCAGGCTTATCAAACTGAAGTTAAAGATGATGTTGCTGATGTGAAAATACGCATTTTAGAAAAAGGTCTTTTTATTTAATTGCCTATTCAAAAAACGCGCACACAGTTTTAAATAGCCTCATTTGAGGCTATTTTTTATTTAAATTCATAATATTCATTAAATTTCACTTGTTCTAATTGAAGTGAATAACTTTTTTTCAGTTTGTCCCATTTTATTGTTATAGGTTGTGTACTTTCTTCAAACTCATTTGCACCTGAAGTATTTTTAATTTTTCCTGTGAGAAAGTTAATACTTTGTTCAGTAATTGCACCAGAAGCACGATGAAAATCATTATGATCATATCCAATCAGTTTAAAAGCTTGGTCTTGATATCGAAATGTATAACTGTGATTGGTCACATACCAAGAACCGCAACTGAGCCAATAGTGTAAATTGACTTTAAGCAGACCATTTTTGATTTCCAATGGATCATTTTCGCCGATTGGATCGGCCAAACAAGGTGATTCTATGTCGCCTTCAGGTGGAAGATAAGCATTTGTTGCAACCAGTCGGTAGCCTTGATTATTTTTAAATAAAATCAATAGTTTTCGCTTATTTGTATTTAGCTCAGCGCTACCCAAGTTTTCATTACGGATAATATTCTTAGAATCAGTATCTTCGATGATCAAGGCCATATCTGCTTGCTGATCATGATTTAAATCACCTTGTACTTTTTCTAGAACTTTCCAGTTTTTGGGAATAAAGGATTGATAAGTTGTTGCTTGAGTATTTGCAACAGCTAAATGAGGAAGAAAGCTTGATGTTAAGATGAGCATGAATATTGGTTTTATCATGTAATTTAACCTCTCATGGTTGAATCATTTGTTTTAGAAAATCTTGGCTGTCTTTTAATGTCATTTTTTCCAATGTATTCGGCAAAATTGGTTTTAAAGGTTTCCAAGAAATTTGGGGCTTAACATTGTCATCAAATTCATTACCTTGAGTTGTCTTTAATTTTTGAGTTAAGAAATTTCCACTATAAGTTTTATTTTTACCATCTGTTTTGTAAACGAACCAATATTCAAAGCCAATCAATTTAAATTGACTATTATCAAATTTAAAACGATATGTCCATGATTCACCGTACCAATTTGAGCAGCTATTCATCGCATCAAAAGCAATATCAACGACACTATTTTTAATGCTCACACCACCACCAGAAAGCGCATCATCAATACAGTTTTCATCATCACGATATGTCCAATTGGGAATTTGCTTAGAAAGTTTAATTTGTAGTGAATTTTTTTGGTTAATTAAAATGAGTAATCTTCGATTATGAACTTTTGTGTTTTTAGGTTGAATAATAATTGCTGTATCGGTTTGACCATCTGCATTCAAATCACCATGGGTTTGAGAGATAATTTCCCAATTTTGAGGTACAAATTTTTGTAGCGCTGTAGTGGGTTGGTTAGCAAAACATATAGATGAATAAACGGTACATAACAGCGTTACATTTATTATTCTAATCACGATCTTTCTCAATCAATTTTTTATGATTCTAACATGTATTGATATGATGAAAGGATTCCGAAAAACCCTTTCAATATTCTAAGCGCTAAGAATCTTCAAAAATTATCTTCAATAACTTATTCTTTAGTCACTTATTTGAAGAAATAACCTGTTTCAGGTGAGCTGGCATTCGCCATACGTTTACGTGGCATGCGACCCGCCAAGTATGCTTCACGGCCAGCTTCAACGGCTTTTTTCATCGCAGAAGCCATCAGTACAGGGTTTTGAGCAGCAGCAATGGCTGTATTCATCAGCACACCATCACAACCCAATTCCATTGCGATTGCTGCATCACTTGCAGTGCCTACGCCTGCGTCGACAAGCACTGGAACTTTGGCATTTTCTTTAATAATTGAAATGGTATGTGGGTTTAAAATTCCTAAACCAGAACCAATCAAACTACCTAAAGGCATGATTGCCACACAGCCCATACTTTCTAGCTCTTGAGCAACAATAGGGTCGTCTGAGGTATAGACCATTACTTCAAAGCCATCATCAATCAAAGTACGTGCTGCTGCTAATGTCGCTGTTATATTCGGATAAAGCGTTTTCTCATCACCCAAAACTTCAAGTTTAACCAAATTATGACCATCGAGTAATTCACGTGCCAACATGCAGGTGCGTATTGCGCTATTGGCATCAAAACAACCCGCAGTATTGGGCAATATTGTATATTTTTCAGGTGGAATGACGGACAACAAATTGGGTTGATCAGGATTTTGCCCAATATTCACTCGGCGAATGGCAACCGTCACAATTTCAGCACCGCTGGCTTGAATTGCTGCATCGGTTTCTTGCATGTCTTTATACTTGCCAGTTCCCACCAGTAGGCGTGATTGAAAAGTACGAGAACCGATAATAAGAGGGGAATCTTGCATGAGAGAGCTCCGAATTAGCCGCCACCGACAGCTTGGATAATTTCAATACGATCTTTTTCAGAAATAGGGGTGTGTTCCAACTTGCTTTTGGAAATGATCATTTCATTCATTTCAACCGCAAATCGTTTACCTTCTAATGAAAGTTCTTGAATAAGTTGCAAAAGATTTTGGCAAGTGGTTTCTTGTGATTCACCATTTAAGAAAATTTGCATATAAATTCCATTCAATAGAGCAAATGATAATGTTTTTTAGAATATTTACTTTGCGTATTTGAACGCATTCCATGCCAGCATGAGCCAACCTGCAATCATTAAAGCACCACCGATGGGTGTAATTGCGCCTAATCCACGTGGTAAGCCCAGTGCCATGACATAGAGTGAGCCACAAAAAAAGAGAATTCCAACCTGAATCAGCCAAAAGCTGGCTTTAATTGGGAGTTGTGGAATCACTTTACTGAGAATTGCTAAAGCCAAAAGACCTAATGCATGATAGAAAAAATAGTCTGTTGCTGTGTGCCACCATGCCAATTGAGCTTCCGTTGCACGTGCTTTTAAACCATGTGCACCAAATGCACCTAAGATGACAGCAATAGCTAAATTTAAGGCTGAAATTGCAATCCACATAGCCAACCCTCTGCATAAATTTGCGCACAACCTTAACACAATTTCAAAGTTTGATTAAAGGTTAAATCTTTACAGAATCAAACTTTGCGCAAAATAAAAGGGCATTTCGCCCTTTTATTAAATCTATCTACGATTGACGTTTTAAATTTAGTTAGACGACATCGCGACTTTAATTTTATCCATCGCATTTTTTTCTAACTGACGGATACGTTCTGCGGAAACATTATATTCAGCAGCAAGTTCATGAAGTGTAGATTTATCATCATCTAACCAACGACGTTGTAAAATATTACGCGAACGATCGTCTAACTGTTCCATGGCATCATGCAGGGCAGAGGTACTTTGATTTTCATAGTCCTCCTCTTCAACTAAACGTGCAGGATCATAGCGGTTATCTTCTAAATAAAGTGCAGGAGCAACATGGGTTGAACCTTCATCGTCATCATCACCTTGAGCTTCAAAAGCAGCATCATAAGCAGTTAAACGACCTTCCATTTCCAAAACTTGTTCGGGAGTCACATTTAAATCATTGGCAATTGATTTTGCTTCTTCGAGTGTCAGTTTCTTACTTGATTTTTTTAGACTACGTAAATTAAAGAATAGTTTACGTTGTGCTTTGGTGGTTGCGATTTTAACAATACGCCAGTTTCGAATAACATATTCATGAATTTCAGCTTTAATCCAATGCACAGCAAAGGACACTAAACGAACACCCATATTGGGATCAAAACGTTTAACGGCTTTCATTAAGCCTAGGTTACCTTCTTGGATTAAATCTCCTTGAGGTAAGCCATAACCTGCATAGCTACGGGCGATATGAACCACAAAACGTAAGTGTGACATCACTAACATTTTTGCAGCATCTAAATCTTGATCATAATAATAACGATCAGCTAACTCTTTTTCTTGTTCAGCCGTCAAAATTGGAATCTGATTTACAGTGCTAATATAAGCACCAAGATTTACACCAGGCGCAGACAAGGACAGGGGCATCAATTGATTGCTGCTGTCACTCATGTGTTCTCCTTATAGGAATTACGTTCTAATACAGATGTATTCATCTTAATTCGAATATCATACATAAGTAAGGAAATTTGGGTATAGAAATGTAAAATTTTATGCAAATTTGCAAAATTAAATTTTAATTGAAAATAATTAAGATTCAATTAAGTAATGAAATTCATTTGCAGAAAGTTGCGTCAATTGACAAGACAAATGGTTGATTGCGCAATAACGGGTAATATCAATTTCACTATGTGGATCAGATGATTTGAGTAAAAACACCTGATTTTCTTCAGCCGTCTTTAGTGCACGCTTCAACATCAGTAAAGGCATTGGGCAGGGTTTACCCATACTATTTATTTCTATAGGTACTCGACCTAAAGCATCCGTCATCTTTGCTCTGAAACACATCATTATATAAGTGCATCAAGTCTAGCAAAAATCATAAAACTACCCAACATATTTGTCATATTACTGATTAATTTAATCTAAAAAACGAAGGGGTTTAAAAAATAAGCAAAAAATAGGGCATATTTATCTAAAAAAATTCTATTAATTGTGATTAACCCATGTTAAGCTCGTTGCGTATTTGGGATTTATCAGAAACAATTGTTGTTTTAGACCCTATTACAAATGGATGTAACCGGGATTTTGTTAATAGTTTTACAGAATGATTACAAGCTTTGAAATTACAAAATATTTTAAAACTTTGTTTGCTCTGCTGTTTGCAACACCGGGTGGTCCCTTTTTCTTAATAACTGAGGATTAACTTATGACAGCTCGTGAACAAGGCGTAGTTAAATGGTTCAACGACACTAAAGGCTTCGGCTTTATCCAACGCGCAGGCGGTGATGACGTTTTCGTTCATTTCCGTGCTATTCAAGGTGACGGTCATCGTTCACTTCGTGACGGTCAACGCGTTGAATTCAGTGTTGTTCAAGGTCAAAAAGGTTTTCAAGCTGAAGAAGTTCAGCCTTTAGACTAATCTTAAATTTTTAAAATTTAAGTGGCGCTCCAATTTTTGATAAATTGGGGCGTTTTTTGTTTATAATGGTCGCAATTCAAAATGCCTACAGTTAGAGCTCCTATTTATGTCATCAGGTTTCGAAACCCTTAATTTACATCCGCAACTTAAACAAGCGATTGATGCTTTAGGGTTTAAAGAAATGACCCCGATTCAGCAAAAAGTGTTGAAATATACTTTAGCGGGTCATGATGCAATTGGGCGTGCCCAAACAGGCACGGGTAAAACTGCAGCATTTCTTGTCAGTATTATCAATGATTTGCTCAATAATCCTATAAAAGAACAACGCTTTCGTGGCGAACCTCGCGCCCTTATTCTGGCGCCTACACGTGAACTTGCAATTCAAATTGAAAATGATGCCAAAGATTTGGTGAAATTTAGCAATTTGAATGTGGTGACATTGGTCGGTGGGGTGGATTTTGATAAACAGAAGAAGCAACTCAATCAGAATTTTGTCGACATTATTGTGGCAACACCGGGTCGCTTAATTGATTTTACTGAGCAAAAAGAAGTTTGGTTAGATCAAATCGAATTTTTGGTGATTGATGAAGCTGATCGTTTACTCGATATGGGCTTTATCCCGTCGGTAAAACGTATCGTAAGATTTTCACCACGTAAAGAACAACGCCAAACTTTAATGTTCTCTGCAACGTTTAGTTATGATGTTTTAAATCTTGCTCAGCAATGGTTGTTTGAACCTGTTACTGTAGAAATTGAGCCTGAGAAAAAAACCAATGCCGACGTAGAACAACGTGTTTATGTGGTAGAAAAGAAAGATAAATATAAGTTATTACGTCAAATTTTAGCGGATGAGCCGATTGAAAAAGTCATGATTTTTGCCAATCGCCGTGACCAAGTACGTAAATTGTATGATCATTTAAAAGCAGATGGCTATAAAGTGGTTATGCTATCTGGTGAAATTGCACAAGATAAGCGTTTGAAAATGTTGGATCAATTTAAAAATGGTCAACACAATATTATGATTGCAACAGATGTTGCAGGTCGTGGGATTCATGTGGATGGTGTATCACATGTTGTGAATTTCACTTTACCAGAGCAGTCTGATGATTATGTACATCGAATTGGTCGTACTGGTCGTGCAGGTACACAAGGGGTAAGTATTAGTTTCTTATCAGAAGATGACGCCTTTTATTTACCAGAAATCGAAAAAGCAATTGGTCAAAAATTACCATTAACTCGATTAGATGGTTATTGTTAATGTTATTGCGTTTTAAAACATCAAATTAAAAAAATCCCCTCAAATGAGGGGATTTTTAAATCAATAACAATTGATTCAATTAGTTTGCTTTACAGCTAAAGGTTAGTGTTGTTTGATAGTCTGTATCTTTTTCGATGGCATTACTTTTACCCATCACTGAACCTAAAACACCAGCTGCTGCGGTGATCATTTTTCCAGTTTCTTCATCCACAACCCCTTTTAAAGCACCGTTGTAATCCGTTTTCTCATTGCTTACAACGGGAGTGGTTTTTTTGCCACAAGTTTTATTGGCAGCATTCACAGCATTATTCTTTGCAATAATTTGGGTTTTACCTAAACCAGTCACTTCATATTGATTGTCTGCTTTTTGAATAGCTAAGCTTTGTGTAGGATTTGAAGCACAAGCCGTTAAAAATAATGCAGCTGTAGATAAAGTAAGAATTACTGATAATTTTTTCATATTCATTCCCAAATTCAATCTTAAAAATAGTTATTCATAAATAACTCAAGCGACATTTATTGAAACACACACATTGCGCTAAATATTGAAAATCATGTATAAAATTTGCGTTTTTATATGGTTGCAATGTGAAAAAGCGAGGTCATTCCACAAGTAAATCTCGGCTGAGATAGCCTAATGATTTTAGATTATGCTAATCTTGCAGATGAATTAATTTGAATGGGTGATAGGAAGGTCAATGTCGGATTCGAACTTTAAAGCGGTGCATGACAATATCCATCAACGTCAATCGATCGGACAGCTCGTTGAGCCAGCACCTACACATGAGCAGCTCAATATTGCATTTCAAGCAGCTTTGGCTGCCCCTGATCATCATCGTCTTAAACCGACTCAATTCATTGTGATTGAAGGTGAGCAACGTTTGGCTTTTGGTGAATTATTGACAAATGCTGTTGCAGACTTAGGTGAATTAGATCCTGTACAAATTGATCGTGTAAAAAATCATCCTTTTCGAGCGCCCTTATTGGTTCTTGCAGTCACTCGATTCCAAGATCATCCCAAAGTTCCTCTTTTTGAGCAAACTTTAAGTTCAGGTGCTGCAATTGAAAATCTTTTGTTGTCATTACAAGCTCAAGGTTTTTCAACCATGTGGCGTAGTGGGGCTGTCGTGGAGTCGAAACTATTGAAATCAGCATTGGGCTTGGCTGAGCGAGATTTAATTTCAGGGATTATTTATGTCGGTACGGCTGCAAAAGAAATCGCACCGCGTGCTGAAATTGATATTAATCAATATGTTCAGTTTTGGCATATCTAAATATGTGCCAAATAGTATGACTTCTATTTTAAACATTATATTTAAAAAAATTGAATCCTTAGGATAACAATAATGTCAGATTTACAATTTAAAGATTTGGTTGAGCCTGTTGCTGTCGATCAGAAAACTGCACTAAGAGTGACAGTTTTAGGTGGTGGTAGTTTCGGTACAGCAATGGCGAATACGGCTGTGCGTAATGGTTGTGACACCATGATTTGGATTCGTGATGAAGCGATTGCTGCTGAAATTAATGCAACTCATATCAATAAACGCTACTTACCTGATTTTCAATTAGAATCTGGTTTACGTGCTGAATCTAATTTAGAAAAAGCAGTTTGCGATCGTGATATTATTTTTGTGGCGATTCCAAGTCATTCGTTCCGAGATGTTTTGCGTCAAATTAAACCATTTATTACCGCTCAAGCTGTGGTTTCATTAACTAAGGGGATTGAAGCAAAAACGTTTAGTTTCATGAGTGATATTATTCATGAAGAATTACCAGAAGTACCGTATGGTGTACTTTCTGGGCCGAATTTAGCCAAAGAAATTGTTGCAGGGCAGCCTGCTGGCACTGTGATTGCAAGTGAATCTGAATTGGTTCGCTATGCTGTGCAACAGGCGTTACACAGTGCTTTATTTCGTGTATTTGCAAGTGATGATGTACACGGTGTTGAATTAGGCGGTGCACTGAAAAATATTTATGCCGTGGCTATGGGAATGGCTGCCGCTTATAAAGTAGGTGAAAATACCAAGAGTATGATCCTAACGCGTGCTTTAGCTGAAATGAGTCGTTTTGCGGTGAAGCTTGGAGCAAATCCACTGACTTTCTTGGGTTTATCTGGTGTAGGTGATTTATTCGCAACCTGTAATAGTCCACTAAGTCGTAATTATCAAGTTGGTTTTGCTTTGGGTTCGGGTAAAACATTGGAACAAGCGACCACTGAACTTGGACAAACTGCGGAAGGGATCAATACCATTATCCAAGTGAATGCACGTGCCAAAGAGCTGGATGTGTATATGCCAATCACAACAGCTTTGTATGAAGTGATTTTTGAGGGCGCACCACCATTAAATATTGCAGTATCTTTAATGAAAAATGGTCATCGTAGCGATGTTGAGTTTGTGCTACCGCACAACGAAGTGTGAAATATATAAAAAGTCGTGTGTATTCTGAATGATAACGATGGATTTGTCATAAAGCATCGTTATAATCAGTGCAATATAAAATAGGGAAATCTTATGCAACTGACCTTAGTGCGTCATGGTGAAGCAGCTCCACCGATCAATGGAGTAGACAGTAAACGTCCTTTGACGGAACGTGGTCATTTACAAGCACAGCAAACGGCTGAATTTGTGAAGAGTAATGTTAAACCAGATGTATTTGTGGTGAGTACTTTGCTGAGAGCGCAAGAAACTTTGGCACACATACAAAAATATTTTCCAGATGTTCCTGTGCTGATCTGTGACAAAATAAAACCTGAAGATGATGCAAAACTTGCGATTGAGTGGTTGTCACAATTACCATTTGAAAGTATTGTGGTGGTGTGTCATATGAACGTTGTTGCACATATTGCAGAGCAATTAACGCAAGAGCATTTTCATCCTTTTGCTTTGGCAGAAGCACGATTATATGAACAAAGTGTGATTGCTCATGGGCTTTCAACACAAACCAAAGCCTTTATTCCAACTGTATAAAAGCATAAACAAAATAAATGAACGGCAGAATACGATAGATGTTGTACTTATGGATGCCTGAAGCCAATGGGGTTTGGCAGTGGTCTAGAGGGGATGATTGGACTAAATCTTCGAGTCTGGAGCAGTTAATTCAAGATATTAAACTTTACCAAGGTGAAGAAGCGGTTGTTTTTTTTCCAAGTCGTGAAGTGCAAATTCTTCAACAGAAATTTAATAAAACTCAATATAAACAGTTGGGTACAGATGGTCTTAAATACTTATTAGAAGAATATGTGATTTTACCAATAGACCAAATGAAGGTTTTTTCACATTTCCAACAACCTGATCAAGTTTCTGTACTTGGGATTAATCAATATGCTGTAACAACGATGCAGCATTCACTGTCGTTAATTCCAGTCAAGATTGTTTCAATGTTGCCTGATTTTTTAATTTTACCAGTACCAGAACTTGGGCAAAGTATTCTTGCCAATATCAATGGTCAATTATTGGTTCGTGAAAATGAATTTTTGGGTAATTCAATTGATGATTTAGGTTTATATCTTGATTTCGCAGATCCAAATAAAATCTATAAATACAGTGGATTAACCGACGAGCAAGCGGTTAGCCTGTTTGCGGTGACGACAACTGATCGTCGTGATGAATTTAATGATCAATTTGTTGAAATTAAAAAACCAAAACAACATCCTTATAATGTGCTTCCTAAAGCGAAGCAGGAAAATACGGGTGTTTCACGCTATTGGCAGGCATGTGCGATCTTACTGGTTGCTTTGATCGTGACGCAGCTGAGTTATGATGCATTGCGTTGGTTTAAACTGAAAAAAGTAGCAGATCAAACAGCATTAATCGCTGTAGACCAATACAAAAAATGGTTTCCAAATGAACAGCGGATCACGGAAGAATCTGTTGAGCGTCAGTTTAAAAATAAATTAGCATTGAGTCAGGCAGCAAATACGCAAGCTTTACAATTACTCAGTCGTGTCGGGCCAATTTTGATGCAACATCAAATTATTGCCAATCGTGTGAATTATGATAGTGCGATTTTGAATATGGATTTAGTTGCAAAATCTTCAGATTCACTACAAGTTTTAGTCAAACAATTGAATGAACAGGGCTTTAAAGCTGAATTGGGGAATGTACAAACTCAAGGTTCAAGCGTTATAGGTTTGGTGAAAATACAATAATGAAAACAATGGAAAACGTACAAAATCGCTTAGATGCATGGTCTGAGAAAATTTCAGATCATTTGGATAAAATGTCTTCGCGTGAAAAAGTGATGGTAATTTTTACCACGGTTTTTGTCATTGTTGCTGCCGTGGGTTCGGCTTTGTGGTTTATGCATAAAGCTGCGGAAAAACAGCAAGTTCGCTTAAATGAAATGAAAGATCTTGTGGTGTGGATGCAAAGTAACGTGGTTAGCATGAAACCAACGGATGATTTGGCATTAACCACGTCAGATAAAATTCAAAGAGTGGCACAGCAGCAAGGCCTTTCTGTTGCATCACAGCAGGTGGGTGAGCAATTGCAAATCGTGGCGCAACATCAAAATTATGCTGTTTTGGCTAATTTCTTGACCCAAGCTGCACAAATGGGTGTGAGTCTTGAAAAGTTGGAATTGGTGAAAGATGGTGCTCAGATTAAATTAACAGCGACAGTACAATAAGCAATGAAAATAAACATGCTTCAAGCATAGCCTTTTCAAGCTACTGTGCCTATAATGTGGCAACTTAAAAAGCAGTAGACTTTTATAGATATGTTGTATTCACTTGCTCGCCCTTTGTTATTTTCTTTAGCACCAGAGCGTGCACATGAACTCACCTTATCCATGCTTAAATCAGCCCATAAAATGGGTGCGATACGCCATCCTGTGATTGCAAAACCAGTCACTTGTATGGGGATTGAGTTTCCAAACCCAGTTGGTTTGGCGGCGGGTTTGGATAAAAATGGTGCATATATCGATGCCTTGGCTGCTTTGGGTTTTGGTTTTATCGAAATCGGTACAATTACACCAAAACCGCAAGAGGGCAATCCTAAGCCTAGACTGTTCCGTATTCCTCAAGCAAAAGCCATTATTAACCGTATGGGTTTTAATAATGACGGTGTGGATCAATTGGTTGAGAATGTTAAAGCCTCTAAATTTAAAGGCATTCTAGGAATAAACATTGGAAAAAATGCGACAACGGCTGTTGAGGATGCGGTTTCTGATTATCTAATCTGCTTAGAAAAAGTATATAATTACGCTTCTTATATTACGGTCAACATCTCTTCACCGAATACTAAAAATTTGCGTTCACTACAAAGTGGTCATGCATTAACAGAATTGCTCGAAACTTTAAAGAAACGTCAACTCGAACTTGCTGAAGAACATCAGCATTATGTGCCTTTGGTGTTAAAGGTTGCGCCCGATCTTGAGCAATCAGATATTCAATTTATTGCATCACAGCTCATACAATTTAAAATTGATGGTCTTATTGTCACCAATACAACGTTGTCGCGTGAAGGCGTTGAAGGTTTAGCCTTTGGTGATGAAGCGGGTGGTTTATCTGGTGCGCCAGTATTTGAGAAAAGTACAGCATGTTTGGCTGAATTTGCAAAACAATTGAAAGGTGAAGTACCGCTCATTGGTGTCGGTGGTATTTTAGCAGGCGAACATGCTGTTGCAAAACAACAAGCAGGTGCCACTTTAGTTCAGATTTATAGTGGTATGATCTATACAGGTCCTACTTTAATTCAAGATTGTGTAAATGCTATGACATAAAACATGAACATGAACACCTTAGACATTATCTTACTGATTATATTGCTCATTGGAGGGCTAAACGGTTTGCGACAAGGATTTGTTAAAGCCTTTGCGAACTTGATAGGATGGATATTTGCACTGATTGTTGGTGCAAAATATGCAAATATCATCGCACCCTCCATGTCTGCACTCAGTCAAGATCCTGTGGTGCAAAAAATTGCAGCATTTGCATTTATTGTCTTGGTGATCATTGTTTTAACATGGGTTGTGACAGCATTACTGAACTCAATTTTAAAAACTTTAAAACTTGGCCCATTGAATCGTTTAGCAGGTAGTGCATTAGGTACCTTGAAAGGTTTGTTCATCGTCCTCATTACTATGCAGGGAATTGGGCCTTGGGTTGAAAGTTCTCCAACGTGGAAACAATCCAAAGTTATCCAAACTTTATTGCCATTTGCGCCTTTAGCATCTGAAATTTCAAAAGATGCAGCCAATGAAGCATTGCATCATATACATTCAGAAGATCGTCCTGATGATACTTCTGTGGGTGAGTCTGATTCATCATCAAAACTGAAAAATGATGATCAATCAGCACATTCAACAAAGAATCCGTTTTATTAGTCCTAGCTGGTCTGCGAGGTAGTTATGTGTGGAGTCGTTGGTATAGCCGGTAAATCACCTGTGAACCAAATGTTATTTGATGCTTTGACGATGTTACAACATCGCGGGCAGGATGCAGCTGGGATCGTAACTTGCCATAACGGGCGGCTGTTTTTAAGAAAAGACAATGGTATGGTGCGAGATGTATTTCATACCCGTCACATGCGTGCCTTGCTAGGTAACTATGGTATTGGCCATGTGCGTTATCCTACAGCGGGTTCGTCAAGCAGTGCCGAAGCACAACCGTTTTACGTAAACTCTCCTTATGGAATCACCTTAGCGCATAATGGTAACTTGACCAATGCTGCTGATATCCATGATGACCTATTCAAAACTGATTTACGTCACATGAATACGGATTCTGATTCGGAAGTATTGCTGAATGTTTTTGCACATGAATTGCAAAAATCAGCATCATTAACGCCAACACCAGAAGATATTTTTCATACGGTAAAACGTGTACATGAGCGCTGTAAAGGTGCTTATGGTGTGGTTGCAATGATTACTGGACATGGTTTGGTCGGTTTCCGTGATCCAAATGGTATTCGCCCATTGATTTATGGTTCACGTATTACTGAAAATGGCGAAAAAGAATATGTGATCGCTTCTGAATCTGTGGCAATCACTGCACTTGGTTTTAAAGTTGAACGTGATGTTGCACCGGGTGAAGCGATTTTTATCGATGCAGATGGTAATTTCTTTTCGCAACAATGCGCTGAAAACTCACGTTATCGCCCATGTATTTTTGAATATGTTTATTTTGCACGTCCAGATGCAACGATTGATGGTATTTCTGTGTACAAAGCACGTTTGAAAATGGGCGAAACTTTGGCGCATAAAATTTTGCGTGAATGGGGTGAGCAGCATGATATTGATGTTGTGATTCCAATTCCAGATACCAGTCGTACATCAGCTTTAGAGTTGGCAAATATTCTCGGGGTTAAATTCCGTGAAGGCTTTATGAAAAACCGTTATATCGGTCGTACCTTCATTATGCCAGGTCAGCAACAACGTAAAAAATCAGTACGTCAAAAGTTGAACCCTGTAGAGCTTGAGTTTAAGGGTAAAAATGTTTTACTGGTGGATGATTCGATTGTACGTGGTACAACCTGTAATGAAATCATTCAAATGGCGCGTGATGCAGGTGCAAAAAAAGTGTATTTCGCATCAGCAGCGCCTATGGTGAAATATCCGAACGTCTATGGTATTGATATGCCAGCCAAAGCTGAATTGATTGCATCACATCGTAGCGTGGATGAAATTCAAGAAATTATTGGCGCAGATCGTTTAATTTTCCAAGATTTGGATGATTTAATTGCTGCTGTACGTACTAAGAAAATTCCTGAAGTGCAAGAATTTGATTGTTCTGTATTTGATGGTGTTTATGTGACTGGCGATATTGATGAACAATATTTAACGGATCTTGAACAAAGTCGTAGCGATACTGCGAAAAAGGAAAAAGATGGTTATATTGACGTCAATATCGATGCTGCATCTGTTGATTTAAGCGGTATTAAAGAAGAAATGTAATTGAATGATTCAACAGGCTAAAGTGTGTTTTGTGCATGCTTTAGTTTGGTCTGAATAAAAAGCATTTTGAAAAAGCGGGTATTTCCTGCTTTTTTCATTTATGATTGTTTAGCAATGTAATGAGGAAATTTACATTGAAAGATGTCAATCATTATTTGATTAAAAACAAGAATATATTATGGACTGCAAGTATTTGTTTGCTCGCGGTCATTTTGGCGATCTTTATTCTCAATACTGTTCTTGGTTTATTGATTCATTACTTTGAACCTGAACAATCTATTTTTTGGCATAGCCTAAGTCCTTATTTTGTCGGTTTGTTGTTGACTGTGATTGGCTGGTCGATAGCCTATGAGTTTTATGTGTTTCGTTCAGGTGGGCACTCTTTAGCAAAACAATTAAGAGCTCGCCGTTTAAGTCAAATTGAAAGCACACCTGAAGAAAGTGTGGCACTAAAACTCGCAGATAAATTGGCGAAAACTTTTGAAATTGAACCACCCACACTGTATGTATTGCCCGATGAAGTAGGGGTAAATGCGCTTACAGCAGGTTTTCACCCTCGTGATACGGTGATTATTTTGACTTGGGGTGCATTGCAGAATTTAGATGAATTAGAACTTTATGGATTATTGGGGCATGAGTTCAATCAAATTTTGTCTGGTGAAGCGAAAGAAAATACGCGACTGAAAATTTTATATAGCGGTTTAACCACCTTTAGTCAGTTGGGAAGTAAGATTGCAAAGCAGGGCTATAATCGTTATTCAAATAATGCACGACATAAATTTGAAACCAGTTTTGTTGCTGTAGGTGGTGTTATTTGGCTCATTGGAAGTATGGGAATTTTGGTTAATCGTTTAACCAAGTATTTTATTCTCGGTGGTCGTACTTTTTATAATGATTATAAAACCAAAAGATTGCTGCTAAATAATGCCAATGTGCAAACTTTACTACGTATTTATGTGCATCATGCGGGTTCACAAATCCATAGTGAATATTCGGAAGCTATTGCACACATGTGTTTTGCCAATTCCTTAAGTCAGCAAAGTTGGTTGAATATTCATCCAAGTATTGAAGATAGAATTTACGAACTTAATCCGACTTTATTGCAAGATTTACAGCTTGAAAATTTAAAAAAATTGCGTAGCCAGCCGTTATTTAGTTTATTACGACCTTTGGAAGAAGCCAGCAGTGAAGTGTATAACCCATGGGTTTCACCACAACCACTGCCGTTATTGCGATTATCTCCGATTAGTTTTGCTTTAAATGATGCGATTAAACCTTTGAATCCTGAAGTGCGTCGGCAAATTGAACGTCCTGATTTGATCCAAAGGGCGATGCAAACCGCAACAGGTTCAAGGGAAGTGATGGTGGCGATTTTGATGATTCGCCAATATCGTGAATTTATTCCTTCCAATGCAGAAGTCAGTCGAGCGATTGTCGATTCACTTTTAAATATAGATGGGCGTTTCTATATTCAGATTTTCCATGATGCATGTGAAAATTTAGGCAATATGCCTGCAACCAGTGCTCGGCAATTTGTCACTAAGCTCGCAAAAATTATTCAAGAAGATGGTGAAATTGGCTTGCTTGATGCATTGTTGATAGAGCGTGTGAAATCAGAATTACAATTGCTTCCGATGCATACACCTTCATCATTAGAAACGGTGAAACCACAAATCGTTCGTTTAATTGATGCATTGTTGCATGTTCAGCAAATTAATAGCGCAAATCAGCTTGAAGTACGTTATCAAATTTTAGAACGTGTATTATCCAAACCTGAGTTAGAGCTTTTTGAAGAAATCTCTGATGAGCCGATAGATTTAGGGGAGATTTTAAATGATATTGCAGGGCTGTTATTGCGAGATCGTTTAAGTATCTTGGGTGTAGCTGAGATTTGTTTGTGGAATGATCGGATTATCACTCAAGATGAATTAGATGTTTTAGAGCTGTTGTATTGGCGCTTTGGTTTTACAACTGCTGAAATCGTTGATCAAATGCATAAGAAAAACAGTGTCATGATTATGTGATTTGTTGAGTTCGTGCATAAATTTACAACATTTGGCTATTTTCTTATGAGAAGCTCAGCAAAACCATGAAAACAGCGTTAAAATAGCCACTGAAATGAAATCGTATTGAATCCATAATGAATGTGAATTTGCAAGAACATCAGCGTAGTCTCATGGCTACAATGGGAATCGACCTATGGGTTCCAAGGTCTGATGTGCAAACACGTCCATACCAAAATAATTTATATCGTGATATTGCTTCACTTGAACACAGCAGTGTTATGCAATTTGATGCGTCTCAAAATTTATCTCAGACTATACACGCTCAACCTATTCAACAACTTGCACAAGCGCATACAACGGATGTTGCAAAGACCGAGAGTAAATCACAGGCTGAAAATTCATCATTAAAACAAAATATTGAAATACAACAAAAAAGCGAAAGTTCGGTTTCAGAGCAGATTGCAAAGCAAGTTGATTTTCATACTGAACCTGCGATTCAGTTGGATGCATTTGAAGTACAAGCATTTTGTATTGCAAATTGTGTGATTTTAGTCGATTGCACGAAACTCACAGCAGATCAGCTACAGCTTTGGTTGAATATTCAGCATGCAATTGTGGGGCAATACTATGAATTAAAATGGCCATTTCCAATGTTGCAATTACAAGATGGAAAAGGTGCACATATTTATATTCAAGGTTTTATTGATTCGCTCAAAAATGAGCGTAAAGTTCTGAGTCTTGGGCAGCTTCCACATTTGCAAGCCACTGATATTATTCAATTAGCAAGTTTACAAGAAATGATTGATCAACCTGTTTTAAAGCGTCGTTTATGGCAATTTATGCAGAATAGAGTGAACTAAAGATCTAGGTTGATATAGATTTGATGAGTCTTAAGATATTTGATGAGTGTTAAGAAATAAGCAGGGAAGAGATATGCGTAAAAAAGTTATTGTATTTAGTCAGTTTGATCAAGAAATCCAAGCCCGTTTAGAGTCTCGTTATCAAGTAGTGGTATTGAATCCAAAAGCAGGCGATATAAATCAACAGATTCGCCAAAAAGTGGTTGATGCAGATGGAATGATCGGTGCGGGGCGCATACTGAATGAATCTAATCTTGAACCTGCGCAAAAACTTAAAATCATTTCCTCTGTCAGTGTGGGCTATGACAATTATGATGTTCAGTATTTAAATCAAAAGAAAATTTGGTTATCAAATACTCCCCATGTTTTAACGGAATCAACCGCTGACTTGGCATTTACATTGTTGATGAGCGCCGCGAGAAAAGTGCCTTATTTAGATCAATGGACCAAACAAGGTGAGTGGAAACGTACCGTTGGAGTGACTCAGTTTGGTCAGGATATTTTTGGTAAAACATTAGGAATTATTGGTTTAGGAAATATTGGTGCAGCCATTGCACGACGTGGTTTTTATGGATTTAATATGAATATTATTTACCATAATCGCCGTGAAAAATTAGAAATGGCGCAGCCTTTAAATGCACAATATAAAAGTTTGGAAGAATTGTTGCAACAATCTGATTTTGTTGTAGTTGCTGTGGATTTAAATAGCGATTCTAAGGCCTTAATCAGTGCTGAGCAATTCGCTTTGATGCAAAAGCATGCTGTATTCATTAATATTGCGCGTGGTTCGGTTGTTGATGAGCAGGCTTTAATTGAAGCATTGCAGCAAAAGCAAATTTTCGCAGCAGGTTTAGATGTTTATCAGCGAGAACCACTGCAAGAATCTCCATTATTTCAATTGGATAATGTGGTGACTTTGCCACATATAGGTTCAGCGACTGCCGAAACCCGTAAGAAAATGGCAGAATTGGCTTATCAGAATTTAGTAGATGCTTTAGAAGATAGAACACCACGATATCTGGTTAATTCTGACTTTTAATTGATGACCAATTTTGGTTAAAACAATATAACACTTCATTGCAAATTTGTTCTAAATTCAATGTTATATTCGAAGTATTAGCCCTGATTGAGCCATACATTTGAACAAGACTTTACTGAGCCTATGCCTTTGTCTAAGCAGTTCGTTAAGCTTAGCGGATGACTTTTCTTTTAATTCTGCTTCATCACACACTGAAGTTCCTGAAATTGGAAGTGGCATAGGTTTTATTGATCAACAAAAAGAAAAAATGATTGGTGAAAAAGTCTATCGTGAAGTTCATCATCAATTGCCGATTTTGCAAGATCCGTGGTTAGAAGACCAATTTATGATGGTTTTTTCTCGAATATTAAGTCAAACCCAACTTGGACAGCCGATTGGATTAGTTGTGGTGAAAGATCCACAAATCAACGCATTTGCTGTGCCAGGTGGTTTATTTGCACTCAATACAGGCATGGTAACCTCTTCTAAAAGCATGGATGAAGTAGCCGGGGTAATGGGACATGAGATTGCACATGTGACACAACGCCATTACAGTCGCTCTCAAGAAGATTTTAAAGGGCAAAGCTTACTTGCTTTGGCAGGTATTTTAGTGGGTGCTGTGATTGCTTCACAGGCTGATGGTGATGCAGGTGGAGCAGTGATGATGGGGACACAAGCGGCTTTGATGGGTAAACAGCTCAGTTATAGTCGTAATCAGGAGCGTGAAGCTGATCGAATTGGCATGCAGTTTATGTATGGCGCAGGTTATAACCCTGAAAGCATGGCAGATTTTTTTGAAACCATGCATCGTTCAACCAGTCGTTTGAGCTTTTTACCTGACTTTTGGTTAACGCATCCACTTACAACAGAACGGATGAGTGAAGCAAGATTACGTGCAAATCAATTTCCACGAGTGCCTTATAGTCATGATCAGCAAGAGTTCGAAATCATCAAATGGTATACAGCTGTTGTTTCTGATCAAACCAATGAAAAAGAATTACAGGCTTTGGCTCGAAGAAATTATTTTGCTGGTATTTTAGCGTTAAGTGAATTTTATTTAAAACAAGGGGATTATCAAAATGCCCAAATTCAGCTTAATTTAGCTAAGAAAATAAATTCGCAACATGCTTTGGTTGCTTTAATTCAAACGGATATTTATTTGGGTCAGAATAAGCTTGATGATGCATATCAAGCGATTATTTCAAAACAAAGAATTACACCTGAAAATCGTGCTTTAAGTTATAAATTGGCTGAAGTGTATATTCGACAAAATAAGCCTAAAGAAGCAGAACAGTTGGTAAATCGTTTTATCAATAAAAATTATCGTGATATTAGTGGGTGGCAATTATTACAACAAGCAGCCAATTTAGATAAATCAAACCCAATGCGAACTGTAAATGTGTTACGCAATCGATCTGAAGTTCAATATTGGAGTGGGGATGAGGAGAATGCGATTAAATCATTATTGCATGCTCAACGTTTGGCTAAAGAAAATAATGCCATGAGTGCAAAAATTGAGGTACGACTAAAAACAATGCAACAAGAGCGTAGATTGAAAATATAAGTCTTTTTATTTCAGGACAAGACAGATCTTGAATATTCTCTTGGGTAATTAAATAAACAAATTTAACTGTTTATTTTTCAATTAAAAAGTTAGAATTTATCTCAGATATTGGTTAAATGTAATTGATTAAAAATGAAAAAAATCTTTGTGACAATGTTATTGGTTTTATCGTCGAGCCAGATTATGGCAGGCGTATCTGAGCACTATGTACGTGATGTAGAAAAAATCTCAAACCAATACAATGCAGATATGAAGTTTTTTTTACGCAGTTTAGATCCACAATTGAATCAATTTACCCCACAGCAACAATTACAATTTTGTGGAATGATTCAAAAATACGTGGATGATATGTACAAAACCACGGATGAAAATCGTGCAGATTTACCACCTTCGCTCATGTCTGTGACGAAACAAAATATTATAGATAAAGTCATGGTTTCACCAGAAATGCAGATTCTAAAAAAATATAATATTCAGTGTAATTTACATTAAAAACTCAATCACGATCAAAGTGTGGTGATATGGATTTAGCACAATACAAAATTGAGAATGATCAAATTGTTTTAAATATCGTTCAAGAATCTGATGCGGAAGATATTTATATTGGCATAAAAGAATCATTAGATGATTTACGAAAATTTCCTGCGAGTTTGCCTTGGGCATTAGAACAACCAAACTTAGAAGCTTCTCAAGCTTTTTGCCGATCGAGATTGACTGCATTACTCAACCAAGAAAATTTTGTATTTATTGTTCGCTCTAAAACAAGTCATGTATTTTTAGGTATTCTGGATATTCATTGTATTCGCTGGGATGAAAATCAGGCTTCAATCGGCTTTTGGGGAAATGCACGCTATCAAGGGCAGGGTTATATGTTGCAAGCTCTGTCTATTTTTATTGATGCATTATTACATAGATGGACATTTTCAAAGTTACATGCCTATGTGGATATAGAAAATAGTGCTGCACGAAAGTTATGTGAGCGAGTCAACTTTGAATTAAAAGAAATAGAATATAAATCTGTACAAAATCCAATTGATGCAAGTTGGAGAGATATTTGTCACTATATGATTGAAAATAAAGATAAATAATAGAATAAGAAATGATTGAGATAATTTGGGCTATTTAATCGTTCTAAACCATTTCATTGCAAAATAGTTCTAATGTGAAAAATTAAACAGACCAAACCAAACAAATAAAGACTTTTTGAATGCGGGTTTAGCCAAGTTTTGCTTTAATTTTTGCAGAAACCTGTGCAGGATCGGCACGTCCGGCTATGATCGGACGTAGAGAATTCATCACCTTACCCATATCTTTCATGCTAGTAGCTTCTTGCGCAGTAATTATTTGCGCAATGATTGAATCAAGTTCTTCCTCAGTCATAGCTGCTGGTAGAAATTGAGATAAAATCTCAAGTTCGGCTTGTTCCTTACTAGCTAAGTCTTGTCGATTAGCACCTTCAAAGGCTTTAATCGATTCTTTACGTTGTTTGACTTGCTTTTCAATGACCGCAAGAACTCGACTATCATCAAGCTCTATGCGCTCATCGACTTCGATTTGCTTGATTGCTGCCTGGAGACTACGAATTACCGTTAACTTATCCATTTCTTTAGCACGCATTGTTGCTTTCAAAACTTCAGTTATTTGGTCTTTTAAAGTAGTCATTTATATTGTCCAGTTAGTCAATCAATCACAAATTAATCTTAGTAAAGGCGAGTAGTGCGTACTGATTCGCGAGCCAATTTCTTTTGGTAGCGTTTAACAGCAGCAGCTTTTTTACGTTTACGTTCTTGAGTTGGTTTCTCGTAGAATTCGCGTTTACGAACGTCAGCTAAAACACCAGCTTTTTCGCATGAACGTTTGAAACGACGGATAGCTACGTCAACTGGTTCGCCTTCTTTCAATTTAACTTGTGGCATGAAGAATCCTCATTAAGTTATGGATAAGATCTCGGGTCGAATTACCCAAGATCACAAGTGAAGTGCAGTATTTTACTCATTTACATCTCATACCACAAGTCTATAATGCTGTTAGCAATATTTCGAAATGTGTAAAAGGCAGTTTAATGATCGTTCTTGGCTTAGAAACTTCATGTGATGAAACAGGATTAGCACTCTATGACAGTGAGGTCGGCTTAAGAGGACAAGTGCTTTATAGTCAAATAAAATTGCATGCAGAATATGGTGGTGTGGTTCCTGAACTGGCTTCTCGTGATCATGTACGCAAACTCATTCCATTGATTAATCAACTACTTGAACAAAGTGATGTAAAAAAATCTGAGATTGATGCGATTGCTTATACACGTGGTCCAGGTCTAATGGGAGCATTGATGACAGGTGCTTTATTTGGTCGTACTTTGGCTTTTGCACTCGATAAACCAGCGATTGGTGTACATCATATGGAAGGTCATATGCTTGCACCACTTTTATCTGCAAATCCACCGGAATTTCCGTTTGTCGCCTTATTGGTATCAGGTGGACATACCCAATTGATGGCAGCACATAGCATCGGTGAGTATGAAATTCTCGGTGAATCCATTGACGATGCAGCAGGTGAGGCTTTCGATAAAGTTGCTAAAATGTTGAAATTACCTTATCCGGGTGGCCCAAATATTTCAAAATTAGCAGATCAAGGCAATAAAGAGGCTTTTGAATTTCCTCGCCCAATGTTACATCAAGGCTTAGATTTTTCATTTAGCGGATTAAAAACAGCAGTTTCTGTGCAGTTAAAAAAATTAGGTGAAGAACAGCGTGATGCAGATATTGCTGCATCATTCCAAGAAGCATTAGTCGATACTTTGGTTAAAAAATCTATAAAAGCGTTAAAACAAACAGGTTTAAGACGTTTAGTGATCGCAGGCGGTGTCAGTGCTAATAAGCGTTTACGTGAACGTTTAGAAGCAGATTTGGCGAAGATTAAAGGTACTGTTTATTATGCAGAACCTGCTTTGTGTACTGATAATGGTGCAATGATCGCATTTGCAGGGTATCAGCGTTTAAAAGCAGGGCAACAAGATGGTTTATCTGTAACGACGACACCACGTTGGCCGATGACAGAATTGACTAAGCCTGAGTAATACTGAGCCGTATTAAAAATTCAAAAATTTTATTAAAAAGAGGCGAAAGCCTCTTTTTTAAAGATGTATTTGTAAATGATCCTAGCCAAAATAATGGACACATCGTCCCTCTAAAGATAACGTAATGTTAACTTTGGAGATGTACACATGAGTAAACGCTTTAGTCCGGAATTTAAACAGCAAGCAATTGATTATGCACTTGCAAACTCACATGAATCATTAGCATCAATTGCGGTAAAGCTTGGTATTGGTTACTCGACACTTGATAAATGGATTCGTACTGCTAATCCAGAAGGCTTAAGCAAACGTCAGTTAACACCTGAGCAACAACGAATATTAGATCTAGAAAAAGAAGTCAAACAGCTCAAAGAGGCAAATGATATACTAAAAAAAGTGCATGTGTACTTCCTCACCGATCAAGGCAAGAGAAGTACATGGTAATCAAATACTTTGCAATGAGACTGGTTAAAGTCACTATGCTGTGCAAACAATTTGGTGTCAGCACCTCAGGCTTCTATGCATGGAAAAAACGTCAGGTACGTATAGCAAAGCAGTACGATGATTTAAAAGCAATGTACTGGCAACATCATGCTCGTTTAGGTGCACCATCATTAGTTCATGTGTATTAGTTTTGACTTGATCTGACAGTCTCAATCAAATATCGGTCACTGTCAGATCAATTTAGGCAATCAACACAACCGATGCTTAAAAGCTATTTTGTTTTGTGTGAACATTTATACTCAAGCTGAGCATGTTTCATCTGCTAAAGTTAAATTTGATGCAGGTTGCATGTCATGGGTATGATCAAGCGCTGAAATATATTCTTGTTTCATTCGTGCGATAAAATGAGCAACGGTTGGAACTTCATGGATTGTTCCAACACCTTGACCACATCCCCAAATATCACGCCAAGCTTTATTTTGCATACCGCCACTTGAACCAAAATCGATTGCAGCTGCATGCGATTGAGCAAGATTTTCAGGATCTAAACCTGCTGCGACAATAGAACCTTGTAGATAATTTCCATGAACACCAGTGAAAAGATTTGAATACACAATGTCATCCGCTGCACTATTCACGATCATCTCTTTATAGGCTTCTGGAGCACCTGCTTCTTGAGTTGCAATAAAACCAGAGCCGATATAACCAAAGTCAGCGCCTAAAACACGGGCAGCAAGTAAGGCATTTCCCGTTGTGATTGCGCCAGAAAGAGCCAAAGGACCTTTAAACCATTGACGTGTTTCTTGGATCAATGCAAAAGGTGATTGTGTCCCTGCATGACCACCTGCACCAGCAGCGACAGCAATTAAACCATCAGCACCTTTCTCAATGGCTTTTCGAGCAAACTTCTGATTGATAACGTCATGGAAAACTACACCGCCATAGGCGTGAATTGCACCATTGACTTCGGTGCTTGCACCTAAAGAGGTGATAATGATCGGTACTTTATACTTGACGCATAGCGCAAGGTCATGTTCAAGTCGATCATTTGATTTATGAACAATCAAGTTAACAGCAAAGGGTGCTGCTGGACGCTCAGGGTGCTCACGATCCCATGCTGCCAAGGTTTCAGTAATCTCTTTGAGCCAATCTTCAAGTAAACTTGCAGGTCTTGCATTCAGTGAAGGAAATGAACCAATCACGCCTGCTTGGCATTGTGCAATGACCAATTTAGGGCTAGAAATAATAAATAAAGGCGCACCAATGACAGGTAAAGTCAGGTTGCTCTTTAAACGCGCCATCAGACGGTCAACGTTATTTGTAGTCATTTGATATATCCTCTAAATTGAACGTTATTAGGCTGATGTCGGGATTGCTGTTGCCGATATACGTCGGAAGAAGCGATTCGTACACAACTGGCTAGAGTAAAGCGACCGAGAATGTCATTGACAGCTTGGATAGCATTATCATTGCTCAATTGGACTTCAATGACTAAACCTTTAGCACCACTGTCGATAGATTTAATATCTAATAAAGTCGATTCGGCAACTTCTGTTAATAGTGGTGTAATGACACGTAATGCCGCATTCGCACGTAATGCGGGCTTATAAATTTTACCGACACCAGTGAGTGGCAATTCATCCAAAATATGAATTGCACAAGGCCAAGCAGGGCGTTCAGGTATGCCATTTTGAGCAAAAGTTAACAGTTCTTCTGCTGTAACTGTTTGATTAGGTTTAAGGGTCACATAACAAACAGGACGCTCCCCAGCATAGCTGTCAGGTTGTCCTACAGCCGCGGCGGCAGCTACAGCAGGGTGTGAGGCAAGCACTTCTTCAATCATGACAGGATCGATGTTGTGTCCACCACGAATAATGAGGTCTTTAGATCGTCCAGAAAGGAACAGCTTGCCATCTGCATCAATGTGCCCCAAGTCGCCACTATTCAAATAGCCATCAGTAAAATTATCAGCACCTTGCCTAGCATTCAGATAACCAGGGCTTACAGTTGGGCCAGAAACAACAAGAATACCCGTTTCATTTGCCGCACATTCTTCTCCAATTTTGCCTTCTGCAAGACGCTTATGAATAGATATGCGTGTATAAGGTAGGCGGAGTCCGACACAGTTGATGGTCGCATCAACACCAGCAGGATCAATAGCTGTTGCTCCACCTGATTCAGTCATACCTAAAATTTCATGTACTGATAGTCCAGTCTGTTCAAGAAAGCGTTTTGCTAATGCACGAGGCGTAGCAG
The DNA here is from genome assembly GCF_000214135.1 of Acinetobacter sp. P8-3-8. GTDB lineage: Bacteria > Pseudomonadota > Gammaproteobacteria > Pseudomonadales > Moraxellaceae > Acinetobacter. Next base: position 50,325 of record NZ_AFIE01000001.1, read on the forward strand.
CCGATCCTGTGATCGCAAGTCGAACTCGAGATAGATCACCACTAATCGGATGCTCTAAAATCGCAGATAGTGCGGTCGGAACAGCACCTAAAACAGTCACTTTATAATTTTCAACAATGCGCCAAAAACGTTGCACCATTGAAGGATTTCTAAAACCAGCGGGCGACATAATCAGTATGTTTGCACCAGATAAAAAGAAAGCTAAACTACTTACAATGGCACCACCTACATGGAACATCGGCATACCGTTTGTAAGAATATCATCAGCACGGATATCTAATAGTGCAGCAGAACCCAAAGCCGCAGTGAGCTGATTGGTGTGGGTATGTGCAACTAATTTCGGTGCAGATGTTGTTCCGCCTGTATGAAAATAAGCCACTACACGATCAGGATGTTCAGAGCGAGAGAAGCTAAGTTCTTGATCTGGCTGACGGGCAATCGATTGATGAAAATCGATAATGCTACTATTCCCCTCATTTTCAGGCGCTAAAATCGCAATCACTTTTAAATATGGGCAGCGTGTACGAATGGCTTCAACTTTTTCCCAAATTTGAGGGGCGACTTTTGGTCCTGGAACGACGAGAATTTTAGCTTGAGATGCTTCTAATAAATCTGCTAGATGATCAGCATTTAATAACGGGTTGAGAGGTACAGCATAACCCGAAGTTTCGGCAGCCCAAAGGGTAATTTGTGTCTCAAGTAGGGTTGGTAAAATATAGGCAATACCTGTCCCAGTTCCTGCTATTTCAGCAAATAAATTGGCAGTCCTATTAATTTGTTTCAATAATTCAGTGTAAGTGAGCCTAGCAGGCTTTTCATCTTCTTCACCTGTCATGATCATCGTGAGAGCAGTTTTATCGCTATAGCGTTGAGCTGCTTCTACAAATAATTGGTAAACAGTTTGAGGAATACGTTCTATAAGTGGTTTTTCTTTTTCAAAACGTTCAATTGCTGCGAGCGTAGGCAAACCACCATGCCAAGAATGTTTAATCTGTTCCATATACTTTTCCGTGTAGTCCAATCCTTGTTATTAAAGTTATTAAAAATAAGGATTCATTTAAAAATTAATAAATAAAATCAGTTATTCAGTGCTTATTGGTGTTTCAGCCATGCTTTTGTGAAATATCAATTCTGATTTAAAAGGCGAATGACTCATTTATGCAGCAATGATCGTCTCAGCATGTATTGGGCAGTGTTTATTCAGAAAGTCTATTTGTAATGCAATGTTTTGTTCAAAAATTTGACCTGTGCATAACTCAAAATGATTGCTATTTAACAGGAAATACTCTGCATTTGGCATTTTCTGTGCTGCATTACGAACCATCTTCTCAGGAATAACCGTATCATTCTGACCTGTGATGACCAATGTCGGCATGGTAAGTTTATGTACAAAACGAATTGGATTATAGTTTGCGACTTCTAAAAAAATTCGTGCACGTGTTTTATTTTCCCAATTGGCATTTTGGGGCAATAAAGATAAATATCCATCCCAAGCATCAGCAGTAGTCATCGCAGCAATGTCATTTTCATGACCAATAATTGGGCGATAAACTGGCTTGTTAACGATGCCACCAAATAGATCCATAAAGCCTGCTAGACTCAATTTTGCGAGTTTGGATAAAGGTACACCTTTTAAACTCGCCATTCCATTGACATGCGGTGCTTGTAAAATAACAGCCTTTACTTGCCCATCACTTGCGGCTGTTTGAATGACATGTCCTCCAGAGAATGAATATCCCCAGAGAATAATATTTTGCTGATCCACAGATGTGAGTGTTCGTATAAAATCGAGTGCTGCTTTCCAGTCTTGTAAATGTCGTTTCGGACTAACCCAGTGGCGTGGATAACCGTCACTTTCTCCAAAACTTCGATAATCAAAAGAAAATACAGCATAACCTTGTTCAACAAAGCGTTCTGCAAACTTAGGTAAGCCTGCTTCTTTAATCATTCCAAAGCCTTGCGCCATGATAATAATAGGAGGCTTAGAATTTTGCTCAGGCAACAGTAATGTACCTGCACAGCGAGTGCCTTGGCTAATAAAATTAAGTTGCATTGCATCCATGGCTATTTTCCATTTCTTATTGTTCATTTGGGGTTCATTTGACACATTGCCAGATGAACCCATGTCCATTATGAATTATGCTGCTTTGGGTTTTCCTTTCGCCTTAACCTGTTGTGCTGTAGCACTCCAAACTAGATGTTGGCTTTCAATTGGCAAATTATACATTTCCGCATCTTTCTCGAAATTATGGCTGACAAACCATTCAGTAGATTTACCTTGGCGAGGTAATACCCAATCACCACGCTGTACATAACCTGATCGCATGCCGTAAACGATACTGTTGCCGGTATTTTCATTCGTTGGCGCAATAGGTTTTACTGCAGCCATTTGGCGAATATCTAACTCATTAATTAAGCGACAAATATAATCGGTAGATAAATCAATTTTTAAGGTCCAAGGTGCATTGGTATAACCAAACAAATAAGCAAAGTTAGGCACATCTTCAATTAATGTTCCTTTATAGCTCATTTTTTCGTTTGGTTTAATTTGCTCATGATCTACAGAAATTTGAATGCCACCAAACAACTGTAATTCAAGACCTGTTGCAGTCACAATGATGTCTGCTTCAAGTGTTTTACCCGATTTGAGTAAAATACCATTTTCAGTAAAATGCTCAATTTGATCAGTAACAACAGAAGCTTTACCATCACGGATTACGTCAAATAAATCGTTGTCGGGAATCGCACATAGACGTTCATCCCAAGGCATATATTCTGGCGTAAAGTTCGACATATCATACTGATTGCCCAACGCTTTCTGAACATTTGAAAGAAGGAATGAACGCATTTGTTTAGGGAAACGACGAGATACTTTATAAATACCGCGTTGCATAAAAATATTACGCTTACGGAAAATTTTATACACCAATTCTTCTGATAATATTTTTCGGCAAGCATTAACCAATTTATCGGTATTTGGTACATTTATCACATAGCTTGGTGAACGCTGTAACATGGTGATATGTGCAGTATCATTCGCCATCGCAGGAATCAACGTAACTGCTGTTGCACCACTTCCAATGACGACGACGCGTTTATTGCTATAGTCTAAATTTTCAGGCCAATGTTGTGGATGAACAACTAGACCTTTAAAGTTTTCAACACCCTCAAACTTTGGTGTATAGCCTTGGTCATGGTTATAGTAACCTGTTGCAGCAACAAGATAATTACAAGTAAATTGGCAAGACTCGCCATTTGCTTCATTAATCGTTTCTACAGTCCATTTATTGGTTTGGGTTGAAAAATTTGCAGAGATAATTTTAATACCGTAACGGATTTTTTCATCGATGTTAAATTTCTGAGCAGTTTCTTGTAAATATTGCTTGATTGAATCGCCGGCAGCTAAAACTTTATCACTATTCCACGGACTAAATTTAAAACCAAAGCTGATCACATCCGAATCTGAACGAATGCCAGGATAGCGAAACAGATCCCACGTTCCACCTAAAGCTTGTCGGCGCTCCAAAATCGTAAATGATTTATTTGGATTCTGCTGTGAAAGTTGGCAAGCCATGCCAATTCCAGCCAGACCTGCTCCGATGATGACTACATCATATTCCATGTTCATTTTGAAAATCCTTGTCTTTGTTATTCGGGTCATTTAAATCTTATCGATAATCTGGGTTTAAACTTGACTTTATGAGACATAATTTTAACCCTATGAGACATGATTGTCGTGGTTTAAGCGAGAGCGATATTAGATATTTATTTGGTTTAAGTTATTGATTTTTAATTTAAATTAATTTTATTTTTTGTGTGATTAAATATAAAATTTAAACAAAATCACAGACTTGATGATATTTTAGTCACTATGCCTAATTCATCATCAATCTATTTAAAAATATAGTGAAAGCGTCAGATTGTTATGATTAAAGGTGAATATGACATGAGGATTTTTTAGATATTTTTGCGTATTGAGAATGATTTTATGATGTGCGGTATTGGATGAGTCGCATTTTAGAATAATTAAAAAGATATTTTTTATTCACTTATTAGCAAAATGCTGTTTTATATTTATTAGTTCATACCTTTCTACATTGAAGGCCAGCTGCGACATAGTTTTAAAGGATAGATAAAAACAATTCAATAACCATTCTTTTGAGTGGTTTTTCTATTTTCTAAATTTGATAACTTGCCTAATGAATTAACACACCGATGCTAATACCTACACAAGAATAAGCGTATTAGTGTTGTGCTTGCACAAAGATTAGTGCGAGTGAATTTGAATGATGGGCAGGGAAGAGCATGAATTTTAAGATATTTAAATGATCAAAATATTCGCAGGGAACTTTCCCTAAACACATTTAAAAATTACATCAATTCAAATCAGACCAAATGCTATTCAAGTTGTACATGATTTTTTCGTGCTGGCATTTGGTTGATTTGTAAATATATGCCTGAAAGAGATCATAACAATTAGGGATGCTATAGAAATGCAAATGATACCAATACAAGCTGAATCCCCATCGTTGAAAACGATACAGCTACAAGGTGGCGTTTATCGTTATCACGTTATGATTAAGCCTTCAGGTGCACAATGTAATTTAGACTGTAGCTATTGTTTTTACCTACATAAACAAGACATGTTACACCAACCTAAAACCCCACGCATGGCTGAATCGATGCTTGAACTGCATATCAAGCAATATATTGAAGGTCAAACAGGGGATGAGGTTGTATTCAGTTGGCAAGGTGGTGAACCGACTTTAATGGGACTGGAATTCTTCCAAAGAGTAGTTGAACTACAAAATAAATATAGAAAACCCAAGCAACGTATTGAAAATGACTTACAAACCAATGGCACCTTACTCGATGAAGCATGGTGTGAATTTCTAAAAGAAAATAACTTTTTAGTGGGCTTATCAATCGACGGTCCTGCCGAATTTCATGATAAACACCGTTATAACAAAGGTGGCAAACCGACACATGCCAAAGTTATGCATGCAGTCGCACTCTTACATCATTATCAAATTCCCTTTAATGCACTTTGTGTCGTCAACCGTGACAATGCGAAAAGACCGATTGACGTCTATCGTTTTATACGAGACCAAGTACAACCTCGCATGATTCAATTTATTCCCGGAATGGAAAGTTCACAATTTCAACAAACGGCGCCGGGCCATTGGAATCCTGAAGAATTACCAACACTTGGAAGTTCAGCATCGCAACCGGGAACAGCAGATTCAGTGGTGACAGATTGGTCAATTGCTGCCGATGATTGGGGCTATTTCCTATCACGCGTTTGGGGAGAATGGATCAACAAAGACTTCGGCAAAGTTTTTATCGATCAATTTGAAAACATGATTTCGATGATGTTTGGCTATGGTGCACAGAAATGTGTTTCAGGACAAATCTGTGGTAAATCATTGGCGGTAGAACACAATGGGGATTTATTTTCCTGTGACCACTTTGTTTATCCCGAATATAAATTAGGCAATATACAAGATATTCATCAAGGTGATTTAGTCTTTTCAGAAAAACAAAAACAATTTGCCTATGCAAAATCCAATACTTTACCCAAGTACTGTCGTGAATGTCCGTACCTTCAATATTGTTGGGGAGATTGTCCGAAAGATCGCTTCTTAAAAACTCCTGATGGTGAAGCAGGATTGCACTATCTATGTTCAGGACTAAAACGGTTTTTTCATACCGCACTTTTATCTAAAAATGACATCGCAAAACGTATACAAACGCATTAGAAGAAATGTTGTAACTGATTTTTAGGAAGATTTTTTCTGAAAATTGAATCTGTAGTTCGGTGCTATGTCTCTTCGAAACAATAAGAGCATAGATATTTTCAATAACAAAGACTGATGTTTGCTTCATAAAAAATTTAACAGGAGAAATACTATGCGGAAAAGTTTAATTGCATGTTCTGTTGCCTTATTGGGCGGAGCGGTGCTGTCTGCAACAACGTTTGCAAAACAACCCAATATTTTGATTATTTTTCCAGATGATGTGGGGTGGGAAAATATTAGTGCTTATGGTCAAGGAGTGATGGGATATACCACACCGAATATCGATCGAATTGCCAAAGAAGGCATTATGTTTACCGATCATTATGCTCAACCGAGTTCAACGGCTGGTCGTGCAGCATTAATTACAGGACAGTATCCAATTCGTTCAGGTATGACCACCGTAGGACGACCAGGTTCTCCACTAGGTTTAAAAGCAGCTTCGCCAACCATAGCCGAAGTACTGAAACCCTTGGGTTATATGAATGGTCAGTTTGGTAAAAACCATTTAGGTGACCGTAATGAAAACTTACCAACCGTGCATGGTTTTGATGAGTTCTTTGGGAATTTATATCATTTAAATACTGAAGAAGAACCTGAACAGTACGATTATCCGAAAGATCCTGAATTTAAGAAAAAATTTGGTACTCGTGGAGTGTTACATTGCTATGCTTCTGGCAAATCAGATAGTACCGATGATCCGCGCTTTGGCAAAATGGGCAAACAAACTTGTAAAGACACAGGTCCGCTGACACGTAAACGTATGGAAACGGTCGATGATGAGTTTATTGCAGCCAGTGTAGATTTTATGAAGCGCAGTAAAGAAGCCGATAAACCCTTCTTTGTATGGCTGAACACAAGTCGTATGCATATGTACACGCATTTACGTGATTCAAATCGATATCTGGCGGCAAAGCATACCTCTGAACATGATTTATATGGTAGCGGTATCATGGAACATGATATGCAAGTGGGTAAATTGCTTGATGATATGAAAGCCATGGGCGTACTTGATGACACCATCGTTAATTATTCTACCGATAATGGTCCTGAACATAGTGCGAGAACTCATGGTGGTACCACACCTTTCCGTGGTGAGAAAATGACCACTTATGAGGGGGGAGTGCGAGTACCGATGATGGTACGTTGGCCAGGACATATTCCAGCTGGACAAATTAAGAATGGTATTCAAGCCCATATGGATATTTTTACAACTTTAGCGGCCGCTGCGGGTAACCCAAACGTCGTTGAAGATATGAAAACTAAGCGTAAACAATATATAGATGGGGTGAATAATTTAGATTACTGGACAGGAAAATCGGCAGAAAGTAAGCGAAATAATTTCTTGTATTATCATGAGTCTACTTTACGTGCGGTTCGTATTAATCAGTGGAAGTTACATTTCGAAACCAGTGAAAATTACTATAGTCAGTACCAGAAACAAAAGTTCCCGATTATATATAATATTCGTATGGATCCATTTGAGTCGTTTGAGGGTACAACAGACCGATCGGATGTATTGCAACGTAAGCAATGGTTGAATGAGCCAGTTCAAGAGCTGATTAGTGAACATGCACAGTCTTTAAAGGACTATCCACCAGTACAAAAAGCAGCGACTTTAGACTTTAGTGAGCTGATTAAACAGATGCAAGCTGGGCAAGAATAATTGTAAAAAGCTTCATTTATCATTCTCTAGGGAAAAATCGAGTCAAATTGACTCGATTTTTTATGATAAAAATTTTTCTTGAATACGCTCGAAATACTTTAAATTAAGATGCAAATTTTTGAATAATTTTATCCAGCTTCTTGTCAATTTGACTGCGATAAAGATCAGGCAATACACGTGAGAGTTTGGTTAGAATTCTCGCTTGTGCACTTGGGATAATCATAAATTCAGAAGAGAAAATACCTGCATAGATTTCTTTACATGCTTTTTCAACTGGCATGCTTCCGCCCAATTGTTTTAATGCAGCTGTGACTGGTGAACCATTTTTACGTTCTTCAGTTACAAGCGGTGTGTCGACTTCTGGTGGACAGACGACTGCGACATCAATTTTTTGACTACGCAACTCCATACGAAGGACTTCTGCTAAGCCGACAACGCCGAATTTAGACGAACAATAACCAGTATAACCATAGCAGCCAACCAAACCCGCAGCAGAAGCAATAAATACCAGTTTAGGCTGTTTTTTCTGTTGAGCTGCTTGTTTTAAATGTGGCAATGCTGCATGTGCAACATTACGACTACCAACCAAATTAATATTGATCTGTCTTTCAAATTCTTGCGCTGTCATATCTTCAAATGATTTTGCGATACTAATACCCGCAGAATTGATTAGCAGATCTGGTGTACCCAAAATAGCAACAGCTTCAGCAAATTTTTCTTGTAAGGTCTTTTCATCTTGAACATCGACTTCAAAACCATAGATAGTTGCCGATAATTTTTTCAAGTCAGCGACAGCTTGTTCAATACCTGCATATGCGAAAATACAGACTTGATATTTGTCTTTAAGTAAGCGTTTAGCCAATTCAAGACCAATACCGCTACTACCACCCGTAATCCATGCTGTAGGTAAAATTGTATTTTTTGACATATTCATTCCTTTTGAATAAGGCAGTTGGCTATGCTTATTAGGGAGTATAGAAAAAACATAGCCAACTGTACACGTTATGGTTAGGCTAACTCGCTCTGGAGCAGTACATCACCAAATTGTTTACGCAGTTCTGCTTTGACAATTTTCCCTGTACCATTGATCGGTAATGCGTCGATAAAAATGATCGCATCAGGAATCTGCCAGCGTGCAATTTTATTGTCGAAGTAAGCGCGCGCGTCTTCTTCTGTGAGTGTTGAGTTTTCTTCTTTCACTGCGATTAAAATAGGTCGCTCATCCCATTTTGAATGACGTGCTGCAATTGCTGCTGCCATGCGAATTTCAGGATGACCTACTGCAATATTTTCAATTTCAACAGAAGAAATCCATTCACCACCTGATTTAATTAAATCTTTGGCGCGATCGCAAATAGTTAAATAGCCATCAGCATCAAGGGTCGCAATATCACCTGTGTCGAACCAACCATCTGCTGTTAGCGCACTTTTCTCTTGATTAAAGTAATGATCGACAATCCACGGGCCACGGATCTGTAAATTACCTTGTGTCTGACCATCATGCGCCAGTGTTGCATTGTTATCATCTGCATCGACAATACGTAACTCTACGCCGAAAGGTGGGCGACCTTGAGTAAGACGTAATTTTTCAAAATCTTCAGCACTTAAAGCTGTATGTTTGGTTTTAGGCTGATTAGCAGTACCTAGTGGACTGGTTTCAGTCATTCCCCAAGCGTGAATCGTGTCGCAAGCGTAGTTGTTTTTGAAATCACGCATCAGCGATGGAGGACAAGCTGTACCACCAACCACATTACGGTTCATACTTGCTAATGTTGTGCCACGTTTTTTCGCTGCTGCGAGTAGACCTTGCCAAATCGTAGGTACACCAAGTGCAACTGTTACCTGATGGTTGTCAATCAAGTCGACTAAACTATCACCATCAAGATTTGGTCCTGGTAAAACCACGCTACAACCAACCATTGCTGCTGAATAAGGAACACCCCATGCATTGACATGGAACATTGGCACTACAGGCATTACGGTATCATTTGCAGATAAGTTTAAAGAATCGGGTAGGCTAATCGCCATCGTATGGAGCAATGTAGAGCGGTGGCTATATAAAACACCTTTTGGATTGCCCGTTGTGCCCGAGGTATAACATAAAGAACTTGGTGTTTCTTCACTGAACTGTGGCCAAGAAAATACATCTGACTGATTCTGAATGAGTTCATCATAAAACAGTACATTTGGTAATGCTGCACTGACTTTCTCATCACGCGCACCCAAACAAATAAATTGTTCTACGGCTGGAACTTGACCTTGGATTGCGACAATTAAAGGCAAGAATGTTGAATCAAAGAATATTACTTTATCTTTGGCATCATTAATAATGAAAATCAATTGTTCTGGAAACAAACGTGGGTTAATGGTATGGCATACATAACCACTACCTGAAATTGCATACCAAGACTCTAAATGGCGATGATTATTCCAAGCAATAGTTGCAAGGCGATCACCTTGATTTAAATTGAAATTATTAAGTGCATTCGCAAGACGTTTACTATTTTTTTGTACGTCTAACCAATTGGTGGTGAGGATTTGGCCATTCACTTCACGAGAAATAATGGAGGTATCTGAATGGTATCTCGCTGCATGATCAATTAAATTACTGATAAGAAGAGATTGATGCATCATTTTGCCAAACATTTCATTCATCCTGAGTAACTGTTTTTTAATAAAAAGGCTGTTAGCTGAAACTAAAAGCCTTTTGGAATTTATTTGTCGCTGAATGCAACATCTGAGCCCGGTTTTATGTAACGTGGCATTTTTTGCCCCGTATGTTCAGCTACAGCGTGAAGGGTGCGCTCAATCCAACCTGCATCCATGATAAACATCAGTGAGTCATCATCATTTAAGTTGACGTTCGCGCCATTAATGATCATAAAGCCTTCAGCGCCTTCAGGTGTCGCTAAGGTATGAATTGAACCTGCTGGTTCAAATAAGTAGCTACCAGCTGTTTGAACATCTTCAGGATATTCAACATAATGCCATGAGCCTGCTGTGGTATAGAAATGCACAACACCAGTATGAAAGTGACGTGGCAGAATAGTACCTGGTTCAAAACGGGCATGGATGACCCAAACGCCATTATCTGGGTCTAAAAAGCAAGGTGTGACATGTACACCAGGGAGTGCATTTTTTATTTCACCATCTTTGATGTTAATGGTTAATAATCTATCCTGATGTTTAATTGATTGTGCGATACTCATGACAAACTCCATGTATGTCTAATGTTTTAGGCTATTGGCGGATCAAATTAAATTGATCGTCTTGGCAGATTTCCGTTTTATATTCTTTACTAAAATGAGCATAGCAGTGTTTGAAACGTGGTAAACCACTCGAAAGAATGGAATTGGAATGGTTTCAATCGCTACAATAAAACCAAAGGAAACAGAGTAAGCTGTATAAATTTTATATAAGAAAATGAGCAGAAAGGAGCATTGCGAAAAATTAAGCCTTATATTAAGTTGTTAGCCCGTTTTAAAGCATATTTACAAAGCGTATGCAGTACACGTTGTGATTAAATTGAGCTTGTTGTGTGAAATGGTAAGTTTCAGGAAGAAATGTTGGCTTTTAGGTCAGCCATATACAGATTAGGTTTATTAGAAAATATGCGCATTTTAAAAACTAAACTGAGTCGGCCAACGGCAGGTCAGCAACAAATGATGCAACGTCCACAGTTGCTTGCACAATTGTTGCAATATAGCCAGCAAGCAATGTTGTTGATTCATGCAGCTGCGGGTTATGGAAAAACAACGTTGATGCGACAACTGAGTGAACATTTGCTTCAGCAAGGTACAGCGGTCAAGTGGTTAACGCTAGATACAGATGACAATGATCCGATACGGTTGTATCAGTATTTGAGACTTGTTTTATTAGAGGGTGCTGAACAGCAAGATATGTTTGCTGATAATACCATTTCACAGCAAAGTATTTATGAATTGCTCCAGCAACTTCCACAGCGAACACAAGCCACTGTACTTTTTATTGATGAATTTGAGCAACTTGAGAATAAAGACAGTTTAAATTTGTTTTGGTGGTTATATCAGCATTTACCAGAACATTATCATTTAGTGATCGCTTCACGTGTACGCCCGGAATGGAGTCTAAGCAAAGAAATCTTACTTGGTCGCATTCAAATTGTGACTGAAAACCAGTTAAGTCTAAAGCCGAAAGATACTGCATCATTAGTTGAATTTTTACATCAACAAAATCCAGAGCAAGCCATCATGGACTTTGATCTTGCTCAGCTATTGATCGATCGAACTGAAGGCTGGATGACTGGGATTCAGTTGACGAATTTGTATCTTAAAGACCGTCAAGATGTTGCGGGTTTTATTCAAAATTTGAGTGGTGCGCATCATCAAATTGTAAATTATTTAAGTGAGCAGGTCTTTTTACAGCAGGATGCTGAGATTCAACAGTTTTTATTAAAGATTAGTGTATTAAGGAAAGTAAATTTAGCCTTAGTTATGGAGCTTACTGGAAACCAAGCTTCGCAACATTTATTGGATGCGATTAGCCAAAAAGGGCTTTTCATTCAGGCTTTAGATGAACAACGGACATGGTTTCGAATACATCATTTATTTCGAGATTTTCTATTATCACGATTTAAGTTATTGCAAGCAGATGCATATAGGGAAATGCACAGCAAAGCTGCTGAATGGTTTAAGCAACACCATTATTTAATGAATGCGATTTACCATGCACAGCAGGCAGAAGATGAGCAATTAATGCTACTTTTGTTGAAAGATGTAAGCCGAGAGTTGGTCTTAGAAGGGCGTATTTATACTTTATTAGAATTGGTAAAGCAGTTACCTGAACAGACATTGGTACAAAATCCAACCTTACTCTATGACATTATTTGGTCATTGTTGCTGACACATCAAAGTGCTTTAGCCAATCATTATTTACAGCTATGGCATAGTGTGGATCAACATCAAACTTTATTACAGCATGAAGATCAGTTAGGCCTAGCACCACTCATCGCTTTGTCAGAAGATAAATGGGAATTAGCTTACAGACTAGCCGAGCAAAATTTAGCGAAAATTACCAGTACGGCCTACTTTTCACGAGGACCTTTAATTGGGATTACGGGTTTGTACCATGTTTGTCTAGGAGAAATAACTGAAGCGCGAAAACTACTGCAACAAACACGCGTGATTTATGTACAAGGTCACAATTTATATGGTCTAGGAATGGTCGATTGCATGGATGCTCTATGCGATTATTTATTGGGAGATCTTGCTTTAGCCGCAGAAAAATTTAGCCAAATTGGGTATAGCGAGGAATATCAAAAGCTAGGCTTAGATGAAAATAATAAAACAGCCATTATGAATATTCTCAGTAGCTTTAAAGCTGATTTATATTATGAACTGAATCAATTAGATCAAGCTGAAAAAGCTTTGGTTTTTTTTAATGGTGGTGATCATTTAACAATGCCTGATATGGTGATCGTGGGATATATTTTACAAATGCGTTTAGCGACATTAAGCTCAGACCAAACAGCAATCCAAACATGTTTAAATCAAGTACAAACTCGAAGTAGCCAATGGTCATTGCCACGCTTATCACAAACCATTCTAGCCTATGCACAACCACTTGTTTCAAATGATTCAGTCACCTCAAATATTGTTGATGGTGTGGAAAAACCATTATTAAATTTTACTCATCTACTCCGTGGAGATGATTTAATTGCTGCTCGCACTCAGATTTTTTCAGGTCATGTACAACAAGCGATTGATTTTTTAGTACAACAGACTCATTTTTTTAAACTATATCCTTTGCGACAAGCACGTGTAAAATTATTATTGGCACTGGCATTTTATCAACTTAAACAGAATGAGCAGGCTTTTGATTATTTACAACAAGCGCTTTTGTTGTTAATGCCAACTCAAGCTGTACGTATCATTTTGGATGAACATCCGAGTGTTTGGGAAATGTTGCATCAGTTCAGTCAAATGTTAATTACAGCTAAACAAGAGAATAATTCACAATTATTGACTTATATTCAACACTTATTTTCCCTTCAAGAGCGACCGACTGACAAGTTGGTTATGATGGAAAATCATCATGTTCAGCTTGCTGAGAAGCGTGAGAATGATACGGAAGGTTTATCAAAGCGTGAAATTCAAATTTTGGAAAAGGTCAGTGAAGGTTTAACTGATTCTGAAATTGCAGATTTGATTTTTTTGTCTGTAAATACCGTGAAATGGCATTTGCGTAATATCTATAATAAGTTAATGGTGCGTTCACGTTTAGAAGCTGTGACTGAGGCGAAAAAGAAAGGGCATATTCATTAAGCCCTTTCTACATAGCATACATAGACATAGAATATACATTTACAATAGACGCATTATCTGATTGAGTCATCTTGCAGCACATTCACTGATATAAAATATAGAAGTTAAATTAACATTGATGACATGTTTAAATGTATCTAGCTCATGTTCAGTTAAAGCACCCATGCCTGCGCCGTTGAAGAGTGTATCTACATGATCTAGTGTTGAAAAAAATTGATCCACTGCAGCTTTATCCGTCACATCAATTTCTAATTGTAAATCTAATGCCTATCTTTGGCAGCTTTTTGAGCAAGGCAACGGCGACAGCGTAGCCAATACCAGACGTTACTCCAGTGACGACTGCGACTTTATTTTCGAAGATTTTTGTATTAAAGGTTTCCATTTCTTATTCATCTTATTTTATCCTGTGTTCAATCAGTCTGAACTGATGAAATTTAACTTAGCGTTATAAGTCATAGAAGAAAAGAATGGATATAAAAACAATCCAATTACCATTCTTTAGAGTGGTTTTCTAATTTCATAAGTTTGATAACGTCTAATTAAGCTATGTATAAGCATTAGTTTGGGTCAGTATTTTTCAATACGCTTAAATACGAAAAGCTATTGGTCGTGCTACTGCATAAAGACTAACTTAGAACATCTAGGTTTTGAGATGAATTTATAGAATCAAAACCTAGATCATGATTAGGAAAGAAAATGAGTTATAAGGCTTTTAAATTATCAAAATATCCGCAAGGAAATATTACCCCAGATATTTTTGATATGGTCACACTCGCTAAACCCACTTTAAAAGAAGGTGAGTTTTTAGTGAAGCAAACATATATGTCTCTTGATCCTGCTATGCGTACTTGGTTACAACAACGAGAAGATAGCTATTTGCCACCTGTACGAATCGGTGAAGTCATGCGCTCTTATGGCGTGGGTATCGTTGAAGAGTCTTTAAACTCTAAATTTCCAGTTGGTTCTCACGTTGTCGGCGTAACGGGTTGGAGTGAGTATGTATTGGGTAATGAAGAGATGAATATCATCGATCCTTCATTGCCTCCTGAAGCAGTCCTTTCTTTGTTTTATATGACAGGTCTAACAGCTTATGCAGGTTTAATGAAGATTGGACAACCTAAAAAAGGTGAAACCTTAGTTGTGACGGGTGCTGCTGGCTCTGTGGGTTCATTGGTTGGACAACTTGCTAAAGCTCAAGGTCTGCGTGTAGTCGGTATTGCAGGCTCTGATGAAAAGTGTAAATGGTTGGTGGAAGAGCTCGGTTTTGATGCTGCGATTAACTATAAATCAGACAATTTAGATGCTCAGTTACGTGCCGCTGCACCGAATGGTGTAGATGTTTTTTATGAAAACACAGGTGGCCCAATTCAAGAAATTATTTTTAGTCAATTAAATCGTTTTGGTCGAGTTGTTGTATGTGGTGTTTTGGCTGATTATGATAATGAAGTACCAACTAAAGGCCCAAGCTGGGTGGATATCAATCTAAAAAGCTTGCGTGTGCAAGGTCTGATTGTCACAGATTATCAAGATATTGCGGATGAAGCTTTTTCAGTACTTGGAGCTTACTTGGCAGAAGGTAAAATTCAATATAAAGCGCATGTCACTGAAGGCTTTGAAAGTCTACCTGAAGATTTAATTAAGTTATTTAAAGGTGAAAATACGGGTAAATTTATTGTTAAGTTTTAATCTTAATTAATTACCATTATTTATAGCTCAAATCAGAACTGACAGTTATTCATTTTTTATTATAACTGTCAGTTTTAATTTGAGTTTTTTATTTCATCTAAGAACTTCATATATTAAAGCGTTATTGTCTATCTAAACGCTATAGTCTATTTAAAGATTTAAAGATGTCATCTTTGCTTTTCATCATCAGAAATCTTTTTGATATCAATAGTTAGTACAGCATCAGAATAAATTAAATAATCCACATTTTTACAAAATTCAGCATTACTCCTAACTTAATTTTCTTTATTTAAATTTCTTTTAGTCACAAAGCATTCTGTTTTATGCAGTGTATGAACTGTCTTGATTGATGGCATACCAATTTGCACAGGTTATCAAATATAGAAGTAAAGAATGGGTACAAAAACAATTGAATTACCATTCTTTAGAGTGGTTTACCGATTTACTAAGTTTGATAACTTCTTAACTAAGCTGATAAGTAAAGATCAGTTATGTAAGTCATTTTCATTGCGTCTAAATAAGAATAGCTGTGAAGCTTTTGTTGATATTGGATTGTCACATAAGAAGTTGCACATTTCTAGACGGTATTGAATTGGGAAAACAAGATTGAATAAAGAATGATTTAGGATTTCCTAAAATCTAAAGGATTAGAATATGTTAAATGCTATGAACAAAATAGCAGTATGTGCTTTAGTGCCATTTGCGTCGATGAGTACTGTATACGCTGCAGGGCTTGAACGCTCACCGCAATCTATAGACGCATTATTCGAAGCAGGAACTTATGCCGAAGTCGGTTATACCTTTATTTCGCCTGAAGTCACAGGTAAGGACACTAGTGGCAATCATATTTCAGACATGGCGGAAGACTTCCAATCACTCAATTATGCGGTAAAAACAGATTTAGTACCGAACTTACGTTTAGCAGTTATTTATGATGAACCGTTTGGCGCTAAAGTTAAGTTTGACGGTGAAAATAACTTCATTGCAAAAAATCGTCCAGCAGAAGATGCAAATACACGTGTACATGTGAAATCGAAAAATGTAACAACACTTTTAGGTTATAACTTAAATAAAAACATTATGGTTTATGCTGGTCCTGCACTACAAGAGCTTAAGGCAGATGTACATTTGCGAGGTTTAACCTATGCTGTAAATAGTGGATATAATAATAGCTTTGATGACATAGCTGTAGGTTGGGTTACAGGTATGAGCTATGCTAAGCCTGAGATGGGAATTTTAGCATCATTAACCTATCGCTCAGAGGTTAAACATAAAACGACAATTCAAGAAGATGTACCTTTAGCTGATATCGTATTCGCAGGTGACTACTCACATAGCAATAAGGGTAAAATTACTACACCTGAGTCGATAAATTTAAATTTGCAAACCGGTTTAAATCAGACGACTGCGCTTTATGCCAAAGTACGTTACGTACCATGGGGTGATTTTGCTTATTACCCACCAATACTCAAAGCATCGACTTCAGTTGCATTAGGTAAAGGATTACCTTTAGTTGATTATTCGGAAGACCAAATTTCAGTTGAACTTGGTTTGGGGAAACGATTATCTCCAAATCTAGCGCTTTCAGTTTCTGGTTTATGGGACTCAGGTGCAGGAGATCCAGCACCAACTTTGGGCCCTGTTGATGGTTATTGGGGAGTAGGTTTAGCAGCGAAATATAACTTGAATCAAAATTTAGCGTTTAGTTTGGGTGGTCGTTATATGTGGTTTGGTGATGCAAAGGGGGAGTTGTCTAGCCGTCAAGTCGCTGGTGACTTCAAAGATAATACAGGCTATATCGTGGGGATGAAACTTTCTTATCAATCTAAATAAGCGTAAATCTTACTTTTTAAATAAAATCCATTGGGATGATATGGGTGGTATTTTAACAAGTTATACAAAACATAATGTTGAAGCTCATATTTAGAATAGATAAGCCACTCTTAGTTTATATTTGTCTTTAAAATAAAATGCCCAATACTTGATTGGGCATTTTTAATTTAAGTATTTCTGCATCTGCTTAGAAATAAAAATAATGATTATTTTAGAAGGTATTAACCTTCATTTTCAATGATTTGAGATAACCATTTTCGTATTACTGCTTGCTCATTTTGTTCATAATTAAACTCTAATTGATTTTCCAATGTAAGTACAAGTTCATTACATTGTGTTAAAAGTTGCTTTCCTGTCGGGGTTATTTCTAATAATTGAATTAATTTATTCTCAGGGTGTTTATTTTTCTGAACTGCGTCCATTTTAACTAATTTATTGACAATTAAATTTACCGTTTGAGGCGTTAAATAAGCCATTCTTGCAACATCTGCATTGGAACATTGAGGAAATGTTGAAATGATATTTAAAACTGTAAATTGTGACGCCGTAATACCTTGTTCTTGTAGAATTTTTTCCATTTTATTTTTATAAGCATTGGCTGCTTTACGCAACATTAAACCTAAATATCCATGCTCATTATCAAGTAAACCCTGCTCGGCAGTTACATTTTCTTTCACTTTATTACGATCCTATTATAAAACATGACTTTTAAATTATCAGCATGCTGATAATTTATATGAATCAAATATGTTTAGCCAATCAAGTTGCCTTAGCAATGTAAATCGCTTGATTAAAACGGTTCATTGTCACACAAGTTGATATGAACTGTATCAATTCCATTATAGAGGATGTAATCATGATCAAACCATATGGTGTCGTAGGACTTGTCCCAACAGTTTGGGGAATCAAAAAACGTGCTGATATAATGAAAAATATTGATCATTTAGAAGAGCTTACTCATGGTGCATTATGGTTAAGTTCTCTTGATTTGCCTGTACGTTTACTGGTTATTCCTGAAGGCGCACTGCAAGGGTTTAATGATGAAGCGCTTGATCAAGATATGGAAGCATTTCTTGCAGATGGGGCAATTGATATTCCAGGACCAGAAACAGATCGTTTAGCTGAAATGGCGAAACATCATAATGTTTTTATCATGGCTCAAGCAAAAGTACGTGATCCAGATTGGCCAGGGATTATGTTCAATGTTGGTTTTATCATTGATCCAAAGGGTGAAATTATCCTTAAACATCATAAAATGTCAGCACTGCTTCCTTGTGAAAGATCTGCATCACCGCATGATTTGTATGATCAATGGATTGAGAAATATGGCAATACCTTGCAGTCTTTCTGGCCAGTGGTTGATACTGAAATTGGTCAATTAGGTATCATGATGGCAATGGAAGGTAATTTTCCTGAAAATGGTAGAGGACTTGCCATGAATGGTGCTGAAGTCGTATACCGTGCTTCGTTGCCAACACCATTTACTGAAAACGATATTTTTGAAATATCGAATCGAGCAAGAGCTTTGGAAAATAATATGTACGTGGTTGCTCCGAATATTGGTGCGATGTACATTTCTGAAAAAACCCTTGCACCAATTGATTGTGGTGGGGGCTTATCTGCAATTGTAGATTATAAGGGACGTATAGTTGGAAAGCAGAACGACACGAACGGTTCTACTTATGTATATGGTGTCATTGATATTGAAGCACAAAGATACCACCGTACTCATTCACAAGTCACGAACTGGTTGAAAGATGTGCGAGCTGAAAGTGCACGTTTAATTTACGCAGAAAATATTTACCCTAAAAATCTATATCTTGAGCAAAAACAAGGTAAACATGCTGATTATAAAGCAAATGTTTTAGATAAACAGATTCAAAAAATGATTGATAAAGGTATTTGGAAATCTAGTGCATTAGACTCATAAATCGATTCAAGATAAGTCTTCAGTGATTGATCGTATCGGAAAAACCTTTTTTTGATTCGCTCTGGTTTAAATCTAAGCTAACAATTTCCGCTAAATATCGATAATTGTAAGATTAGATTTGAACTGGTGTAACTGATTTTAAAAATTTGCCCTGTGAATCTTCCATCTCATTTTTAAGCCAGTTTAAAAATATTAACTTTCTCGGGTCTTCTTCAAAACTAGATTTGGATAATAAGTAATAGGCTGACTCATCTCGAAAAGGAGGCGTTATTGTTTGAATAAAATTAAATTCCATTTCTTTTTCAATCATATAAATGGAAATAATGGTTGCACCTAATCCCGCCAAGCAGCCCTCTAAACAAAGATAAAAATGTTCAAGATCAACTTTAGAATATTGCCCAATGATTGTTTTTAATGTTCTGGATTTATTTAAACTCTTCCAAAAATAAGGGCGAGAATTGGATATTAACAAATCGTTGCTTTTCTCAATTTGTGTTGATTCAATCATGACCATATATTCATCTGCTATTTTTTCGCTATGTATATGATCACTCCAATCAAAATCATTGCGCCTGATTGCAAGATCGATATTATTGTTTTCAAAATCGACCTTCCCACCAGCAGTTAATAACACGATATCAAAATCATCATATTGTGCTTTAAATTTAGACAAGCGAGGAATGAGCCATTTCATTGAAAAGGTTGGCTCACAAGACAGCACCAATTGTTTATTTTCAAAATTTTGTTTCGTCACTTCAATTAAACATTCATCCAATTCATGGAAAATATTTTGGCAGCATTGAAGTAATAACGTTCCTTGGCTTGTGAGCACTAAAGATTTATTTTTTCTCTGAAATAGCGCAATGTTTAATGTTTCTTCTAAACTGAAAATCTGCTTACTCACGGCACTTTGTGTGACAAAGAGTTTTTTTGCAGCGACTGTGACGCTTCCATATTTCCCTACATAATAAAAATATTTGAGCGAATTCAAAGATATTTTTTCTATCATTCCAAAATCTCATGTTTGATCAGTCGAATTTATCCATTTTTATTTCTCAGTTTATTGTTCAAAATAAAAATCTCGTAACGTCATTGAATGCTTAACTGAATGAAAAATCGTTTAAATAACCTCATTGCTACTATGAACTATAGCATCAATTCTTTATTTTTGAATGTGGTTAAAATACATGACTGTGAAATTTATGTGTTAAATACATTCCAAAAAATACTCAATGCAGTGGAAGCTAATGCTCAAGAAAAAGGCCATCATTGCACAGTGGATTACGCTGATTTAACAATGAAGATTAAGGCGAAATGTCATGGGTGAGTTTATTGGAGAATTTATTGCAGTCATCATGATTACCATTCTTGCCGTGATTAGCCCTGGTGCTGATTTTGCTATTGTGACCAAAAACAGTTATTTGTATGGTCGAAAAATGGGTGTTTTTACATCATTCGGTATTGCACTTGGTGTATTGGTACAAGTGGCTTATGTGTTGTTGGCGATCGCTATTCTATTTGCTTATACACCTTATATTTTCAATATGATGAAGTATATCGGTGCAACATATTTGATTTATATTGGTTATAAAACATTGATCCAAAAACCCATAATGGATACTTCGTCTGGAACGAATTTAAGTGTCGTGCAAGCATTAAAATTTGGTTTCTTTACCAATGCTTTAAATCCCAAAACTACGTTATTTATCATGAGTACATATACGCAAATTGTCAGCCTTGCTACGCCTAAGATCATATTGATTGGTTATGGTTTGTTTATGTCATTCACGCATTTTTTATGGTTTGCAGCCGTATCTATTCTGTTTTCGACGGTAAGCCTTAGACAGAAAATGTTAAAGCAGCAGGTTCTTATGAATAGAGTGATTGGCACAATTTTATGTATTTTAGGTTTCTCACTTCTTTTTATCAATGCTTAAAAGTGTTGAATATGAGATATAGCCCAAAACGATCATAAGCACCTTATTGTTTTGGGAGTTGAATTGAAAATAAGCTGTAGGATTTCAAAAATGCAATTATTTTCATTTTTGAAACGATTGAAATAATTAAGTATTTGTAATTTAATAATAATTTTTTTGGCATGTAAATTGCTGTAACATTTTCATTAGTGTTACGTAAAAATGCTGAGTCAGGGGGAGTTGTAAGCTTAGACTGTGAACAAGACTATATTCCCTTATGATAATTCTGTTTTATTTTCAATGCCCTTAGCTTTTCCCGCTCATTTTGGTCAAGAAAGCGTACATTTTATAAAATAGCAAAAATCTGAAATTGAACGTTACGGCATCAATTAGAAATTAAGTGCAAAATAACCTAAAAATCAATATTTTGAATAAGTATAGACCATTTAAATTCGTTCAATATAAGCTGATGCTTCCCATGTTTTTGACAGTTTTAAATTTCCAATAGGTTTTTAATATATTGATTTAACTAACTCAATATTCATATTTAAAAATATTTATGGATTACCTAAAAACCCTATTGACATTAAAGTTAACTTTAATCTTATAGTATTCTCATAAACCAAATAGGTGTGATGATAATGAGTATATTTAATCCGTTAACACTTCCAAATGGCTCAAGTATCCCAAACCGCATTGCAAAAGCAGCGATGGAAGAAAACATGGCTGATCTGAATCAGGCACCATCTGAGGCATTAATGCGTTTGTATCAGGCTTGGGCTGAAGGCGGAGCGGGTCTCATTATTACAGGGAATGTGATGGTTGATCGCCGTGCAATGACAGGCCCGGGCGGTGTAGTGCTTGAAGATGAAAAGTATTTAGATATTTTCAAACGCTGGGCACAAATCGGTCGTGCTAAGGGCGCACAGTTCTGGTTGCAAATTAACCATCCCGGTCGTCAAATGCAGTCAAATTTAGGTCAACAGACTTGGGCGCCATCAGCAGTTGCTTTGGATTTAGGCAAAATGTCTGATCGTTTTAATACACCTATTGAAATGACTCAAGAAATGATTGATGAAGTGATTCAGCGCTTTGCAAATACTGCTCGTTTAGGTGAAAAAGCTGGCTTTACAGGTGTAGAAATTCACGCTGCACATGGTTATTTACTGAGCCAGTTTCTTTCTCCATTGAGTAATAAGCGTCAAGATCAATGGGGTGGTTCATTGGAAAATCGTGCACGTATTTTGATTGAGATCGTCAAGGCTGTTCGAGCAGTTGTGTCACCTCAGTTTGCTGTTGCAGTTAAACTCAACTCAGCAGATTTCCAACGTGGTGGATTTAGTGCAGAAGATGCTCAACAAGTTGTGAAAATGCTCAATGATTATCCAGTTGATTTAGTCGAGCTTTCAGGCGGAAGTTACGAAGCACCTGCGATGCAAGGTCAAGCTAGAGATGGGCGTACATTAGCACGTGAAGCATATTTCTTAGAATTTGCACAAGAAATTCGTAAAGTTGCCAAAATGCCAGTCATGGTGACTGGAGGAATTCGACGTCAGCAGGTTGCAGAGCAAGTTGTTGCTAGTGGTGTGGATATGGTTGGTATTGCAACCGCTTTGGCCCTTGATCCGAGCTTACCAAATCAATGGAAACAAGGGTTGAATATTACACCCGAACTGAAACCCATCACTTGGGAAAATAAAACTTTAGCTTCACTTGCGAATATGGCAACGGTGAAATACCAGTTGCGTAAATTGAGCCTTGGAAAAATGCCAAATCCAAAAGTTTCACCTTTATGGGCTTTGATTTTACAGCAAGCTGCGATGGCACGCCGTACTCGCCAATATAAAAGTCGTATGCGTGATTATTCATTTGCATCTTAAAAAGAGCTTTGTATGAACAATATTCGTAATTCAAACTGGATGATTTATGGTGTAAATAGCACTTCAATGGGGAATTTTAATATTGGAATATAAAAGATTCCCCATTCACCATTTATCTTTGAGTTTATGCTTAAAGTTAGGTTTAAAGTGAAGCTTTCGATCAATAATTATGAATAAGAAGTGTTATTTTCTTTAAATCAATATTTAGCCTTTATTTACTGGTTTCAGAGAAATAAAGGTTAAATAAACGTTCAGCATTTTCCTCGCAAGTAATATCATCTGGTTTATTGTTAATAGATGCAATCATCATCAGTAGGTTTTGCTTACTCAACGCCAATTTTTGTTCAAGACTTTCAATCTCAGTAATTTTATCTTTCATTGTTCCAAGCAATTCATCATGGTTCCAAACCATCACATCTGTAGGCAGAAAAGTTTTAATATCGGCGAGTGAAAATCCGACTTGCTGGGCTTGTTGAATCAGTAAAAGTAGCTTGAGATCATTGTCAGTATATTCTCTATACCCATTTGATTTACGTTTAGCTTTGGGTAGCAATTTAATTTGTTCATAATAACGAATCGTCGGTGTCGTCAAACCACTTCGTTTTGATAATTCACTAATGTTCATTTCTACTTTCCTCGGTTTAACGCATATCAACCGTAGTATCAGATTGATTTCTTTAGACGATATTTTAAAGTAGATAATAATCTTAAAGTGAGATTGAAGGTCAAGTGTTCTATTGATGAAAGTTTGCACGATCGCCACTTTATATAGGCTTTAAGTTCAGCATTTATTCACGATAAGTTTGGAAAAATCTTTTGCTTACAATTACAATTGTGTTGAATTCTTAGTCGGAAAATATTCACTTTTATCATCAATACTTTTTGGAAGATGATGCACCTTCAATAATAACTAACTCTATTTCTTCATTATTTCTGTTTCTTTCCTTAATTTTAAATTTCTATTCTTTTAATTTCCTTTATGAACTTATCTGAAAATGAGTGACAGATACGTCTAAGCAAAATACCCAAAGCAAAATGAGTGTCGTAAAAGGATAAGTGCGTGTCGTCATATGTAAAGTGGTGGCTAAGCTGAGTATTGTAATTTGGGTCATTGCTTTGATAAGCACTGTAAAAAGACATGGACTAGAAAATGACGTTGACTAAAGCTGTACGTTTCTATGGAACAGGAACACCCGAAGTAATGCGCTATGAAGATGTGGAAGTAGGCGAGCCAGGCGTAGGTGAAGTTCGCTTACGTCATGTGGCAGTTGGCTTAAATTACGCTGACACTTATTTCCGTGATGGCACATATCAAATTCCAATGCCAAATGGTATGGGCGTAGAAGCATCGGGTGTCATAGAAGCTGTGGGTGGCGGCGTTACTGAATTCGCAGTTGGCGATCGTGTAACTTATACAGGATTTATAAATACCCTAGGTGCTTACAGCATTGAAAGACTGATTCCTGCTAATGCACTGATTAAACTTCCAGATGACATTTCGTGTGAAACAGCTGCGGCAATGACGATGCGTGGTTTAACTTCAGCTTACCTGATGCGACGTATTTATGATTTCAAAGCTGGCGATACGATTTTATTACATGCAGCAGCAGGCGGTGTAGGTTTAATCGTTTCTCAGTGGGCCAAACTACTGGGTTTGACTGTCATTGGAACGACATCGACTGAAGAAAAGGCCGAAGTAGCGCGTGCTCATGGCTGTGATTATGTGATCAATTATAGTAAAGAAGACGTCGCGCAACGTGTACGTGAAATAACCAACGGTGTTGGTGTAAATGTCGTCTTTGATAGTGTAGGTAAAGACACTTTTATGGCTTCTTTAGATTCATTAAAACGCCGTGGTTTATTGGTTTGTGTAGGAACTGCTTCAGGTGCAATTCCTGACTTTAATCCTGTGTTGCTTGCGATCAAAGGCTCTGTGTATATCACACGACCAGCTTTAGCAGATTATATTGCCGATCCAGAAGAGAAAAAAGCATTAGCGAAAGAGTTATTTGATCACGTAGGCAGTGGTCGTATCAAAATCGAAATTAATCAGCGTTATGAGCTGAAAGACGCTGTACAAGCACATCGTGATTTAGAAGCACGAAAAACCATAGGTTCCTCAATTTTTGTTATTTAAGTTTGTTGTTAGAAAGGATTTCTTATGCAAATTGAACAGTTAACCTGCAATATTGGTGCAGAATTACGCGGCGTTCGTTTAGCAGATGCGATACATGATGATGGATTATTTGCTGAAATTCGTACGCAATTACTGAAACATCGAGTTGTATTTCTACGTGACCAGCAAATGACTCGTGCAGAACATGTTGCATTTGCTGAACGTTTTGGACAGTTAGAGGATCATCCTGCGCTAGGTAGCCATCCAGAGCATCCGGGTTTAGTACAAATTTATAAAAATCCTGAAAGCCCCATCGATCGTTATGAAAATGCTTGGCATAGCGATGCTAGTTGGCGTAAATCTCCTCCAATGGGATGTGTATTGCGTTGTATCGAATGTCCTCCTGTAGGTGGCGATACCATGTGGGCAAATATGGTATTGGCTTATGAGAATTTGCCACAAGAGATTAAAGCTAAAATTGCCAACTTGCGTGCATACCATAGTATTGAAGCAAGTTTTGGAGCAATGCTACCTATTGAAAAACGCTTGGAATTGAAAGCGAAACATCCAGATGCTGAGCATCCAATTGTACGTACTCATCCTGAAACAGGTGAGAAAATTCTATATGTAAATGCATTTGCTACACATATCAGTAATTACCACACCAAAGAAATGGTGCGTTTCGGTCAAGATGCCAATCCTGGTGCAGGGGATTTACTACGTTATCTCATTAGCCAAGCCTATATTCCAGAGTATCAAGTTCGCTGGACTTGGCAACCGAACAGCGTTGCGATTTGGGACAATCGTAGCACACAGCATTATGCCGTCATGGATTACCCACCTTGTCATCGCAAAATGGAACGCGCTGGCATTATTGGTGACGCGACTTATTAAATCTAGGGACTCTATTCCCATATCTCATTGACGAATCAAGATAATACAGTAGGAGATGGACATGCAATTTTTTGACGATTCTTTGCACCCAGAAAACATGGAAAAAGTTGTAATTACTGTTGCACCGTATGGTCCTGAATGGATGCCAGAAGATTTTCCAGAAGATATTCCTGTCACTATGGAAGAACAGATCCAAAAAGCGGTAGATTGCTATGAAGCAGGTGCTACAGTTTTACATTTACATGTTCGCGAGCTAGATGGCAAAGGTTCTAAGCGTTTATCTAAGTTTAATGAATTAATCGCAGGTGTTCGTGAAGCTGTGCCTGATATGATTATTCAAGTCGGTGGCTCGATTTCTTTTGCTCCAGAAAGTGAAGGCGAAGCTGCGCTTTGGTTAAGTGATGATACACGTCATATGTTGGCTGAATTAACGCCAAAACCAGATCAGGTAACAGTTGCTGTAAATACGACACAAATGAATATTATGGAACTGCTGTATCCTGAATATTTAGAAGGAACGTCGTTGTCACATCCTGCGATTCAAGAGGCATATGCAGAAATGACTGTTCCTGCGGGGCCGGCTTGGCTTGCAGAGCATCTTAAACGTCTGTGCGCAAATAACATTCAACCACATTTCCAATTAACAGGTATGCATGGTCTAGAAACCCTAGAGCGTTTGGTGCGCAAAGGGGTATATAAGGGGCCATTGAATTTAACTTGGATTGGTATTGGTGGTGGTTTTGACGGGCCAAATCCATTTAACTTCTTTAATTTCATTCATCGTGTACCTGATGGTTGTACGTTGACATCAGAATCATTGTTAAAAAATGTTCTACCGCTTAATACCATGTCAATGGCAATGGGCTTGCATGCACGAGTGGGTACGGAAGATACAATCATTGATCATCATGGCAAACGTTTCTCATCTGTCGAGCAAATTAAGCAAACTGTGCGTATTGCGCATGAATTAGGTCGTGAAATTGCTTCAGGCAAAGAAGCTCGTGAAATTTATCGTATTGGCGTGCAATACGACAGCATTGAAGAAACATTGCTTGCCAATGGTATGGCACCAAACCGTAAAGCTGGTCAAAAAGGTGTTCCACGCCTTTAATGATGTTCTTATTTAGAAGAAATATGGACATGACTTGAAGTGTGAAACTGGAATTACGTTTCTAAAAGGGACGTAATTCTTTGTTAGTAAAATAGAAATTATAAAAACACAAGGAGTTCGTATGGATGCGCATCAGTATACAAATCATGCGAGTAGTGTAGATACATCGGTCAATGTACCACGTCTGTATGCGTGGGTAATTTTTGCTTTAACATTCGGTTTGCTCATTTCAGATTACATGTCACGACAGGTCTTAAATGCAGTATTTCCTTTAATTAAAAGTGAGTGGCTACTCAGTGATAGTCAACTGGGTTTGCTGAGCGGCATTGTGGCAATCATGGTAGGTGTTTTAACTCTACCTTTGTCACTTATGGCGGATCGTTTTGGTCGTGTCAAAAGCTTATCGATCATGGCTGTGTTGTGGAGTTTAGCAACTTTAGGTTGTGCGCTTGCACAGAATTATGAAGAAATGTTTATTGCCCGTTTTATGGTCGGTGTCGGTGAAGCAGCTTATGGCAGTGTAGGTATTGCTGTTGTTGTTGCAGTATTTCCACGAGAAATGCGCGCTACATTGGCAAGTGCTTTTATGGCAGGCGGGGTATTCGGTTCTTTTCTAGGTATGGCTTTAGGTGGTGTATTAGCTGAACATTTTGGATGGCGCTGGGCATTTGGTGGTATGGCGCTGTTTGGTTTAATTTTGGCATGTTTATATCCGATTATTGTTAAAGAAAAGAAAATTTCGCCGTCACGTCAATTAAATGCAGTTAGAAAAAACTCTGATAAATCTAAAAGTCCATTAAAAACGATCTATTCCAGCCATTCCGTCATTGCTACTTATATTGGTAGCGGCTTGCAATTATTTGTGGGTGGAACAGTCATTGTTTGGATGCCGAGTTATCTCAATCGATACTATGGCATGACGACAGATTCAGCAGGAGTTGTCGCTGCAATCATTGTTTTATGTGGTGCTGTTGGAACGATTCTATGTGGCATGTTGTGTGATCGAATGGGCCGTGAACGTCCTGATCGTAAAGTCAGTTTAGCCATTATTTATTGTATAGGTAGCTGTATTTTATTGTTAATTGCATTTTCAATGCCAGCAGGTAAGGCGCAATTATTAATGATCTGTATGGGAATGTTGATTGCTCTAGGAACGAATGGCCCATCAAGTGCGATGGTTGCAAATCTGACGCATAACTCTGTACATGGGACTGCTTTTGCAACGTTGACATTGGCTAATAATTTTCTAGGTTTAGCCCTTGGCCCATTGGTTGTAGGACGGGTTTCTGATGTGATTGGTTTGCATAACGCATTTCAGTTTATGCCTTTAGTAAGTATTGCAGCAGCATCCGTATTTTTATATGCCAAACATCACTATCACAAAGATATGGCGCGTTTAGAAGGGCAGATCGCTGCTGAAGAAAAGTTACAGTACGAAGATAGAATTCAAGAACAGTGTGTGGAAGATAAAATATGATTCGCCAATTGCGTATAGATGTATTTTTTGACTTTATTTGCCCTTGGTGTTTGATTGGAAAACGTCAGTTACAAGCAGCAATTGATCAGCTACAAGACAATGATCCAGATGTAGAGGTGATATTACAGTGGCATGGTGTCCAATTGCTGCCTCATTTACCTGCTCATGGTGTTCCTTTTAAAGCGTTTTATCTTGAACGATTGGGCGGTGAATCAGCCGTTTCTATGCGACAGGCTCAAGTTCGCAAAGCTGCCCACGCAGTCGGAGTAGATATTCATTTTGATCGTATCATGCGAATGCCAAATACGACCAAAGCACATCAATTGTTTGCAAAAGCATTGAAAGTCGGAACACCTGCACAATGTGAGATGTTACTCGAGCGTATATTCTCAGCCTATTTTCATTATTCAGAAGATATTGGTGATTCTTCGGTTTTGCTCGACATTTTAAATTCTTTTGGTTTTTCCGAAGCGATTAAAAATGGTGATCTAGATCCTGAAATCTCTTCACAACCATTTATATCTGCAAATACAGGTGGTAAAGGCGTACCGTATTTTATATTTAATAATCAATATGCATTAGCAGGCGCTCATTCCGCAGATACGCTCTATAAGGTCATGCTTGAAGCACTTGCAAGCCAAGGAGAAGTGCAATGACTTCCCGTTTTCAAGTACCTAGTGAAAAAGTACCTGTTGCAGGTGCAAGGGCTTTTCTTCAAGTCGGAGAGAAGTTTTTAGTTCTCTTTAATGTCGATACTCAATTCTACGCCATTGATGATGGTTGCCCACATCAAGGTGCTTCACTCTTTACAGGGCGATTAGATGGCAAATTGATCCAATGCTGTGCGCATGGTTTACGTTTTGATTTGGAAAGTGGTTATTTGCTGAATTCTAAACATCTAAAAGTGAATTCTTATCCTGTAGAAGTCGTTGGTGAAGATGTTTTTATTATCATGGAGTCGGCAGGAGAGCAACATGAGCAATGCTAAAATAGCCAGTATAGGGCAACGGATTCCTGAATTATTACCTGGATTTATTGTGAGTGCGGTTGTTGCCGCTGCTGCCACTTTTTTGTCTGAACATTATGGCGCTCCAGTCATGTTATTTGCCTTGTTATTAGGTATGGGGCTTAATTTTTTAACGACTGAAAGTAAATGTAAGGCCGGTATTGAATTTACAGCACGTGAAGTATTGCGTTTTGGTATTGCTTTATTGGGAATGCGGATTACTTTAGAGCAGATTACTGCGCTCGGTTGGCAACCTGTTGCTTTAGTCGTTTCACTGGTTGTAGTGACCATCACCGTGTCGATCATAGCTGCGAAGGTACTTGGTTTTAATAAGCTTTTTGGTATGTTGACAGGTGGTGCGACTGCAATTTGCGGTGCTTCAGCAGCATTAGCTTTGTCTGCTGCATTACCAAATCATCCACAAAAAGAGAAAGCGACATTATTCACCGTTATCGGTGTGTCTGCGCTTTCGACTTTAGCCATGATTGTCTATCCAATGATTGTAAAAGCACTTCATCTTCCACCCCAAGAAGCAGGTGTGTTTTTGGGTGCAACCATTCATGATGTTGCGCAGGTTGTCGGTGCTGGTTATAGCATGTCACCTGAAATCGGTGATACTGCAACAGTGGTTAAGTTGATGCGAGTCGCAATGCTTTTACCTGTCATTGTTTGTGCGGCAATGATCACACGTATGCAGGGTGGAGGTGATTCGACAGGTCCACGCCCGCCATTATTACCGTGGTTTGCTGTAGGTTTTGTTATTTTGGCTTGTATTAATAGTACGGGTTGGGTGCCTCATGTGGTACAAAGTAGCATCAATGGATTATCAAGCTGGTGTCTGGTCATCGCAATCAGCGCCTTGGGTATGAAGACTCAACTAAAAGAGCTTGCTACTGTAGGAATAAAACCAATTTTGCTGATGATTGGAGAAAGTGTTTTCCTCATATTATTGGTTTTAACATTGATGCATTGGTGGTTTTAATATTCGTTGTCATTTAATGAAAACAAGGGTTTTACTGTTATAAGATAAGTGAAACCCTATGTTTTATAAATAAATCTGAGCTTATTCTTATAAAATTTAAAAGCACCTATTCTGAAATGAGTATTTATTTATTGCAAATATCATTTTTTAATAAATTTACGTATTTTTAAGTTTCAGTATCAGCGTTCAAAATGATTAAAAAATGCCGTTTTAACATCAAGCTAAAACGGCATATTTATTTTAAAAGCGATTCATCTTCGCGAGAAAATTTGATTATCTATTTATAAATAATAATCTTATTGATCAAGAGCATTTTTATTTACACTGCGCCATGTGGTTGGTGTCATACTAAATTGACTGATAAACCAACGCGTGAATGAACTTGGCATAGAATAACCTAAAATATCAGAGACTTGTGCAAGTGAGTAATTAATATTCTTTAAATAACGCAATACTAAACTGCGTCTGACATCATTAATTAAATCGCTAAAACTGGTTTGAGATGCTTCTAAGCGGCGTTGTAATGTGCGTACATTCATACCATGCGTTTGTGCAATTTGATTTATTGTGGCACGCCCCATCGGTAAAAGCAGATAAATACTTTTTCGTATTTCAAAGATAATAGAAGATTCATTTTTATGTTGTAAAATATCAATATCGAGGTAACGTTGTGCGTGATTTGCCATTGCAATATTGGCATGTGGATTGGCTTTATTTAACTCTGCTGCTGTACAAACAATGCCATTAAACTCGCTTCCAAACTCTAATGAACAGCCAAAAATACGCTGATGAACAGATTGGTCATGCGGTGCATCATGGGTAAAATGTACACTCAATGGATGCCATTTTTGAAATAATAGGGCAGCACAAAAACGATGGGTGATGCCTAGCGCCAACTCAATGGCTTGGCGACTGTATGCTGACGATCCTGAGATGACTTCTAAACGAATAATGACGGTATTATTGACTTCTTCAATATATATTTCTAAAGCATTGTTAATTAAGTTTCTATATCTAACAATGACTTGTAATGCATCCCTTAATGTTTCCTGATAGCTGAGCAAGAGACTCAGCTCTCCAAAATCTGAGAGTTGGCGCTGTTCCGCCATATGTAAACCAAACATCTCACAACCGCTCAATTGAGCTGACTTTTCCAGTAGTTCAATGGCCTTATCTGCGGGAATACGTTGTTTTAAATCTTTTAGAAGCGTTTGATTCAACCCGACATTTGATAATAAATAGTACGGATTGATGTTAAATTGTTGGCTAACATCTAAATAATTTTTTAAAACAGCAGCATGAGCAAGAGGTACCATTTTATTATCTCCTTATTCAAAATCTAATCGTCCTGATCAGTATTTATTGATAACTAAAATGTAAGGTGCTATGTACAATTTACTCTCAATGTACCGCAATCTTCGCATGTATTTGTCTCGTCTGAATATACTATTTTTGCAAACAATATTTAATAGGTGAAATAGCTGATTTCTGTAAACTAAAGTATAGAAATCAGCTATTCGGTTATAAAACAATGTTTCACGTGAGTATTCAAACAGTATTCAAATTTTTTATTCACTAAACCATTTGAATATGATGAAAATTAGAAACGGTAGCCAACACCGACATATGTGACTAAAGGATCAAAATCAATTTTAGTGGTCGATTTGATCAATTGAGTACCCGTTGATGTATCCGTTACCGTTACCGTAGCGACATTATTAAAGTTTGGCATATAACTTAATGAACCTGTAGTAAACCAACGTTCAGTCAAGTCATATGTAAAACCTGCGGTAAATACTGGAGCAAAAGCATCACTGGTTTTCACTTTTACTTCTGGTGTAGCAGTTGAACTACCTTTACCGCCATGAAGCGCTTCGCCAGCACGGTCATTTAAAATATTATCAATCATATAACCCGCTTGAACGAGGTCTTCTCTGACACCACCATCGAGTTTTAGTTTATTGAAATGTCCATACACGACGCCTGCACCAACAAATGGACGGAATTTATTTTTATCCGAAGTACCGAAGTGATATTTTGCCGTTACCGCAGGTGTCCAAGCAGTCACTTCAGCCACAGTGCCATGTGCACCAAGGTCGGTAATTAACGTATCTTTAAGCAGCTGTAAACCATCAAAATAGGTCGGTGGTGTATGTGGTGGTAAAGGTGAATTAGAGGTAGATAAAGCTGCTGCTCGAATTTCACCTACACCTTTCACATCCACTTTAGGTGGAATACCACCCACCAATTCTAAGGAAACATTGTCATTTACAAAATAACTGAGGGTTAAACCGAGTGTATCCGTGTCATCAATTTCCATACCACCATTGGCTGTGTAGTCAGAAATTCCAGTAATATCGGCTCTAGCACCTTTTACAAATCCATCAGGAACTTTATAGTTAGGATCTTTTTGTCCATTTCTAACAAAAGAACTAAACATTAATCGTCCTAAAGAACTCTCCAATTCTCCGCCGTTTAATGCATATGCTCCTAGATCACTGCCCCACAATGATCCCACACCATAACTCCCACCTTCTTTTACACTTGTTGTAACGTGGGTTGAATTTGCCTTACCTTGAGGCATGACATGCATCCAACCTGCACTCACTGCCCAACGTTTATAATTTGTAGAATCCGCATAAGCTAAATTTACTGTCAATAGGCATGCAACAGGCAGCACTATTCTAAAAATTTGACTCATTTTACTTTCCTTTTGGTTTAATTTTTTTATGGTTTCAGCGGATCCTTTCTGAAACACGGAGACATTATTCAAATACTGAGACGATAAAGCAACTCAAAAAATATTTTATATACAAATGTATATTTTTCTTTTAACTATATTTAAAAATCGTTTTATTTTAATTAAATCAAATATTTATTTTTAATTATTTTAACGATTTTTCATCTTTATATTTTCTGTAATTTGTCATCAAATGAAAAGAGTCTGTCATCTAATGTGCATTATTTAAAAGACCTGTTCTTTATTGTGTGTATGGAATTTACACAATTCATCATCCCCAAAGTGCTCCTCAGTTAAGGTGTAGACATGGAAAAAATACTGACAAAAGCAACAGTTTTAATCATTCCCGGCTTACGTGATCATGTGGCTGATCATTGGCAAACTTTATTGCAAGCGAAGTTAGAGAATGTGCGTTCTGTACCACCACTTGAAACGGACAAGCTTAATTGTGAAAAAAGGGTAGAGGCTATTCAAGCGCAACTCGAACAAATAGAAGGACCAGTGATTTTAGTTGCGCATAGTGCAGGTGTATTGATGACTGTCCATTGGGCAGCAAAATACCAACATGATATTCAAGGTGCATTATTGGTCACACCACCAGATTTAACAAAAAATTGGCCAGCAAATTACCCAAGTGCTGACACGCTTCGTAATGAAGGGTGGGATCCATTACCAAATCAAGTATTACCTTTCTCTAGCATTGTCGTTGCTAGTACCAATGACCACCTAGCAAGTCTCATCGCTGTTGAAGAAATGGCGAAGCGATGGGGCAGTCAATTGCTGAATTTAGGTGCGGTAGGACATATGAATCCAGCAGCAGGTTTCGGATCTTGGCCACAGGCTGAACAATTGATTCAACAGCTTGATTTGGTTAGTGAAGCGGCGGTTTTGGCGTAGTACTTGGAAAAGCATTTCGTTATAGCACTCTAGCTTGGTTATGTATCGTTAAATACAAAGCATGACATGGGTTAAGCCTTGTTTTAATTAAGATTTAACTATTTTATTCAATAACTTTTATAGATCAGCAAGCATTGCTGTAAATAAAACAATTAAAAAATAATTTAACTTCTGCGCAGTCAAGAAGACTACTCGCAAAATCATATCGATATGGAGATCGTATGGTACATAAGCATGTACGTTTGGATAAGGTCAAAGCGAATATTGTTTTTATTCAAAAATTAGGTACGTTTTTAGGATTGCTGTTAGCCGTCTCAAAAGCTTCAGCAATTGGTTTTGATATCAATGAAGATTGGAAATTTGAGACCAATTCAAGTATCAGCCTAGGTCAAAACTGGAGTACTCAAGATCCATCTGCATCATTACTTTATCGCCCAGATGCTTACAAAATTGGTAAGTATGGTGCAAGTATTGATACCAATGGGGATGATGGTCGAGCAAACTTCAGTAAAGGTGATGCGATATCACAAATCGTGAAAGGTTATACTGAATTTCGATTGAATGGAAAACAGCAAGGCGCTGTACTCAGTACCAAATATTGGTATGACCATGCTTATGAAACAGGACATGGTGATTTAAAAGCATTTGATGATTCTGCATGGCCAAGACTTGCCAAATTTAAAGGGATAGACCTTTGGGATGCTTACATTTGGAAGAATTCTACATTTGATAATGGGCAATCTTTCAATTTTAAATTGGGTAAACATGTTTTTAATTGGGGGAAATCCCAGTTTTTCCAAAATGGTCTGAATTCTATCAATGCCTTTGATTATGCTGCGATGAATAGACCCGGCGGTGATCCAAGAGAAAAAGTTATCCCTGTCGAAATGTTTTCTTTTTCAGCAGGTTTAAGTGACAAGCTGAAATTGGAAGGGTTTTACCAGTTTAAGTTCAGACCCTCTGTGATAGATGGTTGTGGGACTTTTTTTGCAGCTTCTGATTTTGTTCCAGAAAACTGTGGTCCAATTTTGATTACATTTGCACCAGGGGACAAATACTCGGAAACGGCGCTTCGAGATGGAATTTATATTCCACGTAGTTCAAGTCATATGGCAAAGGATAGTGGGCAATATGGTTTTTCTTTAAAACGTACTTTACCCAGTTTAAATGATGCCGAGCTTGGTGTGTATTTTGCGAATTACCATAGCCGTAATCCAAATTTTGATGCTTATGCTGCTACAGCGCCCGGGATGCAGAATTTTAAAACCTCTACTTTTTATTCAATTTATCCTACAGATATCAAAATGTATGGCTTAAGTTTGACTGGAAAAATTGATCAGACAAATATTTTCAGTGAGTTAACGTATAAGCCAAATCTACCCATGCAATTCAATGGTACAGATGTCGTATATGCAGAGGTTTTAGATAAAAATACACCACTGACCTCGCCGGGTGTTTCTTTTGAACCCGGAGAATTTATCAATGCCTATCGAAGATTGCCTGTAACTCAATTTTCAATTGGTGCAAGTAGCAGTATTCCAAATATTTTAGGTGCAAGCAGTTTGAGTTGGTCTGCTGAAGCTGCTGTAAACCATATTGCTGAAATTGG
This sequence comes from Acinetobacter sp. P8-3-8, assembly GCF_000214135.1. GTDB lineage: Bacteria > Pseudomonadota > Gammaproteobacteria > Pseudomonadales > Moraxellaceae > Acinetobacter. The sequence continues at coordinate 86,165 of NZ_AFIE01000001.1, forward strand.
TGATTATCGTTTTGGTCGGACGGGGCCATTCGGACGTAGTGAGATGACTTCAGGCGCATACAATCCTGAAACAGGTGAGTTTAAGTGTACGCCATACGGTACAGCACACTTGTCTAATGATGAAATTGACCGTTTGAATGAACGTTTTTGTAATGACGAAGGTTTTATGAGTGAATGGTCATACGGTTATCGATTACGTGGTGCATTGAATTATCAAGACCTTTTACCTGCAACAGTGGTTACGCCGAGCCTGACTTTCCGCCATGATGTACATGGTTATAGTCAGAATTTTCAGGAAGGGCAAATGAGTATTGCAGCGACATTGTCCGCTACGTATCAGAAAAAATACACAACTGAATTGGCTTACTACAACTTTTTTGGTTCGAATGAATTCAGCATGATCGATGATAGAGATTTCGTATCATTATCCTTAAGAGCAAATTTTTAATCGATTTGTAATTTCTCAGAAATGACGCTGATTTGATGTGAAGCAATCCGAATGCATCAAATCAACGTTACATCAAATATTCAATCAAGTGTTTTATCACATAACATCACACAACTAAGGTCATTCGTACGGTCGGTACAAACTCAGCGTTGCGTAAAGGAGTTGTGCCGTTTGAACAGCATTTGATGGCTTAAGTAAGAAATATCGCATATTAAGCGATACATCTTTTGGTCAATGAGTCATCAATTCCATCGAGTTTTTAGGAATTTTTTCATCAATGATTGAGCTAAATTGAATTAATTCATCACTTCTTAATGTATTTATTTATTTTTAGTTTAACAAAAACAGTTGTTTAATGAATTTTTAAGAGTTGGCACGCTTCTTGTTAAATCAATACTGTTGATGATTATTTTCTGAATACTCGGAAATTTTGAAAAAGGAATTTATAGATGAAAAATCAAATTATTGATGTGGCAATTTTAGGTTCAGGTTATGGCGGTCTTGGTATGGCTGCTCAACTTAAACAAAATGGTATTACTAATTTTCAAGTTTTTGAAAAAGCCCCAACTTTAGGTGGCGTTTGGCGTGATAATACTTATCCGGGCGCTGCATGTGATACCGAGTCTCATATTTACTGTTTTAGTTATTTTCCAAACTTACGTGTCAGCAAAATGTATGTAGAGCAAGGTGAGTTACTCGATTATTTACAACGTTTTGCACAGCATTATGAATTAGAGTCGCAAATTCAATATAACTCAGAAATTACGAAAGCAACGTGGAATGCGGATGAACAACTTTGGGATTTAGAAGTTAAAAATGCCGCGCCTGTAAAAGCAAAAGTCTTTATTCCAGCGTGGGGGCAATTAAATAAACCTGTCATTCCAGATTTTAAAGGTTTAGAAAAATTTAAAGGGAAATTCTTCCATTCAGCAGAATGGGATAGTTCTACAGACTTCGTCGCTAAGAAAGTGATTAGTATTGGTAATGCAGCGAGTGCGGTGCAATATATTCCTGAAGTGGCAAAAGAAGCTGATCATTTGACTGTATTTCAACGTTCAGCAAATTGGATCATGCCACGTAATCAACAAATATTTACTGAAGCTGAATTGGATGAGTTTGAACAAAATCCAGATAAATTTTTTGAGAGCCGTAACTATATTCACAACTTCCGTGAGAATGGCTTTGATCGTACTCAGGTTGGGACTGCGGCGCAGCAAGAAGGGGTTCGTGTCGCATTAGAACATTTGCACAATAGCATTCAGGATGAAGAATTAAGAAAAAAACTGACACCGAATTATGAATTTGGTTGTAAGCGCATTCTCCGTTCAGATGATTATTTTCCTACACTAACACGTCATAACGTTACTTTAGTGACTGATGGTATTGCCGAATTTACTGAGAATGGGGTAATGACCACGGCAGGTGAGCTGATTGAAGCCGATATCATCGTTTTTGGGACTGGATTTGCAAGTCAAAATTTCAATGGTGAATTAGATATTATTGGCAATCAAGGTGATCGTTTATCAGAAGTTTGGGCAGATGGTGCAGAAGCTTATCTAGGATTAACTGTTCCAAGTTTTAATAATATGTTCCTTGTCTATGGGCCAAATACCAGTCTAAACCATAACTCGATTGTGACAATGCTAGAGATTCAGCATCAATATATTGTCGACGCTGTAAAATATATTCTGAGTGAAGATGTATTGGTTGATGTGAAACAGCCTGTATTTTCAGCGTATAACCAAGATATTCAAGCCAAAATGATCGATTCGGCATTTTCTTCAGACTGTTCAAGTTGGTACAAAAATGCAGCGGGTAAAGTTATTAATAACTGGCCATTAAATGTTGAAACTTATCGTAACTATACCCAATTTAAGCTCGCTGATTATATAGTGGTTTCACTAGAGGCTAAACAAGGCGAACCCGCATGAGTTTTTTACTGCATCCAGATGCGCAACCCATTATCGATGCTTTTTTAGCAAATGGTGGGAAGTCATTTGAAAAAATAGGTGAGATTTCACTACTACGTTCAACCTATGAAAATAATTGTGTCTTAGCTGCAATGCAGGATTTGGAACATATTCAAACCCAAGATATTTCAGCTCAGTTTGAAGGTGAACCGATTAATCTGCGGATCTATGATACACAGATTGATCGTGAAGAAGCTCGTGCAACAGTATTCTTTATTCATGGTGGTGGTTGGGTGATTGGCAATTTAAATAGCCATGACTCAATTTGTCGAAAGCTTGCAGATATTGCAAATGTGCGCGTTATTGCCGTGGATTATCGTTTGGCGCCAGAAGCGAAATTTCCAGTACCCTTTGAGGATTGTCAACGTGGCTTACAGTATGTCATTGAGCATAAAAATGAATTATCTGTAGATCCAACACGGATGGTGATGTTTGGTGATAGTGCTGGAGCCAATTTAGCAGGTCATTTAGGGCAAAACTTTTTCCAACGCTATGGTATTGCTTTAAAAGCACAGGTTTTATTGTATCCAGCGATTGGTTATATGCCTGAATCTCAAAGCTATCAGACTTATCAAGCAGGCTTTCCTTTGGTTGCCAGTACGATGCATTGGTTCTTTCTACAATTGCTTAGTTCAGACCAAGAATACGCTCAGATCTCATTACTTGAACAGCCATTCATTGCCGAAAATGGAGACATTTTCTTACTCACATTGGAACATGACCCACTGCGTGATGAAGCAATGTTGTACTTAGATCAAGCTGTTAAGAGTGGTTTGAATGTCGAATATCATCATTTAAAAGGATTGATGCACGGTATTTTTACCTTAGCAGGTAAGTTACCTGTGGCAGAGCAATATTTAGAATTAGTGGGTCGATATATTGCAAAACGAATTTGAAAAATAGGATTGTAAATGAGCTTTTCTACCTTTAAAAGTGCGAATAAATTGATTACTGGGCAGGATGCACTCGAATATTTAGTGCAAGCAGTCGATCAATTTAAAATTCAAAAAGCGTTAATTGTCAGTGATCAAGGTGTCGTAAAGTCTGGAACCATTCAGCATGTACTGAATATATTAGATATTGAGTATTCAATTTACGACTCAGTAAAACCTGAACCTGAATTAGAGCAAGTTCAAGACTGTATTGATTTTTATCATACCCATCAATGTCGTGCTGTAATCGGTGTCGGCGGTGGGAGTGCATTGGATATTGCTAAATGTGTGGCAGCACTTGCAGGTCAAACAGGTAATATTCACGATTATATTGGTACAGATAAAATTAAAAACCGTGATATTCCTTTGATCGTTGTGCCGACAACTTCGGGGACTGGTTCAGAAGTAACCAATATTGCAATTCTTTCTGACAATGCCAATCAAATGAAGCAAGGTATTGTTGCTGATGCATTACTTCCAGATGTTGCAATAGTTTCACCCATAATGTCTGTGAGTTGCCCAGCTTCAGTCACGGCAGCGAGTGGAGTTGATGCTCTAGTTCATGCGATTGAAGCCTATATTTCTATTCATCATTCTGAAATTACTGATGCTTTGGCATTACAAGCGATAGAACTGATTATTGAGTATCTACCTAAAGCGTATGCGTTGCCGAGCAATTTGCTGGCTCGGGAAAAGATGGCAACAGCTAGTTTAATGGCAGGTTTGGCCTTTGGTAATGCAGGTGTTGGTGCAGTACATGCATTGGCATATCCATTGGGCGGTAAATACAAAATGCCTCATGGGGTAAGTAATGCGTTGATGTTGCCTTATGTATTGAAGTGGAATGTTTTAGGTTGCGCAGAACGATTAAGCCGTATTGCAGTATTACTGAAATTAGAGGTCACTCAAAATCATATGCACAATGCCGAAGTCTTGGTTGAATTCCTACATCGATTCTGCGAACAGTTGAATATTCCTGCGGGTTTACGCAATTTTGGTATTGCAGAACAGGATATTCCTGCCTTGGCTGCTGAAGCGATTAAGGTAGAGCGTTTACTGAAAAATAATCCACGCCGATTGTCTGTGCAAGATATTGAAGCGATTTATAGTGAAGCGTATTAATTCATATTCATTCGGCGGAGATCAACATGACTATAGATCAGGTTATTTCATTTATGAAAACCCATAATGATCGTTTTTCGCTAATGGGTGCAGATGGTCGTTCTATATTCGATGTTGAGCCGATTCGTTCAATTATTAATGCAATTCAGGATGGAATTTATATCACTGATGCAGATGCGATAACCATTGCTGTAAACAGTGCATATGAACGAATTACTGGATTAAATCGCAATATATTGATCGGTCGATTTATGGGTGATTTGGTGGAGTTGGGTTATTTATCCAATTCTGCTTCATTAGAAGTGCTTAAACGTAATGAAGTTGTGACATTAGTACAGACCATCAATGGCTCGCAAAATATTTTAGTGACAGGAAGCCCTGTTTTTGATGAGAAAAATCAACTGATTTGTGTGGTCACAAGTGTTCGAGATATTACCGAATTACTACGTGCTAAGCATGCACAGGAACAGTTAGAAAATTTATTTCGTAGTCAGTCACAATACAAAGTTTCTTTTTCATCGCAAGCGTTGATCGTTTCTAGAGAAACACAGCAAATCTTTGATTTGGTGACCAATGTTGCTAAATTTAATAGCAAAGTTTTACTGAGAGGTGAAACTGGGACTGGTAAGAGCAAGCTTGCGAGTTATCTACACAGTATTAGCCCAAGAGCTGAACATGCTTTTCTCGAACTGAATTGTTCTGGAATGCCAGACAATTTACTTGAAATGGAGTTGTTTGGTTATGTTCCCGGTGCGTTTACGGGCGCATCTGCAAAGGGTAAGAAAGGTTTATTGGAAATTGCTCATCAAGGCACATTGTTTTTAGATGAAATTGGTGATTTACCGCTGAATATGCAAGTCAAACTATTAAAAGTTATTGAAGATAATCGCTTTTTACCTGTAGGTGGTACTGAATTTAAAGAAGTCGATATTCGCATCATTTCGGCAACGCATCGTGATCTGGATGAGATGGTCGCTCAAGGCGAATTTCGAGAAGATTTATATTATCGAATTAATGTGATTGATATTGTTTTACCACCACTACGTGAACGACGTACAGAGATATTACCTTTGATTGAGCAGTATCAGCGAAACTTCAATGAAAAATATCAACTCGAAAAGTCATTGAGCCCAGAAGTGATTGAATCCTTAGCTCAATATGATTGGCCTGGAAATATTCGCCAATTAATCAATGTTGTTGAACGTTTGATGGTGAGTACACCTCAATCTGAAATTAGTTTAAAGGATTTACCTGAATATTTACGGGCGCATTCAGTAGAAAGCAATCACGGACTAAATTTAAAAGATCGTGTTTTAGCTTTTGAAAAAGATTTAATTATCAGTGCACTCAATATTCACGGTTCAACCCGTGCAACAGCAGAAGCTTTAGGTGTGGAGCAGTCAACGCTCGTGAAGAAAATCGCACGATTTAAGTCATAAATTATATTTTAGGAAATATACAGTATGGATATCACAACACTTTCTGTATTTGAAAACAGATGTTTAGTGAATGGTCAATGGTTAAGTGCGGATGAAAATCTTCAAGTCTTGAATCCATTAGACAACTCAGTCATCACGACAGTTCCTGTGCTTGATGAAAGTATAATTAAACAAGCACTTGTGGATGCTGAAATCGCTCAAAAACAATGGAAAAATGTTGCAGTAAATGAACGTAGTCGTTTATTACGCAACTGGTTTGATTTGTTAATGCAACACCAAGATGAACTTGCGACCATCATGACCGTAGAACAAGGCAAACCGTTCAAAGAAGCGAAAGGTGAAATTGCTTATGCTGCAAGCTATATCGAATGGTTCAGTGAAGAAGCTAAACGAGGTTATGGTGATATTATTCCTTCATCAGCTTCGAGTGAAATTTTAGTCTTTAAAGAGGCTGTCGGTGTATGTGCTGCGATTACGCCATGGAATTTTCCAGCAGCAATGATCACACGTAAAGTTGCACCAGCTTTAGCTGCGGGTTGTAGTATCTTGGTCAAACCTGCGTCAGAAACACCATTAACCGCTTTGGCAATCGCTAAATTAGCTGAAAAAGCAGGATTTCCAGCAGGTATTTTTAATGTTATTACAGGTTCATCGGCAAAAATTGGCAAAATTTTTACTGAAAGCCCAATCATTAAAAAGTTAAGTTTTACTGGGTCTACAGAAATTGGTGCAAAATTGATGGCACAAAGCGCACCGACTGTTAAGAAGATGTCGCTAGAGTTAGGTGGAAATGCACCAGTTCTTGTATTTAAAAGCGCAGATTTGGATCAAGCTGTGCAGGGTGTTATGGACACCAAATTTAGAAACGCAGGGCAAACTTGTGTCTGTGCAAATCGAATTTATGTTCAAAGTGAAATTTATGAGGCTTTTGTTGAAAAGCTTAAAGTTAAAGTTGAACAACTGCAAATGGGCAATGGTTTAGATGCCTCAACGGACATTGGTCCGCTCATTAATCGCAAAGCTGTGCTAAAAGTTGAAGAACATATTCAAGATGCATTATCAAAAGGTGCAAGCCTAGTCACAGGTAAAACCACACAGAATGAAGACAATTGGTGTGTACCTACCGTTGTAAAAGATGTGACCCAAGAAATGTTATGCGCTAAAGAAGAAACCTTTGGTCCTTTTGCACCTATTTTTAAATTTAGCAGTGAAGAGCAAGCAATTTCGATGTCAAATGATACCGAGTTTGGATTGGCGTCCTATGTATTTACTCAAGACATTAATCAATTTATCCGTGTATCACGTGGTTTGGAATATGGCATGGTTGGGGTAAACACAGGGCTTATTTCCAACGCTGCTGCACCTTTTGGTGGAGTAAAATCATCGGGAATCGGACGTGAAGGGTCGAAATATGGCATGGATGAGTATTTGGAAATGAAATATGTGTGTTTGGGTAATGTGAGCTAAATTTTTGAAAGAAGGTGTTGGTTATAGTGAGTGTATGTCGCTTTAATAAAACTATATCGGCTTATTAAACAGCCCAACACCCTTAAACTATCTACAATATCCATATTCAAACGACACAATATTCAATAGCGCAATTGAAAGGCGATTATTCAAAAACAATTGTTTAAAAATATCCTAAGACTTTGTATGTGAACGTTTACACATTAGGGTGTTAACACCATACAAAGTCTTTTTTTATTTTGCTAATCGTGTGGGGATGCACACTACACTTGACGCTTATAGAAAAGCTTTTTATTCATAATTTGCTGGTGCTGTTTTCCTGTTGCAAGTAGGTTTGTCTAAATTCGGAGGGTCTAATTCCTGCGTGTCGTTGAAAAAAACGACTAAAATAAGCAGGATCTTTAAAACCCAATTGATAGCAAATTTGATTAATTGAAGTATCTGTAAAAATTAAAAGACGCTTAGCTTCTTGCATTTGCCGATCATAGATTAATTTCTTAGAAGAAATATCGGCTAAACGACGACAAATATCATTTAAGCGAGTTTCTGTGATTGTTAGAAAATCAGCATATTGTATAAGAGGCCAGTGTTGATCATAGTTGCTTTCGATAAGTTCGTTAAATTTTCTAAAAATTGCAAGATCGCCACAATTGTTTTTAATACGTGGTGGTACAGCCTCAGCGAGTCGTAATACTTGTAGGAAAACTAAGCTAATTAAGCTTTTTAATGCAAAACTCTTACCGTATTTGTTGGTGTTAAATTCTTGTTTGAGTTCACGTAAATAAGTATCTAATAAAGTAAGATCTTTTAAATCCTCAGATCTGAGTTGAGAGGCGTGCAGACATATGGGAGAGATATGCTGTGCCTTTAAATCTACTTGCAACAAGGGCCAAATAATATTTTGTTGTAATGTGAGTACATGACCTTCACATCCGGGATCTGTAATAAATGAATGTGCGACAGACGGTGGCGTTAAAAAGAATGCGGGTGCATGACATACATATTTTACATCGTCTAAAAAAACACGAACGGTACCTTTGCTAATAAAATGCAGTTGGAAGAAACGGTCATGTCTATGTGGTGACATATTCATACCAAAGAATTTGGCAAGTTTTTCTAAGGCATCATAATGAATTTCTGCATCCGCATAGCGTTGATCATAAACTTCTCCCATATGCAAATTTGGAATAGTGTCTAGTTTCATCCTTTCTTGTCCATGAAAAGTATATTTTTTACATCATAACCTAAAAATGGCTTGCATTTGTTAATATATTAACTATATATTTAACATATTAAGTAATTCATAGGAAATCTGGCTGATCAAGGCTAGATGAAAAAGGATGAGAGTGTTCAATGATTGATAGTAAAAACCTCGTAATAAATGGAAATATTTTTGGTATAGCTTTGAATTATAAAGACTTGTATGCATTCTTAAAAGCGCAGTTTAATGAAAAGCCTTATCTAAGCGAACCGAAAAAACCTGTTTTATTTATCAAAACACCCAATACCCGCAATCAATCAGGTGCTCCTATTGTTAAAAGAAAAGGAGATATTTTACAAGCTGGACCTACATTAGGCATTGTCATCGGGAAATGTACCAGTCGAGTTTCGAAAAGTGATGCTTTACAGCATATTGCTGGTTATGTCGTGGTGAATGAGCTGAGCCTTCCTGAAGAAAGCTATTACCGTCCAGCTGTGAAAGCAAAGTGTCAGGATGGGTTTTGTGTGATTGGTACACCTGTCGCTAAAGAACAAATTCAGAATATTGGGCAACTTGAGTTGCGTGTATTTGTGAATGGTGAATTGAAACAGCAAGGCACAACGGCTAATTGGATTAGAACACCTGAGCAAATTATTGAAGAAATTTCAGAATATATGCCTTTAAACGAAGGTGACATCATTTTGACAGGGACACCATACGGTCGTGTTGATTTACAAGACGGTGATGTGGTTCGTATTGAAATTGATCAATTGGGTTCGGTAACGAATACGATTCAGCAAGAAGGGAACTAAGTCATGAAAACTGCACGCATCCGCTACAACAATGAAATTCATAATGTTCAGGTTAATGACGAGCTTCAAGTCACTTTAGCGACAGGTGAAATACTAGATGAACATGCTGTTGAATGGTTAGCTCCAGCACAGGGAACCATGTTTGCACTTGGTCTAAATTATGCTGATCATGCCCGTGAATTAGCATTTGAGCCACCGAAGGAACCGTTAATTTTTATCAAAGCACCAAACACTTATACAGGACATAACCAAAAAACGTGGCGTCCAGACAATGTTGATTACATGCATTATGAATGTGAATTGGTTGCTGTGATTGGTAAGCAAGCTAAAAATGTGAAACGTGAAGATGCTTTAGATTATGTTGCAGGCTATACCTTGTGTAATGACTATGCGATTCGTGATTTCTTAGAAAATTACTATCGTCCAAATTTACGAGTCAAAAACCGCCTTTCAACGACACCTGTTGGGCCATATATCATCGATAAAAGTTTAGTTCCTGCGCCTAATAATTTAGCACTTAAAACATGGGTGAATGGTGAACTTCGTCAAGAGGGAACGACTGCAGACATGATTTTTGACGTGCCTTTCCTGATCGAATACATTTCTTCATTTATGACTCTACAAGTTGGCGACATGATTGCAACGGGTACACCTGAAGGTTTATCGGATGTTGTTCCAGGCGATGAAGTGGTGGTTGAGATAGAGGGTGTTGGTAAGTTGCGCAACTTTATCGTTTCAGAATCAGATTTTTTTAAAACAGTTTAACTAGATTAAGGATGAGTAAAATGATTAAGCACTGGATTAATGGTAAAGAAGTAGAAAGCAAAGAAACATTTACCAACTATAACCCTGCAACCAATGAAGCGATTGGCGAAGTAGCAAGTGGTGGTCAGGACGAAATTAATTTAGCTGTTGCTGCGGCAAAAAATGCCTTTCCAAAATGGGCGAAAACACCTGCTAAAGAACGTGCTCGTCTCATGCGCAATCTGGGTGAATTGATTGATCAAAACGTTGCTAAAATTGCAGAATTAGAAACATTAGATACAGGATTACCGATTCATCAAACGAAAAATGTTTTGATTCCACGCGCATCGCATAATTTCAACTTCTTTGCAGAAGTGTGTACACGTGTGAATGGACATACTTATCCAGTAGATGATCAAATGTTGAATTACACGTTGCATCAACCCGTGGGTGTCTGTGGTCTAGTTTCACCATGGAATGTACCGTTTATGACAGCAACATGGAAAACTGCGCCGTGTTTAGCTTTAGGTAATACCGCTGTTTTAAAAATGTCAGAACTTTCACCATTGACTGCCAACGAGTTAGGACGCTTAGCGATGGAAGCGGGTATTCCTGAAGGTGTTTTCAATGTCGTGCAAGGTTATGGTGCTAATGCAGGTGATGCCTTAGTAAAGCATCCTGATGTTCGTGCTATTTCGTTTACTGGTGGGAATGAAACAGGTCGTAAGATTATGGCTAACGCAGGCTTGAAAAAGTACTCCATGGAATTGGGCGGTAAGTCACCTGTGGTTATTTTTGAAGATGCAGACCTTGATCGTGCATTAGATGCAGCTTTGTTTACTATTTTTTCACTGAATGGCGAACGTTGTACAGCAGGAAGCCGTATTTTCATTCAAGAATCTGTTTATGATGAATTTGTGAAAGAATTTGCTCGCCGTGCTAAAAATATTCAGGTCGGTGATCCACAGGATCCGAACACTCAGGTTGGGTCAATGATTACCCAAGCGCATTACAACAAAGTGACAGGTTATATCAAAATTGGTATCGAAGAAGGTGCGAATTTGGTTGCTGGTGGTTTGGAGCGTCCTGTTGGTCTAGCTGAACATCTTAAAAATGGACAATTTGTTCAACCAACGGTTTTTGCAAATGTTGATAATCGTATGCGTATCGCGCAGGAAGAGATTTTTGGCCCAGTGGTTTGCTTATTGAAATTTAAAGATGAAGCAGAAGCACTTCAATTGGCAAACGATGTTGAATATGGTCTAGCTTCATATATCTGGACACAAGATATTGGCAAAGCGCATCGTGTAGCTGCGGGAATTGAAGCGGGCATGGTATTTATTAACAGTCAGAACGTACGTGACCTACGTCAGCCTTTTGGTGGTGTGAAAGCTTCAGGTACAGGTCGTGAAGGTGGTGAATATAGCTTTGAGGTCTTTACTGAGTTAAAGAATGTTTGTATTTCAATGGGCTCACACCATATTCCACATTGGGGTGCTTAAGCTCCCTTTTTAAGAAAATCGTTTAGATGATGAATAAAATTTCAGGAAGAAAGTTATGGGCAAGCTAGCTTTAGCAGCAAAAATCACACACGTTCCATCGATGTATTTATCTGAATTACCAGGACCTCAAAATGGTTGTCGCCAAGCTGCGATTGATGGTCATTATGAAATTGGTCGCCGTTGTCGTGAATTGAATGTTGACACGATCGTGGTTTTTGATAGCCACTGGTTGGTGAATAGCGCATTTCATATTAACTGCGGTGAACATTTCCAAGGGATATATACCAGTAATGAGTTGCCTCATTTTATTAAAGATATGAGCTTTGAATACGACGGTAATCCTGAATTTGGTCAGCTCATGCAAGAAGAAATTAGCAAAACTGGGATTCGGGTACAGGCGCATAACATCAAGAGTTTAGAGTTGGAATATGGCACATTGGTTCCAATGCGTTATATGAATCAAGACAAAAAATTTAAAGTGGTGTCGGTATCTGCATTTTTGACTTCACATGAGTTAGAAGATAGCCGTAAGTTTGGTGAAGGCCTGCTCAAAGCCATTGAAAAATATGACGGTACTGTTGCTGTTTTTGCCAGTGGTTCTCTGTCACATCGTTTTATTTGGGATCGTGAAGTGAGCCGTGGTATGGATTCTTATACCCGTGAATGGGATCGTCAAGTAGATAAACATGTGGTCGGCATGTGGAAAAATGCACAATGGCCTGAGTTTATCGCAATGTTGCCAGAATATGCTGAATATTGTTATGGCGAAGGTGGCATGCACGATACAGCGATGCTGTTAGGCTTATTGGGCTGGGATCAGTACGACAAACCTGTAGAAATTATTACGGATGCATTTCCAAGCTCAGGAACTGGGCAAATTAATGCCATTTTCCCTGTTGAATAATAGGAGTAAATCGCATGCCTCATTTTATTGCTGAATATAGTGCCAATCTCCATGACGATATCGATTTTCAGGATTTCTTTGGCAAAGTGAACCATTTTCTGGGTGCGACAGGTGTATTCCCATTAGGGGGAATTCGAAGTCGTGCCATCTGTATGCATGATTATGTGATAGCGGATGCCAAGCATGACTACGCCTTTATTCATATGACTTTAAAAGTTGGTTCAGGGCGTGATTTAGAAACTCGGCAACATGTTGCACAAGAGCTATTTAAGTTGATTGAGGAACATTTTCAGCCATTAAAAGACCGACGGTTATTGGCGATTTCCTTTGAAATGACTGAACTTGATCCAGTATTGAATTTTAAATCCAACAACATTCATCAATTTCTCAATGCGCAGCAATAACAACGGATGTGAATATGATGCTTAATTCAGAAAAAATTAAAACGCTTGCTTTACAGTTAGATCAAGCAGAAAAGACCGGCGCGCAGATGCGTCAGTTTTCACTGCAATACCCTGAAATCACCATCGATGATGCTTATGCAATTCAAAAAGAATGGGTTGCACATAAAATCGCAGAGGGGCGTAAATTAATTGGGCATAAGATTGGTTTGACCTCACGTGCAATGCAGGTGTCTTCTAATATTACTGAACCTGATTACGGTGCTTTACTTGATGACATGGTCTTTGATGAAGGTGGCGATATTCCATTCGATCGCTTTATCGTGCCACGAGTGGAAGTGGAACTGGCGTTTATTTTAGGCAAAGATTTGACGGGGCCGAATTGTACGATTTTTGATGTGTTGGATGCGACTGATTATGTTATTCCAGCAGTTGAAATCATCGATGCACGGTTACATAACGTCGATCCTGAAACTCAAGTGACCCGTAAAGTTTTCGATACGATTTCAGACAATGCTGCCAATGCAGGAATTGTCATGGGTGGTCGAGCAATTAAACCGCATGAGGTTGATCTACGCCGTATCGCTGCAATTCTGTATCGAAATGGAGTGATTGAAGAATCAGGGGTTTCTGCTGCTGTCTTGAACCATCCAGCTAAAGGGGTAGCATGGTTAGCCAATAAATTGCACCCACATGGAGTCAGTCTTAAAGCAGGTCAGGTGATTCTCGGCGGATCTTTTACACGGCCCGTGGCGGCACGTTCAGGAGATACCTTCCATGTTGATTATGATCAATTAGGTTCAATTGCATTCCGTTTTGTATAAGGATTTAGACGATGTTGGACACAACAAATTATTTCAAAGCAAAGCTGAAAAAAACGCAACAAATTGGTATGTGGGTGGGTTTGGCTGATGGTTATTGTGCTGAAATTGCCGCAAATGCAGGTTTTGATTGGTTGTTAATTGATGGTGAACATGCACCGAATGATTTACGGACGATTTTACATCAATTGCAATCTATTGCAGCTTATCCAAGTCAAGCAGCGGTTCGCCCTGTAACTGGAGATGTTGGTTTAATTAAGCAGTTATTAGATATCGGTGCTCAGACTTTATTGATTCCGATGATTGAAACAGCAGAACAAGCCGAGTTGATGGTGAAAGCGACCCGTTACCCACCTGAAGGCATTCGAGGAGTAGGTTCGGCATTGGCTCGTGCTTCACGTTGGAATAGTTTGAGCAATTATTTAAACGAGGCTGATGAACAAATTTGTGTGCTTGTACAGATTGAATCTAAAAAAGGTCTGGAAAATATAGATGCCATTTTAGCGGTTGAAGGTATTGATGGCGTATTTATTGGACCAGCAGATCTTTCCGCAGCATTGGGGCATCGAGGCAATCCAGGACATCCTGAGGTTCAAGAGATTATTGTTTCAAGCATTAAAAAAATTCGTCAGGCAGGTAAGGCGGCAGGTATTTTGTCGGCTGATGAAAAATTGGCAAAACATTATTTATCATTAGGCACAGAATTTGTGGCTGTTGGTGTAGATAGCAGCTTGTTAATGAAATCTATGAGTCAGTTATTAGGTAAATTTAAAGACGGTGTCGCTTCTACTACAAGTACAGTACCTAGCGTCTATTAAGGAGTGATAGATATGCAGTTAAGCAATCCAGACTTGTTGAAACAACAGGTATATATTGATGGCGTTTGGGTTAATGCAGAACAAAATAAAAGTTTTGCAGTCACCAATCCAGCAACAGGTGAAGAAATCACACAAGTTCCGTCTGTGAGTGTTGCTCAAGTAGAACAAGCTGTAGAAGCAGCAGAAATAGCACTCGCATCGTGGAAATTGACAACTGCTAAAGAACGTTCAAATTTATTGCGTAAATGGTATGACCTGATCGTAAAAAATCAGGAAGATCTTGCAGTGATTTTAAGCACCGAGCAAGGTAAACCAATTGCTGAAAGCCGTGGTGAAATTCTGTATGGGGCAAGCTTTATTGAGTGGTTTGCAGAAGAAGCCAAACGTACTTATGGTGATGTTATTCCCCATGATAAAAATGGTCGCCGTTTAGTTGTGATTAAACAACCTGTTGGTGTTGTCGCAGCAATTACACCATGGAATTTTCCAAATGCGATGATTACCCGTAAAGTAGGGCCTGCTTTAGCAGCAGGTTGTACTGTGGTGATCAAACCTGCTTCCGAAACACCATTATCTGCATTGGCTTTAGTGGCTTTGGCTGAGCAAGCGGGTATTCCCAAAGGTGTTGTGAATATTGTGGCAGGAAGTGCTCGCGATATTGGTGCAGTGCTGACGTCACATCCAGCCGTGAAAAAAGTATCTTTTACAGGTTCAACCCAAATTGGCAAATTGTTGATGGCGCAATGTGCAACAACCATGAAAAAAGTCAGTATGGAGTTAGGTGGAAATGCCCCTTTTATTGTCTTCGAAGATGCAAATCTGGACAAAGCTGTTCAAGGAGCAATAGCATCTAAATTTCGTAATAGTGGTCAAACCTGCGTATGTACGAACCGTATTTTAGTACACGAAAATATACACGATGCTTTTTTAGAAAAACTGGCGCATGCAGTGAATCAGCTAAAAGTTGCATCTGCATTTGAACAGGGTGCAGAACAGGGCCCACTGATCAATGAAAAATCTGTAGAAAAAATCCAAGAACATATTGATGATGCTGTGGCAAAAGGTGCAAAAATTATTGTTGGTGGGAAGCGCCATGCATTGGGGCAAACTTTCTTTGAACCTACGGTTATTGCAGATGTCACCACGAACATGCTGGTCGCAAAAGATGAAACATTTGGACCACTGGCTCCTGTTTTTAAATTTTCTACAGATGCAGAAGCAATTCAGATGGCTAATGACACTGAATTTGGTTTGGCTTCGTATATTTATACTGAAAGCCTAAGTCGTGCATGGCATGTCGGTGAAGCATTGGAATATGGCATGGTTGGGATCAATGAAGGTTTGATTTCAACAGAAGTGGCACCATTTGGCGGTATTAAAGAATCAGGATCTGGTCGTGAAGGTTCCAAATATGGAATTGAAGATTATCTTGAAATTAAATACATGTGTATGGGAATATAATTCCCATACAACAAAATGAACAAAATACTTTAACAATAACTTTTTTTGTGATATTAGTTAATATATTAATAAAATGAATTTAGTTCCATAACAGCTAAAGTCATATCTATTTAATATTTTTTTACACAAATTGTTAATATGTTAATAAATTGAATATGGATATTTCACCTTGAGTTTAAACAGGCTCATGGCGCTACAAGGAGATGGACATGATATCTAGTTCTGCAACGTACGTTGCATCTGATAAAATGACAAAAGACCAACGGAAAGTTGCTTATGCAACCATCGTGGGCACAACGGTAGAGTGGTACGATTTCTTCGTGTACGCTGCTGCTGCAGGATTAATTTTTAAAGATTTATTTTTTGCACCAGCAGGTAATACTTTAGGTACTATGTTGGCCTTCGCCACAGTCGGTATTAGCTTTTTGTTTCGCCCATTAGGCGCTTTTTTGGCGGGTTATCTGGGGGATCGATACGGTCGTCGAATTGTGTTAGTGATGACACTTGTCCTAATGGGATTGGCAACCACTTGTATTGGTTTATTACCAACTTATGCAAGTATTGGGGTATTAGCGCCAATACTGTTATTGATTCTTCGAATATTACAGGGTTTGGCTGCTGGTGGTGAATGGGGTGGTGCAGTACTCATGGCGGTGGAGCATGCTCCTACTCATAAACGTGGGCGTTTTGGTTCATTTCCGCAGATTGGCGTTCCTTTAGGTTTAATTCTAGCATCCGGTATGCTTGCATTGATGACAGGTGTCGTTGCACCAGGTGATGCATTTGTGGAATGGGGCTGGCGTATACCATTTTTGTTCAGCATAATTTTATTATTTGTAGGACATTGGATTCGTCGTACTGTAGAAGAAAGTCCTGTATTTGAAGAAATTAAAGAGCGCAAAAGTGCTTCACAAACACCGATCCGTGATCTTTTTAAACACCATAGCTTACTGGTTTTACTAGCAGCATTAGTATTTGCAGGGAATAGTGCTTGTGGTTATATGACTACGGGAGGATTTATACAAAATTATGCAACGAATCCTGATGGACCATTGCATATTGCACGTACCCCCGTTTTGATTTGTGTCACATTGGCTTCATTTTGTTGGTTAATTACTACTTATCTTTCAGGTTATTTATCTGATCTGATTGGCCGTAAAAAAACTTACATTGTCGGATGGATTATTCAACTGTGTGGAGTTTTCGCATTATTTCCATTGGTGAATACAGGTTCTGTTCCATTATTGGCAGTTGGTCTATGCTTTCTTGCCAGCGGTATTGGTCTAACCTATGGTGTGCAATCATCTTTTTATGCAGAATTATTTCCTGCTTCTATACGGTTTTCTGGAATTTCAATTTCTTATGCGCTTGGTGCAATTATAGGCGGTGCTTTTGCACCTATGATTGGTACATGGTTAGTCAGTGTCACAGGTTCAACGTGGTCAGTTACCCTGTATTTGGCAATGATGACGTGTATTGCTTTGGTTTCAACATTGGTATTAAGAGATAGAACGGGGATTCCTTTAGGGCCTGATCATGAAAAAGAACAGGCTAAATCGCCTTTAATCTGGAAATAGATCGCTAAGATTTATATTTGTTATATGTTGCGAAAAGAAGGTTGTTACAAAAACAGCCTTCTTTGTTTTAATAGCCAAGTTCCATACACAAAATAATATTAGATGAAAATACATCTTATTAAATTAGGGGCTTAGGAAGTAAACATATTTAAATTATATGGTAACTTCCTAATATGAAATATAAAAATAGATACTATTGCTGTTCAAAAATCAGTGAAGCGAAATTCAGATAGATTATTCGCTTTTTGCCATGGATTTCACTGCAACAGACACCGCTCAATTGACGAATATTTCTGTTCGTTCAATCAATTCTATCTTTATTAAAATTCGTAGAAAAATAGCACTCAAATGTGAACAAGTTTCACCATTTAATGGTGTAGTTGAACTTGATGAATTTTACTTCGGCACTCGACGAGTTAGAGGGAAAAGAGGTCGAGGAGCGTCAGGTAAAGGACATAACATAAGATGGTTTTCTTGGCGGAAATCTAAACTGTGTTATGTCCTTTTTATTTTAATAGCTTAGAAAGTTGAGGTTTGTGTAAATTCATAATAAATAAAAGAAGCTGATGGATGAATAAGGTTAAGGTTGAAAATGAATATTCATATTGGTTATATATTCCCCAGAAAAGTACCATTTAAACTCTGAAAAATGCATTAACTCTATTCTGTATTTCAGTCAATATCAGTGCATAAGCAGTCGTTATTATGATTTGAGTAGATTAAATCATTGAGCTGAATAAATACATTTTATGGAAGAGAGATAATGGAAAATACAATGAATATGGCATCTTTAGAGCATTACCAAAATGAACCAAGTGATGATTCTATTCACTTACATTATACGCAAGCTAAAATTTCTGCAGCAGTCGATAAAAATATGCTAGAAAAAGTTCAAGATATTCTTCCACAAATTGCAGCTAATGCTGAAAAAGCGGAACAGTTAAGACAAGTACCTGATGAAAATATTCAACTTTTAAAAAGTATTGGTCTACATCGCGCTTTTCAACCTAAAGTGTATGGCGGTTTGGAAATGAACTTGCCAGATTTTGCTAACTGTATTGCGGCGCTTGCAGGTGCATGTGCGGGAACTGCATGGGCATTTAGCTTACTGTGTACACATAGCCATCAAATGGCAATGTTTAGTCAACAATTACAAGATGAAATCTGGCTTTCAAATCCCGATGCAACTGCGAGTAGTTCGATTGCACCATTTGGAAAGGTTCAAGAAGTTGAAGGCGGTATCATTCTCAATGGTGAATACGGTTGGAGCAGTGGCTGTGATCATGCTGAATATGCCATTGTTGGATTTAACCGTTTTGATGCTGAAGGCAACAAAATTTATTCATTTGGGGTAATTCCACGTCGTGATTATGAAATTGTTGATAATTGGTTTGCACAAGCGATTAAAGGAAGCGGTTCTAAGCAATTGAAGTTGATTGATGTTTTTATTCCAGAATATCGCATTTCTAAAGCCAAAGACATGATGGAAGGTAAATCTGCTGGTTTTGGTTTATATCCTGACTCTAAGATTTTCTATTCGCCATATCGTCCTTATTTTGCCAGTGGTTTTTCGGCAGTAAGTTTAGGCGTTGCGGAACGTATGATTGAAGCATTTAAGGACAAACAACGTAACCGTATTCGTGCCTATACAGGTGTGAATGTCGGTGTAGCAACCCCCGCCTTGATGCGTATTGCAGAATCCACTCATCAAGTTGCAGCAGCACGTGCATTATTGGAAAAAACTTGGGAAGACCATAAAAAGCATAGTGAAAATCATCATTATCCAAATAAACATACTTTGGCCTTTTGGCGTACCAATCAAGGCTATGCCGTTAAAATGTGTATTGAAGCTGTAGATCGTTTAATGGCAGGTGCAGGTGCGACAAGCTTCCTAGATAGTAGTGAATTACAACGTCTGTTCCGTGATGCACATATGACAGGTGCGCATGCTTATACCGATTATGATGTTTGCAAGCAGATTTTAGGTAGAGAATTGATGGGCTTAGAGCCAGACCCAAGCATGGTTTAATGTCAATTAAAGAACATCAAAAGGATTTGTAACGATGAATGCAATAAATAAGTTAGAGCTTAATCCTGATAGTGCAATTGATAGCAAAGCATTTCGACAAGCTTTGGGGAACTTTGCTACAGGTGTAACTATTATGACAGCGCAAAACTCAGTAGGTGAGCGTGTTGGGGTGACAGCCAATAGTTTTAATTCCGTTTCTCTGGATCCAGCGTTAATTTTATGGAGTATTGATAAAAACTCTTCTAGTTTTAAAACTTTTTCGGAAGCTACGCATTTTGCTGTCAATATTTTATCTGCTGCTCAAATTGACCTGTCAAATAAGTTTGCTAAACGTGGTGAAGATAAATTTCTAGGTGTTGATTTTCATGTCGGCGCAGGAGCGGCACCTTTATTGAAAAATTGTTCAGCTAACTTTGAGTGTGAAAAGTTTAGTATTGTCGATGGCGGTGATCACTGGATTATTTTAGGTAAAGTGGTGCAACTACATGACCATGGACGATCTCCTTTACTTTATCATCAAGGTGCTTATTCGACAGTTTTGCCACATCCAAGTTTAAATATGCAAGCCAAACCTGGAGAAGATGTTTTTCCTGGGCGTTTGTATGACAATATGTACTACTTGTTAACCCAAGCAGTACGTGCTTACCAAAATGATTATCAACCGAAGCAATTGGCCAGTGGTTTTCGAACCAGTGAAGCGCGCTTATTACTTGTGCTCGAAAGTAAGACGGCAACCAGTAAATGTGACTTATTACGTGAAGTCGCAATGCCTAGTCGTGAAATTGAACAGGCGACTGAAATTTTGGCGCAAAAAGGTTTGCTCATTGATACAGGTGATTGTTATACGCTGACAGAGCGGGGTAAGGAATGTGCTTTTATGCTGTATAAAATTGCAGAAAGTCATCAGGAGGAAGTTTTTGCTCAATACACAGAACAGGAACATGAATTATTTAAACGGATGTTGAAAGATTTAATCGGTCTTTGATTGCTTATTTAGAAAGGGTTTGACTAGTGTTGAGCCCTTTTTTATTCGTAGATTTTTAGATGATGGCACAAACGTTATGGAAATTAATTTTATGTCATAAAAGCAATATAGTGCTATACATAATGGTCTAATATCTAAAGTTCTAATGAATAAAGTAACATCAAATATGGTATATGTTGTATTGTCGTGTTTCAGTTAGCAAGTTTCGAATTACTTTGCCTTAACTGGCTGAATGGTTAGAAATTACATCATCAAAATGGATTGAAGTGATGAATAATAATCTGGAATTTTCAAATTTTATCGATCTGGTCGCATTAATGGGGCGTCCAGATTTTGATACACACTTGCTGTTATATTTGAATAAATGGATTCGTTCAAAATATTTTTCTATTTTGCGTGTCGAGGATAAGACACCTGTGTTGTTGCTTTGTGGGACGCAAGATGAAGAGCGAACAGTTCCTTGGAGTTGTGGTCAATCTTATGTCAGAAAGTATCATCATTATGATGATCTTTATGTGCGACTTTCAGATAAAGATATTCAACCACATCAAACCGCAACAGGCTATTTGTGTGCGGACGATATAATTTTTTCACCGTATCGACAGGAAATTTACGAGAAAAATGGTTTAATCCAACGTCTATGTGGATTCTATCGTGATGATGATAATCAGCCCATTCTATTTAATTTTTATCGACATAAAGATCAAGGCTTATACACTGATCATGAAATAGCAAATTTTGAGAAAATGACCCCAGCTTTGGCTAAAATGATTCAAGGACATTTGGCGTTAAGTGAGAAAAGCAGACAAAAAGATTTTAAATACAGACTAAAACGTTATCAGCCATTATTAACTCAACAAGAGATTGAAGTCTGTAGTCGCATTCTAAAAGGTATGAGTTATATTGGCATTGCCGCAGATTTAAATTTAAAAGAATCTACAATAAAAACCTATAGAAATCGGGCGTTTGATAAACTAGGCATTAGTTTTAAAAATCAATTATTTTCCATGTTTTTACATTCCTAGTGAGCATTTAAAGTGTAACGCCATTACACGTCCAAAATCACTATGAGCCAATCCAATCAAGTTTGTCCTCCTTTTGGGGGACATTGTATTTTCTAGTGTTCCTTACAATGATTTTATTCATGTGAATATATGAATTGAAGAGAAATGCTATGGAAAGTTCAATATTAGAATTGGTGGTGACCAAGTTTCATCCTGAAGCGAAGGATACAGTTGTTTTGGAGTTACGGCATCCACAACAACAACCTTTGCCACCTTTTACCTCAGGTTCACATTTAGAAGTACATTTAGCCAATGGTTTAGTACGTCATTATTCCTTGCTTAATTCTCCTAGTGAAAGTTCACGATATGTCATTGCTGTGGGATTGGCTACAGAAACCCGTGGCGGATCACAATATATTCATCATCACATTCGTGTAGGTGATCGACTAAAAGTACGTCAACCACGTAATAATTTCCCGCTCGTTGATACAGATGAATACTGCTTTATTGCAGGTGGGATCGGAATTACGCCTATTTTATCCATGATTCATTGGTGTGTGGAAAATCATAAGAAATGGCGTTTGATCTACGCTTTGCGTAATAAGCAACGTGCAAGTTTTTATGAGCATTTACAAGCATTTGGTTCTGAAAATATTCATTATCACTTCAATGATGAAAATCAACATCAACATTTAAATGTTGAGCAAATCATTGCCAGCGTATCTGAAAAAGAGCATGTCTATTGCTGTGGTCCAAATAGCCTGATGCAAAGTGTTCAACAAGCGAGTCAACACCTAGAAAAACAACGAATACATTTTGAATGGTTTAGTGCCCCAACACCAGTGCTAGAACAATCCGAAATCAATACCTCAGATTCATTTACTTTAAAGCTCAAACGGTCTGGCAAAGAAATTCAAGTCATGGCTGATCAAAGTATTTTAGATGCATTGGAGCAAGAAGGGTTTGAGCTGCCATTTTCATGCAGAGCAGGAATTTGTCGAACGTGTGAAACCACGGTTTGTTCAGGAACACCAGATCATCAAGACATGATTTTGACGGATGAAGAACGTGATTCAAACCAAACGATGCTGATTTGTGTATCTAGAGCAAAAAGCGAAATTATTGAATTAGATCTGTAAAAGTTAAAGGAATACAAAATGACGATCCCAACTTTAAATATTATTGAAGCCTCTCGAAAAGCATCAAGTAAAATGGCGAATAAAGATACGCCTTTGATTTATAATGAATGGTATGTTGCAGCATTTAAAGATGAAATCGGACGTAGTTTATTGGCAAGAACATTCCTCAATAAACGTGTTGTAATGTACAGAACTTTGGCAGGAAAGCCGATTGCTTTAGAAGACCGTTGTGCGC
The DNA here is from genome assembly GCF_000214135.1 of Acinetobacter sp. P8-3-8. GTDB lineage: Bacteria > Pseudomonadota > Gammaproteobacteria > Pseudomonadales > Moraxellaceae > Acinetobacter. The sequence goes on from NZ_AFIE01000001.1 coordinate 109,176, forward strand.
ATCGCTCTTTTCCATTATCTAAAAGTCATTTAGAGGGCGATGAAATCATCTGTGGTTATCATGGCTTTAAATATAATGATTCTGGTGATTTGATCGATATTCCATCACAAAAGCAATGTCCAAAAGGAATTGGAATTCACAACTATAAACTCGTTGAAAAAGGGCCATTGGTTTGGATTTGGCTTGGTGATCAAGCATTGGCAGATGAAGCGAAAATTCCTGATTTATATTGGCTAGATAATGAAAAGTGGGCTGCTACTTCAGGCTATTTTTTCCATCCAGGGAATTATGTCAGCATGCATGAAAATTTGATGGATTTAACCCATCTCACATTCTTGCACGCAGACACGATTGGTACGCCAGACTATGCGAGCGCACCATATAAGATGGAGTTAAAAGAAGGTCATTACAAGCTGATCCGTGAGGTCGTACCAACAACGCTTTCACCTGTGTGGGGTGAAACAACAGGGTTGGCTGGAAAAAATACCGCAGCACGAATTGCAACATCAGAATTCTTGTCCCCAGGTTTACATCAAGTTAGTGTGAGTTTTTATGATTCGGCTTTGGATGAAGCAACACGAGAAACCTTTAAGATTCATACCGCTCATATCTTAACGCCCGAAACAAACAACACTATGCATTACTTTATTGTGCATGGACGTGATTTTGCCTTGGATGATGATCATATTGAACAGTTTATGCATGAGCAGCTCTTTGCAGCATTTCAAGAAGATGTGGTTGGTTTAGGGGCTTTGGAAGAAGTTTTGGATGATCAAGATGAGCAACATTTTGAGATTTCTGCTGCAAGTGATGCACCTGCGGTTGCAACACGTATTTATTTAAAAAAACGTGCTGATCTAGAAAATGCATAATTTCTCATTATTGAGAATATAAGATGGTCTTGTCCGTTGAAATTTAGGTGGACAAGACCATGATGATTAAATAATAAAAAATATTTAAAATATAAGAAATTCCTGTGTTTGAAATTCTTAAAAAATATAAATTTTCCGTAATGAATTGATGATTGGATCTAAGTGTTTATTTTTGCATTGTTTATTGAATATTTAAGTAAAAATGGTTGGGTTTTTAAATTTAAGTTAATATATTAAATTTATATTATTTAACTATTGTTAATATATTAATTATATGCTTAAAATAAGTTGCTATAGTTTTAGCATCAAGCAATACAAGTGCAATAAAAAGATCAAGGATTATGTTCAGGGAACAATTATGGATAGTTTGAGAACGTCAAAAAGAAAGCTTTTTTTAGCAGTCAGTCATTTGACCATAACAGGATTGTTGATCGGTCAACATGCAAATGCTGATGATAACTGGAAGTTATCGCTAAAAAATGCATATATTAATCGAGATTTTGACGATACAGCCGTGAAAGATACAGGCAGTTGGTCGCAAGGGATTTCACTGTTTTATAATTCAGATTATAAGCCGACACCGATTGATCAATTAGAAATTGGTTTGGATGGATCTGTGCAGTATGCAGTACGTTTAAGTGATGATAAGCATGTTGCAGATACGGTTTTACCTTTTGATACCGAAACCCAATCTCAGGCAGATGATTTTCTCAAATATGGTGCAACGTTAAAACTTAAATATAACGATAACATACTGAAAGTGGGTGAGTTATGGTTAGATTTACCTGTAACTTCTGTAGATGCAAGTCGACAATTACTGGCTTCTTATTTAGGTGTTAATTTCAATAGTAAAATCAATGATAAATTAACATTAGAAGCAGGACGAGTCACTAAGGTTTCACCAAGAAATCAAGAAGGTTTTCATAAGTTTACTTATACTTCAAATGGAGTCAAACATGATTCTGATGGGTTAAATTATATCGATTTGCGTTATCAATTTAATGATAACTTAAAGGCTGAATATTATTTTGGTAACTTAGAAGATTTATATGATAAACACTATCTCGGTCTTGATCACCAATATAAAATAAGCGATAAATTAAGCCTGTTATCTAAGTTTAAATACTTTAATGCACAAGATTCTGGCAGTGGTTTAGATATTGATAGCCAAAATATTGGTTTAATTGAAACGCTTAAATATGATAATCATAGTTTTGGTATCGGTTATCAAAAAATTGTTGGAGATGCTTACCCAATTCCAGATGGTTTTTTACCTGAGCTATATTTCATTAACTGGAATGTAACAGGATTCTTTAAAAAAGAAGAGCAGTCGTACCATTTTATTTATGCATATAATTTCAAAGATTACATTCCGGGTTTAAATGCGATTGCTAAATATTCTTATGGTGATCAAATTAAGATGGATAATGGTAAGGAAAATCAAGAGTCTGAGTTGAACTTGATCGGAAGTTATAACTTTCAACAACCTGCTTTGAAAGGCGTGGGTCTACAGTATTTATATGCGAAGTATGATGTGGATTATGGAAAAGATTTTGATGAAAATAGGGTGTTTCTAACCTATACCAAGAAGTTTTAATTTTAAGTTTCTAATTAAGACTTAATTTATTTAATTTAAAAATGGTCGCATTGTTATGCGATCATTTTAATTTTTAGTCGTGTTAAATTTTTATTGAGCGATTATGTTGAATGAGAAATATGACTATATAGTATTGATTTATGATAATAAAGAAAGATGTTTTGTTTTTAAAAGTAAGTTAATATGTTTACAAATTAAGAGTGTAGATTTATCAATGAAAAAAATACGTCCGTCTTTGACCTTGGCTTTATTACAAGCACGTGAAGCTGCAATGACACATTTTAGACCTGCTTTAAACGAAGCGGGTTTAACAGAACAACAGTGGCGTATTATCCGTATTCTTTATCAATATGAAGAACTAGAAAGTAATCAACTGGCTGATTTAGCATGTATTTTAAAACCGAGTTTAACGGGTATTTTAAACCGAATGATTGATCAGGGCTTAATTTTAAAAAGAAAAGATCATAGTGATCAAAGGATTAATTTAATTACACTTGCTGAACATGGTAAGCATTGTTTTGAAATTCAAGCTGTGAAAATGGAAGCATCGTATAACAAAATCCAAGAACAGTTTGGTGCTGAAAAAGTGCAACAGCTTATGGAGTTATTAAATGATTTGTCTAAAGTGAAATTAAATTAAGTTGTTTCAGTATTTTGATGGAATGACAAAACAACAAGATAGACTGCAAGGATGCAGCCAAAGGACAACATCGTGGTTTTAGCACCGATGTATGTGGCTAACAGCCCTGCTAGTAGGCCACCCACAGCATCAAAACCAAATCGAATTGAAGTATAAATTGAAACTATGCGACCACGAAGTAATGTAGGTGTGTTGCGCTGAATAAGAATATTGGTCGAAACATTGGCGCTAGAAATTCCAAAACCTAAGATTAACATGGCAAGATAATAGCTTAATTGAAGATTGATTAATCCAAGCATAAACAATGCGATAGCGCATAAGCTGATATTGATTAAAATTCGATGTTGAATGCGTTCGAAATTCTGGGTATTGGCTAAAATTAATGAGGATAGCAAAGAACCTATACCAGCCATTCCCCATAAATAACCTAAAGTTGTTTCATTGCCTTTTAAATAATCCTTAGCCAATATGGGTAATATGGTGACATAGCTCGATGCAGTAAAATTTAGAAAAGCAACATTGAGCATCATTCTTGAATATTGTTTATTTTTAAAAACAAAAAGATAGCCTTCCTTAAATACACTTTGAATATTACCTTTTGCCTTAGTGACTTTTACATTTTTAATGAAAATCAAAGCGATGATTAGAAAAAAATATGAAAATGCATTCAGTATAAAACAAGTAAATGCATTACTCATTGCAAGTAAGAATCCTGCAATAGGCGGGCCAATGAAACGACATGAATTAAAAATCATGGCATTTAGGGCAAGTGCATTAGCAATGTTATTTTTATCATGTACCAAATCACTGATGAAAGATTGACGTAACGGTGTATCTATTGCAGTGAAAATACCCATAAGCAAGGAAATACTGATAATGCTGACAGTATTTAATAAGTGGGTATAGGTTAAATAAGCAAGAAGAATAGCTTGAAAGAAAAATAAGCATTGAACAAAAATGAGAGCAAGTCTTTTATTTAATTTATCAATCACTGCGCCTACAAAAGGGCTAAGTATTAACTGAGGAGCCATTGCAAAAAATGCAATCATACCCAGTAATGCCGCTGAGTGCGTTAAATCATAAACAAGCCATGCCAAAGCTACTTGTTGTATCCATGTCCCTAATGTGGAGAGCGTATGTCCAACAAAGTAATTTCTGAAATTTGGATAATAAAGGCTTTGGAACATTTTTGACACGATAGGCTTCTTAAAACAAATATAGAGTTGAAAAATTGATATTTAGTTAATATATTAACATTATTAATATTAAATATGTTAATTAATTTAAATCACCATAGCCTTACAATGTGTTTTTAGTTTTCTTGTGAGAGCGGAAATACAAGACAGATTCGTCGAAGTAAGTGCATACAAATAGGGACATGGATATGTTTAAGTTTAAAGAAATAATATTGAACACGTTGGCTGTAGGGAGTCTAGCAGTAGCAACATCGACTAGCGCTCAAGATGAGTTAATTCTACTGGGTACTAAAGGAGGGCCATCACTTTATTCACCTAAAGCATTGCCACAATCGAGCGCTATTGTGATGAATGATGATGTTTATGTCGTCGATGCTGGTTATGGTGCAAGCTATCGATTATTGGAAGCAAAAGTACCACTTCAAAATATTAAAGCGATTTTTATTACACATTTACATAGTGATCATATTCTTGATTATCCAGCCTTATTGATGAACAGTTGGTTGAGTAGTTTAGACCATGAAATTAAAGTGTATGGTCCTAAGGGTACCAAAGCGATGACTGAAAAATTGCTAGAAGCTTATAGCGTTGATATCAAACTACGCTATCAAGATGAGGGTCGCGAACCTTTAAGTAAATTTTTAAAAGTTTACGAATTCGATGAAGGAGATGTGTATCAAGATAAAAATGTCACAGTAACAGCTAAACGAGTACCTCACAAACCATTTAAAATGGGAGAGGCTTTTGCTTTTAAATTTGATACTGCTAAAAAGCAAAAGATCGTTTTCTCAGGAGATACCAACTATTATCCGCCTTTTGCAAAATTTGCGCAGAATGCAGACATTTTAGTACATGAAGTTGCACACACAGAAGGGATAGACCGTTTAGCTAAGCGTATGGGATATGGTCCAAGCTTTAGAGATGCAGTCATTGCACATCATATTACACCGCAGGATGTAGGCAAAACAGCAACGAATGCACATGTTAAACAACTTGTGTTAAGTCATATTGTACCTGTAGGAGATCCTGAATTGAGTGATGCAGTTTGGAAAAAAGATATTGGTGAGTTTTATAAAGGTGAAGTTACTGTAGGTCAGGATGGTATGGTGATTCCGCTGAAATGATCAATTTAATCAATTTCACAGAATCAATGTCACCATGAATTAGGTTTTCACTTCAATGATTAAAATTGAAGTGAAAGTGTCAGATTGAGAATATTGCTATTTAACATTGAGTGCTGCAATGCTAGATAAATATAAAATATTCATCTAGCTCAGTTATTCAATGTTTTAAGCTGCTCGTTCGACTAAAGTGAGAATGTCATAAGTCGCTACAAGTTCATCACGTTGGTTTTTGACTTTGATATCCCAAACAACGACACCATGCGCTGGTTGTGAAAGATCTTTGTGCGGTTTAGGCGTTTTTTGTTTACATGTAAGTTCAACATGAATTGTATCACCAATTTTTACAGGCTCTACAAAACGTAAATTGTCCATACCGTAGTTCGCTATAACAGGGCCAGGCGCTGCATCAACAAATAATCCAGCAGCAGCTGAAACAATGAAATAACCATGTGCAACACGGTCACCAAACAACGAATTTGCTGCTGCAATTTTGTCCATATGCGCATAGAAGTGGTCACCACTCAAGCAAGCAAAATTCACAATATCTGCTTCAGTTACAGTTCGGCGTGCAGTAAGTAAGCGTTCACCAATGCGTAATTCATCAAATGATTTTTTAAATGGATGTACACGATCTTCAAAAACTTCAGAACCAATCGTCCAGCTATGACTAATTTGTGTCATTACACTAGGCGAACCTTGAATAGCAGTACGTTGCATATAGTGTTTTACAGCACGTAATCCACCGAGTTCTTCACCACCACCTGCACGTCCAGGACCACCATGTACTAAGTGCGGAAGTGGAGAGCCATGTCCTGTACTTTCTTTAGCACTTTCCGCATCTAAAATATGTACACGACCATGCCAAGGTGCGACTTTAGCAATGATTTGTTCGATATTTTGATCGGTATTTCGCATGACTGATGCGACCAAACTACCTTCGCCACGAGCAACGAGGGAAGCTAGTTCATCGATATTAGTATATGGCATTAAGGTTACAACTGGGCCAAATGCTTCAATTTGATGAATCGTTTGGGCTTGGCTAGGTTGTTTGCAAAGTAAAACAGTAGGTGGGTAAAATGCACTTTTTTCTACATTTTCAGTCTGAATTTCAAAGTCATGGCGTAGATGGCTACCGAAAACGATTTCCGCTTCTTGGCTAAGTTGTTCAACTTTTTCAGCGACATCATATTTTTGCTTAATACTTGCCAATGCCCCCATTGTGACATGTTCATGTTCAGGATTGCCAATAACAACTTTTTGCAGTTTTGCAATCAAACGGCTTTGCACAGTGTCGACTAACTTAGTTGGAATAAAAGCACGGCGAATCGCAGTACATTTTTGACCAGCTTTAGAAGTCATTTCTCGGAATATTTCACGAACAAATAAATCGATCGTTTCATCATTAGCATTTTCAGTCAGGATAGCACTATTGACTGAATCTGCCTCCATAGTGAATGGAATTGAGTATTGATTGAGATGTGGGTGTGCACGTAGTTTTTGACCTGTTGCAGCAGATCCTGTAAATGTGACAGTATCTTGTGGTGTTAAATACTCAAATAAATCATAGGTTTGTCCGCAAATTAATTGCAAAGCGCCTTCAGGTAAAAAACCACTTTGAAGGATGTCTTTAACAACAGCATGCGTCATTTCTGAGCCTTCAGTTGCTGGTTTTACAATACAAGGAACACCTGCTAGAAGCGTCGGAGCAATTTTTTCTAACATCCCCCAAATCGGGAAGTTAAAAGCATCGATATGGACTGCAACACCTGCTTTCGCACTCAGAATATGCTTTGCGCCAAAAGTACCGTTTTTAGATAAAGGAATCCAAGCATCTTCAATTAAAATCGTTTCATCGCTCAGTTCACGTCGAACCAAACTAGAATAAGCAAAAAGCGTTGCTATACCACCTTCAATATCGACCCATGCATCTTTACGTGTACAACCTGTAGCTTTAGAAAGAGCATAATAGTTTTCTTTACGTTCCAATAAATATTGTGCAACTTGTTTTAAGGCGTTGGCACGTTCGTGAAAGGTTAATGCTGCAATAGCAGAACCTTTTTGTTTTGCAAACTCGACAATAGCTTTGGTATCAATACCATGGCTACTTACTTCATAAATAGCTTCACCCGTTATCGCGTGATAGACCGTACGAAAATCCTGTTGTGCAATATAGTCTCGGCCGTTGACTAAAGAACTTAATTTTTTGAGTGCTGTGGCTGTGAACTGTTGGTTGGAATCTCGTTGTTCCGCAGTATTTACGTCAGTATCCAATTCAAGCATTGTTAAACTCCTTTTACGATACACTTTTTTAAAAAAATAGATTTTTATGTTTTGTAATTTGTTCCTTAAAATAGGAATTGTCAAATATTTTTTATCAAATATTGAAGATATGAAAATTTATTTTTATTTAAAATTTAATTAAAACAGTTGGTTGGTGATATTCTTGCAATAAATATTTATGATACTAAAAAATAATTATTGATTTTTATTTTGTATCGTTTTAATTTTAATGCATAGACACTTGGGATAAGTGAAGGACACCATGAAAAATCATCAGCAAGATTTTGATCAAGCTATCGAAAAGGATATTTCAATTGAAGCAAAAGATTGGATGCCAGATGCATATCGTAAAACACTGATTCGCCAAATTGGGCAACATGCACATTCAGAAGTTGTTGGAATGTTGCCTGAAGGGAATTGGATTACTCGTGCGCCTAGCTTGAAACGTAAAGCTGTATTACTTGCTAAAGTTCAAGATGAAGCGGGTCATGCATTGTATTTATACAGTGCGGCAGAAACTTTGGGTGCTGACCGTGATGAAATGATGGATAAGCTTATTGCAGGGCAAATGAAATACTCATCTATTTTCAATTATCCAACTTTAACTTGGGCGGATGTTGCTGCAATTGGTTGGTTGGTTGATGGTGCTGCAATCGTAAACCAAGTGGCTTTGTGTCGGACTTCTTATGGGCCTTATGCACGAGCTATGGTTCGAGTTTGTAAGGAGGAAAGTTTCCATCAGCGTCAAGGTTTTGAAGCCATGATGCAATTGGCGAATGGCACACCTGAGCAGAAACAGCTTGCTCAAGATGCAGTGAATCGTTTTTGGTGGCCTGCGCAAATGATGTTTGGTCCGAGTGATGATAATTCTCCTAATAGTGCGCAGAGCATGCAATGGAAAATTAAATTATTTAGTAATGATGCGTTGCGTCAGAAGTTTGTTGATAACACTGTGCCGCAAGTCTTGATGTTAGGTCTAACCGTACCAGATCCAGATTTACGTTTTAATGAAGAGACTGGGCACTATGAGTCTGGGGAAATCAATTGGGATGAATTTTTTGATGTTCTTGCAGGCAAAGGTCCGTGCAATCACGAGCGTATAGAAGCACGTCGTAAGGCATGGGATGGTGGAAAATGGGTACGTGATACGGCTGCTGTTTATGCGAGAAAGCAGCAAGAACAACAGATCAACAAAGTTGCTTAAGTCAGTATTTAACTCAAAATTTAAGGAAGGATATCTCATGGATAATAAAAATCATTGGTCATTATTTGAAGTTTTTGTACGCAGTAAACAGGGTTTAAGCCACCGTCATGTTGGAAGTTTACGTGCTCCAGATGCTGAAATTGCTTTGCAAAATGCACGTGATGTTTATACCCGTAGAAATGAAGGGATAAGCATTTGGGTTGTAAAATCTGAGTTGATTACATCGTCACAACCAGATGAAAAAGAAGAATTTTTTGAACCAGCGCAAGATAAGGTTTATCGCCATCCAACTTTCTATAATATTCCAAATGGCATTGAGCACATGTAAAGGGAGAGTGAAATGAGTAATTCAACATTTACACAGTTCCTATTACATTTGGGTGATAGTCAACTTATTTTATCGCATCGTTTGTCTGAGTGGTGTGGACATGCACCAGAGTTAGAGCTGGATATTGCTTTAGCCAATATCGGCCTAGATTTATTAGGGCAAGCACGGACTGTGTTGAGTCTTGCAGGTGAAGTTGAAGGTTTAGGACGTGATGAAGACCAATTGGCTTTCTTACGTACAGAACGTGAATATCGCAATTTGTTGTTATGTGAGCAACCTAACTGTGATTTTGCCCAGACTATTGTACGTCAATGGTTGGTTGATCATTACCATCATTTATTATTTGCTTCACTCATCAATAGTCAACATGAGAAGTTGGCAGCATTTGCACTCAAATCTTTGCGTGAAGTGAAGTATCACTTACGTTTTTCTACGACTTGGATGGAGCGCTTAAGTTTAGGTACTGTTGAAGCACATGAAAAGACACAACAGGGTTTAAATGAGTTATGGCGTTTTACGGCAGAACTTTTTGTTTTAACAGTAGATGAAAAGCAATTGGTTGAGCAAGGTTTAATTCCAGATATTGAGCAGTTAAAAGCAACGTGGCTTGAGCAAGTTTCTGCAGAATTACAGCGTTTTGAACTTCATTTACCTGAAACAGGTGCTTATCGCAGTGGTGCAAAACAAGGCTTACATACCGAACATTTGGGCTTCGTGTTGGCTGAACTGCAATATATGCAACGTACTTATCCAAATATGAATTGGTAAGTTCTGTTATTCACAAGGAGTGAACCACATGAATTTGATTCGACACTGTACCGAACAATGTTGGGATATTTTACAGCAAATCTCAGACCCTGAAATTCCAGTATTGTCTGTGGTGGATTTGGGCATGATTCGTGGTGTGGATTTGAATCAGCAAGATGAAATTGTGGTTCGACTCACACCGACATATAGCGGTTGTCCAGCAACCGACGTTTTAAAAGACGAGATCGAACAAGCTTTTACTAAACATGCATTAACTCCCGTTAAAGTGATTGTCGATTTATCAGAAGCTTGGACAACAGACTGGATGAGTCAAGATGGTAAAGACAAATTGAAAAAGTATGGTATTGCACCACCAAAAGGTGAAGCACATAGCTGTGGTACACATGTTGCACTATCTGATGGGATTGAGTGCCCACATTGTCATAGTCTACAAACCAAATTATTAAGCGAATTTAGTTCAACTGCATGCAAAGCTTTATACCAATGCCAAGACTGCTTAGAACCTTTTGACTACTTCAAATGTATTTAATTGAACAACTTAAATTGTACTTTGCGTTGTCAAAATGAGAGGGATTTTAACATGAGCCAATTTTTACCACTAAAAATAAAGTCGATTACGCCGCAAACTGAGCAGGCTATTTGTATCGCTTTTGATTTGACAACTGATCAACAGCAAAGTTTTCAATATCAACCAGGACAACATTTGACAATTCGTCATTTAACCGAAGATGGAGAAATTCGCCGTTGTTACTCAATTTGCAGTGATATTCAAGAAGATATCAGTATTGCGATTAAAAAAATTGATCAAGGGCAATTTTCAACATGGGCGAATGATAATTTAAAAGTAGGCGATCAATTAGAAGTCATGCCTCCACAAGGCATTTTTTTCCAAAAAGCAGCCAAAACTGGTGGTCAAAACTATTTAGGTTTTGCTGCGGGAAGTGGTATTACGCCTATTTTATCTATTGTTAAATCGGTGTTGTTGCAACAGGCTGATGCTAGTTTTACGTTAATTTACGGCAATCGTTCATGGAAACAAACCATGTTTTCTGAACAAATTATGGATTTGAAAGATCGTTTTAAAGAGCGTTTTCAGTTGGTTAATATTTTCTCACGGGAAATGAATGATAGTGCATTGTTCAATGGGCGTATTGACGCTGAAAAGCTGCATTTGTTATTTAAAGCTGATTTGATTAATACCAACGTAGATCATTGTTTTGCATGTGGTCCAGATGAAATGATGGAAGCGGTTGAAACAGTTCTACCTGAATTGGGAATCGCGCGTAATAAAATTCACACAGAACGCTTTAATACAGGTTCTGCGCCAAAAGCGACTGCAAAACAAATCGAAAGTCGTAATGAAGAAAAGGTCAATATTATTCTTGATGGTCGTGAATTAATTGTCGAAGTATCGAAACAAGATGACAGTATTTTAGATGCCGCTTTACGTGCAGGCGCAGATTTGCCATACGCATGTAAAGGCGGTGTTTGTGCGACCTGTAAATGTAAGGTCATTGAAGGTCAAGTTGAAATGGCGATTAACTATAGTCTTGAACCAGAAGAAATTGAAAAAGGATACGTACTGAGTTGCCAAGCTCTCCCAACTACAGCAAATGTCCGTTTGAGTTTTGACGAATAAATGCGACGGAGATAGGGAGATCGATCATGGATTACTTAAAAACGAGTTTAGTAAAAGTTGGTGTGATGCTCATTGAGTTGAATCGTCCTGAAAAACGAAATGCGCTCAATAATGCAACATTGCAAGAACTCGTAGACGTGTTGCATAGCATTGATTTGGATCTAGCCGTTAAAACGGTGGTTATTACAGGGAATACTCAATGCTTTGCCGCAGGTGCTGATTTAAATGAATTAGCACAATTAGATGTGGTATCTATCCAACAAGATCAGCGTCCTTTGTTGTGGAAAAAAATTGATGAGTTTTCTAAACCGATCATCATCGCTGTAAATGGTTTTGCACTCGGTGCTGGTTTTGAGTTGGCATTGCATGGTGACATTATTTTAACAGGTGAAAATGCTCAATTTGCATTGCCTGAAATTGGTTTAGGTATGCTTCCAGGAGCAGGCGGTACACAGCGTTTAGCTCGTTTGGTAGGACAGCAACTTGCCATGCGTTGGGCGATGACAGGAGAGTTAATCTCGGCTGAAATGGCGCAACAATATGGCATAAGTAGTCAAATTTGCCCAACAGCTTTAACTGTTGAATATGCTATTGAACTAGCGGGAAAAATTGCAAAACAAGCCCCACTGGCGATTCGCGTTATTAAACAATCATTGAAATCAATCCATGAAGTCACTTTAAGCCAAGGCTTGAAGCTCGAACGACAGCATTTTGTCTGGCTCGCTGCAACGCAAGATCGGCAAGAAGGCATTAATGCATTTTTAGAGAAAAGAAAACCAGAGTTTAGAGGTGTGTAATGGACTACCAAACAATTATTGCTGTAGAAAAAGATGCTGTTGGTTATTTAACTTTTAATCGACCAAAGCAACTGAACAGTTTCAATGAAGTGATGCATAAAGAAGTTTCACAAGTGTTGAAAGCATGGTCTAAAGATCAGAATATTCGTACTGTTGTTATTTCTGCTGAAGGTCGTGGTTTTTGTGCAGGTCAAGATTTGAATGATCGTGTGGTTGATCCAAATGCAGATGCACCAGATTTAGGTTTATCGATTGAAAAATATTATAACCCATTAATTAAATTGATTACTGAAATGCCAAAACCAGTGATTTGTGCGGTGAATGGTGTTGCAGCAGGTGCAGGTGCAAATATTGCGTTGGCTTGCGATATTGTATTAGCAGCAAAATCTGCAACATTTATTCAAGCATTTTGTCGCTTGGGTTTGGTTCCTGATTCTGGCGGTACATGGTTTTTACCACGTTTAGTTGGTCGTGCACAGGCAATGGGCTTGGCTCTATTAGGTGATAAAATACCAGCGGAGCAAGCAGTTCAACTCGGCATGATTTGGCGTACTGTAGATGATGAACAACTCAAAGTTGAAGCTGAGAAAATGGCGAGCCATTTGGCTAAACAACCAACCTATGGATTATCTTTGATTAAAAAAGCGATTCATGCATCTGCACATAATAATCTAGATGATCAATTGATTTTAGAACGTGATTTACAACGCTTAGCAGGTCGATCTAGTGACTATAAAGAAGGAGTACAAGCATTTATGCATAAACGTACTCCTGAATATAAAGGGTGCTAATCATGGAAAAACTCAATTTACAGCAGGCTACAGTTGCTGTCATTGGGGCAGGTACCATGGGAATGGGTATCGCTCAATTGGCTGCAATGCATGGACATCAAACGTTCATTTTTGATTTAGATAATAGCAAAGCTCAAGATGCTTTGGAGCAACTGACAGCACAATTAAATAAGCGTGTGCAAATAGCAAAAATGACACAACAGCAGTTGGAGAGCACACTTGGGAACTTGACCATTGTTGCTGATATTCAACAACTGGCACAAGCGAATTTAATTGTTGAAGCGATTGTAGAAAAGAAAGAAGTAAAACAAAATTTATTTCAAAAACTTGCTACGATCTGTTCTGAAACAACCATTTTTGCCTCGAATACTTCATCTATTTCAATTACAGCAATTGCTTCAGCGATTCCATTTCCAGAACGTGTTGTGGGTTTGCATTTTTTTAATCCTGCGCCTGTAATGAAACTGGTAGAGATCGTGCAAGGTTTGAAAACTTCCGCAAGTATAGCGAATGCATTATTTGAATTAATGAAGCAATGGAATAAAGTGCCAGTTAACGCAAAATCTACACCTGGTTTTATTGTGAATCGTGTTGCACGTCCATACTATGCGGAGGCTTTTAGGGCGCTACAAGAAAATGTAACTACAGTTGAGCAACTTGATTATATTTTTCGTGAATGTGGCCGCTTTGCCATGGGGCCATGCGAATTAACTGATTTAATTGGTCAAGATGTTAATTTCTCAGTAACACAAAGTGTGTATCAAGAATTTTTCTATGAACCGCGCTATCGCCCATCATTGATTCAAAAAGAACTTGTAGATGCAGGTTGTTATGGTCGTAAAAGTCAACAAGGCTTTTATGATTACCGTCAGGAACAGCGAACACCAATTTATGCAATACCTGAAATATCAAAACAAGATTCACTGAAAATTAGTCTGAAAATACATGATCATTCAGAAAAGTTTGTGGAACTTATTCAAAGATTCAAGCTTGAATCAGCAATTGATATTGCTTATATCGAAGCCAAACAAAATGCTGATTCAAAACAAAGTGTAATTCAAATTGAAGATGTTTATTTACGGTTCACTCAAGGCGAATCTGTTGAAATTGATTGTATAAATGAAAAAGTTATTTTAATGGATTGGCATGCAGATTGGCAGAAAGCTAAAGCTGTAGTTGTGACAGCTTCTCCTGCATGTAGCCAAAATGACTGCGATAAAGTAACGCAACTATTTTTAACATGTGGTATTCAGACGATTTGGACAAAAGACAATCCTGGACTTTATGTAACTCGTACAATCGCAATGCTCATCAATGAAGCATGTGAGGCGGTATTACATCATATTGCTACTGAACAAGATATTGATTCTGCGATGAAGTTTGGTGTGAATTATCCGCAGGGGCCTTTCCAATGGGCTGAACAAATTGGTTTTGATCATGTATTGACTACTTTGGAAAATCTATATCGGATATATGCTGAAGAACGTTATCGACCAAGTTTATATTTGAGAAAAAAAGCTGCAATTTTAGGATTGCCAGAAATAGCCAGTAGTGTTTTGAAGCAAGCAGGATAGGGAATACTCTTATGGATCAAGTTTTTATTTGTGATGCAATTCGTACACCGATTGGACGTTATGCAGGTGCTTTAAGTGGTATTCGTACAGACGATTTGGCTGCATTACCTATTCAATATTTTAAACAACAACATCCTGAGTTAGCATGGGATTTACTCGATGAAGTGATTTTGGGTTGTGCCAATCAAGCTGGTGAAGATAATCGTAATGTGGCACGTATGGCTTCATTGTTGGCTGGACTTCCAGACTCAGTCCCTGCAATTACTGTCAATCGTTTATGTGCATCTGGCTTAGACGCAATTGGCTTAGCATTTCGTTCAATTAAATCTGGCGAAGCGCAATTCATTTTGGCTGGTGGTGTAGAGTCGATGAGTCGTGCTCCATTTGTCCAGTCTAAACCTGAAACAGCATTCAGTCGTACACCGGCTATTTATGATACTACGATTGGTTGGCGTTTTATTAATCCAAAGTTTAAAGCAAATTTTGGTGTGGATAGCATGCCTGAAACTGCCGAAAATGTAGCTGAAAAATATAAGATTGGCCGTGCGGATCAGGATTTATTTGCATATCGAAGCCAACAAAAAACAGCAGTTGCTCAGCAAAACGGTATTTTTGCAGAAGAAATTTTACCTGTAGAAATAACAGATCGTAAAAAAAATGTGATTCGTATAACTGAAGATGAACATCCACGAGCGGATACTACACTTGAAGCATTGGCAAAATTAAAAACGCCATTTCGTAAAGAGAATGGTTCTGTTACGGCTGGTAATGCATCAGGCGTAAATGATGGTGCAGCATGTGTAATATTGGCAAACGAGACATTTGCAGCTGCAAATAAGTTACAACCTTTGGCTAAAATTATTGCAACAGCAAGTGCAGGCGTAGAAGCTAAATATATGGGTATAGGTCCTGTGCCCGCTGTAGAAAAAGTATTAAAGCTTGCTGGTTTAAGTTTAGATCAAATGGATATCATTGAATTGAATGAGGCCTTCGCTGCGCAGTCACTAGCTGTTATGCGAGAGCTTGGACTAGAAGATGACGATGCGCGGGTCAATCCAAATGGTGGTGCAATCGCATTGGGTCATCCGTTGGGTATGAGTGGTACACGTTTAGTGATCACAGCGATGAAAGAGTTAAAACGCCGTAAAGGAAAATATGCACTTTGTACAATGTGTGTGGGTGTTGGGCAAGGTGTTGCACTGATACTTGAAAATATTGATGTCTAAAAAGCTAGATTAGTCATTTAACCAAGGATATTAAGCTAACAACCAGAGGATGGTTGTTCAGGGAGTAAGCGCATGAATAACAATGCATTGGAACAAATCGAAACAGCATCACTTGATGAATTACGTCATGTACAATTGCAAAGAATGAAAAAAACTTTGCAACATGCATACCAAAATAGCCCTGTATATCGTAAAAAGTTTGATGACGCAGGCGTGCATCCAGATGATTTGAAAACTTTAGCGGATTTGGCAAAGTTTCCATTCACCACCAAAAAAGATTTAAGAGATAATTATCCTTTTGGCATGTTTGCAGTGCCTCAAGAGCAAATTGTACGTGTACATGCTTCTTCTGGAACAACAGGCCAACCGACTGTAGTCGGATATACGAAAAATGATATCCAAACTTGGTCAGATGTTGTTGCTCGTTCTTTACGTGCTGCTGGGTTATCAAGTAAAGATATTATCCAAGTATCATATGGTTATGGTTTGTTTACAGGTGGTTTAGGCGCTCATTATGGTGTTGAGCGTTTAGGTGCGACTGTTATTCCAATGTCTGGCGGTCAGACAGAAAAGCAAGTTCAATTAATTCAAGATTTTAAGCCTACTGCAATCATGGTGACACCATCTTATTGTTTAAATATTATTGAAGTACTTGAGAAAAAATTTGGTACTGCAAGAAATTGTTCAATTAAGACTGGTGTGTTTGGTGCAGAACCTTGGACCAATGAAATGCGTAAAGAAATTGAAGAGCGTTTAGGTATTGACGCATTAGATATTTACGGGCTTTCAGAAGTAATGGGGCCGGGTGTTGCAATGGAATGTCTCGAAAGTAAAGATGGACCGACCATTTGGGAAGACCATTTTTACCCTGAAATTATTCATCCAGAAACTGGCGAAGTATTGGCAGATGGTGAATTAGGTGAATTGGTATTTACCACTATTACTAAGGAAGGAATGCCAGTTATTCGTTATCGTACTCGTGATTTGACACGATTATTGCCTGGAACTGCACGACCAATGCGCAGAATGGACAAGATCGTTGGGCGTAGTGATGATATGATGATTATTCGTGGTGTGAATGTATTTCCATCACAAATTGAGGAGCAGATTTTACAAATCTCACAACTTTTGCCAAACTACGAAATTCATATATGTAAGCATGGTCATTTAGATACATTACATATTCGTACTGAGATGCGTAAAGATATTCCGCAAGATATGACGACACAATTAGCAAATCAATTAAAGAGTCGAATTAAAACTATGGTGGGAATTACCGTTGGTATAGAAATATTACCAGAAGGGCATTTGCCTCGTTCAGATGGTAAAGCTCAACGGGTTTTTGATATTCGTCAACCCGATCAGATAAACTCTAAGACAGCTTAAGCTGTTGAGATATTGTTGTAACTTATTATTTAAGGTCATCGTTAAACATTATGAATCCAAAATTAAAACAAGCAATTGATGATTTTATCGCGAATGAATCATTGAGTGGTACTTCGCTGATCATGACCGTTTTTGGTGATTGTATTTATCATCATGGTGGCATCATCAGTTTAGCAAGCTTGATCCAGTTAATGGATGTTTTTGGATTCAATGAGCGTTCAGTACGTACAGCAGTATTTCGTTTGGTGCAAAATGGTTGGCTGGTTTCTGAAAAAATAGGTCGCACGAGTTATTATCGAGTGACGGAAAGTAGCAGACAACGTTTTGTCCAAGCAGATGCGAAGATCTACAATTTCAACCATGTGGATTGGGATCAAAAGTGGGATTTGATTTTATTAAGTTCTTTAGATTTAGAAAATAAGTTGGTTTTAAAGAAAGAGTTGGAATGGATTGGTTTCGCAACGATTGCCAGCAATGTCATGGCATATCCTGGTTGTGATCATTTGAAATTGCAGAATTTATTGCTGAATTTAAATATGACCGACCAAGTTGTGATTTTTAAAGCGGAAGCGTTACAGCTTTGGCAAGAATCGTATCCAACAGTTAAACGTATGGTCGAAGCCAATTGGCCAATTCAGGAATTGCATTCACGTTATGAGAAGTTTATTCGAGATTTTCGTGAGTTTTTAAATTTAATTGAAAATACAGACGATTTAGATGCAGTACAAGCTTTTCAGCTACGTATTTTGTTGATTCATCAATTCCGTCGAATTTTGTTAAAAGATCCAGATCTACCATCAGAATTGTTACCTTCAAACTGGTTATCACTGAATGCAAGAAATTTAAGTAGTAATTTATACCAAATGGTGGCGAGTGCAGGTGAAGATTTCTTTATGGAAGTTGCACGTACATCTGAAGGTTCAATGCCACCAATACACCCTCAGTTTTATAAGCGTTTCGGTGGTTTAAAAATCGAAGAGTTAAGTTAGTTTTCTATATTTAATGGATTGAATTTTTAAGGATAATTTTAATGCCGTGCTATGCAATAGATCAGGTCGTTCCTGTTGTTAGTCCTCAAGCTTTTGTTCATCCTACAGCTGTTTTAATCGGTGATGTAATTGTCGAGGATGGTGTTTATATTGGACCTTTTGCGGCTTTAAGAGCTGATTTTGGTAGGATTCATATTCAGAAAAATGCCAATATTCAAGATTCTTGCGTTATTCATGGATTTCCAAACAGTGTCACTTTAGTTGAAGAGTATGGTCATATTGGACATGCTGCAATTTTACATGGTTGTGTGATTCGTAAAAATGTATTGGTTGGAATGAATAGCGTTATTTTAGATTTTGCTGAAATTGGTGAAAATAGCATTATTGGGGCAAATAGTTTAGTTAAAACTGAAGACCATATTCCAGCAAATGTTTTAGCTATAGGAAGTCCTGCGAAGGTTATCCGCTCTTTGACAGATAAAGAGCTTGAATGGAAAAATAAAGGTACTCAAGAATATATTTATTTAGTGGAGCGGTCTTTGACATCTATGCAGGAAGTTGAGCCATTAACGTATGAGATTGAAGGGCGTAAGACTTATAAGGACTTTCAAGCTGATCATAAAATAAAAGCGCATATTGAGTAAATTCACTTTTTATATTTAGACCGAACATTTAAATGGATAAATTCATATGTTTCGGTTTGAATCACGCCCGCAAGAAACGAAAGTTCTAAAGACTTTATATTAACCTGAGTTCGAGATAAGATATGTTCCCAACTATATGATACGCGGAAACGTCAGTCGCATAGTTCGAGGCATGAGGAATACATTCCGCAAGATCTGCAATATACTGTTTTTGCAATATATTAGGTACTTGATAATATTTGTCGAGTTGGCGACTGACAAATGGTTTTGCCTACTTTTCCCGAAAGCCTTGCGAGGTAATACCTCTCAGGTCGAACCGAAGGTTAATCCTTGCTTTTGACTTTAAACGGTAAGACTCCGTTGTGCTTGATCTATCTTTTCAATAACTTACATTAAAGTTTATCCCGAACTGACGTTATATTAACAATTCATTTTTGAGTTTTTTTGTGCAGGGAAGCTCATAAATCTTAATATTTTTACATTCATTTTAATTTTTATCATAAATAGGGTGATGTGATTTTCTATTAATATACTCGCTGATTTCGAGCTATGTATTTTCTATATATAATATCTCATAAGAAACTAATTTTTAAAATTTAATAATATTCCTCTAATTTAAATTATTTTAATTCATTGGCTTAGTATGAATTTTTGTTTTGGATTTTATTATTCAACACTATAGCCTAACCGTTGTAAAGTATATACATCTATTAACTCACTTTATTTTAGATTAAAGGCTTGCATCATCTGTATGAAGAACTAGGCAGCTTGACGATATGTATATTATAAATATAATTTTTAATTATTGACATTGAATAAAATGAAACTAAATCCCCATATACAGTGAGTTACTATATATGAGGGATAGAAGTGAATTTTAAATTTTAGGGAATTTACTTTCCTATGAATGGTGAGACTTTTTGTAAAGCTTCATCATCTGGTTTAAGCGAAATACCTGTACGGTCTTTAAATAAACAGATCGCAATAAATGCAATAATCGACATGATGGTAAGATAAGTGCTGACTAAAAATATACCGTTAGATTTAGTAATTAACGCTGCTGCTATTAATGGTGCAAATGCGCCACCCATAATTGATCCTATGGCATAGGTAATAGAAATACCTGAGAAGCGTATCGATGCAGGAAAAAGTTCAGAATAAAAAACAGCTTGAACGCCATAAGTAATTCCAATACCAGTAGATAACAATGCCAATGCCAGCATGATGTAAATATATTCACCCGTACTGATGAGTGGAAAGAGTGTTAATGCTGTTAAAACTTGAATCAGTGAGCCCAAAATATAGATTGGTTTTCGACCAAATTTGTCAGAAAGTACAGCTGAGAACCATGTGAAAAAAGTCCAAATAAGTGCAGAAATACTGACGAGAAATAAAATTGTTGGGCGATCTAAAGCCAAACCTTGAGGTTTTGTGGTGTAGCTTTGAATAAAGCCTCCAGCAGTCATATAACCAAGCGCTGTTGTGCCTGCAATCAGTAGTGCCGATGTAAACACAATTTTCTTATATTCTGAAAATAGAGTTTTTATTGGTTTTTGGGTGGTACCTTTAAGTTTAAGTTCTTCAAATACTGGGCTTTCTTCAACAGAGCGACGTATCCAGTAACCTAAACCAAATAACAGTATGCTAATTAAGAAGGGTATCTGCCATCCCCATTCAAGAAAAGCATCCCCTGGTGAAACATAGGCGGTCATTACGACTAAAACAATAGAAGCAATCAATAAACCTAGTGGTACACCTAACTGCGGGAACGCACTAAACATTCCTCGTTTATGCGTGGGTGCATGTTCAACAGCCATGAGTACTGCGCCGCCCCATTCACCGCCAGCAGAAATTCCTTGCATAATTCTGAGTAGAATGAGAATGATAGGGGCTGCAATCCCAATAGTATCGTAAGTCGGCAGTAAGCCAATGATCGTTGTCGTCCCACCCATCATAATTAATGTCATTGCGAGAACCGCTTTTCGACCGATTTTATCGCCAAAATAACCTGCAATAAATGCACCGAATGGTCGGAAAATAAAGCTGATACCTACAGATGCAAAGACCAATAGCGTAGCGAAAATAGGTCCTGCGGGTTTAAAAAATAATTGATTAAATACCAGACCTGCAACAGCCGCATAGATGAAATAGTCATACCACTCGATCGTGGTACCGACGATGGTTGCAAGTGCAATTTTTTTTGTGGTTTGTACGTCCTGATATGTAGCAGGGGCAGGTGAAATAATAGATTGTTCCATCTAAAAATTCCTTTAAGAATCGTCCTGATAAATTTCAACAGTGAATGTTGAGTGCCATCTCGATGTCATTTAACAACGTCCTGTTGATGAATGATTGATCACAAAATGATTATGTTTTAAATTTCAATTAAAAGATACACAAAAAATTAAAAAATAATTAAAAAGTATCATTAAAAATTTGTTAAAAAATTAATTAAATGTTTTTTACTATTTAAAACAATTATTTATTTTGTTTTGTAAAAATAAATATTGATATGAAATTATATTTGTATATAAATTAATGATATTGATTTTTTGGATTCTGAGTGTGATTAGTCAGAAATGTGCTTTAGAGGCAGTAAATGGTGTAGCTAAACACGCTGTTCTTAGTGACTAAAGTTAGATTTTGAAAGATTTCGTTAAGAGATAAGAGTGACTTCTTTTGATCTTTCAGAAGATAGGCATTTTCACGCTCAGTGTTTTTTATGAAGTTGTTCTGAAAGTGAATATATTAATTTTTAGATACTTTTTATGATCTAAATCAATTTAACTAAGGATGAATGGTTGATTTAAATAAACAATAAATTGGCTTTCAATGAAAAGGTAGATTATGAACAATCAAATGTTGTATGCAGGGAAGCAAGTAGAAGGGTTAGGACATGCTATCAATGTGATTAATCCTGCAACTGAAGAAAGTTTTACTGCATGTAATTCTGCTACGCTAGAGCAAGTTAATGATGCTATTGCAAGTGCAAAGCAAGCTTTTCAGACTTGGCAAGATACCAGTGATAGCGAGATCAAAGAAATTCTGAATCGTATTGCTGTCGATATTCAGGCTGCACGTAGTGAATTGGCAACCTTAATTACTCAGGAACAAGGTAAACCATTGGCACTGGCTGAAATGGAAGTTGATATGAGTTTATATTGGATTCAAGCGACCAATGAGCTCGAGATACCCGTTTTAGAACATACCGATCCAATGGGTAAAAAGATGAAAGTCTATCATCGACCTTTAGGTGTGGTGGCTTCAATTACGCCATGGAATTGGCCATTTATGATTGCAATTTGGCATATTATTCCTGCATTAAAAGCGAAGAATTGTGTGGTAAATAAACCTTCGGAATTCACGCCATTAAGTACCATTCGATTGATTGAAATCATGAATCGTCATCTACCCGCAGGTGTTTGTAACATCGTATTGGGTGCAGGGGACGTTGGTGCTGCATTAAGTAATCATCCAGATGTTCAAAAAGTAACTTTTACAGGTTCTACACCTGTAGGGCAAAAGATTTTGGCTGCATCTGTAGATGAGTTACGTCATGTCGTGCTTGAATTAGGTGGAAATGATGCTGCAATTGTTTTAGACGATATTGATGTTGAACAAACAGCACAAAAAATATTTATGAGTGCCTTTTTTAATGCGGGGCAAACTTGTGCATGTATAAAACGTTTATATCTGCATGAGTCTATTTATGATGCAATGGTTGCACAACTTGCAAAAATTGCAGATGCTCAAATTGTGGGTGATGGTTTAGATCCTAAAACCACCTTAGGTCCTGTACAAAACATTAAACAATATCAAAAAGTTAAAGCTTTGATTGAAAATGCAATCCAGCAAGGTGCAAAAGTAGAAAATCAGAAAGAAGTGGAATTACCTGTGAAAGGGTATTTCTTGAATCCTTTGATTTTAACCAATGTCAAAGCAGAAAGTGAGATTTTTGCGACTGAACAATTTGGTCCTGTCCTACCTATAGTGAAATTTACAGATATTCAGCAAGTGTTACATGACTCTAATGAGTCACATTATGCTTTGGGTGGTTCAGTATGGAGCAAAGATATTGCCAAAGCAGAGCAAATTGCGAGTCAAATGCAAACAGGAACGGTATGGATTAATAGTCATTCCGATGTTTCTCCTTATGCTGAATTTGGTGGTTGGAAAATGTCGGGTGTAGGTTATACCTTTGGTTTAGATGGGCTTTTACTCTTTACTAAAAAGCAAGCTATTCAATATGCAACGTCATAAAATTAGCGATGAAAGCGTTTTGAACGAGCTTCTGTAATTTATCAGTGTGAAAGTTAAAGAGTTAACAATATTTTCAAAAGCTCAGGTACTTGAAAGGTTGTTAACTCATTTTTAGTGAGAAAAAAATGAGTGCGTACATTGTATTTATCCGAAAGTCATTAACCAATAAAGATGAAATGAAACAATATTCAAAGCTTGCAAAACAAGCAAGTGAAGGGCATACGATTAAACCTACTGTTTTTTATGGCACTGTTGAGCCTTTAGAAAATATTGAAACAGATGGGGTTGCGATTTTAGAGTTTCCAAATATGGCTGAAGCACGTGCTTGGTATGAGAGCCCAGCCTATCAACAAGCAAAGCAACATCGAGATTTAGCAGCAGAATATATGGTTTTCTTGACTGAGGGTCTGCACCGAGAAGGTTGAACCTTATGCAGACAAATGCAGGAAGCATTTAAGTAGGAATAGATTTAAACAGGGATGTTGAGCAACTTTGGCATTTTTATTGCTGAGTTATAGTTGTATTAAAGTATGGAATACTTATGAATTTTCAAGCATGGTCAAATTTCGTTGACAATTTTACTTCCGCAATCGTTGACTCTTTATCAATAGACGGTTTCTTTGCTTATAATATTCAATCTAATTTAATGACTTCTGAACATTTTTTTAAAAATATCAGTGCGCCTATGGTTGAACGTTATTTAGGGCAGATGCAAGAACATGATCCATTGTTCATTCAAAAAAATATCAACAACAAAAAAAATATCATTGTCCTCTCACAACAAAAAGAAATCTCAGAAACATATCAGTCATTTATGCATGAAGGTTGTATTGGAGACAATGTGGAGCTCTATTTCACATGCCAAGGGAAACCTGTAAAAGGAGTAAGTTTAATTAGAACGCATGAAAGTGGACGATTTACTTCGACAGAACTACAGTTTCTACAGAGTTATTATTTGTTTGCAAGCCATTATTTTAGAACGAATGTGAAGGAAAATAATCAAGTCGATGGAACTATTCTTGAGCAATATCAGGTCACAAAGAAAGAACAACAAATTATCAAATTAATTTGTTATGGTCAGAATAATCAACAAATTGCAGACTCTTTATTTGTTAGTGTGTCTACGGTGAAAACACATATTCAACATATTTTTCAAAAAATTGATGTTGCGAGCAAGCATCAGCTGGTGACTAAACTAGCGCATTTAATTTAAATTGAGTGCAAAATCATCCTTTAGGATGATTTTTTTTAATCAAGACTTGTCTAACTTACTTCTTATCTTGTCATTGCTTATAAGGGATTGTAATGAAGTTGAGTTCGATTACACAAAGTATTAAAAAAGTTTTAGCTGTAAATGCATTATTTTTGGCTTTGCCTACTGTCGTAATGCAACAGGCAATGGCACATGGTCAAGAAGCGCATATGTTACCTTTGGTCAAAGCAATGCAGGCGGCTGGTGCAAGTGTAGAACACGATGCTTATTCAAATATTTATATTGTGACTAAAAACTCTACATACGCCAAAATCAAACCAAATTCAAAAACCATTTTGATCAATGGTAAAGCACTTAATATTACAGTGCCCGTTGTAGAAAAAAATGGTCAAGCTTTTGCTTCAGAAGATTTAGCCAATGAAATTTTTCAATCAGGTTTAGATCAAACCTTTAAAACAGAAACCGTTGTTCACCCTTTAAATAGTTTATCTGCTGAAGAAATTAAATTAGCACGTTCAATTATTGCAGCAGATGCTCGTGCTCCAAAAGCACTACGTTTCAGTCGATTAGCACTTGCTGAGCCAGATAAAAATACAGTTTGGCGCAGTGTTTTAGAGCACAAAGACTTTAAAGAAGATCGCCAAGCCAATTTTGCTTTACTCAATGGTAATAACATTATTGAAGGTGTACTTGATTTAAATACCAAAAAAATTACGCAATGGAAAATCGTTAAAGATGCACACGGTATGGTGCTTTTAGATGATTTTGAAATGGTTCAAAAAGTCATCAAAGAAAGTCCTGAATATGCTGCTGCACTGAAAAAGCGTGGTGTAACTGATGTCAGTAAAGTTGTCGCAACACCATTAACTGTTGGGTATTTTGGTGGAGAAGATGGCTTAGATAAAGAATTCAACTTATTAAAAATTGTTGCTTATCTTGATGTAGGGGATGGAAATTATTGGGCGCACCCAATTGAAAATTTAGTCGCAGTTGTAGATTTAGATAAGAAAAAAATTGTAAAGGTTGAAGATGGTGGTGTAGTTCCTATTCCAATGGCAGCTCGTCCTTATGATGGACGTGATAAAAAAGCGATGAATAGAAAACCGCTGCGTATCACAGAACCTGAGGGTAAAAACTTTACTGTGACAGGACAGAGTGTTCATTGGGGGAATTGGTGTTTCCATGTATCCATGGATTCTCGTGTGGGGATTAAATTATCTACCATGACTTTTAAGGATAATGGCACCAAACGCAAAATTATGTACGAAGGTAATTTAGGCGGTATGGTTGTACCTTATGGTGATCCTGATATTGGTTGGTACTTTAAATCATATCTTGATTCTGGCGATTATGGCATGGGAACGCTGACTTCATCTCTACAACGTGGTACAGATGTCCCTGAAAATGCTGTGATGTTTGATGCTGTGATTCCTGATTATCAAGGCAATCCACTGACCATACCAAATGCTTTTGCAATATTCGAACGTTATGCAAACCCAGAGTATAAGCATCAAGAAATGGGACAGCCTAATGTAAGTGTCGCACGCCGTGAATTGGTTGTGCGTTGGGTAAGTACGATTGGTAATTATGATTATATTTTTGATTGGGTATTAGCAGAAAACGGTACGATTGGAATTAATGCAGGTGCTACAGGTATTGAAGCAGTAAAAGGCGTCAGATCAAAAAACATGCATGATGCTACTGCAAAACAGGATACTCGTTATGGCACATTAATCGATCACAATATTGTAGGAACAACGCATCAACACATTTATAACTTCCGTTTAGATATGGATGTGGATGGTGAAAATAATACCTTAACTCGCATGAATCCTGTCATTCGTTCAAACAACGTAGGCATACGTAAAAGTGCAATGGAAATAGAAACTTCGACGGTTGGTACTGAGAAAGATGCGACTGAAAAATTTGATCCAAGTACGGTGCGTTTAATTAGCAATTACAATAAAGAAAATGCTATGGGCAATGCTGTGTCTTATCAGCTTATCCCGTTTGCAGGCGGAACACACCCAATTGCTAAAGGTGCGAATTTTTCTCCAGATGAATGGTTATTCAAACGATTGAACTTCATGGATAAGCAAATTTGGGTGACAAAATACCAACCAAATGAGTTGTTTAGTGATGGTGATTATCCAAACCGTTCAACGCATGACACGGGTTTAAATCAATTTGTGGCGAATAATGACAACATTGATAATAAAGATCTTGTCGTATGGCTCACTACAGGAACGACCCATATTGCTCGTGCCGAAGAATGGCCAATGATGCCAACAGAATGGGTAAATGTGTTACTCAAGCCTTGGAATTTCTTTAACCAAACGCCAAGCTTGACAGTGAATGAGTCTGCTGTGAAAGAAACAGATACTTCCGATACACATCAGCATTAATTTGTTAAAGGCTGTTTAGTTCGAAAGTAAATGTTTTTCAATGGTTTCTTATGATTGTGTCTTGATGTTGTGTAATGTTTATATTAATAGATTTATTCGACGAATATGAGCATTACACAGTTAAAACATAAAGCATAAGACGACTTACTCGCCTAAACAGCCAGTTTATAAACTGGAAAATAATATGAATAAATATAGCCAATCAATTGCTTTAATCTGTTTAGGGGTAGCTTCGCAAGCTGTTATGGCGGAGAGTGATATTGCATCGCAATTTAAGACATTTGGAAATATTACTTTAGCAAATGACTATCGTTTCAGAGGTATTTCTCAAACTGATAATGAAATGTCAGTACAAGGCGGATTAACGCTTGCACATCAATCAGGATTTTATGTCAATTTATGGGCATCTAATGTCGATCTCTTTGAAGGGAATAGCATTGAGATGGATTACTTTTTGGGTTATCAATGGCAGATTAATGAAAAATCAACTTTAGATTTTCAATATATCGATGTGAATTATTCTGGTGCTGAAGGTATAAAGCCTGATTTTACAGAATATGCTTTGTTATATCAGAAGAATTCAACTTTTAAAGATGGAGATTTCTTCTCACTTGGTGCTAATTATTCCCCTGACTTTGCTTTGCAAACAGGTGATGAAATTTACCTAAATATTGCAGCATCTTATCCAATTTATAACAACATTAATATCATCAGCACGCTAGGTTATACCAAGATTAAGGGTGAAGATGAGTTTTTAATGCTTTTTGGAGAGCCGAATAAAGATCATTATTTAGACTATAAAGTGGGGCTTACGACTGAAATTAGTGGAATAAAAGCAGAACTTTCATGGATAGATACCTCAATTGATACCAATCAAAAAATGGTTAAGGACAAATTTTATGTAAGTTTATCTAAAAGCTTTTAGTTGATCAGCAGGTTGTTTTGTATACTTCTCTGTATAAAATGCCGTTTGTAGAAATTGATTTCTAAATTCCCAGATGAATAGTCTGGGATTTGTCTATTTAGCAGAGGGAATAAAAAACCAATTTAATTTTTAACAAACAATGATTTCATTGATTCGACGATTACACTAAGATAGTAAAATAGAAAACCTGATTAGATCGCATTGCATTATTTTGGTTTTAATTTTTTAGCTATTTGTCACAGCATTACTTTTAGCCTGTAAACATCTCTAAGAGTTTTAACATGATAAAACGATTGAAGATAAACAAACGATTTTTGCTTATTGTGATGCCTTTATTATTGGCTGGATGCCAATTGGTGAAGCTAAAAGAACAAAAAATGAGCTCGGAATTATCCAATAACATCGAAACCATTTTGACCCATTCAAATTTGAGCAATCAAACCACTAGTTTGTTATTTCTCATCGATAAAAGTCAGTCTTATTGTTTACTTCATTCCGAAGACTGTGTTTCAAAATTAAACCAATATCAATACATTGATCGTGCGCAATTGTATTCTTCAGCCAGTGAATTATATCTGGCCAATGCAATGAAGTTAGAGCAGTCTTCGTCATGTGAACATGCTTTAAAGCAAGGGTATAGCAATCAGGATAACAATAATAAAGCACAGACCTGTATTGATCAGGCGCTTTATATGCTGGATAAAAGTATTCGTTATAGTTATATGTATTTATTCAGAACTGAAGACAGTCCGCAATCGCGTGTGTTTAGTCTTCGGCAATCACAAGTCCGAACCTTTTATAATTATGCTTTATCACGGCTTATGACTTTACAATATTCAAAAAGCCACTTTAAGCAAATTCCTGTTGGGTTTTCGATTGGTCAAAATCAATATTTATTTGATTTTAAACATTATCCAGCTTTGGAAAAGCTGAAAATTGAGCATTTAAAGTCCAGTTATAATATGAAATTCAAAGGGCTTCAGACCATTAACCGTCGAGATGGTTTTGGTGCTGAATTTGTTGTTGTTCGGGATAGC
Organism: Acinetobacter sp. P8-3-8; assembly: GCF_000214135.1. Classification (GTDB taxonomy): domain Bacteria; phylum Pseudomonadota; class Gammaproteobacteria; order Pseudomonadales; family Moraxellaceae; genus Acinetobacter. Next base: position 138,071 of record NZ_AFIE01000001.1, read on the forward strand.
AAACCGATTAATCAATCCAAAGAGTTTATTTTTAATCCTGAAGAGCATTACCAAAATGCACAAGATTGGAATATTTATACTGCCAAATATTTACCTATCACTGTGATTGCTGAGCCAGAAAAAAATAGTGAGCAGCAGATTTTAACGACACCTTTTTTAATACGCTTTTTCGATCCTTATCAAGAAGATAGCGCAACGGTTGATGGAGAGCAATTTAAAATTTCAGGCAATTTTTCTGTACCTTATGGATTGTGGTTAGCAGACAATAACTTTGGAGCTTTGGGCTATAAAAAAATATTAAATATGGGTGAAAACTCGGCAATGCCACATTTATTTATGATCGAGCCTTATCAGCCCAATAAAAAAGTTATCGTACTGATTCATGGTTTAGCCAGTAGTCCTGAAGCGTGGGTTGCCTTAACCAATAATATTATGGGTGATAAAGTTTTAAGAGATCATTACCAAGTGTGGCAAGTTTTTTATTCAACCAATATGCCAATTTGGGAAAGTCGTTATCAGATCAATGTTTTACTGAAACAAGCTTTTAGCCGAACTGTTCCAGATTCAGAATCCTCACATGATGCCGTATTAATAGGGCACAGTATGGGCGGTGTGATTAGTCGACTTTTATTAAGCCAAGCTGATGTCAGATCCAGTGTTATTCCACTTTTAAGTGATGATGAGCGCAAGTTTATTTATAAATATCCAAGTATTGTAGATCGTTTTCAATTTGAACCGATTCCTAATTTTAGTAGAGCTGTATTCATTGCATCGCCACACAGAGGAACAGCTTATGCAGATCGGTGGTTTACACGAACAGTACGCAAAATGATTAATTTACCTGGCGATTTTTTTGAGTCATTAAAAGCAGGTAATCTTATTCAAAAAACCAGTCAGGCGGTTAAATTAGGTGTGGCTACCATTGGGCCAAGTGATTTAAGTGATCAATCAATTTTTATGAAATTAACAAGTGAAATTCAACCTCAAACGGGTTTGAAATATCATTCAATTATGGGGAATAACAGCACCAGTCAAAATACTGAACTCATGTCAGATGGTATCGTTCCTTATAAAAGTTCACATTTGGATTTAGCTGTTTCTGAAAAAATAATTCAAGGAGGGCATTCTATTCAAGAAACACCAGAAGCTGTGTATGAATTGCAACGTATCTTACGTGAGCATCTTCAATAAAAATAAATTATTTATTAATAAGTTAGTTTTTTAGAAAGCTTAGATTAGCATTACTATCACTTCATTTTTAAAGCGTGTTCATTCTAAAATTTTTTGATTGTTCTTTTTTTGGAATGGTGTTTCCTACTATTAAAGTTGTTTTTAGTTGAGAATGATTTAACCTATATTCTACCCAAACTTTCTCTTTAAATGAGAAAATGATGATATTTTATGAAAATATTGAAATTTTTTATCATGGAAATAGAGTTTTGGGAGAATTTATTTGATACATAATTTATTTGTATAGATGAGGTCATTCTGATGTTAAGCTTTAACAAACTTGTGGTTTTTGCGAGTACAGCATTTTTAATCGTAGGTTGTTCAACAAATTATGTAAAACCTCAAAATTATATGGCATTTTTACCAGACTATTCGCAACTTAAGAAAGTTGAAATGCAATCAAAGAATGATGCATTAGTTTGGTCAAAAGATAATGTTCAACAATATTCTAAAGTAATTTATACACCCATTCGTTATAGTAATCTTGAATCTGATACTCAAAATACAGCGAATATTTCCCAAGATGCTCGTAAAGAAATATTGAATTATACCAATACCCAAATCCAAAACGCTCTAGGGCAACATTTTACGCTTACCAACCAAGCAGATAAAAAAACCTTAATTTTTCAAGGGACAATTTCTAAAATTAGTACCGATGCTAAACACTTAAAACCTTATGAATATTTACCCATTATGTTGGTTAAAGCGAGTACTCAATATGCGTTAGGTAGTCGTGATCGTGATACAGAAATTTATTTTGAAGGTAAATTTTTAGATGCATCATCAAAACAGCCTGTTTATGAAGTTGTGATGAAAGTACAAGGAAAACCGCTTGAAAACGATAAATCACAATTGAGCGTAGCAGATGTGAAAAAAGCAATTGATGGTTTAGCTTCCGATATTGCCTCATTTAAAACCAATGCAGGTGGTTAAAGTCCTTTCCATTGTCATATCTATAGGACAATGTTTATCATTTTGAGGTCTTTAATGATGAGGTATGAATTATTAATATTGAACTCATCCATTAGATTCAGTTCATTCATGTTTTATCGATAATAATTTAGTTTTGGTTATAATGTCGCTTAATTATTTTCATAACTATTTCAAAGTTATTTTCAAATTGGATGAACTGACGAGATCTCAAATTGCAGAGCCTCAGGCTCTAGAAGGCAAAATAAGATGAAACTCAAAAAATTTGCAATAGGTTTAAGTTTACTGATGATTTCGGGTTTGATTTCAGCAGAAACAGTCAGTTATAAAATTGATCCAACCCATACAGCAACTGTATTCACATGGAATCATTTAGGTTTTTCTACACCAAGTGCTAACTTTTCAGATGTTCAGGGCACAATTCAGGTTGACAATGATCATCCAGAAAAATCTTCAGTATCCGTTACTATTCCTGTAAAAAGTATTAATACCAATGTGGCTGTGTTAGATACTAAGTTGCAGGGGAGTGATTGGTTTAATGTCGCAATTTATCCAAATATTACTTTTAAAAGTACTAAAGTTGAAACAATAGATAAAAAGAACTTTAAAATTTCAGGTAATTTGACCGTAAAAGGAATGACAAAGCCTGTGGTATTGGATGCCGTTTTAAATAATCAAGCGCTACATCAGATGTTAAAAGTACCAGCCATTGGTTTTAATGCAACAACAACCATCAAACGATCTGATTTTGATATCGCAGCATTTGCACCAGCGGTCAGTGATACGATTGATATTCAAATTACGACAGAAGGATTAGCTGTTAAATAGATTATTGTTCTTTAGTAAAATTGTTCTTCAGTAAATATGTATGAAAGTACTGAGCTGAGCTATCGATTATTGTAAATACAATTTAGTATCAGCTCCTTTCATCATATCTATTTAGTTTTTTATACATGTAACTATACATTCAGAATTTCTAAATCAATTCACCTTCGAGCATTTCGGTAAGCGATTACTGGTTTAAGAAAGATGAAAAGTAATCTATTCTATAAACTTGGTTAGAACGTGAACTGAATGAAGAAGTAATATTTGTATAGATCGCTTTATAAAGTTCACCATTCTATTTATATGTCCATCAAGAGAATTTCTATGCTTGATCAGGCGTCAATTCAAAGATTAACCAGTATGTCTGTTGCTGCTTTTGGTGCAGCCATCAGCAGTACTTTTCCATTGTCTGTTATTTTTGCACAGCAAGATATTGCTGGCGCTTTTTCTGTGACTTCTCAAGATGTTGGTTGGGTTGTGACACTGTATAACGTTGGACAGATTCTGGGTTTACCGATTGCATTTCTATTCTCAGGTTTGTTAGGACGTCGACGTGCAATGATGGCTGCTGGAATTGGTTACATTCTCAGCTCATTACTCATTGTGATCATTGATAATTTTGCGACGATGCTGATTCTTCGAGTGTTTCAGGGTGCTTTTGCAGGCATGCTCCCCATATTGATGTTTATTATCCTTTTTTCTACGCATCCCGCAGGTATTATTCGGACACGTGGATTAACTTATTTTGCAACAGCAACAGCAACAGCAATAGGTGTCGGAATATCCGCATGGTTTGGTAGTTTATTTTTATACAATGAAAATTGGCGTTTGCTATTTATTGTTCCTGCACTTGGCATCATTGTTTATGTGGTGATGGCACATTTTTTATTTCGTGAAGATCCGATTAAACCAGAAGCATTTAAATTATTTGATTGGCCGGGCTATATTCTTATTTCAATGAGTTTGGCATGTTTGGTTATTTTTGTTTCTGAAGGTGAGCGTCATTTTTGGTTTGATTCTTGGTGGATTACAGCTTGTTTGGTTAATGCAATTTTATTTTTCATCTTTGCTTTATATCATTTTATCAAACATGACCAAGCATTATTAAAAAAATCCATATTTTATAAGCCTTTTAGTTATGGTCTTATTTTTCAGGTGGTATTCCGCTTCGGTTCTTTATTTATTATTTGGATTATTCCTCAGTTTCTAATTCAACTTGCTGGTTTTAGAATCGAGCAAATTGCCGAAGTATTATGGCCATTTACTTTTGGGACGTTAATCGGATTGGTTGTGGCTTATATGCTTAGCCCGCGTATTGATCAGCGAATTGTCATGTCTGTGGCATTGGCGATTTTAGCCTTTACATCACTGTATTGTAGTTATTCAACTTCGCAATGGGCGATTGATGACTTTCTGCTTCCCATTTTTATTGCAGGACTTGGGCAAGGTCTGTTTTCTTTAGCAACCTTACATTTGGTTTTATATGACATTTTACCTGTAGAAGGCCCAACATGTGGTATAGGTTTTAACTATGCACGTGTATTGGGGTTGTCTGGTGGAATTGGTGTTTTAAGTCATTTTATTAATGAACGGGAAAAGTTGCATTCAGCAATGCTCGGTGAAAATGTTCATTCTCAAAGTGAAGAAACATTATCTACTTTAAGTTCAATCCAAGCTTCTTTAAGTCAATTTTTTTCTGATCCAGGACGACTTGATGCGGTGAGTTATGCTCAGTTGAGTCAGCATGTGAAAACTCAGGCATTTGCATTGTCTTATAATGATGCTTTCTTATTGGTTTTTGTTGTTCTTTTTATTGCGTCCGCTTGTGTGTGGATCTTTCCGCACAGTAAGGCCATTTACTAGGTGTATTCATAGGTTGAATATTTCTGCAATTTCACTGGAGTCGAGTTTAAACAATGACTGAATCTAAAAAAATAGTTCGTCCTTGGATGCGAGTCATCATTGCCTTCATTATTATGTTGTGCATCCTGAGTTTGGTGTTCTACATTTATAATCATTGGAGTGTGAATAGTAAAACTCAGACTTCAGACAATGCTTATGTTAAAGGTGATTTAAGTTACATTACCAGTAAAGTGAGTGGCTACGTTGTAAAAGTGAATGTAGTGGATAATCAGCAAGTTAAAGCAGGACAGGTGCTTGCTGAAATTGATCAAACAGATTATTTATCTGATGTCGATCAAGCGAAAGCAAAGATTGCTGGCATTGAAGCTTCACAACATGAACTTGAAGAGAAAATTAAATTAGCCAAAGAACAAATCAATATTAGTAAAGCTGAAATCTCTGCTGCGGAAGCAACACGTAACCGTGCAAATAATTATTTAAAACGGACTGAAAATTTAGTAGGTATCGGCGGAATCAGTAAAAGTGAGTATGACAAAGCCGTTGAAGATCAAGTTGGGCAAACTGCCAATTTAAATGTTGCTCAAGTTAAAATCCGTGAATCTGAGCAAAATATTCATGTTCTACAAGCACAACGTGCAACATTGACAGCCTCATTGGCTGCGGCTCAAGCCAATTTAACTCAGGCTGAGAACAACTTAAAAGCGACAAAATTAGTTGCGCCACGTGATGGTAGTATTGTTTCCCGTAAGATTCATGAAGGGGAATATGTCACGGCTGCAAAAAGCTTGATGGTGGTCGCACCATCTTCAAACTTATGGATTGAGGCGAACTTAAAAGAAACGCAATTATCGAAATTAGCTGCGGGTGATAATGTTTATTTCACCGTGGATGCAATTCCGAGTAAAAAATTCTGCGGAACTTTGCAGAGTATTTCCAGAAGCAGTGGATCAGATTTAGCGTTATTGCCTGCGGACAATGCGACAGGTAATTTTACGAAAATTGTTCGCCGTTTTCCTGTAAAAATTATTTTTGATCCTAAACAGCAGGGTATGGAAAACTTGGCGATTGGAATGTCGGTTGTGGTCGATTTAAAAGCCAATACGCAGGGTAAGGTGTGTAAATAATTAAGGGGCTTAGGAAGCTGAAGAGGGGCTTTATCCTATTTAACGTCAGTTAGGGATAACCTTTGATGTAAGCTATTGAAAAGATAGATCAGGCACGGCGGAGTCTTACCGTTTAAAAGTCAAATGCAAGGATTAACCTTCGGTTCGACCTACTTTTCTTTCGGGAAAAGTAGGCAAAACCATTTGTCAGTCGCCAACTCGACAGATACTATCAAGTACCTAATATATTGCAAAAACAGTATATTACAGATCTTGCGGAATATATTCCTCATGCCTCGAACAATGCGACTGACGTTTTCGCGTATCAGATAGTTGGGAACATATCTTATCTCGAACTCAGGTTATTTAATCTTTCTATTTTCTCTATTCCTCTTGAACGGAGGGAGATGAACGCTATTCAAGATATTGAACGTTTCCTTTGATAGGGTTGAGTATGATTCTTTAAGGTGGATCTTTTTAGGATGATACTTATTGATAGGCTGGTTATATTCAACCTATTAAGTATAATGAGTCACTGATTTTACATGCATTTTTGATGTTTTTATAATCAAGTAATGGTTATGTCCTTATGGTCGACTATCTCTCAAAAAAACTGTGGACAATATTAAAGAATACAAGTCAAGTATTGTTCTATGTATGAAAAGCTGTTTATCGTGTAAAGTGTTTATTCATAGCATTTAAAAATCTAAAATGAATCTATCTTAACTCCTATAGGTAGGAGAGTCTAAATGAAAAATATTGTAGGCGTATACCGTAATCCACATGCACATTGGGTGGGTGATGGGTTTCCTGTTCGTGGTTTGTTTTCGTATGATCGTTTTGATCAAGCAACCAGTCCTTTTCTTTTGCTTGATTATGCAGCTCCATATCACTTTGAACCGACGACTGCGCAACTAGGCGTAGGTTCTCATCCTCATCGTGGTTTTGAAACAGTCACAATCGCCTATAAAGGTGAGGTTGAACATAAAGATTCAAGTGGTGGTGGTGGTACCATTAAAACAGGTGATGTGCAGTGGATGACAGCGGGTGCAGGTTTAGTACATGAAGAGTTCCATTCAAAAGAATTTGCTCAAACAGGCGGATTATTTGAAATGGTGCAACTTTGGGTGAATTTACCAGCCAAAGATAAAATGACTCCACCTAAATACCAAGCCATTGAAGCGAAAGACATTCCAAAGGTTGAGCTAGAAGATGATGCCGGATATATCCGTGTGATTGCAGGTCAATATCATGATCATACTGGCCCAGCATTTACGTTTAGCCCAGTCAATGTATGGGATGGCGAGTTAAAAGCGAGCCACAAAAAAGTGTTTAGTGTTCCAGCTGACCACAATGCGATGGTGATTATGCTGTCTGGTAAAGCACTATTGAATGGCACGAAAGAAATTACTGATAACTCAATGATCTTGTTAGAAAGAGATGGTCAGACTGATTTTGAATTTGAAGCGGTAGAAGATGCTCGCTTCCTGATTCTTTCAGGTCAGCCATTGAATGAAACGATAGAAGGCTATGGCCCATTTGTAATGAATAGCCGTGAAGAAATCGAACAAGCAGTTGATGATTTTAACAGTGGTAAATTCGGAAAAATTCCAGTTGCTTGATTATCGACCTAAGCATTGAAATGAAGTAAGTGATTGAAAATAACCCTGCTAAATTTGGCGGGGTTATTTATATGCAAATTTTAAGATGACAGTAAGATCATTTGAAATTGACGATTAGCTTATTAATTAGCCCATTAAAAGCAAACCCCACCGAAGTGAGGTTTAATTTTATATGGTAATACCTTCAAGTATTTTCAATAAAGATTACTGTGCTAAAAATTGTGTTAAAGCCTGATTAAAATCTTGAGGTTTTTCTATATTGGAAATATGAGAAGCATTGATTTCTACAAGTTGAGCATTGGCAATGCGATCAAGCATATATTGCCCATCAATGATTGTCGTGACAGGGTCTTTTTGCCCTGCAATGATTAAGACAGGAATCGTAATTTTACCCAGTTGGTCACGTAAGTCCGCTTTAGCCAAAGCCTCACAACAACTTGCATAACCCTCTGCGCTGCTAGCTGCTAAGTCGTTACTCAAGGATGCTACAATTGTTGCTTGGCTTTGGATAAAGGGTTCGGTAAACCAGCGTAGTGCTGCTGTTTCTGCGATCGGTTTTAAACCTTGCTCACGAACTAATTTAGCTCGATCTAGCCAAGCTTGTTCTTCACCAATTTTTGCCGCAGTGTTGCAGACTACAACATGATTAAAATGTTCAGGTCGATGAATAGCTAACCATTGCCCAGTCAGACCGCCCATAGAAATTCCACAGAAGTCTGCTTTCTCAATCTTTAAATGATCGAGTAAATTCACTACATCTTGACCCAGTTGGTCAATATTGTATGGGCCTTGTGGTGTTGAAGACTGCCCATGACCGCGAGTATCGTAGCAGATTACAAAATGATCTTTTTGAAAATGATCAATTTGAGTTTGCCACATACTCAATTTTGTACCCAATGAGTTTGAAAAAATAAGCGCAGGTTTTGAACTGTCACCAAAAGTTTGAAAATGAATGATGGCGTCATTTGAAGTAAATGTTGGCATTGTATTTTCCTTACAATTTGTTCTTCACGAATAAAGACAGTTTGGGTATTGGGCTTGTTTTCCCCTCTAAAAAAATAAATAAAGAGGGGAGTTTTCTACAGCGTTTAACCAAATATAAATATTGAATAAGGCTAATGATTCATTCGCTTTTTATTTAAAATAAAAACTAAATAGCCTAAGCAATATAATGAAATTAAACTCTTTCAATAATCATCGCAATGCCTTGCCCAACACCAATACACATCGAACACAAAGCATAAGTTCCACCCGTTTGTTCCAACTGATTCAAAGCCGTTGTCACCAAACGCGCACCCGATGCACCTAAAGGATGACCGATTGCAATCGCACCACCATTCGGATTTACCTGTGTTGTATCATCGGCTAAACCAAGATCACGCGTCACAGCAAGTGCTTGTGCTGCAAAAGCTTCATTTAACTCAATCACATCCATCTGTTCGATGCTGAGATTGGCTTGTTTAAGCAGCTTTTTGATGGCAGGTGCAGGGGCAAATCCCATAATGCGCGGTTCGATTCCTACAGTTGTGGCTGCAATGATTTTGGCACGAGGTTTGAGCTGGTATTGCTGAATGGCTTCATCCGAAGCAATCAATAAGGCTGCTGCACCATCATTAATTCCTGATGCATTGCCTGCGGTGACTGTTCCATCTGCTTTCACTACACCTTTGAGTTTGTTTAAACCTTCTAGTGTGGTTGATGCACGTGGATGTTCGTCTGTATCCACGATGATCGGGTCACCTTTGCGTTGTGGAATGGTGACTGCAATAATTTCGTGTTTAAAGAAGCCTTGGGCTTGTGCTGTTGCTGTACGTTGTTGGCTGTTCAAAGCAAATTGGTCTTGATCAGCTCGGTTGATGTTGAATTGCTCTGCTACATTTTCAGCCGTTTGTGGCATGGTATCTACACCATACATGGCTTTGAGTTTTGGATTGATAAAACGCCAACCCATGGTGGTGTCTTCTATTTTTTGGCTTCGACCATAAGCTGTTTCTGATTTGCCCATAACGTAAGGTGCACGGGACATACTTTCCACACCACCTGCGATGATCAAGTCTGCTTCGCCTGCTTTAATCGCACGCGCTGCCATCGCAATGGCATCTAAAGATGAACCACATAGACGATTGACTGTCGTCGCTGGAACTTCAACGGGTAGTCCTGCCAATAGTGCCGACATACGTCCAACATTACGGTTGTCTTCTCCTGCTTGATTGGCACAGCCGTAAATCACGTCATCAACTTGTGTCCAATCAATGCTTGGATTACGTTGCATCAAGGCTTGTATTGGCAATGCACCGAGGTCATCTGCACGAACAGGAGCTAAGCCTCCTGCATATCGGCCGAATGGGGTACGAATCGCGTCAATAATGTAAGCGTTTTTCATTTTTAATTTTCCAATTCTTTAAAAATCTCCCCTAACCCCTCTTTATAAAAGAGGGGGAACCTCCCAAAATTAGAAAGATGGAAGTCCCCCTTTATCAAAGGGTGAGAAGCACTGCTTCGCAAGGGGGGGATTCATTTCTTTAATTGACTTGCGTCGCATCCACTAAAGTTGCACCTGTCATTGACTGCAATTCTGCAAAGCTTAGGCCGTCGACTTTCTCAATCACTTTTAAGCCTTCAGGTGTGACATCAATGACACACAGATCGGTATAGATACGATCCACGCATTTCAGACCTGTGGCTGGATAGCTCAGTTCTTTGACGATTTTCGGTTCGCCTTTTTTGGTGACATGGTCTGTGGTGATAAAGACTTTCTTTGCACCTACAGCTAAATCCATTGCACCACCCACAGCGGGGATGGCATCGGCCGCACCTGTATGCCAGTTGGCCAAATCACCATTTTCAGCAATTTGAAATGCACCCAATACGGCGATGTCTAGGTGACCACCACGCATCATGGCAAAGGAGTCGCCATGGTGAAAAAAGCAACCACCTGGTAATAGCGTGACGTATTCTTTGCCTGCATTGATCAGTTCTGGATCTTCTTCGCCTTGTGCAGGCGGTGGGCCAAAAGCCAATAAGCCATTTTCAGAATGTAGAAAAACGTCTTTGTCCGCAGGTAGGTAACTGGCAATCTTTGTGGGTAAGCCTATGCCTAAGTTGACATAGGCGCCATCAGGGATATCTCGTGCCACGCGTTGTGCAATTTGATCACGGCTGAGTTTGTTGTAGCTCATGGTTATTCTCCCGATCCAATTATTGTGCAGGTGTCACAGCAACAACATGCTGTACAAAGATGCCTGGTGTAACGATCTGTTCTGGATCGAGTGCGCCGAGTTCAACCACTTCTGTGACTTGGGCAATGGTGATGTCTGCTGCCATGGCCATGATCGGACCGAAGTTTCGTGCGGCTTTGCGGTAGATGAGGTTACCCCAACGATCGCCTTGTTGAGCTTTGATCAAGGCAAAGTCTGCTTTGAGTGGGGTTTCGAGGACGTAGTCTTTGCCTTGGTAGTTGAGAGTTTGTTTGCCTTCTGCCAGTTGTGTGCCAAAACCTGTTGGGGTGTAGATTGGACCCAGTCCCATGCCTGCGGCTTGGATGCGACAGGCTAAGTTGCCTTGGGGGACTAATTCGAGTTCGATTTTGCCTGCACGGTAAAGTTCATCGAAAACCCAAGAGTCTGATTGGCGTGGGAATGAGCAAATCATTTTACGCACTGCGCCGGCTTTGAGGAGTTTGGCAAGGCCATAGTCGCCATTGCCTGCGTTGTTATTGATAATGACGAGGTCTTTGACGCCGAGTTCGATTAAGCCATCGATTAATTCGGCAGGTTGTCCTGCTGTTCCAAAACCGCCAATCATGATGGTGGAACCATCTTGGATCTGGCTGAGTACTTCCTTCATGGATAATGAACTTTTATCAATCATAAGACTGAACCTTTGTCTATGTTTCTAAATTTCTATGCATAAATGAGTCAATGCATATCTATGCATAGCAATCGAAAAACTGTATTGAAATTGAAAAACTGTGAGGTAAAAAGCTGTGAGCGCAGGGGGAGCAATCTCACAGCTTTGTTATTAATGTGAATTAAGCACTTGCGCGACGACGATCAACTTCAGTCGTTGGGGCTTCAGCGAGTTCTTTGACTAATTCAACATTGAAAGTGATGTGTTTGAACGGTTTATTTACACCACGGCATGCAATTTCAGTTTCATCTGTTACATCAACAGCAGTTGCAACTAAACCATCACGTGTAGCAAAGGCAAAGTCATCCCAAAGGTACTTGTCACCTTCGATATTGAATTGCGTTGTAAGTTTGCGATAACCCGGTGCAGAGATGAAATAATGTACGTGAGAAGGGCGGTTACCATGACGACCAAGCAAGTTTAAAACAGCTTGTGTTGTACCTTCAGGCGGACAACCATAGCCAACGGGCATTGTCGTTTGAGCAACATATTGTCCATTTGCATCAGAAAGGATGGTGCGACGTAGGTTGAAGTCAGATTGTGATTTATCAAAGAACGAATAGTTACCCAAACTGTTGGCATGCCAAATTTCAACTTTAGCACCTTCAATGATGTTACCATCGGTATCAGTCACCGTACCATCAATGAATAACGTATCGATTTTATCGGTTTCTGAACCATCATCCATACGAGCAAAACCTACAGATTCAGGTGCACCAGCAACGTAGAGTGGACCTTCGATTGTACGCGGTGTACCACCAGTAATGCCTGCTTTAGCATCTGCTTCGTCAGCACGTAAATCTAAATAATGCTCTAAACCTAGACCAGCAGCTAAAAGACCAAGTTCATTGGCTTGACCTGCATTGGTAAAATATTCTAAACCTTTCCATAATTCAGACTGTGAAATATCCAAGTCTTCAATAGCTTGAAATAAATCGCCAAGTAAACGAACAACGATTTGCTGAACACGTGGATTCACTTCACCTGTAGCAGTGTCTACGTTCATTTGCTTAACTAATTTATCGATTTCTTGACGGTTCATACAAATTCTCCTGAAGTATGAAAGTATTTACGTGGTTGGCTTTGCTCGCGTTTTATTCGCTTGCTCCTTTGCTCACCACATTCCTTGTTTATTGCTATAACTAAAAATTAAACGTATACGAATATAACAACTCAGCTGTCATCATCACGGATTGAAGAAGGGTGGCGATTAAGTGCCATCACTTCAATATTCATGTAGGGATACAATGGAAGCCCTTGTAAAATATTGTGAAGTTCTTCATTGCTTTCAACATCAAAAATACTGATATTTGAATATTGCCCTGTAACACGCCAAATATGTCGCCATTTACCTTGACGCTGTAAATCTTGTGAATAAGCCTTTTCTATAGCTTTAATTTCATTGGCTTTTTCTGTAGGCATATCGAGTGGGATATGAACATCCATTCTTACTTGGAAAAGCATGTTAACTCCTTCAATTATTGACGACGCATGTTGTCAATCTTGTCTTCATCTAATTCAATACCTAAGCCTGAACCTGTTGGGATTTTCAGCTCAAAATTTTCATATTGAAGTGGTGTTTTTAAAATGTCTTCAGTCAATAGTAATGGACCAAATAACTCAGTACCGTATGCTAAATTGCTGAAAGTTGAAAATACGTGAGCAGAGGCGATTGTTCCGACAGGGCCTTCTAACATGGTACCGCCATAGAGGTCGATTCCTGCAAGATTCGCTAACTTCCCAACTTCACATGCTTCGATTAAACCGCCAGACTGGGCAACTTTAACGGCAAAGACTGAAGCCGCATTGCGTTGCGCAAGTTCATAAGCACTTTGAGGACCCGTTAAAGATTCATCTGCCATGATTGCGATATCAAACTTACGTGTTAAACGTTGCATGGCATCAATATTATGGATCGCACAGGGTTGTTCAATCAGATCAACACCACCATCTTGAAGCATTTGAATGCCTTTAATGGCATTCAATTCTGACCAAGCACGGTTGACATCAACACGAATAGAAATGTCAGAACCTAGAGCTTTTTTAATTGCGAGAACATGTTCTACGTCTTGTTCTACAGGGCGTGAGCCAATTTTTAGTTTGAAAATATTGTGACGTTTAGACGCAATCATTTTCTGAGCTTCAGCAATATCTTTTTCAGTGTTGCCAGAAGCTAGAACCCATAACACAGGAATACTGTCACGTAAGCGACCACCTAAAACTTCACTGAGTGGTAGGCCTAAACGTTGCGCTTGAATATCCAATAATGCAGTTTGAATTGCACATTTTGCAAAACGATTACCATTGATATTACGGTTAATCACTTGCATCGTTTGCGCGATATTCATACCTGCCAATGTTTTGAGCAATGGTGCGAAATAGGTTTCGATATTGGTTTTTACACTTTCAGGACTTTCTTCACCATAACCTAAGCCACCAATCGTGGTTGCTTCACCCCAACCGACTAGCCCATCTTCAGTGGTGACTTTGATGAGAACCAGTGTTTGAGTTTGCATGGTTGCGACAGCCATCTTGTGAGGGCGAATCGTTGGAATTTCTACCAAGAGTGTTTCTATGGACTTATACATCTGCATATTTCTTTTGTATCAATCTATTTATATACCCTAAATTAATATAAAATCTTTAACTAGGCTCAATTTGGTATTTTTATATACTTATTAGGTATATTAAATGGAATTAAGACATCTTCGATATTTTGTTACGGTAGTGGAAGAGCAAAGTATTACCAAAGCTGCTGAAAAATTATGTATGGCTCAGCCTCCATTAAGTCGGCAAATTCAGAAGCTTGAAGAAGAGCTTGGCATTTTGTTGTTTGAACGTGGTTCTCGACCAGCCCGTACCACTGAAGCGGGGCAGTTCTTTTATCAACATGCTGTGCAAATTTTAACGCATACAGCCCAAGCAACATCGATGGCAAAACGCATCAGCTCGGTCAACAAAATTGTTCGTATTGGTTATGTCAGTTCACTTTTATATGCTTTATTACCGCAAATTATTTATTTGTTTCGTCAAAATAATCCTGAGATTGAAGTTGAACTGATTGAATGTGGAACTAAAAATCAGATTGAAGCATTGAAGCAGGGCAAAATAGACATCGGATTTGGGCGCTTAAGAATTAGTGATCCAGCGATTAAACGTATTTTACTGCGAGAAGAAAAATTAAAATTAGCAGTACATAAAAATCATCATTTAGCTGAATTTATGAATCAAGGTATTTATTTATCGCAGATTATTAATGAACCTATTTTTTCTTATCCTGCATCACAAAAACCTAATTTTTCAACATTAATTCAGTCTATATTTACTGAGCTAGGACTAGTTCCTAAAGATATGATTGAAGTTCGAGAAATTCATATGGCTTTAGGGCTAACGGCTTCGGGGGAGGGAATTTGCATTATTCCTGAAAGTGCAAGTGATATAGGGATGAAAAATTTGGTCTATATTCCAATATTAGATGTTGAAGCTTATAGTCCCATTTCTTTATCTGTTCGTAATATGGATCAAAGCAACTATATTCCAAAAATTTTAGATTGCATTAGAAGTGTATTCGACGAAGAAAATATTCTGCTCAAAACAAGTGAATCAATTTAATTCTGATGTTTGGAGCAGATTGCAATTACACATGACAGTCATTGTAGTGAATGATGTGTTTTTATTTGGCAGAGCTTAGCGTATTACTTGTTCGTTTGGTTAAAATCAAATGTGCGATCACACCAATGCAAATGCCCCAAAATACAGAACTTAACCCTAAAAAATGCATACCAGAAGCGGTTGCAAGGAAAGTAATTAAGGCTGCTTCTCGTTGAGCTTCATTTTTCATTGCAACTGAGATATTGGTTGCAATCGCACCTAATAATGCTAAACCTGCAAGTGCAGCAATTAATTCCTTAGGTAGCAAACTAAACAGCATCACAATACTGCCTGCAAATAAACCACCTAGAATATAAAAAATACCATTGGCAATACCTGCAATATAGCGTTTTTCTTTTAATTCATGCGCATCTTTACCCATACACAGCGCTGCGGTAATCGATGCTAGTACAATGGTAATCCCACCTACACATGCAACAGCTAAAGAAGCAATACTGGTCACGGTAATAATAGGCTTAGCAGGGGTGTCATAGCCACTGAGTTTCATAATGGCCATACCGGGTAAAAATTGTCCAGTGAGGCTCACTAAAATAAGTGGGATAGCAAGGTTTAGAGTTGAATCCCAAGTCCATTCAGGTTGAATAAATTGTGGAATAGCCAAGGTGAAATTCACATCAACAGGGTTCATTTTGCCAAAAACAAGACTAAGAACAACGCCAGCAACCAGTACCCATACCATTGCATAACGTGGTGTGAAGCGTTTGGCAAAGAGGAAAACGATCAACATACTAAACACAATCAATGGCATAGTATCGGTTGAGGTAAATAAACCTAAGCCAAATTGAAATAAAATCCCTGCCATCATTCCCGCAGCGACGTCTTGTGGAATCCATTTCAGTAATTTGTCGAAATAACCTGTGATACCAATGATTAAAATCACGACAGCGGTCGTGATGTAGGCAGCTACGGCTTCATTGAGCGAAACGTGAGGAAAGAGTGTGACGAGTAAGGCTGTCCCGGGTGCAGACCATGCTGTAATCACAGGTGTTTTGAACTTGATCGATAAATAAATGCCTGCAACGGCTGCACCAATGGAAATTCCCCAAATCCATGAAATCATCATCGCATTGGAAACATGGGCTTGCTGTGCAGCTTGGAAGAAAATAATCAATGGCCCAGAATAGGAAATAAGAACAGCTAAAAATCCTGCAACAGTTGCTGATATAGACCAATCATCTTTTAATGTTCGCAATAGATTCGCCATTACTTAGCTCCGTGTTCAATGGTTTTTCTTACTGACGTTCGGGTAATCTCTTCTTGGACTTTCCCGCTTATAATTGCTTATAGATATATACTGCATTTTTTAATTTTCAAAAGATGCAGTATATAACACATGCATATAACATCAGTGACTTCAAATGATTTCATTTGTAGTGTCGATTGTTAAAAGCGGTGTCTAACCTTGGTCACCACCACCCACAGGGACGACAGTACCTGTGATATATGAAGAATCATCAGATGCAAGAAATACAATGGCATTGACTTGTTCTTGAATGGTGCCGTAGCGACCTAAGAAAGTGCGTTCAATAGTTTGATCAACAACTTCTTGCATCCATAATTTTTCATTGTCAGAAAGCGGATTGTCGTTTCTAGGAACTTTACGTGGCGGTGCTTCTGTACCACCTGTTGCGATTGCATTGACACGGATACCATCTTTGGCATGTTCAAAAGCAAGAGAAGCGGTTAATCCGTTGATGCCACCTTTTGAAGCTGAATAGGGCACACGGTTAATACCACGTGTTGCAATCGAAGATACATTTACAATCGTACCTTTCTGATTTTTAATCATTTCAGGAAGTACAGCACGACAACACCAAAGTGTTGGAAATAATGAACGATTCACTTCTTTGATGATTTCCTCCTCAGAAAACTCCTGAAAAGGTTTCATCCAAATTGCACCGCCGACGTTGTTAATGAGCACATCAACACGTCCATAAGTCGCAATCGCTTTTTCAACAACAGATTGCGCACCTGCAAAGGTTTCTAAGTCTGCATTGATGGTGACAGCGTCACCACCATTATTTTTGATTTCAGCAAGGACTTCTTCAACAAATTCAGAGCGATCAGCCAAAACTGCTTGGGCACCTTCTAAAGTGACTTGTAATGCGACACCACGGCCAATACCTTGAGCTGCACCTGTAACAATAACAACTTTATTTTGAAAGCGTTGATTCATGGCTCCATTCTCCTCAAATATGAATATTTATATCTACTGATTAATTCGCAGAGAATTTTTCAAATAAGAAGCTTTTAGGTTTTATACCTTCTGTATCTAACCAGCCACGTACTGCTTCAACCATTGGCACTGGGCCGCAGAGATAAACGTCGACATCACCTTGATTTAACCAGTCATTTTCTACATGGCTGGTCACATAACCTTTACGTTCATGCTGACTGTCTGCATGTGCTACAACAGTGCGGTATTCAAACCAAGGAAATTTAGCTTGTAACTCATTTAATTTTTCAATAGCGACAAGGTCAAAATCATTGGTCACACCAAAGACTAAACGTACAGGATGATTTGAATTTTTTTCTTCAAGCACTTGTAGCATTGACATGAACGGGGCAATACCTGTTCCACCAGCGAGCATCAACACAGGGCGGGTGACATCACGTAAATAGAAACTTCCGAAAGGCCCTGTAAACGTCATTTTGTCGCCAGCTTGAACATTTTTGCTGAGGAATTCACTCATTTTTCCGTTTGGAACATTACGTACCACAAAGCCTGTGAGGCGATTACCCGGCTTTGAGCTAAATGAATATGAACGTGTTTCAGATGTTCCAGGAATGCCTACATTGACATATTGTCCAGCAAGGAAATTGATGTCAGGCTGACCATCATCCAATTGGATATCAAAAGTAATCGTTGAATCAGATAGATTTTCTACACGAGAGAGCGTGCCTTGAAATTGATGAATTTCCGTTTTGCAAACTTCTGATGATGCTGCAATTTTAAATACAGCATCTGAAGTTGGTTTACATTGGCAAGCCAAGATGTAGCCTTGTTCAGCTTCTTCGGGAGTCAACGCATCTTCAATGTAATTTTCTTCAGGCATGTCATACGAGCCTGATTCACAAAATGCACGACAAGTACCACATGCACCATCACGGCAATCTAAAGGGATATTAATTTTTTGACGATACGCTGCATCAGAAAGGGTTTCATCTTGAGCAACAGAAATAAAGCGAGTTACGCCATCTTCAAATTGAAGTGCAACATTATGGTTTGACATGGCAGAATCCTTTTAATGTATATAAATCTTCTGCCGTTCAGTCAAATCTCCTTAAGGCTGAACGGCTGACCTTGCTCTTTATTGTGAATATTTACAATCAAGAGTCTTAGAGGTGGTAGATATCAATTACTTGGTTGATATAGTCATTTTTTAGCACCACATATTTGCTTAAAATTTGTGGTTTTTCACCTGAAAAATCAATCTCATAACGTGACATGCCAAAGTAGCAATAATTGGTTTTATAACGGAAACTTAAAGTGTTCCAATTAAAGCGTACTGTGACTTTGTCGCCTTCACGTGCAATGATTTCAACATTGGCAATGTTGTGACAGGTACGTGTGTCGGGCATAGTTGCAGAAGAGCGTTCTGTTTTGATACGGAACACACGGTCTTCAAGTCCTTGACGGTCTGGATAATAAATGAGGGAAATCTCAGACTGTGGGTCTTCAGTCAATTTGTCGTCATCATCCCAAGCAGGCATCCAAAAAGAAGCGCTTGGTGCGTAACACGCTAACCAATCATCCCATTGCTCATCATCTAAAAAACGAGCTTCACGGTAGAGAAATTGGCTGATATTTTCGATACTTGCTTTATCCATTGTTGCAGTCGCATTCATATTGTTTCTCCTTAATCAACCAAATCCAAACCAGCAAGTTCTTTTTCTGCTTCAATGGCATGTTTAATGGTTTTTAACCAATATTGATGTTGTGCAAGATAAAGACCTTCATCTTCTGTTTTGATACAGCTAATCGATGGTTTTAAACCAATTTCATTGGCTGCATCATCAGGACCTTGAATCCAGTGTTTTGAACCACGACACATGTCGTTCCATTCCAATTCGATACCTGCATAACCTGCTTGGCAAGCACGGAATTCTTCAAGATCATCAGGCGTTGCCATACCAGAAGCATTAAAGAAATCTTCGTATTGACGAATACGACGCGCACGAGCTTCAGGTGCTTCACCCACAGGTGCGATACAATAAATGGTCACTTCAGATTTATTGACTGAAATTGGACGTACCACACGAATTTGAGAACCAAACTGATCCATTAAATAGACGTTTGGATATAAGCATAGGTTACGTGAGCGCTCAATCATCCATTTCGACATAGGTGCGCCGAATTTTTCAGTATATTCTTCAGCTTTAGAATAGTTCGGACGATCTTCTGGGTTTGCCCATTGTGTCCAAAGCAGCATGTGACCATTGTCAAAACCGTATGAACCACCGCCTTGTTTACCCCATGAGCCTGCGCTCATCGCACGGACATTGTCAGCAGCTTCTTTTTCTTTACGTTGTTGAGTCGTTGCAGCGTAGTTCCAGTGTACTGCTGAAACGTGATAACCATCTGCGCCATTTTCAGCGGTTAATTTCCAGTTGCCTTCAAATGTATAGGTTGAAGAGCCACGTAAAACTTCTAAACCTTGTTCAGATTGGTCAACAATCATGTCAATGATCTTAGTTGTTTCACCTAAGAATTCTTCTAAACTTGGTACATCAGGATTTAAGCTACCAAATAAGAAACCTTTGTAGTTTTCAAAACGTGCAACTTTTTTCAGGTCATGTGAACCGTCTTTATTAAAACAGTCTGAATAACCTGCATCTGCTGGATCTTTAACTTTGAGTAATTTTCCAGAGTTATTAAATGTCCAACCGTGGAAAGGGCAGGTATAAGTTGCTTTATTACCACGCTTATAACGACACAGTTGTGCACCACGGTGTGAACATGCATTGATCATTGCATTGAGTTCACCATTACGGTTACGTGCAATTAAAATCGGTTGACGTCCCATATAAGTGGTGTAGTAATCGTTATTATTGGGAATTTGACTTTCATGTGCCAAATAAACCCAATTACCTTCAAAAATGTATTTTAATTCAAGGTCAAATAAAGCTTGGTCTGTAAATACTGAGCGATGTAATTTAAATTCACCTGTTTCAAAATTATCGACAAGTAACTCATCAATACGATCAAGATGGCTGGTGTTAATTACTGGAATACGAGGCATGTCTGTTCTCCGACTATCCGTGTGGTGATAGGGCTGAGGCTGTTTGATCTAAGCCTCAGTCGAGTCATCAATTTTGGTATTTTTGTTATGCACTTGCGCGACGACGTTCTACTTCTGTTGAAGGTGCTTGAGTTTGATCTTTGACCAATTCAACATTAAAAGTGATCTGTTTAAATGGTTTGTCTACACCACGACGTGCAATTTCAGCTTCATCTGTTACATCAACAGCAGTTGCGACTAAACCATCACGTGTAGCAAAGGCAAAATCATCCCAAAGGTACTTGTCACCTTCAATATTAAATTGCGTTGTAAGTTTGCGATAACCCGGTGCAGAAATGAAATAATGGACATGAGAAGGACGATTACCATGGCGGCCAAGCAAGTTTAAAACAGCTTGTGTTGTACCTTCAGGTGGGCAACCATAGCCAACAGGCATTGTTGTCTGAGCAACATAATTTCCATCTGCATCTGTCAAAATGCTACGAC
Source organism: Acinetobacter sp. P8-3-8 (assembly GCF_000214135.1). GTDB lineage: Bacteria > Pseudomonadota > Gammaproteobacteria > Pseudomonadales > Moraxellaceae > Acinetobacter. The sequence continues at coordinate 158,954 of NZ_AFIE01000001.1, forward strand.
GTAAGTTGAAGTCAGACTGTGATTTATCAAAGAATGAATAATTACCTAGGCTGTTGGCATGCCAAATTTCAACTTTAGCATTTGGAATAATATTGCCATCAGTATCCCTAACAATACCTTCGATGAATAACGTATCAATTTTATCGCTTTCAGAACCATCATCCATCCGAGCAAAACCTACAGATTCAGGTGCACCAGCAACGTAGAGTGGACCTTCGATTGTACGAGGTGTACCACCAGTAATCCCTGCTTTAGCATCTGCTTCGTCAGCACGTAAATCTAAATAATGTTCTAAACCTAGACCAGCAGCTAAAAGACCAAGTTCATTGGCTTGACCAGCATCAGTAAAATATTCTAAACCTTTCCATAATTCAGACTGTGAGATATCCAAGTCTTCAATAGCTTGAAAAAGGTCACCAAGCAAACGAACAACGATTTGTTGTACTCGATCATTGACAGCACCTGTCGCCGTTTCCACGTTCATTTGCTTAACTAAAGCATCAATTTCTTGACGATTCATACGATTGCTCCTAAATATGAGTGGTTTGGCATGTGACTCGCAGTGATTGAAATTCTGCTTACTGCATTGCTGACCACTTTTCATGTCCTATTTCAATAAGACTTAAAAAGTTGAACGTGCATCGCTTATTCATTTGGCTGACTGAATTAAATTAATTCGCTTGGCATTGTGAAAAGTTTTGCAATCTTGCTTTTCATCTTACTTTTGATATACCTTAAAAGAATGAATGATCGCTGTCTAAGATCAAATTTGCATTTATTTATATCTTAAAGGTATGGAGTTGGGATGGAACTCAGACATTTACGTTATTTTGTCGCTGTTGTAGAAGAACAAAGTTTTACAAAAGCCGCAGAAAAGCTTTTTATCGCTCAGCCTCCATTAAGCAGGCAGATCCAAAACCTTGAAAGTGAACTAGGAATTGCGCTTTTCGAGCGAGGAAGTCGTCCGTTGAAAACCACGGAAGCAGGGCAATTCTTTTATCAACACGCTGTTAAACTTTTGTCTAATGCAGAAGAAGTGAAGTCGATGACTAAACGCATTGGTCTGATCGAAAAAACAGTCACCATGGGTTTTGTTGGATCTCTGCTCTATGGCTTATTGCCGAAAATTGTTTATATGTTTCGTCAGCAACAGCCTCATTTAAAAATAGAGCTCGTAGAAATGAGTACCAAAGATCAAATCCAAGCTTTAAAAGAAGGGCGGATTGATGTTGGATTTGGACGACTTCGAATTTCAGATCCTGCGGTGCGCAGAGTATTGTTACGTGAAGAACCCTTAATGGTTGCTGTACATACCAGTCATCATTTAGCAGCGAGTAATTCAAAAGGGACATATTTAGCAGATATTGAAGATGAAAATTTATTTTTATATCCAAGTCATCCTAAACCAAACTTTTCAACGCAAGTCCGTAATATTTTTTCAGAACATGGTCTAGATCCGAAAAATCTTAAAGAAGTCAGAGAAATTCAACTGGCTTTGGGTTTAGTTGCTGCGGGTGAAGGGATTTGTATTGTTCCCGAAAGTGCTAAAACGATTCAATTGCCAAATTTAAACTATATTCCATTATTAGACAGTTCTGCAAAGAGTCCAATTTTCCTTGCAATACGTTGTATGGATGAAAGTGAAAATATTCGTTCTTTATTTGATTGTATTTATCAGGTCTATGATTTGGAGGGATTCCAATATGATCGCAACAATATATAAGCTATATAGTGTTAAATATTATGTGAATAGTAAAGTATTGATTAATCAGAGCAAATCATTCGATTTGTTCTGAAATTAATGAAAAATGAATAAAAATAATAAAATTAAAAGAAAAATGCATAAAAAAATTAATCAATGACTCTTATTTTTAAGTCTTAATTTATTGTTTATCAAATCATTTTTATTAAACCGACCTTTTAGGTATGAATATATATATATTCGGTTTTGGACAAAAAATAGCAGTTGCCCCATTGTTTGGAAAATTTTATCACGTTTCACAGCAGGAGGCTGAACATGCAAACGAATAAATTGAATATAAATAGCATTGTGGATGACGCTAAATTTACACCCTTTCATTGGAGTGTTTTGTTGTGGTGTTTAATGATCATTATTTTTGATGGTTATGACTTGGTTATTTATGGTGTCGCATTGCCTTTGCTGATGCAAGAGTGGGGTTTAACCGCGGTACAAGCAGGTTTACTCGCCAGTACAGCATTGTTCGGCATGATGTTTGGTGCAATGAGTTTTGGTACGCTTTCAGATAAATTGGGTCGTAAAAAAACCATTATGATCTGTGTGGCTATTTTTAGTGGTTTTACGTTTTTAGGTTCATTTACAACCACACCTGTTGAATTTGGTATTTTAAGATTTCTTGCTGGTTTAGGTATTGGCGGCGTGATGCCGAATGTCGTAGCGTTGATGACAGAATATGCTCCAAAACGTATCCGTAGCACTTTGGTTGCAGTCATGTTTAGTGGTTATGCGATTGGTGGAATGACCTCAGCTTTGCTTGGTGCATGGTTAGTTGCTGATTATGGTTGGAAAATCATGTTCTATATCGCAGGATTACCATTACTTTGCTTACCATTAATTTGGAAATTTCTACCAGAATCATTGATGTTCCTTACGAAAAAAGGCGAATCTGCAAAAGTTGCTGAAATTGTGAAAAAGATTTCTCCTCAACAAGCAATTACACCTGAAACAGAATTTGTACTGAATGAACCAACGGTAGGTGATGAAGCGCCTCTGAAAGCATTGTTCCAACAAGGACGTACCACCAGTACAGTCATGTTTTGGGTTGCTTTCTTTATGTGTTTGTTGATGGTGTATGCGCTCGGTAGCTGGTTGCCGAAGCTGATGATTCAAGCAGGTTACTCGCTTGGCGCAAGTATGTTGTTTCTATTCGCACTCAACATTGGTGGTATGGTTGGCGCAATTGGTGGTGGTGTTTTAGCAGATCGCTTCCATCTTAAACCTGTATTAATTGTGATGTTTACTGTCGGTGCAGCAGCATTAATTTTACTTGGATTTAAGAGCCATCAAATCCTTCTCTATAGCTTAATTGCCATTGCAGGCGCGGCAACCATTGGTTCACAAATCTTACTTTACACCTTTGTTGCACAATTCTATCCAGCAGCAGTTCGTTCTACGGGTATGGGTTGGGCTTCTGGAATTGGTCGAATTGGTGCAATCGTAGGTCCTGTTTTAACAGGTGCGCTATTGACACTACAGCTTCCACACCAATTGAATTTCATGATCATTGCAATCCCTGGTGTCATTGCAGCATTGGCAATCTTCATGGTGAATTTAAAAGTTTCTACGGAAAGTAGAGCGAAAGAATCAGCAGATTTTTCTAAAAATTCAGCAGTAAAAGCACAGTAATTGGCTGAGTTCACGAATCATAACGTTCAAATTTAAAATTAGAACAGAAGGTATTTGCATACCTTCTGGCTGAGGACTCTTTTGTATCAAATTTAGGAATATCGATACAATTTTAAAAGGATTAAATATGCAAACCACTGTAAAAACACTACTTTCTATTTTAATTGGTAATCTATGCGTGACGGGTTTAAGCCATGCAGATAGTGGTAATGACAACCAATTTAAACTCGTATTAAAAAATGCATTTATTGAGCGTAATTTCGATCGTGATGATTTAAAAGATCCAGGAAGTTGGTCACAAGGGATTTCAGGTTTTTATAATTCAAAATATATTCCAACGGTTTTAGAAGTAGCAGGTAAGCCCATCGAATTAGGCGTAGATGCATCATTGCAATATGCATATCGTTTAAGTGATGACCGACATGTGGATGATACAGTTCTGCCTTTCGATAAAAATACCCAAACTCAAGATCGTAACTTCTTTAAATATGGTGCGACATTTAAAGCACGTTATGATCAAACTGAGTTAAAAGTAGGTGAACTTTGGTTAGACTTACCTGTGACGTCTATTGATGCCAGTCGCCAATTATTAAGTTCATATTGGGGTGGACAAGTTCAATCCAAAATCACAGATCAATTGAAGCTTGAATTTGGTCGAGTTGAACAAGTTTCACCACGTTATCAAGAGGGATTTCATCGCTTTTCTTATACGGTCAAAGGACAAAAACATGAATCTGAAGGTTTAAATTATGTTGACCTTAAATATGATCTAACACCTAATTTTAAAGCTGAATATTATTATGGCGACATGGAAGATTTATTTGATAAGCACTATGTCGGTTTAGAATACACGTGGAAAAATGAGCATTTTAAATCTCAGACACGTATCAAATATTTTAGATCTCAAGATTCTGGGGATTCAAAAGCAGGAGAAATTGATAACCATAATATTGGTGTATTGGAAAAGATCTTTGTTGGAAACCAAACAGCAGCTTTAGGTTATCAACAGATCGCAGGGGACACAGCTTATCCACTTCCTGATGGTTTCCTTCCGGAACTGTATTTTATTAACTGGAATACTACAGGTTTCTTCAAGAAAGATGAAAAATCAATTCATGCATTATATGGATATGATTTTAAAGACTATGTTCCTGGTTTAAATGCTTTAGCAAAATATGTCTATGGTTTTGATTTTAAGGATTCGCAAGGGCGAGATAATAAAGAGTCTGAATTAAATTTAATTTTATCTTATCAAGTGCAAAATCCATCGTTAAAAGGTTTGGCATTTCAATGGATTTACATCGACTATGATATTGATCATGGAAATTCATTTCAGGAAAATCGTCTCTTAACAACGTATACCAAGAAGTTTTGATTATTTTGAGTTTTAGATTTGAATCAATGATGCAATTTGTACGATGAAAATCTTAAATATTCAAGAATAAAAATCCCCCTAAATTTCAAATTTAGGGGGATTTATTTATATCTAAGAAATGCTTAATTTATAAGAATACAATGAGTAAAATTACACCTAATACCACTCGATACCAAGCAAATACTCTTAAAGTATGTCTTTCAACAAATTTTACCAAAGCTTTTACAACTAAAAGTGCTGCAATAAATGCTGCGACAAATCCAACTGAAATATTCACTAAATTATCAGAAGTGAGCACATCTGCATTGCGAATCAAATCATAAGTTGCTGCGCCGAGCATCGTTGGCATGGCAAGGAAGAATGAGAACTCTGTTGCAGCTTTACGTGATAAGCCTGCTAACATTCCACCAATAATGGTTGCACCTGAACGTGAAGTTCCCGGAATCATTGCGACACATTGAGCGAATCCAACAATAATAGCTTGTTTAATCGAAATGTCGGTTGCTTCAATGGTTTTGGGTTCAAATTTTCTTGCTTCTACTGCAAAAATGATTAATCCACCAATAATCAGTGCGCAGGCAACAACAAGAGGGCTAAAAAGTACTTGTTTAATAAAATCAACAGCCAAGACTCCGATGACCACTGCTGGAATAAACGCTAACAAGACATTGATAGTAAAACGTCGTGCATGTAAATCGCCAGAGAAAAAGCTTTTAACCAGTTCTACAATTTTTTGTCGATACAACCAACAGACGGCTAAAATCGCACCAAGTTGGATCACCACTTCAAAAACTCGACCACCATCTGAGTGAAAATCGATTAAATGTCCAAAAAGAATTAAATGGCCAGTACTCGAAATAGGTAAAAACTCAGTTAACCCTTCGATTAAACCCAAAAATAAGGCTTTGAGAAGCTCTAAATTTTCCATAAATTAAACAATTGATTGGTTATAAAAATTTGAACCATTTTTAATGCATTTCAATATTTTTTAGAAATGGAAAATTGTAATTTTTTACATTTGCGACAAAAAAGGAATACGAGCGGTTAGAAATCATCTCGTTCATTCAAATGGTGGTTATTATTTACAACTCAATATACGTTTCACTGCCTTCTTTTAGAAAATGTGATGACAGATGAGAAGTGTAATGTTGGAAGAATTACAGCCGAGATTTAAAAAATTATTGGGATGGTCATACCAGACGATAACCTGTGATTTGAACAGGGTAAACATTGAAAAATAGTTTCAAGTCATTTTTTGATCTTTCACGTTCAAAGTAACTCGATAAGTAGCATGAACAGATTGGTAAAATTAACTGAACAGTATGTTATAATTTGTAATATGTGATCGAAAAAGACCGTAATAAAGCGTTCTTAATATAAAAGCTGCCTAACCGCAGCTTTTTTAATTCAAATCGTTTTTTATCGGAAATGTTATTTTGGTACGTTTATTGAATGTTTTGTTCACGCTAAATTTGGACGTGCATCATTTTCTAAATGAACTAGATTTTATCAACGAATAGCTCAAACTCGATAGGGGCTCAGCAATGACAAATCCAAATCCTTCAGCGGGTTTGCTTGAACGCTTATTTAAATTAAGCGAGAACAAAACAACGTTTAGAACCGAAATACTTGCGGGTTTAACGACATTTTTAACGATGTGTTACATCATTATTGTAAACCCTTTGATCTTGTCTGAAACAGGAATGGATCATGGTGCTGTATTTGTAGCAACCTGTTTGGCTGCTGCAATCGGTTGTTTTGTAATGGGGATTATCGCAAATTATCCTATTGCGCTTGCACCAGGTATGGGTTTAAACGCTTATTTTACTTATTCTGTATGTTTAGGCATGGGCGTTCCTTGGCAAACTGCTTTGGCTGCTGTATTCGTTTCGGGTTTGATTTTCATCGCGATCAGTATGTTTAAGATTCGTGAAGCGATTGTGAATGCGATCCCAATGTCTTTGAAATTTGCAATCGGTGGCGGAATTGGTTTATTCCTAGCCCTGATCGCACTGAAAAATTCGGGTATTATTGTTGCAAATCAAGCCACTTTAGTAGGCTTGGGGGATTTGAAACAACCAACAGTTTTGTTGACTTTACTCGGTTTTACCATGATTGTTGTGATGCATCATTTTAAAATCCGTGGTGCAATTATCATTAGTATTCTAGTGATTACGGGTATTGCAACGGCAATGGGTTTGAATGAATTTAAAGGCGTTGTTGGTACAATTCCTTCAATTGCACCTACATTCTTACAGATGAACTTTGAAGGTTTGTTTACTGCAAGTTTAGTCGGTGTGATTTTTGTCTTCTTCCTTGTCGATTTATTCGACTCTACAGGTACGCTTGTAGGGGTTTCGCATCGTGCAGGTTTGCTCAAAGATGGTAAATTACCACGCTTGAAAAAAGCATTATTTGCTGACTCAACTGCGATTGTTGCAGGTGCTGCTTTAGGTACATCTTCAACGACTCCTTATATTGAATCATCTGCTGGTGTTGCTGCTGGTGGTCGTACTGGTTTAACTGCTGTTGTTGTTGGTGTGCTCTTTATTGCATGTTTATTCCTTGCGCCATTAGCGCAATCGGTACCTGGTTTTGCAACCGCTCCAGCATTGTTATTTGTTGGTGTGTTGATGATTCAAGGCATTACCAATATTGATTGGGATGACATTACAGAAGCTGTTCCTGCATTTTTAACCATTGTATTCATGCCATTTACATACTCAATTGCAGATGGTATCGCAATGGGCTTTATTAGCTATGCAGTGATAAAATTATTTACGGGTAAAGCGAAGACTGTTCCGTATATGGTTTGGATTATTGCCTTGCTTTGGGTGATTAAATTCATCGCATTTGGTGGATAATTTCTCCGATTCAAGAAAGGGTGTAAACTCAGTTTGCACCCTTTTTTATTTAAGATGATTAAAGAATTTTAGTTTGAATGAAGTTATTGAACTGATAAATAAGTTTTTGACTTTCGATTTTTGAGGATAGAACATGAATAGAAATGAACTCATACGTGCTTTACCAAAAGCAGAATTGCATGTGCATATTGAAGGGACGTTTGAGCCAGAACTCATGTTTGCCATTGCTCAACGTAACCAGATTGATATTCCCTATAAATCTGTAGAAGAAGTGAAACAAGCGTATAACTTCCATAATTTACAGTCTTTTCTTGATATTTATTATGCAGGTGCCAATGTACTTGTACATGAACAAGACTTTTATGACTTGGCTTGGGCGTATTTTGAGAAATGTGCTGAAGACAAAGTTGTGCACACAGAAATGTTTTTTGACCCGCAAACCCATACAGATCGTGGTGTTGCATTTGCAACGGTGATCAATGGTTTACAGCGTGCTTGTGATGATGCTGAAACAAAATTGGGCATAACCTCACGTCTGATTATGTGTTTCTTACGCCATTTAAGCGAAGAAGCAGCATTCGAAACATTAGCGCAAGCGATGCCATATAAAGACCAAATTATTGGCGTGGGGCTTGATTCAAGTGAAGTGGGGCATCCACCTGCTAAATTCGAACGTGTATTTGCCAAAGCACGAGAAGCTGGCTTTTTAGTGGTTGCACATGCAGGTGAAGAAGGGCCAGCTGAATATGTGTGGGAAGCATTGGATTTATTGAAAGTGAACCGTATTGACCACGGTGTACGTTCAGAAGAAGATCCTAAACTCATGCAACGCTTAATTGCTGAAAAAATGCCTTTGACCGTTTGCCCACTGAGTAATTTAAAACTGTGCGTGGTTGATGATATGGCACAGCATAATATTCAGAGATTATTAAAACAGGGCGTTCACGTGACCGTGAATTCAGATGACCCATCATATTTTGGTGGTTATATGAATGATAATTTCTTTGCAATTGCAGATGCACTTGATTTAAACAATGATGAGCTAAAGCAATTGGCTAAAAATTCATTTGAAGCTTCATTTATTTCGAATGAAGAAAAGCAAAAATGGAACAATCAAATTGATGCATTGGTTTAGATAACGATTTATTCTCCGTTATTCTAAAGTGACAATGATAAAGCAGTGTTCATACACTGCTTTTTTAATGAGGACAATATGTTAAAACGCTTGCTTATTTTACTTTTTGTATTGTTAATCATAGGCGTTGTGATATTCGCTTATACAGGAAATCAAAAACAATCTACGGTACAAAGAATACTGAAACCAGTAATTGAGTTGCAGTGTGGTAATGAATTGAAAGCCTCTAAACTTTGGCAAGCTTCTGCTTTATTTTTATCAACGGAACAACAGAATCATGCACAAGAAAAAGTTTGTGAATGTGTCAGTGAAAATGCATTAAACGATGTGCCTACTCAAGATTTGCTGATGGCGACAGTCAATAAAAATGCGAAGAATGAATTAGTACAGCAGGCACTTATAAATAGTTTAAAGGGCTGCGTACAAGAAGTATTGAAATAATGCGAATGGATTTGAGAATAGCATCTTAAATAGAAATCAATAAATATGAACGTCTGAATGGGTGATGTTTTATTTAGTTCGTATTTTATTTATTTTCAGTTTTAGTCTTACTATATTTTTTGCTAAAAGAATTTCTAAGCTGGAAAATTTGCATATTTCCTAAACGAAAAGGAAATATGCAACCTGAATTGATCAGAGTAAATTAATCGGATTGGCGAGTCATGCTTCTAAGCACATTATCTTTATCAACAAAATGATGTTTAAGTGCAGCTAAGATATGTCCAACTAAAAGCAAACCAGCAGCCCAAGATAAGTAAATGTGAATTGGTTTCACAATATCTGTTAGGTCAGGATTGTCTTGAATCATTCTTGGAATTTCAAATAGATAGAGTACAGGTACAGGATGACCGGCGCTCCAACTGAATAAACAACCTGAAATCGGTAATGCCAAGAGCATAAAATAAAGCCCCAAATGTCCTAAATGAGCCAAAAACTTCATCATCGGTGACATGGTTTCAGGTAGCTCAGGTGCAGGATGGGTATAGCGCCAAAAAATACGGATAATCACAAGAAAGATAATCACAGATGCAATATTCTTATGCAGTGTAATCACATCACCTTTATAACTACCGTCAACATCGTAACTTAGAAAATTCCCACTATAAAAACCGATAATCCATGCTGCAATGAAAATAACAGCCATGACCCAATGTAACCATTGCGCAGTTTTGGTGTAATATTTTGATTTTTGCGACATTTTATGCGCACCTTAAATATATTTATCAATATCATATCCATTTTTTAGCTGACGATCATCGTTAAAAATTCAACGTATTGTTTTATATTTGCAACGCAAGATATTCAAAAACATAAAAATACTCGATGATGATTCAATAATTATTCAAGAAAGGGCGATTACATGATTATTTAAAATTTAGGTTTAAACTAAGTCATAGTTTAGGCAAAATACTCGCACTTCATATTATGAAAAGGAAAAACGTGTGAATAAATTATTCGCTGCTGTTGCTTTAATCAGCTTAGGTTTAACGGCTTGCGTAACAACAGATTCAACTGGCACTGCTGCAAGTACCACAACTCAACAATTGGGTATGGTTGCGATGAAAGTTGCAATCAATGCAAAATGTACGACAGAATTGAATAGTCTTCCTGCTTGGAAAACTGCAACTCGCGTAATGACAGATGAGCAAAAAACCAATGTTCAAGGTCAAATTTGTGGTTGTGTAAGTGAAAAAGCACCGCAAAGTGTGACTGCAGTTGATTTAGCTACAGCAGCAATTGACCCACAAGCACGTGCAACTATCGTTTCAAATGTTGTAACTAAAACAATTAATGAATGTGTTGCTGAAGCAATCAAATAAGTTGATGTGAAATCAAGAAGCTGGGGCAATCCGAGCTTCTTTTACTGAATTTTTTGTACTTTCTTGAATTTATCTTTTATATTAATTTGAACTATAAAAATCGAAGCATCGTCTATTTTACAACAAGGGTGATATCCGTATGAAAAATGATAAATTAATACTTAGTTTGCTTGGGGTTGTCATGCTTACAGCTTGTGTATCAAATCCTTTATCTGGTTCTGAGTCAGATGGATTTTCCGTGATTAAGATGGCGTCACATAGCAAATGTATGAATGAAATTGAAAATAATCCAACATGGATGTTAAGTAGCAAACTTTTATCTGAAGATCAAAAACATAAGAAAAAACGTCAAGTATGTAACTGTGTAGGAGAAAATTCACCGAAGGTGTTGTCTAAAGAACAATTGGCATTAGCGGCAATTGATCCGAAAGCGAAAGAAACTTATGCAGCTTTGGCAACTACAAAAACAACAGCCGTTTGTGCCTCTGAAATGTTAAACTAAGATCAAGAGATTGTTATTAAACTTTTAGAATGGCTGTTGATCAGTCATTTTTTATGAGAGTAGAAAATGTTAATTGCTGGTGTAGACGAAGCGGGTAGAGGGCCATTGGTTGGTTCAGTTGTAGCTGCTGCTGTGATTTTAGATCCTAATAATCCAATAGAAGGTTTGAACGATTCAAAAAAACTCACTGAAAAAAAACGTGAAAAACTGTTTATTGAAATTCAAGAAAAAGCGTTGGCTTGGGCTATTGCAGAAGCCAGCCATGAAGAAATTGATGAGATCAATATATTACAAGCGTCTTTATTGGCAATGCGTCGTGCGGTAGAAAAATTAAAAGTTCAACCTGAGCATGTCCTTGTTGATGGTAATAAAGTGCCACAAGGTCTTGTGATGAGTTGTGATGCGGTGGTCGGTGGAGATGCATTGCATGCTGAAATCAGTGCTGCAAGTATTCTTGCCAAAGTAACGCGTGATTATGAAATGGTGGCTTTAGATTTACAGTATCCGCAATATGGTTTTGCTAAACATAAAGGCTATCCGACTAAAGCACATTTTGAAGCGATTGAGCAGCATGGCGTAATCGATCAACATCGTCGTAGTTATGCACCCGTCAAGAAAGCTTTGGGCATTGATTAATTATAAATTGTTGAAATCCATAAAAATTTAAAGCGGCCTCAAGAGCCGCTTTATTTTGCAAAAAGACTATAACCTTAACGATTATAGTTGTTTTGCACTGTATTATCATCTTCAAAAGAAGGCTGATAATCTTGATCGATGTGTTGAAGATGTTCGTGCATAGCGCGTTCATGTTGAATTCGTTGATAGATTTCTTCACGATGAACAGATACTTCTTTTGGTGCATTCACACCAATACGCACTTGATTACCTTTGACACCAAGTACAGTTACACTGACTTGATCCCCAATCATTAATGTTTCTCCGACACGACGGGTCAGAATCAGCATGTTTATCTCCTTGCTTAAACGCTAAACCTGCGATGAATTTCAATATACGAAAAACAAACCTCGATAGCAGAGCCAATTTTAACAGAAAAATGTGACAAAATTTTCACTTTAGCACGCACTGTTGAAAATTCTTCTTAAACCTCATGGTCTAATATAACAGAGCCACTATAGTAAAAACTATAGTGGCTCTGGTTTTTTATCAAGTGAAATAGTGAAATACTTAATCTTTTAGATTAAATATTAAGCATGCGCACTTGATTCGCCATGTTCACGGTCTAAACCGAAAGCAGTGTGTAGAGAACGTACAGCAAGCTCTAAATAATTTTCTTCAATAATCACTGAAATTTTAATTTCAGATGTTGAAATCATTAGAATATTGATCCCTTCATCTGCAAGTGCTGTAAACATTTTACTCGCAACACCCGCATGTGAGCGCATGCCTACACCAACGATAGACACTTTAACGATATCATCGCGAGTTGCAACTTCACGTGCGCCAATTGCACGAGCAGTTTCTTCTAGGATTGTCGTGGCTTTTTTAAGCTCACCACGGTTGACTGTAAATGTGAAGTCAGTCGTACCATCTTCTTCTACATTTTGGATAATCATATCGACTTCGACATTTGCTGCGCCGATCGGAGATAAGATTTTAGAAGCGATACCTGGTTCATCAGGTACACCTAAAATTGTTAATTTAGCTTCGTCACGGTTAAATGCGATACCTGAAATAATTGGCTGTTCCATACTGTCTTCCGCTTCTGTAGTGATTAGTGTCCCGACATTCTTTTTGAAATGTTCGTCGAATGCGCCATCATTGTCATTATCAAAACTTGATAATACGCGTAAAGGCACTTGGTATTTCCCTGCAAATTCAACAGAACGAATTTGTAGAACTTTAGAACCAAGAGATGCCATTTCAAGCATTTCTTCAAATGAAATGCGGTCAACTTTTTTCGCTTTAGGTGCAACACGAGGGTCAGTGGTATATACGCCATCAACATCTGTATAAATCTGACATTCATCCGCTTTTAGTGCAGCAGCAAGTGCAACACCTGAAGTATCAGAACCACCACGACCTAAAGTTGTGGTATTGCCATCAGCATCAAAGCCTTGGAAGCCTGCAACAACAATAACACGACCTGCATCTAAATGATCTGTCATGACGTCGGTGTCAATCGATTCGATACGGGCTTTGGTAAATGCGTTGTCAGTTTTGATACCCACTTGGCGACCTGTTAGCGATTTTGCTTCAACACCAATTGAGTTAAGCGCCATAGCTAACATTGAAATCGTTACCTGTTCACCGGTAGACACCATTTGGTCTAATTCACGAGGATCAGGAGTTTCGGTAATGGCTTTCGCTAAAGCCAATAAGCGGTTAGTTTCACCACTCATTGCTGATACAACCACTACAACCTTGTGGCCGTGGTCATGCCAACGCTTTACACGACGAGCAACATTTAAAATGCGCTCGGGAGTACCCATAGAGGTACCGCCATATTTTTGAACGATTAATGCCATAGTTGTTCCATATAAGCCATGACCCTAATTGGCATTAGGGTCAGTTACACAAAAGGTGAAGTTTTATTTTTGAGCAAGCCAAGCAGTTAAATCTGCCATCACTTGATCAAACTTCTCGTTTAGTGGCGCGCCACCTTGTGCTAAGTCAGGTTTACCACCACCTTTACCACCTAACTCGGTTGCTAAGTGTTTGATGATGTCACCTGCTTTTAGATTTGCAGTAAAATCTTTCGCTACAGATGCGATTAAGCTGACTTTGTCACCTTCAACACCTGCAAGCACGATGACTGCATTTTCTAATTTAGATTTGACACTGTCATGAAGATGGCGAACAGATTTCGCATCTTGTCCTTGAACTGTGGCAATAAGTGTTTGGCGACCTGCAATCTCTTGAACTTGACCAATTAAGTCTGTTGCTTGGAAGTTCGCCAATTTTTGATTCAATTGCTCAATGTGTTTTTGTAATTGATGTGCTGTTTCAACTGTTGCTTCGACTTTTTCAACAGTTTGGTCTTTTTGAGCTTTCAGTAAATCATTGATATAAAGAATATCTGCATCAGCTTTTTGAACGACTTCAAGTGCTTTCGTACCTGTAACAGCTTCGATACGACGTACACCTGCTGCAACACCACTTTCTGAAGTAATTTTGAATAAACCAATATCACCTGTGCGTTTTACATGGATACCACCACAAAGCTCAATTGAGAAATTCTTCTCATCTTTGAGTGAACCCATAGAAAGGACACGTACTTCATCACCGTATTTTTCACCGAACAACATCATTGCGCCTTTTGCTTTTGCAGCTTCGATGTCTAAGAGTTCAGTAGAAACAGCTGTATTGGCAATCACTTCTCCATTCACAATGCGTTCAACTTGTTGTAGTTGTTCGAAAGTAACAGGCTGATCATTGGCAAAGTCAAAACGTAAAATGTCTGAAGCAACCAATGAACCTTTTTGTTGTACATGTTCGCCTAATACTTGACGTAAAGCTGCATGTAAAAGGTGAGTAGCAGAGTGGTTACGTGCAGTTGCTTCACGCAAATCAGCTTTAACAATCGCTTCAACGCTTTGAGTCGCTTTTAAGCTACCCATTGTCACGATACCTTGGTGTACAAAAGCACCACCAGATTTTTTAGTATCTTGAACTTCAAAAATACCTGTATCGTTTTTGAAAATACCTGTATCACCGATTTGACCACCACTTTCAGCATAGAAAGGGGTTTGGTTTAATACAATCAGTGCTTCATCGCCTTCAACGACTTCGTCAACTTGTTCGCCATCTTTATAGATCGCAACAATTTGACCTTGACCTTGAGTTGCAGCATAGCCATCAAATTGAGTTTCGCCATCAACTTTGACGATGCTGTTGTAATCAACAGCAAATTTACCCGCATCACGTGCACGTTGACGTTGAGCAGCCATTTCAACTTCGAAACCAGCTTCGTCAATTTCTAATTCACGTTCACGTGCAATATCAGCCGTTAAATCAGTTGGGAAACCATAAGTATCATAAAGTTTAAAGACTGTTTCACCTGGAATGATTTTGCCTTTCAAGTTCGCCAATTCACCTTCAAGCAATTTCAAACCTTGCTCTAGTGTTTTAGCAAATAGTTCTTCTTCACGAATTAAAGCATTTTCAATTACCTGACGACGTTCAATCAATTCAGGATAAGCTTGACTCATAACATCGATTAATGGTTGCAACATTTTGTAGAAGAATGTGCCTGTTGCGCCCATTTTATTGCCATGACGAACTGCACGACGGATGATACGACGTAACACATAGCCACGACCTTCATTTGATGGGTTTACGCCATCAGCAATCAAGAAACAGCATGAACGAGCATGGTCAGCAACAACTTTAAGTGAAGCAGGGTATTCAACAGCTTGATTATTTGCTTGTGCATCAGCTTCAGCTTGGCTCATGTCTACGCCGATAATTTCAGCAGCAGATTTGAGCAGGTGTTGGAACAAGTCAATATCATAGTTTGAATTAACATGTTGCATCACAGCAGAAATACGTTCCAAGCCCATACCTGTATCTACAGAGGGTGCTGGAAGTGAATGAAGCACGCCATCAGCAGTACGGTTGAACTGCATGAAAACGTTGTTCCAAATCTCGATAAAGCGGTCGCCATCTTCTTCAGGTGTACCCGGTAAACCACCCCAAATGTGGTCGCCATGGTCAAAGAAGATTTCTGAGCAAGGTCCACAAGGACCTGTGTCACCCATTGTCCAGAAGTTATCTGATTCGTATTTTTCGCCTTTATCACCAATACGGATGATATGACTTGCATCCAGACCAATGTCTTTGTTCCAAATGTCAAAAGCTTCATCATCTGTATGATAAACAGTGGCATATAATTTATCTTTAGGGAGCGCTAACCATTCATCACCGGTTAGAAATTCCCAAGCAAATTTGATTGCATCACGTTTGAAGTAATCACCAAAAGAGAAGTTACCTAACATTTCAAAGAAAGTATGGTGACGTGCGGTATAACCAACGTTGTCTAAATCGTTGTGTTTACCACCTGCACGTACAACTTTTTGTGAAGATGTTGCACGAACATAGTTACGCTTTTCCAAGCCAAGGAAGCAATCTTTAAATTGGTTCATTCCGGCGTTGGCGAAAAGCAAAGTAGGATCGTTGGCAGGTACAAGTGAACTCGACGCGACACGTGTATGTCCTTGCGATTCAAAGTAACGCAAAAAAGCTTCACGTATTTCAGCAGTTGTCATAATACGAGTACTCACAACCAAGTCACTCCTTAATTTTCATATTGGCTAAAAGTGTGTTGCTGAGTCTGATTTTTCTGCTCAGTGTTCACACAGGCTTAATTTTTTAAAACGCCAAAGTATAACGGAAAATAGCACCCGCACCAATGATTTTAAGGTGAATTATTGGTTTTCTATGTAATTTAAG
The DNA here is from genome assembly GCF_000214135.1 of Acinetobacter sp. P8-3-8. GTDB lineage: Bacteria > Pseudomonadota > Gammaproteobacteria > Pseudomonadales > Moraxellaceae > Acinetobacter. The sequence continues at coordinate 175,444 of NZ_AFIE01000001.1, forward strand.
TTTCATGGAAACTTGGGTTTAGGTTCAGTATTTTAAAATTGTAAATGTTTTGTCATTACAATCTAATATTCAGTTTTAAATTGAATTGATATCAAAGAAATATTGAGCTTGTCTATTCATATTATTTACACCATTGATGATAAAAATTTGTATCCATGAAGCATCATTCAAAAACAAATATTTGCTGTTATTTTTTTGATAAATATTCGCCGTAAAGCCTAGAAATCCGATAACATATAATGCTGAAATCTATTGTTTCAACTTTAAGGATAACTGATGCAACGTGTGGCGATTAACGGATTCGGTAGAATCGGGCGAAATGTATTAAGAGCTTGGTTTGAAAATCCGAAAAACTTCCATTTTGAAATCGTTGCGATCAATGATATTGCAGATGTTGAAACCTTAGTACACTTATTTAAATACGACACTACACATGGTCGTTTTGACGGTGCAGTTGATATTGTTCAAGAAAATGAACATATTTACATGGTCATCGATGCACGTCAGACCAAACTTAAAGTTCAAATTTTAAGACAAGCTGATCCAGCACTATTGCCTTGGGCAGAATTAAAAATCGATGTGGTTTTAGAATGTACTGGTTTATTTCGCTCAAGAGAGGCAGCAACGCAGCACCTTATAGCAGGGGCGAAGCGCGTCATTATTGGTGCTGCACCATTTGATACTGTCGATGCAGCGATTGTTTATGGTGTAAACCACTATGAGCTAAAAGAAACTGATCAAATCATTTCTAGTGTGTCCTGTACCACGCAAGCGCTTGTCCCATTGGTTAAAATTATTGATGATGCTTTTGGTATAGATACGGCTTTAATGACGGAAATTCATGCTGTCACAGCAGATCAATCGGTTTTAGATCATGCGCATCGTGATTTACGCCGTGCACGGGCTTCTGGTCAAAATATTATTCCAACGACGTCTTCTGCACTGGGCGCATTGAAGCAAGTGATGCCAAAGATGGAGAATCGTATTGATGGTTATTCCATTCGTGTTCCGACCATCAATGTTGCAGCGATTGATTTAACCTTTATTTCAAAATCACCGATTACCAGTCATTTAATCAATCAAACTTTAATTCAAGCCGCAAAATATGATTATGCTGAAATCATGTCAGTCACGGATGAAGCTTTGGTTTCAAGTGATTTTAATCATTCGCCGTATTCATTAATTGTCGACTTGGCTCAAACAATGGTTGTGGGGAATCAAGCCAAAGTATTTGCTTGGTATGATAATGAATGGGGCTATGCAAACCGTTTACTCGATTTATGTGAATTATTTAATTCATAATGGTTGGTTATTTAATTTTTTTATTTAAGAGTGAGTTCTATATAAAAATTCTTTTTAAATTTTGGGCTTGTTGATTTTAGACCCATTGATTTTAGAAGAATTTGATTATTATTTTATTGAACAATAACGTATTGTACTGTAGTAGCAAGTTTTTATTTTTTGGGGAATGCAATGATATTTATAATTACAGGAATCGTGTTCCTTTACTTGGCAGTGATGTTCATCATTTGGCAAATAGGAAAGCTTTCTAAGGATAATCAGGAGCTTTTAACGATTCAGCAAGACCAAGAACAGCATATCAACTCGCAAGAAGAACACCTTAAGCAAACTTTGCAAATTATGCAGGATTTAGCCAAAAAAATGCATATACAGCAAGAGGTGATTGATAAAACTACAGCACGTATGGCTCAAGTTGAATTACAAAATGCGGAATTGATTCGTCTATTGCAACAGAATTTGTCTAATAAATGATTTATTTTTAAGAATTGTCGTATCTGACTTAGACGCATATCGTAAGTTTCAAATCAGTCATTTGAATAAGATTTCAGGGATTCAAAATGTAAAAACTTAAATACCTTTACAGAAAATTAAGCATACGACAACCTTGCCTTTAGGTTAAACTTTTTTAATTAATGTTAATATTATTCAAGTTGAGTCAAATACTGTGTAGGTACATGTTCAACTAACCAAACTCCATTTTCAGCTTGATAAAATTGATAGCCATTTTGTTGCATTTTTTGGGTATTAATATTGAAAATCACAACTTTTCCGTGTCGCTGTCCAACTTTATAAGCTGTATCTAGATATTCAGATAAATGAACATGATGGCGTTCACCTGCGATTAAGCCATTTTTTAAAATACTCTCTACAAAGCGGGTAGCTGTACCATGGTAAAGAGGATGCGGTGGCATTTTCTCTATATATTCACGTTGTACTTGCTTGTTTGAATGACCTTGTACTGCACGAATTTTATTTTGATCTTCTGAAAGTTGAAAGCGCTTTTTATCGTTCGTTTCAACTACTTCAATTAGTTGCTCTCGTGTCAATTCGCTTTGATGTTGAGCCATTTGTTGCAACAGAATATTTATATCTGTCCAGCCTTCTGAATCCAGTATAATTCCGATTGTTTCAGGTTGATGTCTAAGTACGAGACTTAGGAATTTGCTACGTTTATTTAATGTTTTTTCTAAATTTTTCATTTTTAAATATCTATTGAATATATTGATTTAAGTTAAAGTTGAGCTTCTATAGCTCTTACTACACTATCCACTGAGTATTGCCCCCATTCAGAAAGTTGCTCTATAAAATGATTGATTGCATGACTATCAAAATGTGTAACCAACATATAACAAGCAGAACCACAGACTTTATAGCAACTTTCAATTGAATCAAATTGAGCGATAAATGCTTCAAACTTTTCAAAATCATTATTTTGCATCATGACACGGATGAATTGTGTCGATTGGTGCTCTAAGGTAATTGTATATTTCTGAATTGTGCCTTCGTCTTGCATTCGAGCAATACGACTTCCTACAGCCTGACCTGTACGGTGAACTAATTTTCCGATCTCTTTATTGCTCAAGCGAGAATCAGTTTTCAGTATTTTTAAGATTTTTAGATCAATCGGGTCATTTGGTAACATAGTGAATTGAACAAATTTTCAGTTTGAAAGTGTCTAGGCAATTATTCTTTCATGAGCGACTGCAAATCGCTAGCTGTTTTGATTAATCTTATAAAAATATCAACGCAACAGTAATCAACACAACAGTGAGAGAAAGAATATGAGCAAAACTGCATTATTAGTCATAGATGTACAAAATGATTATTTTCCTCAAGGGAAGATGGAATTGTTCCGTGCCGAGCAGGCTTTAATACACGTTAATCAATTGGAAGATGCTTTTATAAAGAATAATCAACCGATTATTTATATCCAACATATTGCCAATCAAGCTAATGCACCTTTTTTTGAGGCAGGTACAGAGGGTGTGGCGTTGCATTCAGGGTTGCGTATACAAGCGGATTCAAACGTGATTGAAAAGCATTATCCCAATAGCTTTTTTCAAACGACTTTAAAAGCAGAATTAGAGCAGTTGGGTGTAGAGAAATTGGTGATTAGTGGCATGATGACGCACATGTGTGTTGATGCTACATCACGTGCTGCAGCTGAACTCGGCTATCAACCGACGATCATTGCGGAAGCTACAGCTACTCGTCAATTGAGCTATGCTGATAGAACAGTTCAAGCAGAAGATGTACAAACAGCTTGTTTATCCGCATTTCAAATGTTTTCACAAGTCGTGAGTATTGATGACTATTTAAAACGCTAATCTAAGCATTAAAATAGGTAAAACTTAAAATAGCCAAAACAAAAGGGAAGTCGGTTTATTTACTTCCCTTTAAATTTAAATAAAGCTTTATTCTTCGTTTAGAAAGCCTTCTTTAATTTTTTCAGGCAAACCTGTATGCCACCATGTGTAAATCGAAGCTTTAATTTCTTCATCTTCTTCAGGATCATTAAATGGTTCATCGTCTTCACGAATCAGTTCATCACCTTCAAATTTAAACCAAAACTCCCACGGGTCATCGTCACCGCAACCCCATGCTTGGGTATGAATATCTGCAAGTAAAGCTTTTAAGAACAGTAAAATAGCCTCAATGAATTCATCGCCAGATGAGCCGTGAACAAAATGAGCAATAGAAAAGCCTTCAATAGACTGAATTGTTTCTGGACCAAGATCGAATTCGACATTGTCTACACTGTCTAAGAGGTCTGATGCAAGTTCCTGACCATGCTCAGGATTTAGTGTTATTGCAGCGGCAATAAACTTATCTTTATCGCCCTGATGTTGTTTAAATAGACGATTTAAATCAGCCATGACTTTTGAGTCAGGATGCTTGTAATATAGATTGCTGTGCATTTCCATTAAAATTCCCCAGAATGTTTGTTGTGGTTTGAATATTTGTATGTATTTTTTGAGTGTCAAAAGTATAAATTTAAAAGTTAAAATATCAATTTAAATCTTTGTAATAAAATGATTTAGATTGAAATAAGCAGGGCGTTACTGGACGTTGTTGATGCTATTTTGTCGTAAGTTTTGTGATTTGGTGAAAATATGTGTAATGCCTCATATTTTTCCCTATGCAAAAGTCATTTTATTAATGCACAGCGGAAATGAACGTGGTAAACTAAGAGAAATCGGGTGTGCTCCCGATTTTTTTATGCGGATTTGGTCCGCGCAGACAGGATTTAGGTTTACAACATGCCCATTTCAGAGACATGGTTATTACCTGATGGTGTAGCTGATGTATTACCAGAGCAAGCGCAAATTATTGAAAATTTGCGCCGTGAAGCTTTAGATTTCCTCGCAACTCGAGGTTATCAGTTGGTGTACACGCCATTTATCGAATACATCGAATCGCTTTCTTCTCTTTCCGAATCGAATCAAGATTTAGACTTAGCCACTTTCAAAGTCATCGACCAACTTTCAGGTCGTTTACTTGGTGTGCGTGCCGATATGACACCGCAAGTGGCACGTATCGATGCTCATGTACATCCAGTACAAGGCGTGGCGCGTTACTGTTATGCAGGAACCGTACTTCATACTAAACCTCAGGGTTTTAATACCACTCGTGCACCATTACAGTTAGGTGCAGAATTATTTGGTTCAAATAGTATCGATGCAGACGTTGAAATGATTGACGTGATGCTAGGTTTGCTTGAGACCGCAGGTTTAGTTGATTCTGTACATTTAGACTTAGGGCATGTCGGTTTATTTAGAAGTTTGGTTAAGCATGCAGGTTTAACCAAAGATACAGAAAATCAACTTTCTGATTTATATCAACGTAAAGCATTACCTGAACTGGCTGAATTTACACAAGAATTGAAATTTGGTTCAGATTTCTATGCTTTAGGTCGCTATGCAAGTGATTTAACCGCATTACAAACAAATTTAAGCGCTGATATTTTAGCTGATGAAGCATTCAAGCAAGCATTTGATGTCTTGACCACGACACAAGCTGAAATTCAGGCACGTTGGCCGAATTTACATATTGGTATTGATGTTGTTGAACTTCGTTCATACCACTATCACACAGGTTTAACTTACGCTGTATATGCACCCAACCGTGCTGCACCACTTGCTTTAGGTGGTCGTTATGATGGTATTGGGGAGCATTTTGGTCGTGCACGTCCTGCAACAGGATTTAGTTGTGACCTTTATGCACTCAGCGCAGGTCAATCTAAACAGATTGAAAAAGTTGTAGCACCTAAAGGCACTGATGCAGCTTTACTGGCTGCAATTGCAACGGCACGTAGTCAAGGTTTAAGTGTAATACAGTTATTGGGTAATGACGATTTTAACTCTATTCCAAATGCAACACACCAAATGGTATGGGTTGCAGGCGAATGGAAGATCGAAAAAATTTAATCGCTAGGCATCAATGTTTATATCGTTGATGTGTGGTTTTCAATTTTAACAGCATGATGTAATGAGGCTATTATGGGCAAGAATGTTGTGGTACTTGGTACCCAATGGGGCGACGAAGGTAAAGGTAAAATCGTTGACCTGCTCACAGATCAAGCGAAAGCGGTTGTTCGTTATCAAGGTGGACATAACGCAGGTCATACGCTCGTCGTTGGTGGTAAGAAAACAGTTCTTCACCTCATTCCATCTGGTATTTTACGTGAAAACGTACTGTGCTTAATTGGTAATGGTGTTGTACTTTCACCTGAAGCATTGATTAAAGAGATGGATATCCTTGAGAAAGAAGGCGTTCCAGTACGTGAACGTTTACGTATTTCTCCAAACTGTCCTTTGATTCTTCCGCACCATATTGCACTTGACCAAGCACGTGAAATTAAACGTGGCAATGCTAAGATTGGTACAACGGGTCGTGGTATCGGTCCTGCTTATGAAGATAAAGTGGCACGTCGTGCGATTCGTGTTGCGGACTTGGTACGTGGTGGTGATCATCTTAAAGCACAACTTGAAGAATTGCTTGAATACCATAACTTCCAATTGACTCAATTCTTTGGTGTTGAGCCAGTTAAAGTTGAAGATGTGCTTGCACTCTGTGATCAGTGGCGTGAAGTTGTTGCTCCATTGGTGATTGATGTCATCGCTGAGCTTCATAACTACCGTAAAAATGGCGAAAACATCATGTTTGAAGGGGCACAAGGCTCACTTCTTGATGTTGATCATGGTACATATCCGTATGTTACTTCGTCGAATACAACAGCTGGTGGCGTAAGCTCTGGTTCAGGTCTTGGTCCATTGCATCTTGATTATGTATTGGGTATTACTAAAGCCTATACAACACGTGTTGGTGCAGGTCCATTCCCAACTGAATTGGTTTACGATGCTGCGAACGATGTTGGTGATGCTATTGGTAAGCATCTTGGAACTGTAGGTTCTGAGTTTGGTGCTTCTACTGGTCGTCAGCGCCGTTGTGGTTGGTTCGATGCAGAAATTTTACGTCGTTCTGTAGATGTAAACTCACTTTCAGGTATTTGCTTAACTAAACTTGATGTTTTAGATGGTTTAGAAGAAGTGAAAATCTGTGTAGGTTATGAAGCTGCGGATTCTGGTTGCACAGGTTCAACAGATGCACTTGCATTTGAAACTTTAAAACCAATTTATGAAACTATGCCAGGTTGGTCTGAATCTACTTTTGGTGCTAAATCACTTGATCAATTGCCACAAAATGCAATTAATTATGTGAAGCGTATCGAGCAATTGATTGAATGTCCAATTGACATTATTTCAACTGGTCCAGATCGTGATGAAACAATTGTATTGCGTCATCCATTCGATGCTTAATCTTTAGATTAACATTGTCAGAAAGCCTCGTATTTACGGGGCTTTTTGTTAGATGAATAAATTAGATAAATAAAATAGAGAATATTAGAATTTAAACTATTTTTGATTCAATATAGAAATATTTTAAAGCTATTTAGAATCATATTGTGATAATTAACCATATCACTAAACAATAATAAATAAACTTCATAATTCAGGCTAAGTTTGTATTATTCGTCTTAGCTTTGTTAATACTAAATACAAATGTATTTTATTAATAGGGATAATTGATATTCGTATTATTTATGAATTATGACCTTAGATATTCACAATAACTTTTATTCGATTATTTCTATTTGAGTGTTTCGCCCATATTTTTAAATAGTTTATATTGTAGAATAATTGAAGTATTGATATTTCCCAATAATTGAATGCACTCGTTTTAAATAAAGTCTGAAATAAAGACTAAAGTCGAGATTAAATAGGTTATACATAGATCATAAGCTTGTTAGAATAGATCATTAATAAAATGGAATTGGGTTTGTGGGATGCTAAAAAATATTTCAAATACAATCTTTTACTCACTGATCTTTGCAATGGGTGGTGCACCGACAATCGCATTGATGATTATTCAAGCGCAAACGACAGATCAAGCTGTGGTAAATAGTGCATTATTGGGATTAAGTGTCATTATTGCTTGTATTTTAGTACCGATTATTTTGCTTCAAAATGCAATTTTATTTGCAAAGCGAAAGAGTGTAGTACTTGATGAAAAAATTAAACCTTTGAGTAAAATTTATTTAATATTAAATGTTATTTGTCTTGTTTATTGGCTTGCCATTCAATTTTTTTAATATAAAACTTTACATAAATCCTATGAATTGGTTACTTTTATTATTTTAATCTACACAAGTTATTGAATATAATCACGTCATTGTGAAGTTCAAATTTTATTGTGGAGAAAACTATAATGAAGCACAAATTACTGTTGGGTTTATGCGTTGCTACAACTGTATCAATTTCGGGTTGTACAACCTTTGCAGATATGGCTGGTGCAGATTCAGCGACTTTGAATATGAGTGCTGCTCAAGGTTTTAATAAGACTGTGCAAGAAGCGCGTAGCAACAATACCTTAGATACTTCATCTGCGACCTACAAAAAAATTAATGCCGCGTTTATCCGATTAAAACCTTATGCGGATCAAATGAATCAAACAGGACAAAAGTTTAATTGGCAATTGGCTGTATTGAAATCAGACACCATCAATGCCTATGTAGCACCAGGTGGTAAGGTTGTGTTTTATACAGGTATTGTAAACAAACTGAACCTGTCTGAAGCTGAAGTTGCAGCAGTAATGGGTCATGAGATGACGCATGCTTTAGAAGAGCATTCTAAGCAAAAATTAGGTGCACAAGCTTTAACGAATTTAGCTGTTGGTATTGGCAAGTCATATGCAGGCAGCCAAATTGGTGAGCTCGGTAATGCTGCAATCGACTTGGGAAGTCAGGTTGGGGTAGGTTTACCTTATTCACGTAGCCTAGAAAGCCGTGCCGATGAAGGCGGTTTGATGATGATGGCGAAAGCAGGTTATAACCCGCAAGCATCAATTACATTGTGGGAAAAAATGGCAAAACAAGGTGGAGCTCAAGGTTCTGCATTATTGTCGACCCATCCATCTGATGCTGCTCGTATCAATGCAATGAAACAAGATTTACCTGCTGCAATGGCTGTTTATAGAGCACGTGGCGGAAAGTAATCAATTATATGATGATTGTTTTTTCATAATTCATCATGTTGACTAAAAACAAAAGGATGCCTAGGCATCCTTTTGTTTTTCAATTGTTTGAAATACACAGCATTTGAAGATAAAAGCGAACGCATTATCAAATAATCGTATATTCACATTGAAATATTTTAAACACTTGAATCAGAACTATAATTTATATCAAGAATTTACATCAAGGCGCTGGATTTGGCTGTTGTTGATGAATTGCATTAATTTCAGTCAAGATTTCCTCAGATAAGTCAATCTGGAATGCATCGATGTTTTCTTTTAACTGATCCATGGTCGTTGCACCAATAATCGTACTATCAACAAAAAATTGTTGCTTAATAAATGCTAAAGCCATTTGCGTCAAGCTTAAACCATGTTTTTCAGCAAGTAAGGCATATTGCTCAGTTGCCCATTCACTTTGTGTATTGGTATAACGACTAAAACGTGAAAATAAGCTAATTCGTCCGTCAGCAGGGCGAGCACCGTGACGATATTTTCCAGTTAAAAAGCCGAATGCGAGAGGAGAATATGCCAATAAGCCAACATTCTCATATTGCGCAATTTCAGCCATACCTATTTCATAAGTACGATTAAGCAAGTTATAAGGGTTCTGTACACTCACCACTTTTTCTAACCCAAGTTGCTCAGCTAAGTGTAGAAATTTCATGGTTCCCCAAGGGGTTTCATTGGAGAGTCCAATATGGCGAATTCGGCCCTTTTTAACTTCATTAGATAGCGCAATCAGCGTTTCTTCAAGTGGGGTGATATTCTCATTAAGCGCTGCATGCTGATTGGTGTAGCCTAGTGAGCCAAAGAAGTTAGTAGCACGTTGTGGCCAATGCAGTTGGTATAAGTCTATATAATCGGTTTGTAAGCGCTTGAGCGAGCCATCTAGTGCTGATTCAATTTCTGATGCGATAAATTTGGTATGGCCATCGCGAATTTGGCTACCACCTTGTTGTGGGCCTGCAATTTTTGTCGCTAAAATCAGTTTGTCGCGTTGTCCATTTTGAGCAAGCCAATTCCCAATAATGGTTTCAGTTGACCCTCGCGTTTCAGGTTTTGGTGGAACAGGATACATCTCGGCGGTATCCCAAAAATGAAGATTATGATCAAGTGCATAAGCCAATTGTTCAAAGGCTTGAGTTTGATTATTCTGTTCACCAAAAGTCATTGTACCTAGACAAATTTCTGGAACGATAAGATCAGATTGCCCTAAACGATTTGATTTCATTGAACATCCCTAGAATGATATTTTAAAAAATGTTGGAGAATAGAGGTAGACTCATCATAGCGTAAATTGACTTGTATCTGACCGCTAAAGAAAACGAAAGTATTATCTATATGTGATAAATTTGTTATTAATTCTTATATAAGTATTCATTTGAGGATCTAAGATTAAAAAAGCAAACTCGAAAGTTTGCTTTTTACATTGATTTAACTCACAACTGAGTGCTGATCTTAGTCCCAATCAAATATAGGATAAGGGGATACAGTGCTCGATTGAGTTTAAATGATTTTATTCGTCGTCGTTGTCAACGTCATCTTCAGAGAAAGTTGATTCTTCTAAAGACACATCAAAGATCAAAATCGCTTTACCATCAGTTTCGATCATGCCTTGTTCTTCAAGTGTTTTAAGAACACGGCCAACCATTTCACGTGAACAACCAACAATACGGCCAATTTCTTGACGAGTAATACGAATTTGACGACCATTTGGCAAGATCATTGCCTCAGGCTGGGAGGAAAGGTCGATTAAGCAACGTGCAATACGACCAGATACGTCAATAAATGCAAGATCTGTTACTTTGCGGGTTGTATTTTTTAAGCGACGAACAAGTTGTGCAAATACTGCATAGCTTAAGTCAGGATATTGTTTGCTAATTTCGTGGAAATTGTCATAAGAAATTTCAGCAATTTCACATACATCACGGGTTCTCACTTCCGCAGTACGTTGAGGGTTTTGCTCAAATAAACCCATTTCCCCAAAAAAATCCCCTGGGTTCAAATACGCAACAACAATTTCACGCTCGTCATCTTCGCGTAAAATAATTGAAACTGAACCTTTTAAAATTAAATACAGAGATTTTGACTCAGAACCTGCATCGATAATTGTAGATCGTTTTGGAAAACGATTGATGTGAGCTCTTTTGAGTAAAGCTTTGACTGACTCAGGTAATTGACCAGGAGACAAAGCATCTGTACTAAGTTGTGCAAAATTAGAAGGCATGCTTAAAAATTCCGAATTGGATAATAACTAGATCTTTTGATCTAAATTGAACTCGTCACGTAGAAGTAAAAGCAGTAGAGATGAAATTCCTTATCAACTCATTTTATGCTAGTGTACAGGTACCCTGTAAATTTATAGCTTTTTTTAGGTAGTTGCAATGCAAACTAGCGTTCATTGGTTAGAGAATGTTGCTTTTGAAGCAAAATCGGAGAGTGGTCATCAAATTGTAATGGATGGCTCTGCTGAATATGGCGGTGAAAACCGTGGTCCACGTCCTATGGAATTGATACTAATGGGACTTGGTGGGTGTGCTTCATTTGATATTGTGACTATTTTGAAAAAATCACGCCAAGATGTGACCGATGTTGTATGTCAACTTAAAGCCGAAAGAGCAGATACGATTCCTGCGGTATTCACAAAAATACACTTACATTTTGTAGTGACAGGTCGAGATGTTAAGGAAAAACAAGTAGCTAAGGCTGTTGAGCTGTCTGCTGAAAAGTATTGTTCAGCAAGTAAAATGCTATCTGATGGTGGTGTTGAAATTACCCACGACTTTGAAATTATTGCATTATAATTAACTGAGTTATAACTCTAATTTAAAAAGCCAATCTTGATATTGGCTTTTTTTTACGATTTTAAGATATAAAAATAATGACTGGTCAGACATAATTTTTTCAAATATAAATTATTACAAAATGTGTCTAAAAGTAAGCGAATTTACTTTTGGCTTATTTTTTTAAGCTAACTCAATTATTTTTATACTGATTTTGTATGATTTTCATTCGAAGTTTTTGTCGATTTCAACATGCTGTGTACGTTTTAATAAAAAAATTAAGAATGATTTTATGCGATGAATGCTATGAAAACTGTTCAATGAGCAAAGTTGGTGCATTTTTTTATATCGATGATTGATTCTTTTAGAGATGAAAAAATTTAGGCTGTCAATTCATAAATATACAAAAGGCTATGATTTGAACTTTTGGCAAATAAAGACTTGTCAATTTTTAACTATGTATCATAAGGTGAATAAGAATTAAACAAGCAATAATACGAAAAAAATATAAGACCAGTGTGAGTAATATTTAGATTTGTAGCTAAATCAGTAAGCGATTAGAGGATTAAATCATTTTTAGTTGATTTGCTATTAGAAAAAGGCGCTTAACCTTTTTCTAATTGATCAAGTTCATAAGTGAATAATGGCAATGCAAAACTTAGTAAGTCGTGATAATTACATCTGCTGGATGTTCTATGCCTTCCATGCTTTGTACTGCATGATTGGTAATTTTAACAATGGGCCAAGTCATCAATTTACAGTTCTGGCGTTGTAAAGCAGTATAATAAGTATCTGATTTAAGAAATACTTTATTTTCAGCAGCAGAATTAGGCATGAGCTGACGTTTTAGCCATTGTTCCTGTACTTGTGAATCTAAATAACGAATTGCCAATAAAGATTTAACACGATTGTTGAATAAACGACGATTTTTAATAATTAACGGGTGGGAAACCAATCTATGAATGCCTTTCTCAGTTTGCGGTAAAACGAAAGCAGGCTTAATTTGAAAGATTTTTACCGATTCTGCATGCTGTGTAATAAAGTCTAAATGAGTTGCTGTTGCCTGATTAGCACCAATAATTGCAACATTTAAGCCTGTAAAATTGATTTCTTTAATTTCACTCGCTGAAATTAGTGTCCCTGTATAATTTTTAAAAAACTCTGGTGTATTTTGAAAAAAACCGTCCCTTTGGCTTTTTTTCTTGGTGTGCATATCAATATCCTTTTTTGTTTTATTTCACAGCTTTTGGCTCTGATCCTTATTCATATCGCTAACGGAATTGTAGGTAAAGTTTTTTTTAAATCTTGACAGTCATTTTCATCGCAGTATCGTGATTGATACTTTACTAAGTATTTGAATATTCATAAATTATTATTGCAGCCTTGTGTAAATCAAAAGACAAATCCATAGAAAAGAAGAGATGAATAATTTGATTTATTTTACATTTATAGAATCTATCGCTTCATTGTATATGAAATATCAATTTTAAATAGGATTACAGATTGAGAATATTGAATAGTAAGTTTTGATCTATAGGCAAAGACTTGTCTAAATAGTACAAGTCTTTGCTTTGTGCTGATCAAGTAAGCTCTAAATAGATATCAACATTAATCTTCATACATTTCAGTTTCTTTAATTTCTAGTTGATTGATTCTTTGGTTAATTTCCAAGTTGTTATGGCTATTCTTATTTTTTAAATATTCCAAATCTCGGATGTTCTTTTGAACAGCAACAGCACCAAATAAACTCAACAAAAAGGCCATAATATAGAATCCTTTTTCACTCAGCGTCATGGTTGCATTCCATAAACCTAAAGCTAAGAGTATCAAGCAAATTGCTACGGAAGCCCAACACAGCCCATAATAAATAGCGGTGACTTGTTGACCTTCAAGTTTATCACGAACAATTTTTTGCAAAGAAACAGCGGAAAATAATCCATATAAAATTAAGATTAGATAATAACCTTTTTCATTCAATGCCATTTGCGCATTAAATAGACCAATACAGTAAGCAGTAGCACCAGCGAATAATGCGACCCAACTCACTGCAATGAATGCTGGTGTCGGCTTGTTGATATATTGATTCATTATTTTCCTTATTGATTTTACTGGTTTTTATTTAGTCCATTATGCCTATCTATAAATAAATGGTAAATGATTTCAAGATTGTTAATTTGTAAAGGATAAAGTGAGGTAGAAGTTTGCTATTTTTCTAATAAATTATTTTTAAATTAAAATGAGTGATACTTAAGCGTAGTGTATAAAAAAACCAAAATGAAACGAGGTGTTTCATTTTGGTAGAGAGGTAAATGTTATTCCGATTACTTATTTTTTTAAGTCCATCAACAAACTAAAGTTCTCTAAACGTTTATCTGTATCGTAAATATCACAAGTGAAAATAAACTCATCCACTTGGTATTTTTCTAACAATGATTCCAAACCTTTCTTCACTGTTTCAGGCGATCCAATTTGCGCCATCGCAAGAAAGTTTTGTACCGCCATTTTTTCGGAAACAGACCAGCGACCTTCCATAGAGTCAATTGGTGCTTTGAGTTTTAGGCTTTGTCCAGTCAGTAAAGCCAAAATACGTTGGTACACACTGGTCGCTAAATATTCAGCTTCCTCATCTGTTTGTGCAACGACAGTTGGAACACCCATAGAAACATGAGGCTTGTCTAAATATTCAGAAGGTTGGAAGTTGCCACGATATAACTGAATGGCTTGCCCTAACATTCTTGGTGCAAAATGTGAAGCAAATGAATAGGGTAGACCTAATCTTGCCGCAAGTTGTGCACTAAAAAGACTTGAGCCTAATAACCACACAGGAACATGTGTGCCTTGACCAGGTGTTGCTTTGATTCTCTGATTCGGTTGAGCATCTGCAAAGTAACTGAGAATTTCCAATACATCTTGTGGAAATTGATCCTCAGTTTCCTGACGGCCACGTCTTAGCGCGCGCATAGTCATTGGGTCTGTACCAGGCGCACGCCCTAAACCCAATTCAACACGATTAGGATAAAGTGTTGCTAATGTTCCAAACTGTTCTGCAACAACAAGTGGAGCATGATTAGGTAGCATAATGCCACCAGATCCGACACGAATCTTTTGGGTATTAGCCAAGATATAACCGAGTAATACGGCAGTTGCTGAACTTGCAATACCATCCATATTGTGATGTTCTGCGAGCCATAAACGTTCATAGCCAAGTTTTTCAGCATGTTGAGCCAATTCAAGAGCATGCTTTAATGAGAATTCGACATTTTGATCATCACGAACTGGTGCAAGCTCAAGAATTGAAAACTTCGTATCTTTGAGTTGAGTATCTGTTAAAGCGGTCATCGTTAGACTCTAAACCTAAGTAACTTTTATATCGATATAATACGATATGATTAAGTTTATGTATATCGAAAACTGTCGATATATTGTAATTGTTTTCAATTTTCCGCATGGGGTATGCATAAATAAAAATAAAGCACTCGAAGGTGCTTTATGAAATTTGGATCGATTCTTTTGTTTAGACAAAATATTAACGATTTTTATGGTTTTTGTACCAACCATAATGGTTACCATTGTCATGGCGAGAATTACGACCATTATAACGGTAACTATTGTTACGATAACCTTTGCTATTATAACGACGGTCATAACGGTCATCGTATCGGCGATCATAGCTGTCGTCATAACGATCATCATAGCGACGATCTGCACTGACTTTTTTACCCAGTGCCGCACCACCAGCCGCACCTAAGCCTGCGCCTACATAACCGCCTGTAGATGTTCCTGTGACATTTCGGCCAACAGTATAACCACCAGCACTACCCAGCGCACCACCGATAATCGCACCTGTACGGTCTCGTTTATTGGTTGAAGCACCTGCACCTGCACCACCACCGATTGCCGAACCAATCATTGCACCTGTTGAACCACCCATTTGTTGTCCAATCGCTGCACCCGCAATACCACCAAGGGCAGAAGTTAAAGCAACACGACTGGTATTATCTGCATGTGCTGTAGTCATCATTGTGGCTGCAATTACTGTTGCGCCAAGAATTGCTTGTAATTTCATTTTCAAACTCCTGTCGAAGCTTCTTCGTATTTTTGAACTTGAGTTTAGAATATAGAAATATGTTGCAATAATTATGGATAGCAACGTAACAAAGTGATTTGTTTCGTTTCTGGATTGTATTTTTGGCTTGTTAATTTCTACATGATTTGATTCTCGATGTATGTACGATGCTTAAAAAACTTGAAGTCATACAAAACAAATGATGAATATAAGATGAATTTAATAGGTAAGTGCCTGCGCAAAAGATATTTTAGAATTTTAGCTATGCCATTTTATGATTAAATTAGAAATATTACGATTGATAAAAACACAGTTTGATAGGTATAAAATAGTGATCATTTTCATGCGACTTTTAAGAAAATATATCAAACCGTAGAGTAATATTTTAAGCTTGATGATGATAATTACATTTTCTTAATAATTGATTTATTAAAAATATTAGGAATAAATGAAAAATACTAAAAAAGCACCCGAAGGTGCTTTTCACATGCATAACTTGCATATTACATAACTTAGTGGTTATGACGACGGTGTTTTTTGTAGTACTTTTTATTGTACTTACGTTGATCTGCATGACGGTCTTCAGAAACTTTTTTACCGAGTACTGAACCACCCGCAGCACCTGCAGCAGCACCAATGTATCCACCTGTAGAACCACCCATTTGTTTACCTACAGCATAACCACCTACACCACCTAAACCACCACCGATAGCAGCTGCTGTACGGTCATGTTTATTGGTCGCAACCGCTGCACCACCAGCACCACCTACGGCAGAACCGATCATTGCACCTGTATTACCACCCATTTGTTTACCTACAGCAGTACCAACAACACTACCTAAAGCTGAAGTTGCTGCGATTCGAGTTGAGTTGTCAGCGTGGGCACTCATTGTAAACATAGATGAAACTGTCAATGCAGTCGTCATTAAGATTGTATTAAATTTCATATGTTTCTCCATGTCCTATTCTTTGGACAGCTCTGTCTCTATTCGATGAGGTAAATGTAACAAAAATATTTTCTGAGAAAATGGAGATGTATTCATAAATTGATAGTGTTTAGTATCTGAATGTATGCTTTCTATTAAAATTGCCGTTTAAACGTGCAGATTTTCAATAAAAAGTAGAAAACATGGAGAAAATAACATTCATCTTTAAATAAAAAATGTTTTGGCACGTCTAAATGCAGAGCCTTGTGCAATAGTTGCTGTATTTAAAGGGCAGAATCGGTAAACTATGCACAATTATAGAATTTTCTTTGTCTGTGGCTATTTATCTACATAGCCATAGGCCAAGGCTTAGATTGAGAATGTATTTAAAATGAAAGAATCGTTACGTCTACGATTAGATCAACTCTGTGATCGACATGAAGAGTTAGAAGCATTATTGGCAGATGTCGAAGTGATTTCAGACAATAAACGTTTCCGTAATTTGTCACGTGAACATAATGATTTAACAGAAATTACTGATGTTTGGAAAAAGTATAAACAAGCTGAAGACGATATAGAAACAGCCGAAGCGATGTTGTCAGATCCTGATTTTAAGGAAATGGCTGTGGAAGAAATTAAAGAGAATAAAGCTTTAATTGAACAACTTGAAGCTGATTTGAATATTCTCATGATTCCTAAAGATCCGAATGATGCCAACTCGGCTTATTTGGAAATTCGTGCAGGAACGGGTGGCGATGAAGCTGCAATCTTCTCAGGCGATTTATATCGTATGTATAGTAAATATGCTGAATCACAAAGCTGGCGTATTGAAGTATTGTCTGAAAATGAAGGTGAACACGGTGGCTATAAAGAAATCATTTGCCTTGTCAGTGGCGAAGGGGTTTATGGACGTCTGAAATTTGAAAGTGGCGCACACCGTGTGCAACGTGTTCCTGCGACTGAGTCACAAGGTCGTGTACATACTTCGGCATGTACTGTCGCTATTCTGCCTGAAGTTGATGTGGATACTACGGTTGATATTAACCCTGCCGATTTGCGTATTGATACTTACCGTGCATCGGGTGCAGGTGGTCAGCACATTAACAAAACAGATTCTGCTGTACGTATTACCCATATTCCAACAGGAACAGTGGTTGAATGTCAGGATGAGCGTTCGCAACATAAAAACAAAGCCAAAGCACTGGCTTTGTTGGCGTCACGTTTGGAAAATGCGAAACGTGCGGCTGCGGATGCTGCAACTTCTGAAATGCGCCGTGATTTAGTCGGTTCAGGAGATCGTTCGGAACGTATCCGTACATATAACTACCCACAAGGGCGTATGACTGATCATCGTATTAACTTAACTCTATATAAGTTAGATGCTGTGATGGAAGGTGATTTGACCGAATTACTGGACAGTTTACACCGCGAATATCAAGCCGATCAGTTGGCATTACTTGCACAACAAAATGGTGGTTAATGAATATTGCACAGGCTTTAGCCTTACGTGGAGAAGTTGAGAGTTATGAGCGTCAAGAAAATGCTTGGTTACTTGAGCATATTTTAAAGATTGATGCTTTTGATTTATCACTTAAATCTGCGCAAGAACTCACAGCAGAGCAAGAGCAAGATTATGTAAATGGATTAGCTCGAATTGCAGCAGGTGAGCCTTTGGCTTATGTCACAGGTTCTCAACCTTTTTGGACATTAGATCTGACTGTGACAAAGGATACTTTAGTGCCTCGTCCAGATACTGAAGTGCTTGTTGAAACGGTACTACGTCTTGATTTACCAGAGGATACGCGAGTTGTTGACTTGGGTACTGGAACGGGAGCGATTGCATTATCTCTTGCAAGTGAGCGTCCAAATTGGTCTGTTACTGCAACAGATATTTATGAGCCGACTTTAGAAGTTGCACTACATAATGCTGAAAAACATGATTTAACGCAGGTTAAATTCTTTTTAGGCAGTTGGTTTAATGCATTGAATCGTCAATATTTTGATTTGATTGTATCGAATCCGCCTTATATTGATGCAAAAGATGAGCATATGCTGAATTTAGCATCTGAGCCTGAGCGAGCTTTAGTTGCAGACCGACAAGGTTTGGCTGATATTGAACATATTATCCAACAAGGTAAAAAATGGTTAACTGTGCAAGGTTGGATTGTGGTTGAGCATGGTTATGACCAAGCTGAAGCCGTGTGTAATATCTTTAAAGGTGCAGGATTTAAAGAGGTCAGAACGGTAAAAGATTATGGTGGCAATGATCGTGTAACTTTAGGTCGTTGGATGCAATAACCCCATTCAAATCACTTAATTTTTTGCATATTTGCTTATTCATGTTGTAATTTTACTGTGATAAGAGCCTTGTTGATTGCATATTAACAAGGCTTTTTTTTATGTATGTAAATCAAGTATGCGTGATGTATTCAACGTATTCCAAAAAGGGAGTGTATGTGCTTGTGCATTAAGAAAGATTGTTATTCACAGCATGAATGGGTTCTAAAAGCGGTTCGCCTAAAGAACTCAACATTTCTCTTTCAACTAAGCGAGTAATGGCATCTAAAGGAAGATCATTTTCCTGTAAACCAAAAGGTTCTTCCAGTTGTGCGCTGAGCGTATCTAATCCTAAGAATAAATAAGCAATTAATCCGACTAAAACAGGTGTCCATATACCTAAACTGACTTCTAAGCTAAAAGGAAGAATTAGACAGAAACAATAGACGGTACGATGTAATAAAACGGAATAAGAATAGGGTAAAGGTGTACTGATAATTCGGTCACAGCCTGCTTGAATATGCCCTAATTCTCTAATGTGTTGATTTAAACTTTGGTAAATAATGTCAGAAGTTTCACCTGTTTTTAGTGATAGAACGAGTGACTTTTGAATTTCTTCTAAAACAAATTGTGGTGCATTGATATGTGTGGCTAAAGCAGTGAAGGTTTGCTCATCAAAAGCAACTTTATCACGATAAAATTCAATGGATTGGTTCTGATCTCTAAGATGATTTCGCAGTAAGCATGTAAATAACATCACCCGATACATTAAAATTTTACGATGTGAATCGCTTAATACATGCGTATCACGAGTAAGATGGCGTGAGGTTGCAATTAATGCACCCCATAGTTTGCGTCCTTCCCACCAGCGGTCATAACATGCTGTATTTCTAAAACTAAGGAAGATAGATAAAATGATTCCAGATACTGTAAAACCAATCGCAGGTACAGTCGGGCCTGAAAAATAATGGTGGGTAGATAAATAGACCAATAATGTCGAAATAAAAATAACAAGTGCGAGTGCCGGTAATACTTTGGGCAGAATCGTACCGTGCCAAGCAAAGAGGAGTGCAAAGCTATTACTTTTATCGCGAATGATCATAGGGTCTACCTTATATTGCGATGATAGTGTTTCATAGACAAAGAATAAGATGCAAGTATTTCCTCGAGGGATTCAATGACATAGAATGATAAAGACAGAATTTAAAATAATAGCAAGCTATGGTGTATTCAAAATTTTTTATAATGAACACAATTAATTTGACCATAGCCATTTTAGTTCGAAGTGGAAATGTAGATTGTAGCGGTGATGGATGTTTGGGCTTAGTCCTATTCAGTATTCCAGTGTTGATCGCTTTGTTTTATGTTTGCTTTAATTTCATAAAAATTATATTCGGGAGTAAAGAAAAAGTGCCCTTCAAAATGAACAGCGTTGGCAAAGATTATTTGCATTGTTATTCTTTGGATTGAGCTATTTAGCACTATTAATCCATTATAAATATTAGGACACTAATCAATAAAAAAGCAGCCACTTTGGCTGCTTTTTGCATAAAGGATTCAACTGGGTTGAATCGATTATATTGGATAGCCTTCTAAACTATCAGCAATATGTACTTGGTTTAAAGCATTGGTTTCAAGTGCAAGACAAAGTGCAACGATTTTTGCTGTATCTGCAATGTTTTCTTGTTGCATTGCAAAGCCTGTTTGAATCGCTTGTAAGCGGTCTTGATTGATATCAAGCGCTTGAGCAATTTCTTGAGCATCATTGGTTGCAAAAAACTGATGAATTGCATGATCGAAATCATGATTTGAGGTTTTTAAAATACCTTCAATGAGTTCATCTAAATGCTCAGTTTGAGCAGAAAGGGAATCGACAAAGTTTTGAACTAGGTTTTGGTCTAGTACATCAATCATCTTAAGCATGGTCGTGACCTAAAGGCTGATTAAAGGGGAGGAGTTACAGCAGAATGAGCAAAATAGTTGCTCTGAATTGTGTGAAAAATATACCAATTGTAGATAAAAAGCAATCTTTGTCGGATAGGCTGTAACTATGTTGAACGTATAAAAAATGATTTTTTATAAAAGTGAAATGAAAACAATATTCTATTTTAAATCCAAAAAATGACTAGGTTGGTTAAAATTTTTAAAGAATCTTAAGCTCACGATAAGCACCCGGACTTACACCTGTCCATTTCTTAAAAGCACGGTGAAAAGCACTTGGTTCTTGAAAATGTAGTTGTTCGCTGATCTCCTGCAAGGTGTGAGAAGACTTACACAATAAATCGATCGCTAAATCTCTACGAATGTCATTCTTTAATTGTTGGTAGCTGATGCCTTCATTTTTTAAACGCCGTTGAATGGTAGCTTCTGAAATATTGAGTTGTTGAGCCAATTCACTCAGCTCACACCATTCCGCAGGGGGGACAGACAGTAATTGTTTACGAATCATTGAACTTAAAGCATGCGGGTTTTTAAATCGAAGCAACAGGTTTTCAGGTGTATTTCGAATAAAATCATACCAAGACTTCTTGTCACGTTTTATCTGGATATTTAAATAATTCGCATCAAATTGCAGATAATGATTATCTGCTTGATAACTGATTTTCTCACAAAAACGCACGCGATAATCTAAATCATCAATAGGTTGAGTGCATTTTAATCGCATGTGATTGAGTAAGATACGTTGATCAGCTAGCCAACAAATTAGACTATGAACGAGCATAAAATAAGTTGCATAGCAAAACATGCGTTTGGTTTGTAATTTATCTGTAATGACGATGTATGCATAATTCTCATCGATGATTAATTTACTGTGAAAATCATCCAGAATAAAATTAAAATATTGCAGAATTTGCTCAATGGCGGTACTTAATGTATCTGCATGCATCACCATTTTAGAGAGTAATTTATAACTGCCACGGCGCATTGGATGTGAATCCATGCCAAAAAATTCATCATTCATTTGATTGGCAATTTCAGTCCAGAGCCTTGCATAAGCGGGTACTGAGATACGGGCCTTCGGTGAATGTAGCAATTCAAATGGAATTTCAGCTTTATATAAAATTTGTTGGAGATCAAAACCCTTTTCTTCTACATGAAATAAAGCTTCATGCACCAAAGCCATAGAAATACTGCCTTTGTATTCACTGAATTGTTGATTGTTCACAGCCCATTCCATTATCTTGTGAAATGCTTTTGCAAAAGCGATTTTAAAATTGTCCAAATCCATCATAAAGGATGCAACTTTTGGAAATTGTACTCAAACTTGTCTCGGTTTAATCTGCATCTTAAGTCTATTTATATTTTATTTAAACCATATCGACATCGACTCAAACAGTGAATAGGAATAAAAAATGAAAATTGAAGGAAAAGTTTTTGTTGTGACTGGTGGTGCATCAGGGCTTGGTGCCGCTACAGCAACGCATTTAATTGGCAAAGGCGCAAAAGTGATTATGGTCGATATGAATCATGCACTTGGTGAGGAAATGCAAAAGCGTTTGGGAGAAAAATCTAAATTTGTTCAACTGGATGTGACAGACGAAGTTGCAGTAGAGCAGTTTTTTAAAAATGTAGAACAAGATTATGGTCAATTAAATGGCTTAATCAATTGTGCAGGAATTGGGCCTTCTGCGAAAGTATTGGGTAAGAATGGTATCCACGCATTAGATGCATTCCAAAAAGTATTAAATATTAACGTGACGGGTACATTCAATATGTTGCGCTTTGCGGCAGATGTAATTTCACGTTATGAATTGAAGGCTGGTGAAGAGGATCGTGGGGTCATCGTAAATACGGCTTCTGTTGCAGCTTTTGATGGTCAGATTGGTCAAGTAGCTTATGCAGCATCGAAAGGTGCTGTGGTTGCGATGACTTTACCTTTGGCGCGTGAATTGGCGCAACACGCAATTCGAGTAATGACTATTGCCCCTGGAATCATGGAAACGCCAATGCTAAAAGGCTTACCTGAAAAAGTGCAGGATGCATTAGGTGCAATGGTGCCATTTCCTCCACGCTTAGCTAGACCTGAAGAATTTGCTCATTTGGTGGGTCATATTTGTGAAAATAATTATTTGAATGGTGAAACGATTCGTTTAGATGGTGCAATTCGTATGCAACCTAAATAATTACTGAATATTCACGGATCAAGTTAGCTAAATCTTAAATATCACTACATTTAGGATTTAGCTAATGATCTTTAAAATTCTAATTTAAAATCAATATTTATCTAATTTTCAATATGTGAATAGCGCATATTGGCGAAGCTATGCTTTGATCTTATTCACAAATATTTTTATATCGCAGCCTGTTTAAATTTGCTGAGGAAGGATGCTCACATGATTCTAAATGAACAACAAAAAATGGTTCAGGAAATGATGCGAAATTACTCGCAGAATAAATTAAAACCCACAGCAGCTGAGCGTGATAAAACTTCAAAATTTCCAGCCCAAGAACTCAAAGCGTTGGGTGAGCTTGGTGCATTAGGAATGACCGTTGCAGAGCAATGGGGTGGTGCAGGTTTAGATTACATTTCACTGGTTGCTGCTATTGAAGAAATTGCAGCAGGTGATGGCGCAATCTCGACCATTGTTAGTGTCCAAAATTCATTACCGTGTGGAATTATTCAAAAATATGGTACTGAACAACATAAACAGGACTATTTAACCAAACTCGCTACAGGAGAATGGTTAGGATGTTTTTGTTTAACTGAACCTCAAGCAGGATCAGATGCAGGGGCTTTGTTATGTAAAGCTGAGCGTGATGGTGATCATTGGGTGATTAATGGAACCAAGCAATTTATTACCACAGGGCAAAACGCACAGCTTGCGATTGTATTTGCAATCACAGATAAGACTGCGGGCAAAAAAGGGATTTCATGTTTTATTGTCCCGACTGATACAGAAGGCTATATCGTTTCTCGTATTGAAGACAAAATGGGACAACATTGTTCAGATACAGCAACGATTATCTTTGAAAATTGCAGAATTCCAGCCGAAAATCTACTCGGCAAAGAAGGTGAAGGATACAAAATTGCATTGTCTAATCTTGAATCTGGGCGTATCGGTATTGCTTCGCAGTGTGTAGGCATGGCACGAGCGGCCTTGGATGCAGCCGTAGAATATGCCAATCAACGGAAATCCTTTGGTGTTGAATTGGTACAACATCAAGCGGTTGCATTTAGATTGGCAGATATGGCGACACAAATCGAAGCAGCACGGCAATTAATTTATCATGCAGCCAGTTTAAAGGATGCAGGTTTACCGTGTTTAAAAGAAGCGTCTATGGCTAAACTTTTTGCTTCTGAAATTGCAGAAAAAGTATGTTCAGACGCGATTCAAATTCATGGTGGCTATGGCTATGTCTCTGATTTTCCAGTAGAGCGTATATATCGTGATGTACGGGTAAGCCAAATTTATGAAGGTGCTTCTGATATTCAACGTTTGGTGATTGCAAGAGCTGTGATTAATAACTGAACATTTTTATTGAATAAATAACGTCAGTTCGGGATAAACTTTAATGTAAGTTATTGAAAAGATAGATCAAGCACAACGGAGTCTTACCGTTTAAAGTCAAAAGCAAGGATTAACCTTCGGTTCGACCTGAGAGGTATTACCTCGCAAGGCTTTCGGGAAAAGTAGGCAAAACCATTTGTCAGTCGCCAACTCGACAAATATTATCAAGTACCTAATATATTGCAAAAACAGTATATTGCAGATCTTGCGGAATGTATTCCTCATGCCTCGAACAATGCGACTGACGTTTCCGCGTATCATATAGTTGGGAACATATCTTATCTCGAACTCAGGTTAAATAAACACACCAACCCCCGAAGATCAGCGCAGGCTGATCTTTTTTTACTCAAAAATGAGTGTTCAAAAGCTGCAACACAATTGAGGTATTTGGAAATTGTCAGTGTTTTATAAACATGGTTATCTATGGTTATAGGAACAGAAGCTTGCTGAATGATTCAGCATTTTCAATAAAAAGCTAGAAAGCGAAATATGGAACGACAAATCACGATGATTTGTTCAATAAAAGCAAGGGTATTGCCATGAAAACACTAGAACAAGCGTATCAAGCATTTGATTATGAAAGACTCATCAATGAACAATTGGTTGGAAATCCTCAATCGATCAATGCTTATGTAGAATGTTGCCAACGTTTTATGGGTTTAAATAAAACTGCTTTAATTTGGGAAGGTAAAAACGGTGAGTCTTCCCAGTGGACATTTGAGCAATTGGATGAAGCTTCAGGAAAATTAGCCAACTATTTTCAATCAGTCGGCTTAAAAACAGGTGATTGTATTGCAGGCTTATTGCCTCGTACACCTGAATTACTCATTACCATTTTAGCGACATGGCGTATTGGCGCAATTTATCAACCTTTATTTACCGCTTTTGAATCTAAAGCCATTGAACATCGTATTGAAACTGCTCAAACACAATTGATTGTGACCAATGAAGAACAACGTGTAAAGCTTAATCAGATTGATATTCCACATATTTTAACAGTCTATCAGGCAGGAACTACACCGCAACCTGATGCCAATTTTTGGCAAGAAATAGAGCTGCAATCAGCTAAATGTAATCCAGTTATGCTGACTTTTGAAGATGATTTTTTAATGATGTTTACTTCAGGAACTACAGGTTTAGCAAAATCTGTGCCTGTACCATTAAAAGCGATTTTGGCATTTAAAGAATATATGCGTCATGCAGTGGATTTACGTGAAGAAGATTCATTTTGGAATTTGGCAGATCCAGGTTGGGCTTATGGTCTGTACTACGGTATCACTGGGCCTTTAGGTTTGGGGCATAGCATTATTATGGATGAACGTCCATTCAGTGTGGATAATGCCCTACAAATAATCAAAAAGTATAAAGTGAGTAATTTAACAGGTTCTCCTACCGCATTTCGTATGTTCTTTGGATTTAAAGAAAAGTTTGATGCTTCTATCAAGGAGCATTTAAGAGTGGTGAGTAGTGCAGGTGAGCCATTAACACCTGAAGTGATTCATTGGTTTAAACATGATTTAGATGTCAATATTTACGATCAATATGGACAAACTGAATTGGGTATGGTGATTGGAAATCATCACGCTTTAGCGCATCCGATTAAAATTGGTTCAGCAGGTTTTGCGAATCCAGGGCATCGTTTTGCAGTATTAAATGCACAAAATGAAGAAGTTGAACGAGGTGAGATAGGAATGTTGGCTATCGATTTCTCACAATCTCCATTAACATGGTTTAAAGGCTATGGTGGAAATAATCGTAAATCATTTGTAGGGAACTATTATTTAACAGGTGATACGGTTCGTTTAAATGATTTGGGTGGTGTAGATTTTATCGGACGTGTAGATGATGTCATTACAACGTCAGGCTATCGAGTGGGGCCATTTGATGTCGAAAGTACCTTACTGGAATGCGTTGAAGTTTTAGAATCAGCGGTGATTGGTAAGCCTGATCCTGAACGCACTGAAATTGTTAAAGCATTTGTCGTCCTTAAACCGCAATATTCTGCATCTGAGCAGTTAAGTAGCAAACTGCAAGACTATGTACGTTCTCGTTTATCGAAACATGCATATCCAAAAGAAATTGAGTTTGTAGACAGTCTACCGAAGACTTCAAGTGGTAAGATTCAACGTAATTTACTCAAACAGCAAGAAATTGCAAAAATGCAGCAAATTCAACAAATCAGTTAGTTTCTAATTGTTCGTTCAAGTTTGTGTAAGTTCTATGCTTTGCACCCGAAAGGGTGCTTTTTTATTGTGTTAAATAATCAGCGTGTAATAGATTTTATTTTATAGTTTGATTTTATTAATAAAAATATAAGGTCATGTAAAGTGAATATTTTATATAACTTATTTATCCGATATGATTTTTACGATACGAGATTCACTTAATCCTTTATTTTTAAAACGATCATAGAGCTCAAAGCAGACATGTTGTTTGCTTTGTAAGCGAGGTAAAGTTTCATCAAAATCAAAGTAACGAATATAACCAGACGAATCCATCACAACGGCAAGGCGTTCAAATGTAGATCGATGTCGAATTTTATATGTTTTATATTGCTTAACAACGCCACATTCTACAGATTTAATCGGAGTCTGAGTTGGACTTAAAAAAGATGCGCCACACATCAGTACAATTCCAGGAATTAGACTTAAAAAAGATAGAATTTTTTGGTTATCCTTATTCTGAATTTTGTCATAAAAAAATAAGTGAGCAAAAATAGGTAAGGCAACGATAGAAATTAGCCCCAAAAGTAATAATAAATCACTCATCATTTCTTCAATTGTTTCAATGAATAAGTAGCATAATATTGAACGGGTAGATTAATCAATACACTGGAATCATTTCAAACGATCGATTTTCAGCGTAGCTATTTATTTTATTTGTAATGTAAGGAACGATCATTATTTCAAATCGTTATTTGCAATAAACATTCAAAAAGTAAAAATTTGCCTTGTATTAAAAATAATCACTTTTTATTTGCACTCTGTGTTAAATCATATAGACTTTAGTCTGATAAGAATCACAAATTCAATATAGGTATATGCGCAAAAGGATTGCAGCATGTTAATGACTTTATGTATCGTTATTGTTTTGGTATTTTTGGTGATCTGCGCATGGAGTGCATTCGAAATTTATTTAGAGAAGCGGAAAAAGCCAACAACAACGTATAAACAAATTTCTCAAACTACAGATGAGAATCAATAATTTAATTCAAACAGGGTCACAATGCTTAAAAATTATGCATATCAATAATCTTGCTTTTAAAGTTCTTGTAATTCAATTCTAATTTCGCTAGTATTCTTTCTCGAAAATACTTGAAACACCAGTATTTATAGGGCCTGTAGCTCAGTTGGTTAGAGCAGCGGACTCATAATCCGTTGGTCGACAGTTCAAGTCTGTCTGGGCCCACCATATAAAACAACCACTTAGGTGTACTAATCCTAAGTGGTTTTTTTGTTTTTGTATTCTAGTAAGCAAATGGTAAGCAGCTTAAATCAACATTATTCTTAACTGGTTTTGTTGTATAAAGACTTGAAAAATAGAATTTCCTGTAGTTACTCAAATTTAAGTGACAACATGGGTATGGAGGCGATCTAATTCTGGCATGGCTTAATAACAATTTAAGTCAATACTTTGAGATACGAATTATGATGTATATGATCCCATTTTTTAGATCAGTTTATTACAAGTTTCTACGTAAGCGTCCGCTGAACCTCATAGTTATTTTTTAATTAAGTTAGATTTCCAGCAGTGTGGTCATAATTCATCTAGTCGGAACACTTTATGTGTTGACAGCCTTTTTAGCATATCACTTAAATAGGCATAGGAATCCAATCCCTTCAGCTTTGCTGACTGAATGAGGCGTATCATATTAGCCGCTCACTTACAACTGCGCAGCGAGTCAGTAAACAACCAGTTCTTACGCCCCAAGGCCTACGGACACATCTGATTTTCGATCCCTTACGAAGTAATGCTTCTTAGGTTGATTGGTAAGTTACCATCAACCAGATAGCGGTAGAGTGCCTGCCAGCGTTTTAAGCTGTAGTTGATCGTTCGAACAGTTAGAGAACTCGATAGCCGCGTTAGATGGTGTTGGTTGAGCCATTAATACAGTTGTTGCATGATCGGTTGACTATGTTGTTGACAGTAGTGGCATGAATCCGCTGATTGACAGCGGTTTCATGCAGCCACCGGCCAATAGGGGGCCATTGGTAACAATCAACATCTAACAGTAAACTCGAAGTCTTCAAGCTTGCTTTTAATAACACAATAAAGCTTGATTTGAGGTATCCATTAAAGCGTTCAACTTTATCTTGATTTGTGCAGAGTAGCGCTTACATATGCTGGGGCGAAAGCCATATTTTTTAGCACAGTCGAGCAGTTTAGGGTTTCAGTATGGTGACTGGTTATAATGTTGCAAGATATTCCCTTAAGATCGATCCTGACCTTTCCTAGATATCCAAGCTCTAAAATTTCTTGGTAGAGTACAACGGCAGGAATCCATTCAGGATAAGGAGTATTTACGCGTTCAAGAAAATAAGGTTTATATGAGTCAAGAATACTTATTCTAGGTTGTAAGCCGATACTGTAGTGTGGACTTTTGCTGTAAATATTTACGCACGGTATTTTTAGATTCCGCAAGTTCTCAACTCATTACCTTAAATAAACCTTGTTTATACAGTGTTTAAACTGTAACTTCTTGCTCCAAAGTTAACATATTTGAGCAGTTCCAAATGACTACTATATTAACTTAGTGGCAGTTTTTAAATGCCGTTATAGGGATATTTTACACTGCCGCTAAAATATTATAATTAAACCTAATTGATATATTAACTTAACCTATTGAGATGTTGTCATAATGGGGTTAATTAATTGTATGATAAATTTTAGGTATAAGCTTATTCATTAGGAAATTGTACTTTTAAATAATCTGGTTTGAGCACCATGGCAAAAAAATTCTGATTACTAAATGATAATTAAAATTATGTGTTTAATATAATAGTTTTTTTATAAAATTTCATTTACTCAATAAGATTGTGAATATTTTTTATTAGTTTTTAAAAATTATAAATTTATATATTTTATTGATTGATATTTTAAATTTAATAAGAAAGTGGATAATGAATTGAGATTTATAAGGTGGTTATGTATGGTAATTCTTCGGAATTGAGTGGTGTTGAAGATAGATGTGATTGACTGTCCTTAAGAAGGTACTCGTTTGACTTTTGTTGTTTCATACTTTTTTTAAAAATATCTTATATAAATCAATATTATAATTGTTTTGTTAATTTTTAAAATTTTATTTAGTAGTATAGGATCATAAAAAAATCAGATATATATATATAAATTAATTAAAAAATTTAGTTTTATGTAAATGTATTAAACCAGATATCTTAATCAACATGAAACATAAAGTTAAACAAATTACTCAAGATAGATTATTGCTATCTACTAGTGAGGCTGCTCGTTTATTAGGGTATGCAGAACAAACATTACGTAAATGGGCATTGTATGAAAACGGACCAATAAGTCCTATTAGGCATGGTCGCAGTCTTCGATGGAGTAAAGCAGAAGTCTATAAATTTGCTTGTGTCAAAGAAGAAGTCTAGAAAAATTGAGATAGTTTTTCATGCTATTGGCGTTCACTCTATTTAGAGGTAAAAAGCACACAATAACAAGAAATACTATCTCATCC
Source organism: Acinetobacter sp. P8-3-8 (assembly GCF_000214135.1). Taxonomy (GTDB): domain Bacteria; phylum Pseudomonadota; class Gammaproteobacteria; order Pseudomonadales; family Moraxellaceae; genus Acinetobacter. The sequence goes on from NZ_AFIE01000001.1 coordinate 205,578, forward strand.
ATAAAATTTATATACCTATTTTTTAAGAAATATCATCAGCTTAAATTGGATTTAGATTTAGGCTCTAGGCTTGTCATGCTCAAAAAAAGTCTTAATGAAATTTTTATAGGGTAGGATTTGGAGTTAATAATGTCCAAAAAATATTCAAAATCAAAGCAAAAAGTCAAACATCGTAGTACGAGTCACTCGAAGATTGTGGTTGAAAAAACTCAATTGGACATACTTAAGACTGTACTTAATCAAACTGGCTCTAGTGTAACCCTGCAAAAGAAGGTCCAAGGCCAAATACTTACTTCAATTGCAAAACGAATCAGTGACGATCTTGAATGTTTTAAAACAGCATGTGCTTATTTACCGGATTCGATCAAGCAAGATCAGAAGGTTTGGGTTGAGGCTCAAACAAGTTATGTTTTTTGGTTCGAGCTTTTTCATTATTTAAAAAGTGCTTCAATTAAGAAGGAATCAAGAAATTATTTGTTTAACAGGATTTTTGAATATTTAAACCAAAAAGATAAGATGGAAATAAGGTTTTATATTAATAAGGAGGTGTTTAAAAAACGTGGATATTCTAATCATGAGAAATTATATAAAAGTGATTTTGTGAAATTTTTTAAATTGCCTAAGAATTTCAATGAATATTAAGAGTTATTTTGGAGTTAATTAAAATGAGTGAAATTTTAAATCAGGAAGATCTTGAAAATTATTGTAATGATTTTGAGAAAAAAATTTCTGGATATAGTGAAAGAATAGCGGTTTTAAATTTTGAGTATGTTCAAGATTTTCATTTGAGTTTTATAGATAAAGATAGTTTTGAAATTCTAATAGATCGCTGTGAGATGTTGTATTTTAATATTTGCAGATATCAGCAAAGAACTAAATATAAGCATATATTGGGGTTTTTGAGTGTCTCGATGCTATGCAATAATTCTAAAAAATTAAATAATGGTACTCGAATTGAGATAAATAATAAAACTTTTGAAATTTTAAATTATGTAATGTTTTTGTCTGGATTGCTTTTGAAGCTTGATGATTCAGAATTAAAAGTCCAACGAATAAACTATACATTGTACTTATTACTTAGAGTGGTGGGTAAAAACTTTGATAAATGTGTAGATGATGTATTAACCAATCTTGTTTTCTATTTTAGAGCAATTATAGATGTTGATCCATTAAAGCTTTCGAAAAAAGAATTTAGTAATTATGCTAAACATCACAAAGACCGAACAATTGCTACTTGTCTAGTTTTCAATGCACAGAAAAATAATCAGATTGAAAAATCATTAAATCGCTATTTAGATGAATATAGGGTGGCTGTTGAAAATCTCTACTATGATGAAAAAGTACAGGTGAATAGAAAAAAAGCTCAACCCTCACTTGAGGAAACAGAGGTTTCTATTTTAAGTTTCATTGCCCCACCTTTGATCACAGAAGGCTTCTCGGATTATTCGGATGCTCGTGCAAAGGATGATGATGATGAAAATGAAGATATAAAAAAACGTGAATATGATTTTAGTCAAGATGAGAGTACACGCAGAGTATCCTCTTTTGTTGATCATCAAGTATTGCGTCGATACCTCGATCATGTACACGAACCGACTGTGAGTAATGTTTATTATATTGACCCACCTTTTTTGAAAGTTATTTATCAGGTCTTACATGACGAACTACAGAACAATAAAGACATAGAAAAATCTGCCATGGCTGCCTGTTTCTTAATGTCATTATGTACAGGAATGAGTGCTGTTGTCTTTCAATATATTGATTACTTTTTTGAAATTAAGAAATTAAAACATTCTTCTGGTCGTGATTATTATTTATGGACCGTCGATGCCGATGTTAATAAAAAGTTGGAGGGAGAAATTGCAAAAAAAGGAAATAGGCAGAATAAACATTCCAGTTGGACATTCCAAATTCCTGCAATGTGGATTGATCGAATCAAAAAAGCGCAACTAAGTGGCTATACAAACACCGATTTTAATCAGTATTTGAAAGAGTGTTTCTTTGGTTATTGTATTGGAAATCTATCTGTTACTCATATCGCCTCGCAGCTTTCATTTCATTTACATCGAATTTGTGAAGATGATTTACAAAAGAATTTTCTCATTGGTAAACAAGTTTCACATCAACCTGATCTGGCATACGGTGGTTTTTCTTATAAACAGTTAAATGATTCGTATGAGAAATACGTATGGCTTTGGTTTCAGAATAAACATGAGAGTCATGTGCTAGATCGTCCTCAATTCATTCAAGCTAAAAGTGATGAACGTGTAGGAAGTCAGCGAGCTTGGTCATTTAATCAGGCGAAAAAATTCTTAAATTCACTGAACAACCAGGTCATTGAGGTATTGAGGGATAAGAAATCAATTGAAGAACGATTTAATGCTTTCAGTGTCTGGATTTGGATTTGTTGTCTTTTATCCTCAGGAGCACGCCCAGCAATTGCTGCATCGAGTATCAAGGAGAACTATGACTTCATTACAGGCATAGTCTACATTCATGATAAAAATAGCCAATCACGACGTCATGGCCGCTTTTCACCACTGACTGAATTTTTTGCTAACGAATTAAAGCTTTATGAAAAATTCATTATAGACCTTATGGATTCAGGGATGTTAACTAAAAGTGAGGATAACTACTATCTTCATTATTGGAAGAAAAATGCAGGATTCATGAATATAAAAATAAGTCCTTTAACTCAGAAAGATGTGGCTTCTTACCTTGCACAGAACTTCCCTGAAATAGGGCCGTTATACCCCAATTGGATTCGACATTTTGTAAGAAATACCCTTGATTTGCCAGATGCAGTTTTCAAGTCATGGTATGCGCATGATCAACAAGGTGAAATTGGATTTTCTAAATCATCATCTTTACAGCCATATGCTTACAAAACTCAAATTCAGGATGCTTTAAGCAAGCTTTTTAAAGATCTTGAACTCATATCTGTGGGGATTTCTTTATGAATAATGAAAAATTAGAGAGATTTTCAAAATTAAAGCAAGAATTGGAATCTATGGCAAAGAGCATATTTGAAAGTATTTCAAATATGCTAGTTGAAGAGGTTGTGGAGCATAATTTAAAGCTTAAGCTTGACGATAAAATTAAAGAGAAGATATATAAGGCGAGAGCCAAAGTTAATAAATACTTCAAATCACTAAAATTGGATGCTGATGAGTTAAAAGCTGGATGGCAATATTGGTCAGATTTATGTGTTCAAAATAAACATGAGGTTGAATCAAAGATACAATGGTTGGCTGGTAATTATGATATACCACTGATTCAAACCAGCTCTTTCCCACCTAATATCAAAGATATTGAATCTACGCAAACTAAACTGCAGAGTGGAAGGGAATTACATGATTTTAAGCTAAAGCTGTATGATTTTTGGCAAAAGCAATTACCGCATTGGCTTAAGACAAGTAAATTCAATCCGTATGCGACATTCGAACAAAAACAATTTCTACTTCGTCAGTTCTTATTGGCTCTCATTTTTGACTGTGGATGTCGGACACGAGCTGATTTGCTCTCAATTTTAAAATCAGTGAGGGAAACATATTCGAATGATAGAGTTTCCCCATTTGAATTATCTGGTGGTCTTGTATCTGTATATGGTAAAGATATTTCAAAATTTGCTTGCTTATATAGTTATCCTCTAGAAAATTCGTCTTATGCAAATTTAATTTATGATGAAAAATCATACCAAGTTAAACAAATTTATCTGACCCCAATGAGTTTTTTGATGTTGATTCGACTTGTAAACGAGATTGAGTTAGAAACACAACCAGAAAAAAGACAAGTAGATCAAGAATTGGTGCAATTGATTGATTCTATAATCAATCTAAATAGGGAAATGTTAGATCAAAAAATCTTATCGGGCTTACAAGATGTAGATCACGAACATGCTGTTATTAAAATTTTTTCAAAGAATAGATATAAGCTTTTTGATCATTTAGATTACGTGCAATATTTTGGAACGAAAAATACATTAGATGGTTTTCTTATTGCTTTATCTAAGGGAGTTTTTAATTACTCGGCGCTTTCTTATTCATCCTTAAAAGCACTGGAAGGAATTGATAAACATCACAGTACTCAGACGTCTAAAAAAAAGAGCATCAATCAAGCTGTTGTAGATAATTTTTACTATACGGAATTGAAGAAGGCTAAGTTGGAGCAGATTCGAAATTTGAATACTGATTATCACTGTGCCGCAGATATTAAAAAGAGTTTAGTAAGAAACTTGGATGTTAATAACGTGAGTGTGAGTGAAGTTATAGCTGAATTTTCAAAGGATCTTAGCTTGCTTCAAAACAGTTATTCTTCCCAGCAATATAGCTCGTCAAAAGATATCGCTCTTGTTAGTGTTCAGATTGTGGTGATTACTTGGTATTTGGAGTGCCTGAAAGAAATAAAATCGATTGACTCTGGTAAAAATAAAAAAGGTATTAAGCTGAGTTCTTTAGATACCTATAAATCATCATTTATTGACGAACTGTTTCTATATGTTGTGAGTAATGATTTAGACCTTCAAGTCATAGATGAAGAAGAATTTGAAGAGATCTACAGTCATATTTTGGCTGTCAAATCCATTGGCGATCGTAGCAAGAAAAACAGAAAACATTCACAAAATGGGAGGGAGATTAAACATAATAGTTATGGGCATGCGGTAAGTAATCTAAAAAAATTTCACAATAGCTTAATACGTAATTTTGGTGCTCCTCGTGTTAATTATTTAGATCAACTGCAATCAACTGATTTGCAAGTGTGTAGAACGTCCTATGTTACTCCAGTAATGTTTAATCAATTTAAAAATTTAATAGCTATCCAAACTCAGTTGACCAAAGACCAGAAGAATATCCTTAAAGTCATTTGTACCCTTGCGTATAGAACGGGGCTAAGACTCAATGAAATTTTGGGATTAAAGTTAAGTGATTTAGCTATGATAAATTTTAAATATAAAACAATTGGTTATGATCCTCATTATTATTTTATCAATGAAAAACATGAAATTTGCAAAATTTTTATCCACAATAATTATACTCGTCAGATTAAAACCACTAATGCAAAACGGGGAATGTGCCTGGATCAATTACTGACTAAAGCTGAGTTAATGTCAGTTATTCATTTGATTAACAAAAAAATGAAGGTGCCTATTAATCAAAATACATTAGGTGCCAAAGATTGTTTGATTTTCTCTGAAGAGGGTGGGAGTATTTCACCTCGATCTGTGAGTCAATTGATTAAGAAGATATTTGATCAGTTATTGTTGAACCAAGCACACGACTATTCATTTCATAGCTTTAGGCACACTGCTGCGACCAATCTAGCTTTAGTTTTGAAAGGAACAGATTCACTGATCAAATCTTGGACTGATTATTCACCAGAGCAAGTTCGCAAAATTAAAACTTATCTACTTTCGAGCTTAGATAATACTGGTGTTCGTACTGATGTATGGAGGAAACTGGCTCATCTTATGGGGCATTCTTCTATTGAAATGACGGTAAATCATTATTTACATTTTGGACCATTATTGGTTGCTGATGCGCTATGTATAGAAGAGAGTAAAGTATCTGCAAAAATAGTCAGAGCTTTATTGCCGGTTAAATTATTTAGTAAACAGTTAAATACATCGCAAGTGACAGAAAAAATTACTCTAAAAAGTATTGTAGAAAAATTGAATTCAAGCTCGAGAATAATTCAAGAAATGATATTTCCAGATCGTTTTATTACTTATGTCGCAGAGCAAGAGGTGATCGAAGAAGATCAAGACATGATGGTAAGACGTCAGCTTATGGCAAGCTTCAATCATATTTTGAACGCTCTATCAGGTAGAGAGGAGGATACTTTAATCAGTACAATAGGGAGTAAAGTAGCTGTAAAACTCTATGCAAATCGTCACTTTCAACATGATGAAAACTGTAGTCCAAATAACACTTTGGACAAGCTCTTAAAGTATATTGATAAAAATCGAACAGGTAATTTACTAGTTGAAAATAATTATAAAATTTTCAATATATTAATGAGAAATCATTTCATCCTTGACTATTTTGAGCACCGTGTACATCTTATAGATGCACGTATGGAAGTGTATATTCAAAGCAAACAAGATCTTCAGGATTTTGGTAAATTCTGTCGCGAGTTAAAGGTCATTTATAAGCAAGTTTTTCATGAAAAAATAAAAATATCTAAACTTTCATGGAAGGAGATTGAAACTGAGTTGAAATTGGCTAAAAAGAAAAAAGAGATAAGTCTGAAAATTAGTAATAACAATTATAAAGATAATACCTGCCAGAAAATTTTGAGTGATTTATTTTTAGCAGTCGTCTATCGGAGATGGAAGATAAATCAAACTAAGACTTAATTGCAGCGTTAAATAATTTAACGATTATCGAAATTGGATGCCTAGTTAAAAAAATGGAGGAATGCTCAATGAAATGTTTCTATATAGATGCTGATCGTTGTATCCGAGAAGCCTCAAAAGGACATGTTGTACATCTAAAAGATAATTTATATCTTATCAGTACTGAAACAGCTTCACAGCAAAAACTTATACCTGAGAATATTTGTAGTACAGCGCCATTTTGGATTATTGGATATGCAGAACCTGAACCTATTCAAAATGCAGAAAAAATAAATTTTCTATTTTTTTGGAATAATTTTTTTGCTAAATTTTCTGATAATGCTCATGAGTATAAAGATTTTAACCTAAGAGATGAGTGACGGTTTTTGTGTTGACCTATAAGCTGTAAGTATTTATTGGTTTTTTTTGAATTAATCACAATAATTTCATCTAAATTTTGGTTGAAAAGTTAAGTTTAAGGACGTTTTGTGAGCAGAGGTATCAAGAAGCAACTCAGTTTCTTTTTAATCGTAATTTGCGGCGTTGGTATCTATAACTATATAGCTACTCGTCAAAAGCAAAATAATGAAGTGAATGTTGATGTCCAGCAACGTGAGCGGGACTTTATGGAAAAAAGAGCTGAATATATACATAAACATGGCGATACAAGTACCGCAGATCAAGAAATACAAAAAGAACTGGCTTTAAGACGAGGGCATTCTTTAATTGATAGTTCGTCTTCGATTAAGAATGCTCAAGACACTAAGCAATCGGTAGAGTGAGGTATATATTATGTTAGATCATTTTTTTTCTAATGATAGTGCAAAAATAGCCACTGAATCCTCAAAAAAAGATCAGCAAGATGAAATAAGAAGGGATGAACATATTATGAAGATACTAAAAGCAGCAAATAAACTTCCCATGAAGAAAGTGAGAACTGAGAAAGATATCAATGAGTTTTTTGAGGATTGAGTTTTTAAAACATTGCGTGAATTTTATTTGATCGCCGTGATTTTAAGGCGAGATTGCTGGATAGTTAGATCATTACCCAATTTTAATTTATTAATCTTAGTTTCGGATAAAAATCAAGGAGACAATTAATGTCGAGAAAAGTAATAATGACTACAAATGAAAGGCGTCTTCAAGCTCTAAATCAAATGCGTGCTAGTTACAGAGGTGAGCAACTTTTAAGGCAAGATAGAATTAAACTCATTCAACATGGTGCAGTTGTTCAATCGCACGAAATTTCTATCAATGACAGTGATCATACTCAGTGTGATGATTTAGCAATAGAAATTGATGAATGTGACATGTTAAAACAAACTGCTGAGACTATGTATGCAGCTACAGGTGATACAATTTGGTTAAGTTTTTAATACCTTAAAGCTTATGATGTTATCTTAATGAGAGAAACTTAGAACTTTGGACTGCCACCACTCTCCTAGACAAATTTCGTCTATTCTTTTTGCATAGGAGAGAACCTTATGAGTGGACAACGATATACCCCAGAATTTAAAGATGAAGCTGTTAAATTGATTACTGAACGTGGCTATTCTGTCCCAGATGTCGCAGAACGTTTAGGTGTATCACAGCACAGCATTTATAAATGGCTAAAGGCGGTACAGCCTTTACGCAACAACCCTAATGAACATGAACTTCTCGAAGCAAAGAAAGAAATCCTTCGCCTTAAAAATCAGCTTAAACAAACTGAAGAGGAACGGGACATCCTAAAAAAGGCCGCAAGGTACTTTGCAAGTCTGCCCGAGTAAAGTATCAGTTTATCCTTGAATACAGCGATCAATTTAAGATTAAAACGATGTGTAGGGTTCTTAAGATCGCTCGTGCTGGTTACTATGCCTGGTTGCATGAACCCGAATCAGGCAGGACCATTGAAGACAAGCGGTTATTACAGCTCATCCGCTCTTCATATGATGCCAGTTATGGCATTTATGGTTATCGCCGCATTACGCTGGATCTTAAAGAGTTGGGTGAAAGCTGTGGACCGAATCGTGTGCTGAAGATCATGAAAAACAATGGCATTGCCGCTGTTCGAGGATATAAAAAGCATAAGAGTTATGGCTGTGGTCGTCCTCAAATCGTTCCACCAAATCACTTAAATCGAGAGTTTGCCGTACATACCCCGGATACTTCCTGGGTGACTGATATTACCTACATCCGCACATGGCAAGGCTGGCTATATCTGGCTGTGGTTCTTGATTTATATTCAAGGAAAGTTATTGGTTGGTCAATGAAACCGACACTTGCCAAGGATATCGTTTTGGATGCGCTGATGATGGCAGTGTGGCGACGCAGGCCAAATGAACCTGTGATCATACATTCAGACCAAGGCTCACAATACAGCAGTGGAGACTGGCAGAAATTCTGTCAAAAGCATAATTTAATTCCCAGCATGAGTCGTCGCGGGAACTGTTGGGACAATGCTGTTGCGGAATCCTTTTTTAGCAGCTTAAAGAAGGAAAGAATTAAAAAGAGGATCTATAAAACACGCGAAATGGCCCGTGCAGATGTGTTTGATTATATCGAGATGTTTTACAATCGAATCAGGCGTCATTCGCATCTCGATGGGATGAGTCCAGAAGCCTTTGAAGCAGCTTCAAAATGAGGCTGTCTCATGTCTAGGATACTGGGAGCAGTCCACTTCTTGAGTAAGTCCTCAATTGAGATTTCTTGTTCTACATAGAAAATACCATTTTGATCTGCTTTCATTTTTTTAATGGAAATACCTTGGAGTTTATTGATCTCGAGTAGATCTTTAAGTGTTTGATCTACAAATTTATTCCTTCTATTATCTTCTGAATCTAAATGAATTGACATGAATTTCTCCTGGTTCATGGCGTAGAATCTAAATCATCAGTCATCCAGGAAATTTGACATTAGAGTTGGATTGAATTGGTTTAATACGAGTATGACAATTTAAACTTCGATGATCAAATTTTCTCTAAACCCATTTTTTCCTTGCTCTTGTGGATAGCCTAAAGGATTAATCACTAATCTACATCCGTCGACTACAGCATCAACTGATGTATGCGTATGCCCTGAAATCCAAAGTTTAAAGCCTTTAACATCCAAGTCATTTATAAAATAAGGATTAAGGGCTGATGCAACAGGATGTTTACCCCAATACGGATCAAGACAGGCTAAATGAGGAGGGAAATGAGTAATGACGATTACATTGTCTAGCCCTTTAAACTGCATAATATTTTGATGATATCGTTGAAATAGTGCAATGTAGTCATCAGCTGTTATAGCTCGATTATCGCTACTTATCATGATTTGATCAAAATCATAAATAGATTGTTCAGCATCTTCTTTAAATTTTTGCAGTTCGTTAGTGGTTGTACGAGTTGAGTTGGAACGAAAGTTCGTAAACAATGTGCCGCCAACAAATATTTTATCCTGTATCTTGATATGGTTGTCATCAAGCAGAGCATTTTGAGGATAATTTTCTCTTAAAAAGTCTACGACTAAATTGTAGTTTGAGCAGTAATAATCATGATTACCTAAAACAAAAATAAAGTTCTTATTCAGGTTTTTACATTTTTCTGCAAATTCAATAGCACCACTCAGGCGATTCGAAAAATCCCCAGCGTGAATAATCACGTCAGCCTCATCTAGTATAGAATATTGAGAATTGTGGGTGTCTGATAAGATTTGCAGTTTCAATCTACTTCCTTTATTAAATCACGCTGCTCAAATATATAGAGTTTTATTCTAATCAGTTTACATCAACGAAATGTTGTATAAATTATAAGATACTCATCTGTATTCATAACCCTTAAAGAATATAGTTAATTTTTTGAATCAGTTGATCAAATATTGATCATAAAATTTGACCAATTGAATTTATGCACATAAGATAAAGATGTTACAGCAAAATCTGTGACCAGGCGTGGAAACCTGTTACTCAACGAACTAAAGAGTCGCTTTTAGTGGCTCTTTTGTGTCTACATGGCGCTTTTATGGTAAGCCAAGTAGGGCAGTCTTTGACTGGCCGTTTCGTTGAGCGGTATTTCCACACCCTATTTGGTTTGCCTCCATCTCGTGGAAAGGATGTTGGCAAACAACAATTAATCAACGAGGCTTCAAATGAAAAATTATCCCATCCCTATTTTTATTATCTCTAGCAAAAAAGTACTTTTGAATTAATCACCTGTTTTAATTCTAACAACCTACTTAAATTTTAAATTAATGCCTTCATAATTTCGTAATTACACGAGATATAGAGAAGTATTGCCTAGAGAAAATAAAATGGCCCGTACTAAGCTTTTAACCAATATTATTCAAAGAAAAATGATGGTGCCTGACGAAATGTCGCACTCAAATCTGCACCATAACTTTGAAATATCACTTTATGACTTCGCCAACCATGAGATCCTAGAAAAACTATATAAAGCAGACAATCAACGCTCCACAGAGTGCTGGAGCCCTGCTGAAATTCAGGAGTTTATTCTAAACTGTTTGAATGATCGTAATGTCAATTTATGCGTTCGCTATTGGAAAGATGCTGCTGGTAATATTTATATCATCGATGGTGGGCACAGGATTTCAATTATCTATGCTTGGATCAAAAGATACTTTATTGATGAGCAAGTAATAGGAGCCCCAAAATTCACGGCACCACAAAAACGAGATATTCGTCAGATTCGTAATCGATTAGGTGGATTAGCTGATTTTCAAGAGTTATGTAGCGATTCTGAGTTTCAGCAAAAATTAAAATCAACCAAAATTAATTTTATTGAAGTCATTGGGACACCTGAGGAAGCTCGAAAAGCCTTTTGTTCAATCAATTCGGATACGAAGCGATTAGATCCAGATGAAGAATATCATTTACAAAATAGGGGAAGTGATGCTTTTTATGTGATCTATGCGTGTTGTTATATAAACGATAATAAATCCAACTTGGCTGAACTGAATTACGAGCGGATAAATGAAGTGATCACTTTGGGTGAGCAAATTCATGATCATCTTTTTAAGATAATACTTTTAGAGCCAGATTTAACACACGGTAAAAAAATCGGCTTGGTCAATGAACTCCTGAATATCATGTTTGGTGATACTAGTCACAATACTGTGAATATAGACCAAGGTCAGCGTGTAGAAAATTTAATGCTAAAACTTAGAGTTGTGCTGTGTCGTATCGCTACACCACCAATTAGTATTCGGATTCCAAGTTTGGGCTTACACCCAAAACTATATTTTTATAAAGATAATCGTTTTCAAGTGACATCCTTTTTAGCCTGGTTCTCTATCGTCTGTGAAATTGAAAAAGACTGTTTTGAAATACAGAATAAAAAGATAGATTTTATTGGATTTACTCGAGCACGCCGTGGTGTTGAAAGTTTAATTGAAAAAATTCCTGTGGCGATTAAAGAAACTGTCGGTAAGTTTGGTAGCGGGATCAAATCACATGAGCGATTGAAGAACGTGTATCAGGCCTTTATCTGTATTGGACTGAATATGGATTTAGATTTTGAAGATGAAGTTTGTTTGAACACCGTCATTCTTTCGATGAGTCAATCATTTGATTATATTAATTTTAATGATTTTTACCTTGCCCGTTTTGGTGGTGATTATGATGAGAGCGTTGTGGATGATGTTGTGAGCTTTGTGAAATCAGTAAGACTAACAAAGAAGAAAAAACCTCTAAATTTTTCACTCGCGACCAAAAGAAATCTTTATCAACGTGAGGAAAGGAAAACATGGAGCTATTGCGAAGTATGTGATAGCGCTTTATACCTTGAATCGACTGAAGTAGATCATCGAGAATCGAAAGCAGAAGGTGGTTACGGTGTTTTAGAAAATGGAGCAATTATTCATCCGATATGTAATCGTTTTAAGTCAGATCGTGCTTTGGAAGAAGTAAGAGCAGATTTATTTGACTAAAAAGATAAGGGAGCAAATGCTCCCTTATTTTTTTGTTTTTTAGTAGACTGGGATTAGTATTTAGCCTAAGCAACCAATATGAAAACAATAGACTATTACAACCAATACGCAGATCAATTTTTAGAAGCTACGTTGTATGTGGATATGGAAAGCCTATACCAACCATTTTTAGCTGAGTTGCCAGATTCTGCACGCATCCTGGATTTAGGCTGTGGGTCAGGTCGTGACACTTTGGCTTTTAAAAATAAAGGCTATCAAGTTGATGCTATCGACTATTCTGAAGTATTGGTCGAACGAGCGACCCAACTGACTGGTATCGCTGTTCAGCAACAAAGTTTTTATGAGCTTGATATACAAGATGTTTATGATGGGGTATGGGCATGTGCCGCTTTACTACATTGTGCTCGTATTAGACTCCCTGATGTTTTAAAACGTATTCATGCTGCATTACGCCGTGGCGGTGTGTGCTATATGTCTTTTAAATATGGAACAGCAGATAGAGTAAAAGGCGGTAGGGCGTTTACTGACTTAAATGAAGAGCAGGCTCAGGAATTGTTAGATCAGTTGAGTGGGGTTAGGGTGTTAAAACAGTGGATTACAGTAGATCAGCGACCTGATCGTGATGAACAGTGGCTGAATGTACTTTGGAAAAAACAATGATACATTACTGTTCATTGCCTAATATTCTTTATTCACGATTTGATTTACAAGAAAGCCCCAAACTGATTCCTACTGAGAATGGCATCTATTTTTGGTGGATTAAAAACTTGCCTGAGATTGTTCCGCTAGAGGACTGTATTCAGATTAAGGAATACTATCTTGTGTATTCAGGTATTTCCCCAGATAAAAAAGGGAAACCAAATAGTAAATCGACTTTAAGAACTCGGCTCAGAACACATTATTTTGGCAATGCTGAAGGATCTACATTAAGACGAACACTAGGTATTTTACTCGCCCAGCAAAGTGGTTTTCCTTTACGTCGAGTTGGTTCGGGTAAACGAATGACATTTACTCACTTGGGTGAACAATGGTTAGATCATTGGATGGAGGAGAATACGCGTATTTCATGGATATTAGATCCTGAACCATGGGTGCTTGAAGAAAATATGTTTAAATCAGTTTCATTACCATTGAATTTAAAAGGGAATGAGCATGTTTTTAAAAGTAGTTTGTCTACTTTGAGAAAAGAAGCAATTACCCAAGCAAGAATATTAGAAATTGCGAATGAACTAGGTATTCAACGAAAACATAGAAGTTCATTATCTGTTAATTAACGGGGAAACATATGTCCAAGTTTTACGAGATTGAGCCATCTTTAGAAAACTATTGGCGAGCGGTAATTTTATTTGGGCGTAATGTAGCTTCGTATAAGTTTGCATTAGCTAAGTCACTTCATGAGTTAAAAGTTTCTCCTAATTCAGTAATAACACTCGATCAACTTGCCGATCCATTTAGTCGCCATATCTGTGACCATTTAAAATTAGTCGATAAGCAAGCAACTTCAAGCTCTAGTAAATTCTTGGATTTTTGTCGTTCTTATAATGCAGGTGAAATTGATCAGCAAACCTTGATTACAAAAACCGTGCAATATGGCTTCGTCAATGTGATTGATGCCTTTCATAACGTACATGGTCAAGAATTGCCTAAACGATTCTTCATGGATGCCCGTAAAACCCAAGATGGCATCATTCTGACGGATGAAGTATTCCAATTATTTGACAGACAGAACGCCGTGGATTTAGTAGATGAAACTGAAGCGAGATGGAGATTGGTTGAAACAGCTTGGGATATGAACTTACCCAAGCATTTGGTACAAATTGAGCATGATGATCAGGGAATTTTGGTTGCGGACAATAAAATCAGACGTGTGAATGTCACTTCAGCGAAGTCAGCTTTAAATGGCTATCAAAAGAGTCGCTGTTTCTATTGTTTTGCACCGATCACCATCGAACAGTTATTTGAGCATTCTGCGGATGTAGATCATTTCTTTCCACACAAATTACGTGAATGCGATATTCAAAAACCAATCAACGGCGTAGCGAATCTGGTATTGGCATGTCCGAGTTGTAATCGAGGGCAACAGGGGAAATTTGATCGTTTACCATCGGTCAATTTATTAGAGCGTTTGCATAAGCGTAATGAGTATTTGATTACCAGTCATCATCCATTAAGGGAAACATTAATTGCTCAAACAGGATTTACTGAACCGGCGCGCCGTGGTTTTTTACAGGATGCTTATAACTGCGCTACGTTGACGATGGGAAGTGGAAAGAAGTGGGAGCCAACTAGACAAGGATTACAGTTGTTATAACTTAGAGGGGTACTTATCTAAGAAAAAAACTATTTGTAGGGTTTTTGATCAATCGTGATTATAGTTTTTTTGACAATTTGTTTAATATAAGCCTATATTTTTTAAAATCTTATTTAATATACTTTGAGCTATAATGGTAGCCTGAGCAATGTGATTCATACAAAGTGAGGGCTTTGTATAGAGGCATTTATGGCAAAGTTATAAATGGAATAAAGATTAAAACCATTATTGAATGATTGAGATAAGAACATGACGGGGAAATTTGCGCCTGGAGCTCGTGTAGAGATTCGTGACGAAGAATGGGTAATCCGACGAGTGGACCCGACCATGAATCATGGTGATCAACTTACATGTGAAGGAATATCAGAGCTCGTCCGTGGTAAAGAAGCCATTTTCCTGACTAAGTTCGAAGACAAAATTCAAATTTTAGATCCTAAGCTCACCAAATTGGTTCAGGATAAAAGTCCGCAATTTTCTCAAAGTTTATTATTTATTGAAAGCCAGCTACGCCAGTCCACGCCCAATGATTTAAAAATTCACATTGCCAAAGAAGCGGCAATGGACGTGGTTGAATATCAATTAGTTCCAACGTATCAAGCGTTGAAACAACCTCGACAACGTATTTTAATTGCCGATGCGGTAGGGCTCGGTAAAACGCTTGAAGCAGGTATTTTGGTTACGGAGTTAATTCAACGTGGTCGTGGTAAACGAATTTTAGTTCTGACGCTAAAAAGCATGATGACGCAATTCCAAAAGGAATTTTGGAATCGTTTTTCAATCCCTCTAATTCGTCTAGATTCAAATGGTTTACAACGAGTTCGTGGGCGTATCCCAACCAATCATAACCCATTCTATTATTATGATAAGTCAATTATCTCAATTGACACCCTTAAGCAAGACAACGAGTTTAAGTCTTACTTAGATAAGGCGTATTGGGACATCATCGTGATTGATGAAGTGCATAACGTTGCTGATCGAGGAACTAGTTCCCAGCGTACAGAATTAGCGCAATTATTGGCACGTAAATCAGACACTTTAATCATGCTTTCCGCAACACCACATGATGGTAAAGCTAAAAGTTTTGCAAGCTTAATGAATATGCTTGACCCAACGGCTATTTCTGATCCGAATAACTATATCAAAGCTGATTTTGCTGATAAAGGTCTTGTCGTACGTCGTTTTAAGCATGACATTAAAGATCAAGTAAAAGCCGAATTTAAAGATCGAAAAGTCTTTTCTCTGAAGCATCAGGCTTCTGCTCAAGAAGAGCTGGCATATGAAGCCTTGCTGAAAGTACCATTTACGATTAAAGGTCAGTACAATAGTGAAAAGCCTGGACAATTAGTCCGAATTGGCTTGCAGAAAGCACTGTTTTCATCACCAGCAGCTTGTTTGAAGTCTGTTGAACAACGAATCAAAACACTTACTGCTAAAAATGAGTCGCTTACACCAGATGTAGAACAAGAAATTGATCATCTTGAAGATTTAAAAGCCTGTCTAGAGCAAATTAACTCAATCACTTTCACTAAATATACCAAGCTCATCGAGTTATTTAAAAGCTCTGAATTCAATTGGGATAAACGCAATACAGAAGATCGAATTGTTATTTTCTCTGAACGCATTGAAACGCTGAACTTTTTAGAAAGTGCTTTGAGCCGTGATTTAGGTCTAAATAAAGATCAAATTCAGCAATTGCATGGGGGGATGGATGATATTACCCAACAAGAAATTGTTGAAAAATTTAGTAAGCGTGAAGAAAAGGTCCGAGTATTACTGTGCTCTGATGTAGCGAGTGAGGGGATTAACTTACATCACTTGTCTCATCGATTAGTGCATTTCGATTTGCCATGGTCCTTGATGGTGTTCCAGCAGCGTAATGGCCGTGTAGACCGTTATGGTCAAACCCAAGAGCCAGAGATTTATTATCTTATTACGGAAAGTAGTAATGAAACGATCCGTGGCGATGTACGTATTTTAGAAATCTTGCAAGAAAAGGATGATCAAGCCTATAAAAATATTGGAGATCCAGCAACCTTCCTAGATGTTTATGATGTGGCGGAAGAGGAAAAGTTAGTTGCTGAAGCCATGCTGACCATGCAGGCGGATGAATTTAATGCTCAATACACACCCGAGAATGAACACAATGAAGGCGATGACATTTTAGCTGACTTCTTTAGCTCACTTGATGATAAGCCTCTTATCGAGGTACAACCACAAGAAGTAAAGGACAATTTTAAGATATTTGAATGTGAATATGAGTTTGCCAAAAGAGCATTGTCATATCTCAACAAAGACCAGCGACGTATTGCTGTCGAGTTTGAGGATTCAGTTAAAAAAATAAAATTAACTGCGCCTGAGGATCTAAAACAAAAATTTAAAGCATATCCTCCTGAAATTTATCCAGAGTATGGAAATTTTATTCTTACTGAAGATAAAGAAAATTATATGGAAGTGGTGAAGGCTTCTCGTAATGAAGAGAACTCTTGGCCAAAAGAACACTATTTATGGAAACGTCATCCTGTCGCTGAATGGTTACAAGAACGTATGTTGGGCAATACAGGGCGTAATGAAGCTTTAGTGATTGGTCTAAATACGCAACTTGAAAAAGATGAAGCGATTTTCTTAGTGTCTGCACTGATACCTAACCGTAAAGCGCATCCTGTGATTTGGGAATGGTATGCCGTACATACTAAAGCAAATCAGATTACTAAAATTGAGTCATTACAAGACATGTTGAATGTCTATGGTCCAATCCTTAAAAATGCACCGAATACGGGTGCACCAGTGGATTTAGATGCTTTGCAAAATTTACGCTCTGCCGTTGTGGATGGGGTGACTCAAGAAGTGCTCAAGAAGAAAGTCAGTTTTGATGAAGAGATGCAGCCCAAGCTTGCTGAACAACTTGAAAAATTAAGTGCTTTAAAAGGTAAACAAGAACAACAGTTACATCTTGATTTCGATCAAGGACTCGAGTCTGTTGCTAAAACCAAAAAAGAAGCTAAGCAACGTTATATCGATCAAGTGTTTAATGAATACGAAGTCTGGATTAAAGATACTTGGCAGACAGAAAGTTCACCTTATATTCAATTAATTGCCGTTATTGCAGCAACTCAAAACTAAGGATAGATCATGGCTATTAGTGACAATGCAGCGACTTATTTGGGCATTCAAAACGAAAATGAATTCTATTCAGCACATTATTTATCTGAAGTTTTTGATGGTGATATACGCGATTTAATTCAACAGTGGCAAGCGCAAGAACAACAGGACAGAGAGAGCCAACAAACTGTTATTTTTGAACCGCCATATCAACGCTTAAAAAACTTAGCACGTTCATATTTTAAAACCCATGAGCAGATTCAGCGCGAACGTAGTCTAAAAGCATCTTTAGCAGACCGTCGACAATTACACCAACAATTACTGAGTGCTTTGGATATTCCTTTTGCGCCGTATAACCATGTTTTTTCTATGGGTAATAAGGATGTAGAGCTACCAGTTCTGTCTGCTTATCCAAATCAACAACAACCGAAGTTGATGGTCGTCGAAGTAATCGATAAAGAACAAGATGGTTTTGATCTATTTTCACTGGGGTTAGTCAAAGAACAATTCTTTGGACCAGGACCACATGCGGATGGTTTAGTGGGTAAAAACAAAGATAATGTCACCATTAAATGGTCAGATTTGATTAATGATCATATTTTTAAAATGCAGGAACCACCACGTTGGGTCTTGGTCTTAGGTGATCGACAAGCAATTTTGGTTGATCGTTTTAAATGGCTACAAAACCGCGTTTTACGTTTTGATTGGGATGAAATTTTAGGTCGAAAAGATACCAAGACCTTACAGGCCACAACAGCACTGTTATTTAAAGACAGTCTTGTTCCTGAAGATGGTGATTCGTTACTCGACAGCCTAGATGAAAATGCACATAAGCATGCTTTTGGGGTATCTGAGGACCTGAAATATGCCCTGCGTGAAGCAATTGAACTCTTAGGCAATGAAGCAACGGAACAGCTTTTACAACGTAAAGATGTGAGTTGGGCAGGTGAAAAAACGGGGCTAAACCCAGAGCAACTCTCAAGAGAATGCTTACGGTATATGTATCGTTTGTTGTTCCTATTTTATATTGAAGCACGTCCCGAGCTGGGCTATGTGCCGATTAAAACCAGTCAAAGCTACTTAAAGGGTTATAGCTTAGAGAGTTTGCGTGACTTGGAAATGGTCCAATTACAAAGTGAACAGTCTTTAAAAGGTCACTATTTCCATCATTCTATTCAAAAGCTGTTTAATTTGATTCATACCGGTAAACCGCATGACCAAGGCGATCTTTTGCTTGAGGGTAGTTATAGTGCATCAAGTACGGGTTTAACAGGGTTTGATATTCATGCTTTAGACAGCCATCTATTTGACCCGAAAAGAACACCATATTTAGAAAAAGTAAAATTTACCAATCAAACATTACAACGCGTCATTCGCTTAATGTCTTTAACCCGCGAAACGAGCGGTCGTGGTCGTCAGCGCCGTGGTCGTGTTAGTTATGCGCAACTTGGTATTAACCAATTAGGTGCAGTTTACGAAGCACTGTTAAGTTATCGTGGCTTCTTTGCCAAAGAAGACTTATATGAGGTGAAGCGACCGCAGGACAATTACGATGAGCTGCATGAAGGCTATTTTGTTACTGCAACAGAAATTGATAGCTATGCGGATGATGAAAAAGTCTATGAGAGAAATGACGAAGGACTAAAAGTCCTCAAGAAACATCCTAAAGGTAAGTTTATTTATCGTTTAGCTGGTCGTGACCGTCAAAAGTCAGCCAGTTATTACACACCAGAGGTTCTGACCAAGAGCTTGGTGAAATACACCTTACGTGAAAAACTCGGTGCAGATTTAGAAAAAGTCAGTGCAGATGACATTTTAAAACTCACGGTATGTGAACCAGCAATGGGTTCAGCCGCATTCTTGAACGAAGCTGTCAACCAATTGGCCGAAGCGTATTTAGTGAAGAAGCAATCTGAGCTCAATCAACGTATTGAGATGAAAGATTATCAGCATGAACTACAAACGGTCAAAATGCACATTGCCGACCATAATGTATTTGGTGTCGATTTAAACTCGATTGCGGTTGAACTTGCAGAAGTGTCTTTATGGCTAAACTCGATTAATGGTTCAAATCAGGTGCCATGGTTTGGCTATCAATTATTTAACGGTAACTCGCTGATTGGTGCACGCCGTCAAGTCTATGACGAGAAGCAGATTAAAACCAAAGTCAAAGCGGATAAATGGTTTAACTTTGCACCGAAGCGTTTAGCACCTGAAAGTTTGGCTCGGAAAAAATCAGATCGAGCTAAAACTGAAGTTTACCATTTCTTGTTGCCTGATCCTGATATGGCAAACGTGACAGACCGTGATGCCAAAGCGTTAAAGCCCGAAAAATTTGAAACAATTAAGAATTGGCGTAAAGGATTTTTATCTAATTTAGAAGCTTGGGAAATTGAGACGTTACAACAATTTTGTGATGTGATTGATGAGCTTTGGGCACAGCATGTTCAAACTTTAAGAGCCGACCGTGCCCGTACGGAAGATCAATTTAAAATTTGGGGGCAAGCGTCTAAAGGTCAAACCACAACGACTGCGGCTAAAGATGAAATCCATGCCAATGGTATTTTTAACCACGATGCGCCAATTGCGACGCCGTATCACCGTTTGAAATTGGTGATGGATTATTGGTGTGCGTTATGGTTTTGGCCTATTGAAAAAGCAGATTTACTGCCTGACCGTGCGACATGGATGATGGAGCTCAAGCTTGTACTGGAAAGTGAAGTGTATGATTTCCATCAACCTGAACAAGGTGGTTTTGATTTTGATGCAGCAGTCGTAGAAACACAACCCACTTTAACGGGTTTTGAAAAACCTCAGCATGATTTATTTGGGGATGATCAACTGAGCTTAACAGTACAAGAAGAGAAACTGAGTCAAGTTTTAACGGCAAAGGGTGAGTTGCATTTACCGAGTCTGTATAAGCAACATCCACGTTTACAATTGGTGAAAGAGCTTGCAGATAAGTTTAAGTTTTTTCATTGGGAGCTGACTTTTGCGGATGTGTTTGCTGACCGTGGTGGTTTTGATGTGATGTTGGGGAATCCGCCGTGGTTAAAGGTAGAGTGGAATGAAGGAGGGGTTTTAGGGGATTATAATCCAGAGTTTGTGATTAGAAGAAAAGATGCCAATCAATTAAGATTACAAAGAAATAATTCCTTTCAATTAAACCCAACTTTATTAAATGCTTGGTTCACTGAGTTAGAGGAAGCTGAATATGGGCAAAACTTTCTAAATTCAGCTCAGAATTATCCAGCTTTAGCAGGGCAAAAAGCTAACCTATATAAGTGTTTTTTGCCTCAAGCATGGGATATTCAACTTAATTTAAAAGGGATTTGCGGATTTTTACATCCTGAAAGTATTTATGATGATTTAAACGGTGGTGGATTTAGGAAACAAGTGTATGAAAGACTAAAGAGTCACTTCCAATTTCATAATGAATTAAGCTTGTTTGAAGATGTACATCACTCTACAAAATTCTCAATTAATATTTATCAATCTACGAGTGAAAATAAAATAAATTTTAAAAATATAGCCAATTTATTTCATCCTTTAACAATTGATAAGTGTTTTAACCACAATGGTTCTGGGTATGTGCCGGGAATAAAAGATGAAAAAAATAAATGGAATATTAATGGTCATAAAAATAGAATATTATTTATAGATATTAATAAATTGGAGGTTTTTCGAAAATTATATGATCCTGATGAGACTATCCCTAGTAGAGCCAAATTATCAGCAATTCATTCTACAGAAATTTTTTCAACGTTAGAAAAATTTGCTCAACAAGATAAAGTCTTATCTAACATTAAACATGAAGTTATTTCTAATGTTATGTTTGATGAAAATATGAGTAAGAAAAAGATGATCTTGAAAAAGGAAACAACTTTTTGCAGTAGCTTAGATAATGTTGTTATTTCTGGACCAAATTTTTTTGTAGCGAATTTATTTTATAAAACTCCAAGATCAAAATGTAATTTAAGTAGCGATTATGATGTTATTGATTTAAATGAGTTAGGAGAAAATTATCTCCCACGAACCAATTATCAACTTTTAAAGGACGTTAAAGAAGTTAAGAGCAGCTTACCATTAGTCCCTTGGGGTAAAGATCATGATTCGGAGAAATCATTTATTGATTTCTATCGCTTTTGTAATAGACGGATGTTTGGTGTATCTTCAGAAAGATCTTTAATTTCTTGTATTGTTCCGCCTAAACTATTACATATCAATACAGCTGTAACAACTGTGATAAAGGATTATGAAATATTAGTTGGTTTTGCAGGATGTACTTTCTCATTGGTTTATGACTTTTTTTTAAAGACAACTGGAAAATCTGATCTTTATGGAAGTCAATTGCTAGGACTACCTTATTTTACAAGTAAAGAAATAAAATTAAGAGCACTACTATTAGTTTGTTTAACCTCAGAGTTTTCAAAACTTTGGCAAGCAGTTTGGATAGATAGTTTTCAAAAAGACTCTTGGACTACTGATGTTTTAGTGGATAACAATAAAATTACAAGATTAAATATTAAATGGGATTCAACTTTAGTTTTACGAACAGACTTTGAACGCCGTCAAGCACTTCTGGAAATTGACGTACTTGTTGCCATGGAACTCGGTATGACCCTACAGGAATTACTCACCATTTACCGTGTGCAATTCCCAGTCATGCAACAGTATGAACGTGAAACCTATTACGACCAAAGCGGACGTATTGTCTTTACCCCATCAAAAGGTCTTGTTGGCGTAGGTTTAGCACGTAAAGCAGGACCTCGTGATCCATCGGTCATCATTGAGCATCCAGATGGGAAAAAAGAAAGCAAACCACTCGGTTGGACCGAAGCCCAAAAGCTACCAGATGGCACAAAAATCCATAGAACCATTTTAGATGATACTCAACCGGGTGGACCTGTTGAGCGTGTGATTACTTATACCAGTCCATGGTATTTACCAAATCGAGAAGAAGATTATAAACAAGCGTGGGACGTGTTTACGGCACGATTCAAAGCGCAAGAGGGTGTGTAAAGGATGTTTCCGAGTTTAATTTCAAAAGATATAGAGCAAGCATTAAAAAGTTTTATTACAACAGGGTACGAAACGGAAACACCACACTTTAAAGGCAAGTTTGAAGCACTGGTTGATAAAGACGCAAATGGGGAAGCTTTTTTTAAAGGACCTTATGTCTCTTTAGGGCTACCTTTTGCTAAAAATCCTAAAGCGACTTGTCATTTTTTCCCAAACTTCAAAACAGAACATTCACCGTTTGCACATCAGGAAAAAGCATGGCAACGTCTTGTTGGAGAAACTGCAAAACCAACTTTGGTTGCTACAGGCACGGGGTCGGGTAAAACAGAATGTTTCTTATATCCATTGTTGAATCATTGCTTAGAACAAGCAGGTAAAGGCATTAAAGCCATTATCATTTACCCAATGAACGCTTTGGCAACCGACCAAGCGAAACGTTTTGCCGAAGTCATCCATAACACTCCTGAACTAAAAAATCGTGTCAATGTCGGGCTATTTGTCGGTCAAGATGATAATGCAGCCAGTGGCACCAAACAAATGTCAGCAACGCAAGTCATTACCGACCATGACACCTTGCGTAAGACACCACCAGACATTTTGTTAACCAACTATAAAATGTTGGATTACTTGCTCATGCGTCCTAAAGATCAAAGTCTTTGGGTGCAAAACAAATCAGACACTTTAAAGTATTTAGTTGTCGATGAATTACATACCTTTGATGGTGCACAAGGTTCTGATTTAGCGATGTTGATTCGGCGTCTAAAAGCACATTTAAAAACACCAAAGAATCACTTGGTCACGGTGGGGACTTCTGCAACTATTGGCTCTGAAGAAAGCAAAGGGGATTTACTCGATTTTGTTTCGAAAATCTTCGATGCGGACTTTACAGCAGACAGTATTATTGGTGAAACACGGGTCAGCCCAGCCGAATTCCAAGCACCGATTGAGTATTACAGCATCTCTTATGACTTCGATCCAAAACTGTTAAACCAACAACAGTTTGAATCGGAAGAAGAGTATCTAAAACATCAGGCGTGGTTCTTCTTTGGTAAAGCATCTGATGGCGGTTTTGACCTCGACCCTAGCAATATGCAATCCCGCCAAGAATTAGGCTTAAAGTTAAAAAGCCATGCTTTCTTCTTAAAACTGTTGAATGATGCACAAACCCTGACAGCATTTTCAAGTCTAGTCCCTGAAGCAAGAACATTACCACCAAGTTTAAGATCTTATGCAGAGCATATTCTGATGTCATTATTGGCATTGGTATCTCATGCACGTGGAAAAGACTACCCAGGACAACCCTTTGTCTCACTAAGATTCCAAGCATGGATTCGAGAGCTTCGCCGTATTGTCGCCACGGTAAATAAAGACCCTGAGCATGTACATTTACACTTTCATGACGATTTAAAAAAACAAAAAGATCAAGTGGTATTACCCGTTCTGCAATGTTCGGAATGTCACGCAACGTCATGGCTTGCTGCAGAAAAGATGGGTGATACCCAGATCGAAACAGACCTACGAAAATTGTATAACCGTTTCTTTAAAAATGATGTCCAAGCTAAATATTTGATGCCGATTGATCCTGAACAGTGTCAGGATGTTACGGGTGTGGTGAGTTATTTATGTGGGGAGTGTTGCCATCAAAGTGGTGTGAAAACAGACCAGTGTAATAAATGTGGCTCTAAAAACGTTGTTTGTGTCGTAGAAAGTGCTGAGATTAAAGAAGTTCAAGAAAAGGAGGTAAATACCACCAAAAAAGAACGGACATGCCCATCTTGTCAATCTCGTAACTCGCTGATTATCTTTGGTTCTCAGGCCGCAAGCCTAACTTCGGTTGCGATTAACCAACTGTTTTCAAATCAACTCAATCAAGATAAAAAAGTCATCGCTTTTTCCGACTCTGTTCAAGATGCCACTCATCGTGCTGGTTTTTATAGTGCACGTACTTGGGAAATGAACCTCAGAACAGGGATGGCACAATACATTGCTAAACATGGCTCAGTGCCTTATTTGGACTTTGTGAATCATTGGTTTGAAGATTATGAACTGAATGAGAAAAACCCAAATGGTTGGACGCATGAGAAGTTCATTACTGAATTTATTGCGCCTAATTTAGAGTCCCGTGAAACGTATATTGATATGAAAGAGGGTAAAAACCCTCAACTTGCACAATTATTGGCAGATATTAAGCGTCGCCTTGCATGGGAAGCACTGCACGAGCTCGGTATTAAAAGCCAAACAGGGCGTTCTTTACGTCGTACTGGTGTGGCAACTTTGTATTGGGAAGCAACCTTAGTCCATCAAGCAGCGAATCAATTAAAACACGATGCACTTAATCATTTGGGATATGAGCTGTCTGAAAAACAAGCGCAACAAGTACTGTGGGGCATCTGCCTAAGATTACGTAATCAAGGTGCAATCTATCATCAACTCTTAGAGGGTTATGTAGAGCGTGGTGGTGATTATTATATTTTAACCAATGACAAGACCTTACCCACCTTTGGTTCGCACTCGCAATTACCTGTATTTCCTGCAAGTGATAAATGTAAGAATTTTGAAAGTATCACTTTGAAAAAAGGTCAGAGCTGGTATGAAAAGTGGCTGACTTTGGTTGTACATACAGAACAACTGGTGGCCAAAGACTTTTATAGCAATTTGTTTGAATATTGCTTAAAAGCCTTACAAAGTGTGGACTTAGTGGTTGAACGAGTGATTAAAACCAAAGATGCACGAGTCTGGGGTTTAAATCCGCAAAAACTGTTTGTTACTCATCAGCTCAGTACATTCACCTTACGTGCCTCAGATAGCTTAGATTTATCTCAAGGTCATGGTGAGCTGAATGTTCCACAGCAATGGGATGAGGAGATTGAAGATCTTCCATCACTGCAGTTAAACGTAAAGAACAACTCTCGGATGTATGTTTGGAAGAAAGATCACCGTCCATTGAATAATTTCTATAGACATTTCTACTTGCATGGGCAAATTAATCGTGTAATTGGACATGAACATACTGGTTTATTGTCACGTTCATTACGTGAAAAAGTTGAAAATCAGTTCAAAGCCAAAGAAAAATCAGGTGAACGTAAGCCATGGTTTGAAAACCTATTGTCTGCGACACCAACTTTGGAAATGGGTATTGATATTGGTGATCTGTCATCGGTGATTTTGGCTTCAGTACCACCATCACAGGCAAGCTATTTACAGCGTATTGGTCGAGCTGGACGTTCGACGGGGAACTCTGTGGCGTTAACGGTTGCCAATGGACAACCACATGATTTGTATTTTTATGCAAATCCATTGCAAATGATGGCGGGCAATGTTGAGCCACCTGCAATTTTCCTAGAAGCTTCGATGGTGTTGAAACGACAACTATTCGCATACTGTTTTGATGACTGGGGACGAGCAGAACAAGGTAAGCAAAGTATTCCAGAAACCATGCAATTGGTCATTGGTGCAGTCAAAACCAATAATACAGACCGTTTCCCATACACTTTAATTGAATACATACGGACCAATCGTGATCGTTTATGGGATGAGTTTAGTGAATTACTGCCTCCTACAATGAGTGCAGATAATCGTGAACGACTCAAAAAAGTAATCATTAATAATGAAGCTGAAGAAGAGCAAATTGAATGGGTTTTGATTAATCGAATTAAAGAGTTAGCAGAGGAAATCAATCGTTTAAATGAGCAGAAGAATGCATTAGAAAAAACGCTGAAGAAAACTGAAGCATTACCTGATGATGAAGAAAAGAAAAAGAAATTAGAGGAGCTTCATCAGGAAATTACAGGTGTGGCAAGGCTTAAACGTAATATTTATAGCAAAGCGACATTTAATTTTCTAACAGATGAAGGCTTACTCCCTAACTATGCTTTCCCTGAGGAAGGTACGACATTAAAGTCTGTCATTTTTAGAAAGTCTTCAGATCCCTCGAGTGCTTCACCGTATCATTCCGAAGAGTATGAATATACACGACCAGCTCATGCAGCAATTAGCGAATTGGCACCGAATAGTATTTTCTATGCGTCGCATCACAAGGTTGAGATTACCCGCGTCGAAACAGCAAAGGGTAAAGCCATTGAAATGATGCGAATGTGCCCAAGCTGTAGTTATCATGAGACGGTGGGTTCAACGGTCACGGCATCAAGTTGTCCCCGTTGTGGTGATATTCAATGGGCAGATGTAAGGCAGCAGTTTCCAGTATTGAAATTGGTGCAGGTGTATGCCAATACATTGAAATCTAAGGCGATGCTATCTGATGATAGTGAAACACGTGAACCATTATTCTTTAATAAGCAGATGCTCGTGGATGTTGATCCGCAGGATGTGGAACTTGCATATGCTTTTGAAAACGAAGATCGACCTTTTGGTTTTGAATTCGTTAAAAAAGCAAAATTTATTGAAATGAATTTTGGTGAAAGTACGGGCTCTACTGACTTAACCTTTTACATCGCTGGTAAGGAGTTAGAGCGCCCAGGTTTTAGAATCTGCAAGGAATGCGGCACTGTACAAGATAAAAAAGGCCCTGCAAAACATCAGCACTACTGTAGCTTTGCTAAAAATCAAGATGAAAGTGGCATTGAACAATGTCTGTATTTGTACCGACAATATGTTTCAGAAGCCATCCGTATTCTTATGCCGAGTATGGCTGTAGCAACGCCAGATGAACAGATCAACTCTTTTGTTGCAGCAATGCAGTTAGGCCTTAAAAAGAAATTTGGCGGCAAAGTCGATCACTTACAAATTATGATTTCTGAACAGCCTGTTGCTGGTAGTGACTTTAGAGAACGCTACTTAGTAATTTATGACAGCGTTCCTGGTGGTACGGGTTATTTACATGAATTGCTCGCGGACCCAAAGCATTTGTTAGATACATTTAAAGCAGCCCAAAAAGTAATGGCTGAATGCTCATGTCAACATGTCATTCCTGAGGTGGATGGTTGCTATCAATGCTTGTATGCCTATCGTAATTCCTACGGTATGGAAAGCACTTCACGTAAAGTCGCTTTGAATATGTTGCATGAGTTATTACGTGATGATCCGACATTTAAAAAAGTTGAACACTTAGGGAAAGTGAAAAAAGTGGTTTGGGAGGATAGCCAGCTAGAAGTACGCTTCCCAGAAGCAATGAAAACATTTAATGAACCAGAATTACAACCCTTTGTTGGTGGTAAGAAAGTCAGTGTAAAAGTTGATTTGATCAAAGGAAATAAGGCATATCATTTAAGTATTGATAAAGAACAATACCGTATGGAAATGCATGTCCAATTGGGTCCATCACAGGGCGTTGCTTATGCTTGTGAGCCAGACTTTATTATTTACCCAGAAAATAAAGAAGCAAAGAAAGCAGGCTTTAAACCGATTGCAATTTTCTTGGACGGTTATGAGTATCATGCACAAAGTGTGCATGATGATTTACTTAAACGTCAGGCACTGCTACGTTCAGGACAGTATTGGGTCTGGTCTCTCACATGGCACGATGTGGAATCTAGCTTTGCAAAAAATGAAGTTAAAGTTGCCAATGTATTTCCAAGTGTTGTGGAAGAAACATCAGCATATACTAGATTGAAAGGAGCACATGAACAAAAATTGAAGCCATATACGCTCAATGATTTACAACTTAATAGTTTTAATTTATTGATGAAATTTTTAAGTCACCCAAATACAGAAGATCTGCAAAAATTAAGTGCTTTACAAGCTCTACGCTTAATCGACCCGAGGCATAAATCAGATCAAAATTTAGCTCAATGGAAAAATTTTACTCAGTATTTTCCTTTGGAGTTTAATGAGCTTTCTCAATCTAAGTCACTTCTTTTGGCAAATATATTCGAACTTGGTCATAACGAAAATCAGCTTAAATTAGCGTATGCTGCAGGTACTGGCATTATTAATAGTCTGGATTTAAACGAACTCATGATTGGTATTCAAGTCCAATTAGGTGAAAAAAATCTCGAAGAAACTAAATTGCTGTGGATGAAGTTGTGGCAACTCATGAATTGGTTTCAGTTTTGTCCAAATCTATATGCTGGAGAAATTAAACAAACCAATGAAGGTGTCTATTCAAGATTGAGTTGGAATACACCGTCTGTTTCAGATCATGATGACTGGTCATTTGTATTTGAAGAGGCATCAGAAGTTATACATCCGTTGCTATACGCATTAAAGGATCAATGTATTTCTATGCCTTTAGTTGGCTTTGAGTTAGAAGGTGCTAAAGGTGAAATTTTGGCAGAAGCTGAATTGTTATGGAAAGATCAAAAAATCATTGTGCTTTTGCCATATCAATTCGATGACAAAGAAGTATTCGAACAACAAGGGTATTACGTATACCTATTTGAAAATAATTTGGAAATATTAGTAACTGAATTGGGGGATAAGCTATGAAAACAAATTTAAAGCTGGCTTTTTCTGATGGATATTTTGCATCACTGAATAAATTGCCATCCAATATTCAGGCAAAAGTAAACCAACAGATTATGAAGTTTATGGTCAATCCCTCTTTGCCTGGTTTTAATCTAGAAAAATTACAAGTTGTCAAAGATGATAGCTTTAGATCATTACGAGTAGATCAGACCTATCGCATCATTGTCTCCGAACAAGGCAATATTCTGTTATTGCTTTGGGTTGATCACCATGATGATGCCTACACATGGGCGAAAACGCATAAATGTAATATTAATGCCGAAACAGGTGCTATTCAGCTTTATCAAAGTGAAGTCCAAGCAGTGGTAATAGAGTCTCAGGAGACTTCGGAAAGTTTATTCAATTCTTTGCGTGATAAGCAATTGATGAAACTAGGGGTGCCAGAAGATTTAATCCCTCAAGTTCGATTAGTGCAAACGGAAGAAGATTTGGATCAGTTACAAACCAATTTGCCACAAGATGCCTATGAAGGCTTATTCTTGTATCTAGCAGGGCAAAGCTACGAGTCCATTCTTGCTGAGCGTGAAATTGCTGAAGATAGTCAATTTAGTACGACCGATTTTGAGGCTGCACTGGCTAGGGATCAGTCATTAGCCAAATTCTCTGTGGTTTCTGGTGAGACGGAATTGGAGGAGATGCTAAGTGCATCGCTAGAAAAATGGCGTGTTTTCCTACACTCATCACAACGTAAACTAGCAACAGGACATAAAAAAGGACCTATTCGTGTTTTAGGCGGTGCTGGCACGGGTAAGACGGTAGTGGCTATGCACCGAGCAAAATGGTTAGCGGAGAATTTAACTGATCCCAATCATAAAATTCTATTTACAACTTTTACCAAGAACTTAGCACAAGATATTGAAGATCAGCTTAGAAGTTTATGTGGAGAGGCTTTACTGCAAAAAATTGAAGTCGTGAATTTAGATCGATGGGTTCAGTATTTCTTACGTAAACAAAAATATGATTTTGAGATTGTCTACAGTCGAGAAAAGTTAGATGAGCATTGGAAAATGGCCTATGCAGAAATGTCACCAGAATTGACATTAAGCTTAGAGTTTTTCAAAGAAGAATGGTTGCATGTAATACAACCACAGGGCATTACCTCACTTGAGGAATATAAGCAGGCACGCCGTGTAGGACGAGGTACACGTTTAAGTCGAGCAGATAAAATTAAAGTTTGGGATGTTTTATCTGAATATAGACGTTTGCTGAATCAACATGGAATCAAAGAAATATCAGATGCCTATCGAGATGCAGCAGACTTTATCAAAGTAAATGGTATAGATTTTCCTTATCAAAGTATTGTTGTGGATGAAGCCCAAGATATGGGACCACAAGCATTCAAGTTGTTAAGAGCGATTGTGCCAGAGCAAGAAAATGATCTCTTTATTGTTGGTGATGCACATCAACGTATTTATGATCAAAATAAAGTAGTTTTGAGTCAAGTTGGGATTAATGTACGTGGGCGATCAGCTAAACTCAAAATTAATTATCGAACCACGGATGAAATTAGAAAGTTTGCAAGCGCAATTCTAAATGATATGCCAATAGATGATTTGGATGGTGGTGAGGATGATAATACTTTGTATAAGTCTCTGACGCATGGACCAGCACCTTTTATCTTTGATAATAGTCAAAATTTTGAAGAACAAATGCAAAAGGTATTTGCTTTTATTGATCAGTCATCTTATCCATTAGAGAGTATTTGTATTGTTGCAAGAACGAATGCGGAAATAGATAAAATTGCTCAACAATTTAATGCTGAGAAGCGAAAATTCCATAGAATTGAAACCTCTGAAACACATGCTCCAAAGGATGTTGTAAAAATTGCCACGATCCATCGTGTTAAAGGCTTGGAATTTGATTTAATTGTTTTAGCATCTTGTAATGAGGGGCTTATACCATTAAAGAATGCCGTCGAGCATAAAGCAGATGAAGTGTCTCAGATTGAAGCAGATGCTCATGAGAGATCACTTGTATTTGTTGCTTTAACGCGTGCTAAGAAGGAAGTCGTTATTTCTTCTTATGGGGTGAAGAGTAGCTACTTAGTTTAGTTCGTTTTCTCTCATGAGCAATAGGTAACACGATACCAGAGATCTACATGGTATTAAACTGTGAGCAATGATTGGTGTTTAGATTCTATGTCACTAATTTTACAGAATTTTTAATAATTAGTCGAGAAAAGAGCCGTGGAAGTTGTTGATAAAAATGCATGGGTAAATTTTTATAAAAATACCCTGTTTTCACATATATTGAAATTTGAAGGGAGACAGAATGAGTTAGCTCAAATTTTAAAGGATCTAAAAAAACAAGTTGATCAAAGTTTTAAGTCAGATAAAACACTCGATGAAAATGGCAATATCATTGAGGAACCAAAGCATCATACAGAAATAGATCCCTTTACTGTAATTAGTTTGATCAATGTGGGTACATTGAAGAAAAGATCAACATTGCATAGTGGTTTGCTAAATAGAGATGATTTTCGTGTTGATTTAACTGGCTGTGCCGAATCTGATGCACAAAGTGCATGGTATTACCCTTATAGAGTTAAACAAAATGGTAGTGATATTTACGAAAGACCAAAAGAAATCATATCTAGATTATGGGGATTGTTTAGAAAACTTGCGGAACTTAAAGATATCAAAGAAATAGAAAAAATTATTATTGAAATATTGCCACAAGATGTCATTGGGATTAATAAACTTTCAACCGGCTTATATCGTTGTCGACCAGATTTATTTTTTCCGTTAAATGCGACAGGAAAGGCTTTTCTAGATAAAAGTAAAATTAGTTACACAGATACTGTTGTTGAAACTGAAGATAAAGCTTTACAAGTATGGAATGATTATCTGGATACTTTAAAGCGAATAAAAGAGACATTCAAAGATCAAGAGTTTTATGACCTATATTATCAAGCTGTCGTTGATGTCAATCGTTCAAGATTAAATAAAGGGCATAAACAAGAAGACAATAATTTGAGCACGAAAAATAAAATAGAAACCAATATGCCACTGAATCAGATTTTATATGGCCCACCAGGTACAGGTAAAACGTATGCAACTACAGAACTTGCTGTTCAAATTGCTGCCCCAGATTGGTATGCCTCACTAACCGAAACGGACACAATTGAACATCATAAGGCCATTAAAGAAAAATATGATGAACTAATCAAGACAAAGCAAATTGCTTTTACTACTTTCCATCAAAGTTTTAGTTATGAAGACTTTATTGAAGGTTTAAAAGCATATGTACCTGAAGGTCAAACTAATATTGCCTATAAAGTTGAAGATGGGATTTTAAAAAAAATAGCCATAAAAGCACAAAAGGCAGCGGGGATTAATAAGAATGATGTTTTAGGACTCAATAGTTCACCTAAAATCTGGAAAATTTCATTAGGTGAAACTTGGGATGTAGAACGCAGAAAAAAATATTTTGAGAATAGTGAAATACGTATAGGGTGGAATGCGACTGGCAATTTATTAACTGAGCGTAATGAAGATCAAATCAAGTATTTCGAATCATTAGGTCCTAATGATCAAACATCTTTAAATGATTTTAGTGAAGGAATGAAGATTGGTGACGTCATACTGTGTTTACGTGATAGGAAGAGTATCCAAGCTATAGGTGTTATCAGTTCAGACTATTATTTTGATGTACAAGCCTATGAATTAGATTCCGACTTTGCGCATGTCAGAAAAGTGAAATGGCTAGCAACGGGTATTAATTTCAATATATTAGCTTTAAACAATAATTTTCAATTGGGAATCAAATCGGTACATGAGTTAGCACGTATCAGTTGGGTACAGCTTGTTGAAGAGTTGAAAGCCCAAGATATCATTATTGAAGAAATTCATAACCCAAAGACACTCATCACTAATAGTGTCAATCACGTACTGATTATGGATGAAATAAACCGAGGCAACATCTCAAAAATCTTTGGTGAACTGATTACCCTGATTGAGGATGATAAGCGTGCGGGTAAGTCAGATGCACGTGAATTAACTTTGCCATACTCAAAGGAACCTTTTACTGTACCTTCTAACTTATATTTGATCGGTACGATGAATACGGCAGATAAGTCACTGACACAATTAGATTTAGCCTTGCGTCGTCGATTTGAGTTTAAGGAAGTTGGTCCAGATAGCCAAATTCTAGAGGATATGGAAGCATCGCAGCATGATGTGGATATTCCTCTAATGCTCAAAAAAATGAATCAACGCATTCAATATTTAAAAGGTAAAGATTATCAAATTGGTCATAGCTATTTCATGCCTTTGTGTTCGGTAATGGACGAAACTAAGTATCTGGAAACATTACGACGAATTTTTGAAAATAAGATCATTCCGCTATTGCAAGAATATTTCTTCAGTAATTTAAAACATATAGGTTTGGTATTGAATGATAATCCAGATGATATGGATGAGCGAAAGATAATTCAGGACTTGAATTTTGATGAAAATATCTTTGGCTATGGGCAGCAACCAAAAGGAAATCCATTGTTTGCAGTCGAACTAAATCTAGGCTGCTTTAGTGATTTAAAACGTTTCCAACAGATCTACCACTAAGATGATTACGGTAACAGAATACGCAGAGCTACAGTCTTATCAAAAGACTGTAGTGACTGAGAATACTTTAGCAACAGCAAGTCGTCGTGCTTATATTAGTCAAAAGACTTTGGATTGGATGATTGATAAGTATCAAGCTACTCGTATTGAAGAAACTGATCAGGTTCTTGTATTAGAAGAAGTACGGCGCAACAGTTTTAAGTTAGGTGCTTATGTTGGCTATATACAAAGCCCTTTCAATGAGGAGCAGATTCAGATTTTACCTAAAATTGAATTAGGTGATAGCCAAATTGTAAAATCTAAAAATATATTAAAAAACATGCTCTCTGAGGTTTATGACATACGACCTAAAGAGATGAGTGAAGCTGATTTAACGCAAACTGATTTGCCAATACATGAGTGGATTATTCGACGCTTTTTGGAAGAGCTCGAACAACTTATCCATCATGGGCTAAAACGTGATTACGAGTTAGTACAAGATGTGCAGCCTTATCTGAAAGGAAGGCTATTAGTTCAACAACAGATTAACCATGGAGTAGGTAAGGATTATCTATTTGAAATTGAATATGATGAGTTCCTGTTTAATGGTATTGAAAATCGCTTAATTAAAACAGCGTTAATTTATGCATTAGAAATGACTAGGAATGATCATTCTATCGCAATCGGGCATGATTTTACTGAATTAATGCATGAGATACCAACATGTCATGATCCCGTTGAAAGCTTAGGGCAATGGCGTGAAGGTAAGTTATTTAGTCAATACGAAGATATAAAACCATGGTGTGAGCTATTATTGCTGAATATCAATCCATCATTTCAAAATGGCGAACGCCGTGGCATGTCTTTACTATTTTCTATGCCACAGCTCTTCGAAAAATATGTGGCGAAAAAGCTACAAACTCAGTTAAAACCTTGCCATAGATTACAGATTCAACCGAGTCGACAAACATTGGTGAGTCACACACCTAAAAATAGAACATTACAAAACTGGTTTGCATTAGAACCTGATTTAGCTGTCTATAAAGGGGGGGACTGTCAGGTTATTCTTGATACCAAATGGAAATTTATTCATCAAGAGAAGGCTAATTCCACTGAAAAATATGGAATCAGCCAGGCTGATTTGTATCAAATGCACGCCTATGGCAATAAGTATTTAGGCCAAAAAGGTCAGTTGATTTTGATCTATCCAAAACATCAAAAATTTACAGTTCATTTGCCACATTTTAACTATTCAGATGAGCTTTGTTTATATGTACTTCCTTTTGATTTGGAAAAAGGTGTCTTGATTGGACAAGAACTTGTAGCAGCTATGATTTAAAGGAATTCTCTAAAACAATGTTATCCATAAATAAGCTAGAAATTGGGCAAAAACTTACAAATAAGGAACTGAACCGTACCGGGATTGTCGGAGACTTTTTATTTAAGTTAGGCCACCTGACCTAATATTTTAATCTTATCATAGTACATTGCTTCAAACTCAGAAGAGGCTAGTAAGTTCTCTTCTTTATGGGATTGTAGACTGGCATAAAAAGCAACTTGAATTGAGTTGGTTTTCTC
Organism: Acinetobacter sp. P8-3-8; assembly: GCF_000214135.1. Taxonomy (GTDB): domain Bacteria; phylum Pseudomonadota; class Gammaproteobacteria; order Pseudomonadales; family Moraxellaceae; genus Acinetobacter. Next base: position 240,790 of record NZ_AFIE01000001.1, read on the forward strand.
AATCAATATATGAACTAAAGATTACAGTAGTAATCTTTAGTTGTTGAAATTTACTTGGGTAAAAAGGTTAAAAATTTTCATCAGATTAAGGATGAATTTTATTTAACTAAAAGCTGTTTATTAAATCAGTGGCTATTCAGTCCAATGTTATTTTAGTGCTAGATTGTTGTTTTTTTAGTGATAAATAAGCAGAATTGTACTTTGCTTGGAAGTTATTTGAGGGGTAAGGAGTGAAAACGATACTGCTTTCGATCATGGGGATAAGCCCTCAGGTATTAACTGAAACACTTTATGCAATTCACATGCAAGGTAAGCCTTTTCCTGATGAAGTTTACTTAATCACATCAGTAAATGCAAAAGCAAAAGCAATTGAGTGGTTATTTGAAAGAGGGCAGATTGAGGATTTAAAAGCGCATCATAACCTTCCAGACTTCAAATTTGAATTAAGTCATATTTTGCTGATGCAACATGAGGATGGTGTGGAGATTTTTAATGGGCGTGAAGAAGAGGATCAACAAAGTATTGCGGACTCCATTACTCGTATTGTTGCTAAGTTCACTGCAGATGAGAACTGTCGAATTCACGCATCAATAGCAGGTGGTCGCAAGACTATGGCATTTTATATGGGCTATGCCATGTCAATCTTTGGTAGAGAACAAGATATTTTAAGTCATGTTTTTGTTAGTAAAGATTTTGAATTTTCGGAGTAATTTTTTTTCCCAACCTTAAACGATAATTATATTGCTAACAAAGATAAGGTTTTAAATACTAAAGAAGCAAAAGTTACTCTTGCAGAGATTCCATTTGTGCGAATGCGAAATATGGTTGATCCAAGCTTTATAAATCAGATGGAAAGAAAGTCTTTTAGTAAGACTATTGCATTATTAAATACTTATAAAAATACAAGCATTAAGGTCCAAATAATATTTAATAAAAAATGTATTTTAGTAAATGGTATAGAGATTAAACTTCCACCGAAAGAACTAGCATTTTATCTTTGGTTATCTCAACAACCTGAAAGAAGAATTAATATTACTCGGCAGTTTTGTGCTGATACTAAATATAGCGCTTCTTACTTGAAAATGTATTCAATGGTTTCTAACGATAGTCGAGTATTTACTTCTTTTAATGTTGATAGGGAAATGGTTGAGCAGTGTTCTGCCGAAACTTTGTCAAAATTAACAGATATAAGGCCATTCGAAAAAGATTGGCTTCAGCAAATTCGTTCTAAAATTAATGGACAATTTAAAAAATGGCTTGAAGCGATTGTGGTTGAAGCTATTGAGATAGGGAGTAATGAGTACAATACACAGCAACATGAGGTTTGTTATTTTATGTCTGAGACTGTAATCATTGAATGCTAGATAGATTAAGAAATAAACAATCCAATAGGTTTAATTTTTATTTAAATTATATGATAAAGGTAAGTTAATGCAAAAAGATAAATGTGTTATTTGTACTATAGGTACTTCTATTGCCAATGGTTGTGAGTTGCAACTTGAATACTTTAATCCAGGTCATGCATGGGAAGAGGATACAAAAATATTTGAGCAACAAATAAATCTGCGTGTTACAGGACTTAAAAACACCATACATAAAATATCTGCCGAGATTAATTCTCTTGAACGATTAGGTTTGACAACAATGAGTAAAGTGGTTTTGCTAGCAGCAGATAATGCGGCGAGTAAAGCTTGCGCTAATGAATTAAAAAAAATATTGAACAAATTTTTGGTCTTGCGAAACAAAATATTGAAATTAAGCGTATTAAGGGGCTACAAGTACATGATGTAAAATCATTAAAAGAACAAGGATTTCGTGAGTTAGTCACCACAATATTGGCTTATTTAACGGATGATAACCTAAATTACCAATATGATTTGATCTTAAATCCAACAGGTGGCTATAAAGGAGTGATTCCATTTGTAACAGTATTAGGGATGTTATATGGAAAACGTAGTGTATATATATTTGAACATGCGGAACAATTGATTAATCTCCCCCCCCTGCCATTTAGTTTTGACATTGATATTTACAATCGTGTTGTGCCGGCATTGAAGCGTATTGATGAGCAAACGGCTATAGCTGAGCAAGAATATTACGCTTGTATTATTGATTATACTGAGCAGGAAAAACCGCTATTTACTTCATTTATTGAGCCTATTGGCGATAATATGGTAACGATTTCTCCTCTTGCTGAAGTACTTTTATCGATAGAGAATCGTAATTCCTATCCTATAGTTAGCCAGAATGTGATAGATGAACTCCTATATGATAATACACAACCAGCGTTAGCTTTAAAGCGATTAATTAAAAATAGTGTGAATCCATTATGGCGTAATCAACATAGTGAAAAATGGCATGAAACTAATTTAATCGTGATTAAGCAAAATGCTACTGCTGAACGTTTAGCTGGTTTTGTCAAAAATAATGCTTTTTATGTAGCTTATGCTTTTCGAACACATGAAATTTATGAGCGTGATTTACCAAAATATGATGAGAAAATGGCAAAAAATCTTAAGTATCAGCAATGGGAAATAACTGAAAATGTAGGCAAGTCACAAAGTAATGATATGGATTTATTAAGGGAAAGAGATCAATTGCTCATTGAAAATCGGTATTTAATAGAAAAAATTAAAACTCTAGAAGAAGTAATCGACAATAATGACTTGGATAAATTAGAGGAAAAAGATCAGCTTGAAGTGCTTAATCAAAAAATAATAGAGTTAAGTCAATGTATAGTAGACACTAAATTAGAATTAGAACAACAAAAAACACACGCTGAAATAAATTATCAAGCATTGGAAAAACAACTTGCTGAACAGCAGAAATCCACTAAAAAATTAATATCCAAAGGTTTCTTCTCAAGACTTTTTTATGTAGTTAAAGGAGGGAGGTAATTTGGTAATCCCCCCTAAAAATCAACAGTAAGAATCTATCGTTATGAGTGAAATATTACAGTGAATTATATAGTTGGCAAGCTTGCTATTGAAGAATTTTTATTTAAATATGATATTGTAAATTTACACAGAAATTGTAAGTGAAGATAGCAGTTTGTTTAAGCATAGTTTACTAAGAGTTCAGGTGGTCAGACGTAGCTGTGTTAATACATGTGCTTAATTATTTGTTAATTATATATTTAAGATAATAAGAGGATAAATTATGGCTGGATTTAACCCTGCTAATTTTACAGTTGCTAAAGCAAAACCTTTGCCAGTAGTACTACTGTTAGATGTCAGTAGTAGTATGGGGGGGGAGAGTATTAAAAAACTTAATATTGCTGTAAAAGAAATGATTTCAGACTTTGCCAGTGCAGAAAAAAATGAGGTAGAGATCTTAGTTTCAATTATTACTTTTGGTGCAAAAGTTCTCCTTCACACACCTTATACTTCAGCCAAAGATATCGAGTGGCAAGACCTTACAGTAAGTGGTAGTACCCCAATGGGTACAGCTTTTTCGATGGCAAAAGCAATGATTGAAGACAAGGAAACAACGCCATCACGTGCATATCGTCCAACAATTGTTCTAGTTTCAGATGGTGAACCAACTGATTCTTGGCAACAACCTTTACGTGCTTTAGTTAATGATGGGCGCTCAAATAAGTGTGACCGTATGGCAATGGCAATTGGTGGTGCAGCTTCTAATACCGTACTTAACGAATTTATCTCGGGTACAGAGAATAAAGTATTCACAGCTCAAGATGCTTCACAAATTCAAGAGTTTTTTAAATTTGTGACCATGTCAGTTACTACTCGTACCAATAGTCAAAATGCCAATGTTGTGCCTAAACCAGAAGAAATAGAGCAATTGGTTAAGCAAGAGCAAAATCAACAGCAAGAAGAGTCAGATGAGTTTATCTAAGCTTCACTGCATTATCGATTGTTCTGGAAGTATGGTGGAGTATGGTAAGCCAATGTTGTTGGTTAACTTAGTACGCTATATCAGGCAATTTACTGAGCAACATGACACCAATATATGTTATTTCAGCTGGCAAGAGAATATTACACAACTTCATTGGTCAGTTGGAAGTGATGTTGAATTACCTAGCACTAGCGGGGAGGGGAATGTTGATGCACTTTGTAAGTGGATTGAAAGAAACCCAGACGTCAAATTTTTGCTATTGACAGATGGTTACTTTAAGTTAAATGCACAACAGCGGTTTCAATTAAGCCAACTCGATCATTTATATCTGATAGGTGTAGGTGGTGATGCGGATCTGCCACACTTAAATACGCTATCTAATAATTGCTATCGTGCAGAACAATTAGATCAAGTTTTACATATGATTTTGCGATCCGAAATTGTAGCCATGATTCCATCGCGCAGAGTTGATTTAACTCATATTATTGAAAATGAATCGAATGATGATGACTGGTAATAGTTTAGTATGGCGAGGTTTCAGTGGTACCGAAATAGGGCCGTTTCATCAACGCCTTGGATTACCTAATCAAGATGCTTGTCACTTAGAACTTGATAATGAGTTGGTCTTGATTGCTGTGTCTGATGGTTTAGGAAGTAAGCCTTTATCTCATATTGGTTCTCAAGCGGTATGTCGAGCAGTAGTGAGAGTTGCTCGACACTATATGAGTACATTAGTAATTGAACCATTATCTGTTATTGAGTTGTTTCATAGTTTTTGGTTAGAAGAGCTGAATGGGGCTGAAGTTGAACAATGTAGCTGTACAGCACTCTTCGCTATTGTATTTGGAGATAGTACTTTTATTGCTCACATTGGGGATGGTGATTGCTGCATCATTACGTCGGTTAAAAATGAGCAACAGATCCATTTTTTAACTGATAAAGATGAAAGTTTATTTGCCAATCAAACATACTCATTAGGTAAAAAAAATCAGGTTGAAAAATGGAAATTTTGTGTACAGCCAACTGTAGAGTTAGAGGCTTGCTTTTTAGTTACAGATGGGATTGCTGATGATTTAGCTTCTGAGCATCGTATTGATTTCTATCGTGAACTGTTGAACCAATATCGTCTGTTATCAGATATTGAAGTTACTTTAGATGTAAAGCATTGGATAAGCGATTGGCCGGTGACAGGTCATAGCGATGATAAGACTATCGCTGCTTTATATCGTTAATCATTGTTGGATATATGTTTGAGTGCTCTAGTTAAGAGCTACAGGGGAAGCTTTATATGCAACAGCAAAAAGAACAAAAACTTACTCGGGTGAAAGATCAATTATCTCAATGGCATGAGCTGAAAAAAGAGTTAGGAAAAGGTGGACAAGGGGTTGTATATAGAACAGCAGATTCCGAGTTGTTAGTTAAAATGCCACTGAAAAATGGTAAAAAAATAACGGATAAGGAAGAAATCAATCATTTTCAAAAGCGGTTTGAAAACCTCTATCTGTTGCCATTAACCAATAAAATGCATATTACGAGACCACTTTATTTGCTTGAAGGGCAGGCTGGTTATGTGATGCAGATGATGCAAGATATGCAACCGATAGGAAAATGGTTGCCGCAAATTTTGAATAAGCAACTTGCTAAAACTTTCACTCGTCCTAGTTGGTTGAGTGAGGAAGTTCCTTTAGAAGTTGCTTACTCATTGGCTATGTATGCTAACACTGGCGGTACTAAGAGAAGATTAGAACTATTGAGCCAGACTTCTATCGAGTTATTAAGATTACATAGTGTAGGAGTGATATTTATGGATATTTCTCCAGATAATATTTACTGCTCAACTAAGCCAGAGCATAGTGAAGTGTGGATGATAGATGCGGATAATTTGCGCTTTGAAGGGGTAAGTTCGAAGTCTGGTGTAATCACTCCACAATATGGTGCACCGGAGATAGTTAAAGGTATTGATGGTGGTAGAGTTGTTAGTGATACTTACTCATTAGCATTATTAGCATTTAAAATTCTCACGATGTCTAATGCTTTTGAAGGACAACTTTTTAGTGATGTCGTAGGTGATGAAGATGACTGGGCAACAGACGATTCAGAAAGTAGTAAGCCTAATTTAGAAGTTCAAGCAGCACAAGGCGAGCTTCCGTTTATATTTGATGCTGAAGACAATAGTAATTCACGAGTCAATGGATTACCTGCTGAGTTGGTTTTAACACCCGATGTACTATATTTTTTTCAAAGAATGTTCGGAAAAGGACGTAAAGAGCCATGGCAACGTCCGAGTCTTCACTCATTACCGAGGCTATTGGCTAAAGCAGCAGATAGTTCTATTCAATGCCATTGTGGTATGAGTTTTTATTATCAATCTACAAATGATACACAGTCTTGTCCATATTGTAATGAACATCATTCAAAACTTTTGGTCGCTACTAGTTATTTTTATACATCAGAGGGGGTAAGTGATCCAATTTGGACTTGGGTTACTCCTTTTATTGATGGTCAAAATATCCAACTACCACGGCGGATATCTGGTGATTTTGATATAGATCAACACAATATGCCAATGATTGAGGTGAATCAATTTGATCAGGATAGGTTTCTCTATGTTTCAGCAGAGGATGTACGAGTAGATATTCTGGATAATAATCATGTTCAGCAATTAACGAACCAATGGTTTTTGAATGAGCAGCAGATAGAGGAAGGTGTACAGTTATATCTACATGCTCCTTACTCGGTAATTATTGAGATTAAGGTTAAGGAAAATAATGCAATTCAAACAACTCAATATTGAAATAAATCATCTTTTTTGGATAGAACCGCTAGATAGTAAAGGAATTTCTTTTAAACAAGGAGATTTAGGCCAGTTACGTTTGAGTTCACGAACAGGTCAGTTACAGCTAGTTATTCATGGAAAATTATTTACGATTACTTTGCGTGAGCCTATTTTATTTAATGAGATAGTACTTGGGTTTGATCGAGCGAATGCTAATCTGATTGAGATCAGTCGAGTACATCAACAAAAGGATTGGCCTAAAGATAGTGTACAGCTTGAGTTGGCAATGGTGTCCTTTAATGGTTCTGAAATTGAACTAGGCCCAATTGATATTGTATTAGACCCGAGAACATTAGAACAAGCAAAATCTGTAGGTTTAGGTGAGAGTTTCGAGACTATTCAAGTAGCGCTTGAACAATATTGTAGTTTTAGCCTATCTGATGAGTTAGAGCAACAGTATGCAATTGTGATGTTGGGAGAAAGCGCACTAGATCAACTTAAGTATATTGAAAAAAATGAAGATAATCATAATTTGACTAATAAAGAACCACAGCAAAAAATTAAAAATGGTCTAGTTTTATTGGGCAATAATTTGCAATTGGCAGTACAACAATATTCTGCAGTAGATTTTGATTATTTAGGGGTACGCAAGCTCGTGAGTCGTGCTTGTTCAACTTCAACACGTGCACTTCGTTTGGTGAGATTACAGCTCAGTTTTAGCGAACAACAAAAACAGGTGGCTTCTCTTGCTTCTCAGCAGATGCGTAAAATTATTACAAATCAAAAAGGATATTTAGCCACTTGGGATAAATATGGAAGTACAGAGGGTGAACAGTTACTTAAGCGTGCTAGAGAAATTGGTTGCATAGAAGTGATGCCTGAACAGTGTGAAGTCTATGGTGAGTTTGGTAGACAGATGTCTATTTATTTGAATAGAGATCTACGCACTTTATTAACAACTCAAGATGCATTGTTAATGATGAGCCCTGAAACCTCGGTTCCTTATCTCGAAGATCCTGAGATGGATTGGCAGACATTTAGTTCACAATTACTTGAGGACTATAAACAAAAAAAGGGCTTTGATAGCAATCTTTCAAATTGGGATCAACAATCTAATTCAGTGAGTACAGATGCTGAGTACCAAGATAATGTGGCATCAGTAGCTAATGAGCCAAGCCAAATTTTAAAAATTGTTAAAGTTGAGCAAAATCGACTTATTGTAGAAGGAGTTGATATACCGTCGACTAAAATGATTATTGTACAATCTATTATGGGTGATCAAGTGCAGATTGAGCGACGGATGGCAGCTCGTAATGCAATTATTGAGGGTAAAAGTGCGATGCCTCATTTAGGATTGCTTATCGAGGAAGATGCTAGATTACCAAGTGGACGTGTTCAGCGTCCTGAAATAAAACCATTATCGAGTTTTGTTAAAACTAAAATATTTCCTAAAAATCCACCAACTAAGACTCAAGAAAAAGCGATTAAACTTGCTTTGAATACTCCTGATATCATGATTATTCAAGGGCCACCAGGGACGGGTAAAACGACTGTTATCACCGCCATTATAGAACGTCTTAATCAGGAATTGGATAAGAGTAAGTCAATACAGGGTGATATTTTGGTTTCAGGTTATCAGCATGATGCGGTTGAGAATCTATTAAATCGTTTATCAGTAAATGACTTGCCTGCAATTAAATTTGGGCAGCGTTCAGGTGAGAAAGAACAAAATAATGCTACTGATATTAAATTAGATGAATGGCGATTGAAAACTGTTGGAAACATCTATCAGCATGTGCCTGAGTTGAAAGAAAGTATTGCTTATTTACAGCTTGAAAATGAAGCTATAGCGTATGCGACAACACCAAGTGACAGTGCAGCTTTACGATTAGTGAACAAAGCAAAAGCATTATTAATTGGAATACCAAATAGTGCTGAGTTGATAAGTTTATTAAAGATTCTTGGTACTGAACTGAATAGTCAGCATTTAGGTGAGAGCGATGGCATAAGATTTTTACGTGCATTACGGCTATCAAAACCAGCATTTAAGGATGATGGGGTGCAGAGAGTTGCAGCATTAATGGCTTGGTTGGATGAGGAAGAGATCACTATTGAGAAAAAGTATTTAGATATATTACAACAAGCTATGATTTGGCAACCAAAAAATAATCTAGATTTTTTACCTCAATTAAAAGAAGTAAAGCAACAATTATTAAAGCAGTTTACACCACGTCCTCAACTCAAACGCAACTTAGCTAGAGAAGATGTGAAGTTAGCAATACAACGTACACTTGATTTGCTGCAAGATCGTAGTCGTAATGAATCTAAAAATAGAGCCTTAATAGATTATTTGAGTGATTTAGAGGGTAATCCGCATCTAGTGCAAGAAGCATTAGCAGAATACAATTTAGTTTATGGGGCGACAACAGGGCAATCTGAGGGCGAAGTCATTCGTCGTTTTAAATCAAAAAGTGGCGATGGAAAAGGTTATCTGCAGTATAGCACGGTGATCATTGATGAAGCTGCTCGTGCTAGCCCCCGAGATCTGATGATTCCTATGGTGCAAGCAAAAGATCGTATTATTTTAGTTGGTGATCATCGTCAACTACCACATATTGTTGATGAAGCTTTATTGCAGCAGATGGAGCAGGAGTCAGATGATATCCATGCGGATATAAAAGAAAAATTTAATCAGCATATAACAAGTAGTATGTTCCAATATTTATTTCATCGTGCTAAGCAATTGGAGCAACAAGATGGCATTCCTAGAACGATCACGTTAGATGCACAATATCGTAGTCATCCTTTATTAGGACAATTTGCTAGTGATCAATTTTATAAGCTGTATGGGGAAGGGTATGAATCACCTCTACCAGCCAGTAAATTTTCTCATCAACTTGAAGGGATAGAAAATAAAGCAGCTATATGGATAGATGCACCAGCACGGCTGGGGAATGAGGATCGTAATGCCAGTAAGAGCCGATTTAGAAAGGCTGAAGCAGAGATGATTGCTAAGAAATTAAAGCAATGGATTGATAGTGAACAAGGTAAAAATCTTAGTTTTGGTGTGATTTCTTTTTATAAAGCTCAAGTAAATGAAGTAATGAAAGCACTTGCGAAATACCAAATTACTGAACAAGATGAAGCCGGAAATTATGTTGTTACTAAACACTATCAAATGCTTTTTGATCATGCAGGCAAACCTATAGAAGAGCGTCTACGGATTGGTACTGTAGATTCTTTTCAAGGTATGGAATTCGATGTAGTCTTTTTATCAATGGTTCGTTCTCAATCACAAAACTCACAATTTCTGAAAGATCTTAATTTTTCAGCAAAGCAACAACAACAAGTATTTGGTCACCTGATGTCTAAAAACAGATTATGTGTATCTGTAACACGACAGAAAAAGGCATTGGTTCTTGTCGGTGATAGTCAGTTGATTCAAGCACCCATAGCGGAACAGTCAGTACCTGAATTAAAAGCATTTTATGAGCTGTGTAAGAATCATGCGCAAGGAGTATTGCTTACATGAATCTACATATCCCTAAATTATTTAAAGTATTGCATCAGCCACACTCTATTGCTCAATATCATGCTAAAGCGACGCAGGATATTTTATGGCCATGTTTACGTTTTGCGATTTCATTACAAGCGAAAGCAGATCAAGACTTAAATCTATTTGAGAGTACATTATTACGTTTATTAGCTGAGGGAGAAAGTGATCTAGAGAGATTAAGCCAAAAAATGGGGCTTACGAATGAGGATGGCAAGTCTAGCCTTGTAGAGTTTCTAAGCCTTAAATTACAGCAATTAGACTTAATCACCGATAGATTGAGATTAACACCTGTAGGTGAACAAATCCTTGATCAAATTAATAATAATCAAACACAGGTTATTGGTGCAAGTATATATTTTGATTTGATTAATCACTGTTGGTTGCCAATAATCACTCGTGGTGAAATAACATCAATTAATGTTGAAGCAAATGATGACGGCTTAGTTGAGTTTTGGCAAGGGACTGTAGGTAATCCTACACCAATAAGAGCAATCCCCTTGTTTAGTGAAACAGTTTCTAAAAATGCGCCTAATGAGCGTGATGTAATTGATATTATTAAACGTTTTCGTCAACAAAAAAAGAAAATGGAATTGTCTTTTGGTAAAACTCGTAACGATGGTTTTGTTACAACTAAGGGGACTATTTCAGTAAATTCGGATGGTGAATTAGTTTATCTACATTGCTATGCTTTTATGGTGTCTGGTACATATTCCTTATATGTAAGTGATGGTTTTCGTTCAGGTATTCAGGATAGATTTACGAGAGGTTTTAATAATATGAAAAATCATGATAGTAATTTATCTATTAAAACAGCATATGAAATCCTATATCAAAAAAGCCGAAAAAACTATCCACTTAAGGGTATGCAAAAATCAAAATCACTAGCTAAGCTTTACGAGGAGTTAAAGAACAGCCAAGTAAAAAATTCTATCGATCAGTCTGAATACGAAAATAATTTATTATCTTTTGTGAGTAAGAGCTATTACGAGATTGAGAAAATGCTAGCGGAATGTTATGCATTTTCTAAGCTTGAACGCTGTATTTCTGAACTTTCGAGCGATCCACAACGCAATGCGAATGAAGCAGAGAAAATCGCATTACAGATAGGTTTTAAGTTTAAAGATGGCAAGCTTGTTAATAAATTACTAAAGACAAATAAGGGTAGTATTATTTATCTCAAGGCAGAGCAACCTGAAATGTCAGCCTTATTATTTTGTCATTTGCTTTTAGCAAGGAATGATGAACAGCAACCCATGAGAGGGCTCGCTAAAGCCTACCCAGAGTTATTAAATGATATCGCTAAATTGCGCCGTTGGCGAAATCCGATTGATCATCAGGATGCGAATACTGTGCGTAATGAACTTGGTTTTGAGCAAATTGAATTTATTCATCAGCTTGTAGAGCGAATACGTGAAATTGTATCAGATTGGTTGAAGAGTAATGATAATCAAGTATCAGAGCAAATTACTCCTAATTGGCTTAAAGAGGATATCCGAAGTGAAGCTAACTATAAGTTAAATCGGCATTTTGGAATAATGCGTAGCGTAATGAATGAGCGTGTTTATCAAGGGTTATTTGATGCTTTAGTATTTGCCAATTTAGAGGATGCTAGAGATAGAACAAATGCTTTAGCAGGTGCCTTACAGCATGCTTTCTATCAAGCGTGTCAGTCCCTCGATGTAAATGAAGCAAACGACATCGAATTTATAAAAAGTCAGTTAGTAACTTTAGGTGCTAAACAAATTAGCAAAACTAACTCAAATAAAGTGCAGCAGTCACTTAATGGTTGTAATACAACTCTTGGTGCAAATTTTATTGCTTTTTGGGCACAGATTACCGATCAGCAGAGAAAAGAATTTCCATTTGCTGAGAAGTTAATCACAGCTATAGATTATTTAATCAAGATACGGGGGCATTCTGGTCCAATTTTAGGTCAGCATGAAACTTTAAAAGAAATTGAAAAAGCAGTATTTAAATTAATTAAGATTTTAATGGAGCAATATTGTGGATAAAAAACAGCAACAGCATGACAAAGATCAGGTTGAAAATACTCAGATGTTATCAGGGCAAAAAGAAGAGCTGGCAAAGCAAAAGCTAGAATTAATAGAAGGGCAAAAAGAAGTAGAACGCCAACTTCAATTTGTGAAATTGCGTGAACAGGCTGCTATTAAAAAGGAAGAGGATAATCATGCTCGTAGTCTTGAACTTGAAACACGCCATCAACAGCAAGAGGTTCGGCAGCTAGAAATAGAGCAAGGTTTACCGGCTCTTCGAGACAAAATTTTTGCGGAGCGTGATCAACAACTTGCAGATTCAAAACTACAGTTGAAACAACAGTTTCAAGATGTAGCAAATCAACAGCAGCGGTTAGAAGCAGAACGTGAGCGACTTGATCGAGTGCAAGAAATCGTTGATGGTGATTTTGCAGAGCAAAGAGCTAATTTGCAGAGAGAATTACAACAGAAACGCTCTGAAGCAAGAGCTGAATTAGATAAGGAGATTCAAGAGCAGCGTGAAAAATGTTTTAAGGTGCTTGAAACAGAGATTCAGCAGCGTCGAGATGATCTTGAAAAAAGCAAACAAGAGTTTGATAAAAAGCAAGCTAAGTTAATTACTGACCAAAATGATGTAAAACTTGATCGAGTAAAAGTCGATGCATTACAAGATTCTCTTGAGCAAAAAATTGCAGAACGTATTCAGACCCGTTTACAGGAGTTTGAACAAAATGAGAAACAGTTTGAATCAGATAAACAGCGTTTGTTAGATCGTATTAAACAGCAAGAAGAATTGTATAGTGCCTATGATGAGCTTAAAAAACTGTTAGGTGACCGCTCAGCAGAGGAGGTGTTGCACGATCTTACGACTAAGAATGAAGAGTTAAAAGTATTGCGTGAAGAGCTCCAACGCCTAAGTCAGGAACCAGAGCAATATTACGATAACCATCGTGCTGAAGTTGCAAAGCTAGAGCAAGCTAATCAGAAGCTACAGGACGAAAAACGCGAACTGCAACGAAATTTGGATACTCAAGAGCAGTTAGAATATGACCAAGAACGTTTGCAAACTAAGTTTAATAGTCTTGAAGTAAGATATGAGGCAGTTATTGCAGATAATAATAAATTAAAAGAGACCTTGGATCGAGTTAGTCCATCTTATAAAGATCCAGCAGATATTAAGGCACGGCTTAGAAATATTAAGCGTCCTCATATTGAAAAGTTTGTGCCACGTCGTCAAGAAAAATCTATTAATGAACTAGACTGGCTTGAAACTATTCGGTCAAAGATTGATGACTATGGGCTACATTTTTCAAACCGTATTTTATGTGCCTTCCATACAGCACTCAAAATTGCTGAATGGTCACCTTTAACAGTCTTAGCCGGTGTGAGTGGTACAGGTAAATCTGAGTTACCTAAGTTATATAGCCGTTTTGGAGGGATAAATTTTATTAATGTGCCTGTACAACCAAATTGGGATTCACAAGAATCAATGTTGGGCTATTTTAACTCGATCAGTAATAGTTATGAAGCTCAACCGATGCTGAATTTTCTTGTACAAAGTCGTGAGAAGTTAATAACAGACAGTGAAAACTCAGAAGATAATTATAATGGTCTTGAAGATACTGTAAGTTTGGTATTACTTGATGAAATGAACCTTGCTCATGTTGAACTTTACTTTGCCGACTTTCTGAGTAAGTTAGAGCAACGCCGTGCTGCGAAAAATAATGATCTACCTTACATCGATATTAATTTAGGTTCTAATATAGATCCTTATAAATTATCTCTTGGTCGTAACTTATTGTTTGCAGGTACTATGAACCAAGATGAAACGACTAAATCATTATCAGATAAGGTGATTGACCGAGGTACTTCAATCTACTTCCCTCGTCCAACTTCATTGCATCGTCGTGAAAAACTTAGAGCATTGCCTGAACAAGCAAATTTACTCCCAATGAGCATTTGGTGGGGTTGGATTAATAAACAAAGTAGCTTATCAGATGAGATTGTAAAACCTTATAAGCAATTAATTGAAAATATTAATAATTGTTTGGGGGCTGATGGGAAAGCATTAGGACATCGTGTTTGGCAATCAATTGAATATTATATGGTGAATCATCCATTGGTTATAGGATTGGATGCACAGCAATACCCTGATGAATATAAAGAGGCGCTAAAGTTTGCCTTTGAGGATCAATTAGTACAGAAGGTAATGCCTAAATTACGTGGGATAGAGACACGTGGATATGCCAAACAGCATTGCTTAGATCCAATTCGCGAAATTTTAGTTAAAGAAAAGTTAGATATTCTTGATGATTTTGATAAGGCGATGCGTATAGGACATGGGCAATTTAATTGGGTAAGTGCAGATTATTTGAACAATGAACAGAGCAATGAACGCTATCAAGAACTATTTAAGCTAGCAACCCCTACGGTGTCATCAGATCAAAAAACTAATGTTCAGCAAGAGTCGGTACAAGGAGTCTAAATGATCAACTTTGCAAATGAAAAGTTGAACGACTTTGGGCAACTATACGGTCGCTATACAGCACAGGAATTTATTGCACAGCAATTATTACAGGGACAGCATTTCTACTTGGTTAATCTTACCTTTGATCCGCTCACAGGTGAAGCATTACCACAACGAATGAGTCATTGGTTAAGTCACGATGGCCATGCACTCGAAAATACTGAATTACAGGATCGTTTTACTTATCTAATTGATCATGCTGTTGATGCTATTAACAATATTCTGATTATGCCTCGACAAACTATTAATAGAGTTCATGAGATGACCCCAGTTTACTTAGCACAACGCCTCGATAGCCGTTCTTTGCAGTGGTTAAGTCGTAAACCTGGCAATAATCTGCGTGAAAAATTAGCAGCTAATCCGCATATTTTAGCTGCTACGCGTAAGATGAGCTTTGATACGCTTGAAAATCGTTTGTTAAAAACATTCTTAATTCGTGCTTTAGGTTTACTCTTAGATCGGCAAGCAGCGAATTTCAAATTAACAGAGCAGCAAGAGACTTTTATTGATTCAATACAGAAAATTTTACGACAGGAGGAGTTTCTTGCGATTAAACCATGGCAGCATATGCCACCTAACAATGTATTATTACAAGATAAACAATATAGAAAAGTTTGGCGATCATGGCGATTGTTAAATCGCCTAGAAGATGATTGTGAATGCCAACAAAAAAATGGTATCGCTTCTGGTTTTAATCTATTTAGTGAATTACTTAAGCAACTCGCAAGTATAGAAAATTGTCTAGTATTAGATCAGGCTTGGGACTTTAAGCTTGATGATTTATCAGCAAGCCCAGCTGTTAAACATACGGAAGAAGAAAATTTAGTTGAGGTTTTGGTTCTCGATCTTGGTAATAATGTAGCAAAGAGTTGTGCAAAAATAATGCCTCATGCCGAATTGCTATTGTCACTCACAATTGATGGTGATATCCAAATACAGCGTCGAGTGAGAGCAGAGCAAACACAGACTTGGCGAATAGAGTTCCGATGTGTAGATGGTTTGATTGATTTAAAAGTCAATTCTAATGTTGATAGTGCTGATTTAAATACTTCTTGGCAAAGAGCGATGCCAAGAAATTTTTCTAGAGTGGCTAAAAGACTTGTTAACGATTTACTACAAGGTGATAGAGGACTTAAGCTGAAGAAAAATCCACAAGTTCAGATATCGAGTGACTTTGTCTCAGTAATGTTTGATGGTGCTAGTTATAAATTTAAAAGTAATGATAAAGTAGGTTGGATAGGACCAAATTTTCTTGATGCATCAGGCTTAGACTGTAGTCAAAGCCTATCATTATCAGATCATGAATGTGTATTTAGCACGAAAGAATTAGCTCAGGTTAATAATAGTGATCTCTATAATTATCAGTTGAATAGTTTTGCAACGTTATTAACGACTCAAATTCGAGTAAATAAAGGGATGCATTACTTGGTGAGAGATCACCATAGTGACTTTGAAACGAGTGATTTACGCCGAGAAATTAATCGTAATTTTAGTAATGTAAATCCATTACCAATAAGTATTGCAGCAGTCTATGCTTTATTGGATAAAAAAATTTTTAAACCTAATGATTTGATTATGGTATTAAGTTCAGACCAAGTCGGTATTTATGCTACGCCTGTATATTATCGTTGCGGCGAACAGATTGGAGAGACTTACCTTGAAAGGCACCCATCTATTAAGCTTTCTCAACAAGGTGAACAACAGTTATTACAGCAAGCCTTAGTTAATTCTGGCTTACCTCATCATATAGCGAAGAAATTTATTCAACTCTATAGTTATAGCGAAATAGTGTTAAATAAGGCACAGCTAGTACTACATGATGGTGAGAACTGGTATCGTGTACCAGCTGGAATTAAAGTAGAAAATATTGATATTTTTGATGTTTTATTGAAAGAAACCTCTGTATTACAGAAAAAAGAAGAAAAAACATACTTTCTTTCAGTTTCTACAGCAATCAAACAACAAAATGGAATCAAATCTACACAGTGGTTAGCTAGTGATCCTCTTTTAGGGTCACAAATTTTATTAGAAAAGCAATTTTTAGCGCCACATAAGATCTTTTGGAAAGATCATTTGCCTCCATTGATGGCCCGTTTACCCGTGCAAGGTATTGAGCAAAATTTTTACTTTGTTGATACTCGTACTTCGGTTAAACCAGAGCGTGGTGTTGCGATCAATATTCCAATAGAAACTCCCTTTACGTTGCCACCAGATAAGGAAGAGATACGTTTTACTATTTATCAAGGTAAAAATAGTCATAAACAGATATTTTCATTACTGTTATCGCTAAGACAACCACTTAAAATGCCCTGCGACTGTAAACTAACACTCACTTATACTTATGGCGATGAACAACCCTATAAATTACGTTTTTCTCCAATAGGTGAAAAAAAACCTTTTCATCATGTGGATGCACAATGGGGTAAAAAGATTGATGATAATGAAAGTAAAGTAGTTGCGATTCCTATTTTTCCTGAGAAAGTTACATTTGAAAAACTATTTACCTACCCTGGTAAAGAAAGGGAAACTAATATTATTGAATGGATTGAACGGAATTTAAATCAACTTGATGATATATATCATCTTAAATTACATGGACGAAATTCAAAAAGGTTTGATTTTAATTACCAAGATATTAAATGGGTTTCTGCTAAGGATTTTGGATTTTATGAATTGCATCCTCAGCATAAAAGCATTTTTGTACATAAAAGCAAATTTAAAGATTTAGATGTAGAAAAACAAATTTTTTCTGCTGATGTATTTACTAAAGAGGGGAGATCTTCGTTAGAAAATATCGGTGAGCAAGGAGAAATCTCAGAATACGATCTAAAAGGCCTGTCAAAACGTTGGCGTTTTCCTATGCTCATTTTTAGTGACCAATCCCGTTGTTTTAATGATGCAGCAGAGTTGTCAACTGATTTCGCCCGTTTAGGGACTCAGGCCATAAAACAGGCTCAAGATTTATTAGTAACTCAGGGCATTAATACAACTCTTGAAAGCGAACTTAAAATGTTCTTGAGTTACTGCCATAAATTAATGCCGCCTCTTGCAGTAAATGATTTATTACAAGCTTCTCAGGATAAAAATTTACTCCGTAATGAAGATACACGATTTAAGTATGCTTTAGGTGATGTAAGTGAATTATGGCAACAACAATTACTTGAAAACCTCTTAGCACCTAGTGATGATACAGGAGGTACACGTGCAACTACGCTTGAAATTTTATCCGTAGCTATGTGGCGTGATAAAGCAGTGATTCATCGTTTAACAGCAGAACAAGTAATTACACTGACTTATCGATTAAATGAGCATTTACTAGAAGAGATTAAATGGCTTAAAAAAGAAGATAAGTTCTTTAAATGGAATTCATTTATTTTACGACTAGAATTGCTATTAGCACTATTACGTACGCGAGAAAGCCAAGATCCAAATATACGTTCGCTGTTTGCGCTTAATAGCGATTTAAGTACACAACTCTTAAGTACAGTTGAAAAAATGACTGATAAACAAGGTGAGGCACTCGCATATCAGCTTGAACAACCTAAAGTAGTAGCTAGAGTTAAATTAGTTGTAAATAAACCAGAGGGCTATCATCGTACACCAGACTTACTATATGCATTAAAACTTTATCTATCAGGGGATGATGGAGCAGATCAAATCATGATTACTGAATTAGTTAATAATGCCTGATAATTATTAGGAAGAATAAATTTTACATGAATGACATGAGTATTACAAAACCCATTGATAAATTATTAACAGCGCTAACTGCCCCGACGAGTTTAGCTGAAATCGCCAAACGGTTAGTCCCAAATGATGCTTTACAGGCTGCTGACTACCATTTTTTTCAGATTAATAGTTTAAGCCATATTTCTGATGCACCTCGCCGAGAAGCACTAGAAAATGTTTATAGTAGTATTCGTTATCCTGGTGCTAGTGTAATTTATATACTCAAAGGAGATACACATGGTGTAACACTTTATTTGGGAATTGCACGTAACCATATGTATTCTAAACCTGTTATTTCTATATCTGATATCTCAGAAAGTATTTTAAAACCTAACTTTGAAGGAAACTTTAAAGGAAGTCACATACAGCAATTAACAGATAATGGCACAGAGCTAATTAACAAACTGCAGAGATACCGTCATGTAGGTGTCTTACAAGGAACAGTTGGTGATCAAGCTCAAGGAGAAAATGCTTTTTTTCAGGGCATTGATCGGTTAGTGGATGTGATGACGGGGAGTGATTTTTGTCTTGCAATAACAGCTTCTTGTGTTGCAATGGAACAATTGATGGAGTTAGAGCAATGGTTATATCGTGGTTATGAAGTGCTTGCTCCTCTTGCTCGAGTTTCACTTCAGCATGGGAAAACGAATGGTCGTTCTGTAAGTTGGGGTGAGAGTAAAGGAGAAAGCCGGGGAACAAGTTTTTCTACAAATAATAGTTATACAAAAGGTGGGAATGAAAGCACAACAAAATCTGCAAATAGAAGAGATAGCTCACAATCGGGAACTGAAGGTAGCTCACATTCCAACTCTGAAGGTGAATCGAAAGGAGAAAATGAATCAAAAAGTAGCGGAAGCAACTACAATGCTTCACTGAATCAAGGTGAAACACTAAATATATCTGAAGAACGCCACAATAGGCAAGCACAACAATGGTTGAGTTACTTAGATGAGGTCTTACTACCAAGAGTAGATTATGGTCGTAGTCGTGGCAGTTTTATATGTAATATAAGTTTATTGACAAATTCTCATCATAGCTTACTAAGATTAGGTGATGTTACACGCTCAATTTTTAGTGGAAATATGGGGAATCAATATCCATTACAAATGCTAGATATTTCAGCAGTACCAGAATGGGTTAGAAGTGTTAAAAATTTACAGATTCCAGTTATTTCTCGACATAGTAATGATCAAATATTAAATATATTCGATAGTTTAAAGTCACGTATTAATCTAAAAGGAAAAGTTCTGATGGGTGCATATGTTACACCAAAGGAACTAAGTTTAATTGCAGGCTTACCTCAGGAAGAGGTAGTTGGGATAGAACTTAAAGAGCAAGTGACATTCGGATTAAATCCACCAAAAGTAAGTGTTGTAGAGAGTTTACCATTAGGTAGTCTTGTACAATATGGTCGTATATTAAAAGATAAAAAAGTAGCTCTGAATAGAGATGATTTAAACAAGCATGTATTTGTTGCAGGTGTGACAGGTAGTGGAAAAACAACAACTTGTCATCATCTCTTACGAGAAAGCATGTCAAAATTTTTGGTTATTGAACCTGCTAAAACTGAATATCGCATGTTAATTGAAGAATATGATGATTTGCTTGTATTTACACCAGGACGTGATGATATTGCACCATTAAGATTGAATCCATTAGAAATGATGCCAGGAGAGACTATCTCAAGTCGAGTTGATATTATTAAGGCAAGTTTTTTGGCCTCATTTGATATGGAGGCCGCGATTCCTCAGGTATTAGAAGCTGCTGTTTATCGATGCTATGAAAAAATGGGATGGGATATTAATACTTCTAAACATCCTTTATATCCTGATCCTTTCGCCCCAGGTTGCTATCCATTCCCAATATTACGAGATTTGCTTGAAGCTTCAGAGCAAGTAGTTAAGGAACAGGGGTTTGATGAACGGTTACGTCAGGATTACATTGGTTCTATTAAGGCACGTTTACAAGGATTATTAGTCGGTGCCAAGGGGCAGATATTTAACACATTACGTTCTATTGACTTTAGTGAATTGATACAGCGACCAGTTGTTATTGAGCTTGAAGAAATTCGCAACGGGGCTGAAAAATCGTTACTAATAGCCTTTATTATGACAAATGTTATTCAGGTATTAAAAAATGAACATCGTAAAAATCCAAATTTTCGACACTTAACACTTATAGAGGAAGCACATCATCTTCTCACGAAAGCAGATCCTTCAATGAGTAGTAATCGAAGACAAGCTGTTGAAATGTTTAGTGATATGCTCGCAGAAGTACGTAAATATGGTGAAGGTCTAATCATTGTGGATCAAATTCCTAATAAGCTTACGTCTGAAGTAATAAAAAATACCAATACAAAGATTGTTCATAAGTTATTTGCTGAAGATGATAAAGTTGCGATAGGTAATACTATGGCATTAGAACCATTGCAACAACAGCATTTATCTAGATTAGAAACAGGCCAGGCAGTTATATTTAGTCAAGGTTGGAAAAGCGCTGTGCTTACTCAAATTGAGCCTAATTCAACGACACAAGCAGATATTCCATTAGATGTAATTGAGCCTAAACTACGTTACCGTTCTTGGCGGTTCTATCAATTACTAAACAATCGACATGTACTACCACTAACAGCTCAACAATCAACACTAAGTATTGAACAATGGCAAGATCAATTATCGTTTAGTGCAGATATTAAAATATTGAGTGCTTATACAAAATACATGGAGGAGAGAAATGAGAAAAATCACCAACATCTAATATTAATGTTAAATATGGCTGTGAATCGTTTGGGTTCTGTATCAATGGTGATTGAACATCTACTTCATCATCTTTATATACCATCTCAAAGTGAATCTATTGTTCAGTGGCGGAGCAAATTGCAAGCTTGTTATCCACTCTTATGTGATAAGGATCATGCTAAAGTAGTTAGCAAAGAAAATTTTCATACTAGTACAAGGAGAAAATATTAATGTTAGGTGGATTAATTAGTGCAGGAGCCTCCTTGTTATCTGGAGCAATAAGTGCAGTTGGTACAGCATGTTCTGCAATTGGTGGAACTGTTATATCTACAGGTCGCGTTATGATTGATGCAATCAATGGTGGGCTTCCAATGGTTGCAAGGATTTGTGATGCTGCACTTACAGTGGGTAAAGGGCTAGGAGTGTTTGCAACTGAACATAATGAAGTGGATATGTATGAACTTGGTATGCGTACTGAACGTGCAGTAGAAGAGGGCACTACTTCGGAGCAGTTTGATAACAACCAAGCATATATTGACTATTTGCGAGAAAAGATAACACTGAGTAATGAAGACAGAATAAATTTGAAAAATCTTTCAGATAGTGACAAGTTAAAGTATGCCTGTATTGGTAGTGCTATGACTATTGCCACTATTAAAGAAAAATATGAGATAGATATTCCTGAGACATTTTGGAGCATTACTACTGACCTTGGGATTCAACCTGAAAAGTTCAAACCAATGTTAGATATATTTGAAAATGCAAAATTACAACCTGATTTGAATGGTTTTATGAAGGGAGAGTTAAGTTCTGATTTGCAACGTAGTATTTATGATTTGATCGATGAGCGACTAAGTGGTGTATTGGGAAAAGAAATAGTTGATAAACTAATTTCTTGAATTTCAATAGATCGGTGACTATTCAAAAAATTTAAGTCAGGATACACCAGCTATTAGGTTCCAAGGCTGCATTTGATTTTTGATCTCTTGCGAAGTAGTACTTCTCAGGCAAATTGGTAGATTATTGTCATGCTCCAAATTAACTGATTAAAACTGGCCAATCCTTCAGCGTATAATTGATCGATTTGGAAGTGCCGTAACTTGATGGCGTCTTCAGCCTATATTGATGAAGCGCTAAAAAACTTTTAAAGAAATGTACTAAACCTTATTGATTTAGCTATGCAACATAATCTTCTGACAATTCTCGGGGTCGCTTTTTGATCTTTTGATCAAAAAATAGCATTATAAAATCAATATTTTATAAATTATTTAAAAAATGATGTATAATTTTAATTCAATGAAAACTAGATCTGGTTATTTTTGAGTTTTAATTAGCTAATTAATAAAATTAAGATTAAATATATAAAGGTTTATATGATTTTTTATTTAAATTGAGAAATAACAAATGAAATTGACTGATCACTTATTATATATAGATATTACACAAATATGTGGTATTGGTTGTTCTTTTTGCATGTATTCTGACAAACATAAAGGTGGAATAAATTTAACTTTAACAGAAAAATCAAAAAAAATTTAAAAGGATTAATAAATGATAATGCTGTGAAAAAAATATCCATAAGTGGGGAAGGTGAACCTCTAAACAATATAGAAACATTCCATAGTATATTGGATTTTTCTCATAAAAAAAATGAGTTTGAATTTATTAGTAGCGGTTTTTTACCAAAAGAGTTGATGTATAAATTTTTTATTGATACTAATAATATCTTATTGAAATCTAAAAGCAGATGTAATATTAGGATAAGCTCTGACTCTTATCATCTTGAAAAAATAAAACATAGATCACATGGATTAAGCATAGATTGGTTTATTAAAAATCCTAAAAGTCTTCTATCTTTTTCATTTAGATCAATCGATACTGATAAAGAATTTACAAGAAATTTTTTAGTCACTGAGGCTATGAAATTTGGATACCACGCAAAAATAAAAGAAGTAATAATT